>NZ_JBICSL010000005.1:38325-335834 GCF_043197045.1 Micromonospora sp. NPDC049282
CACCTCGCCGAGCTGGCGGTGTCCGAGCGGGTCCGATGCCGCCACCTCGCCGAGCTGGCGGTGCCCCGGCCCGTTGATCGGCGCCACCTCGCCGAGCTGGCGGTGTCCGAGCGGGTCCGATGCCGCCACCTCGCCGAGCTGGCGGTGCCCCGGCCCGTTGATCGGCGCCACCTCGCCGAGGTGGGGGTGTCCGAGCGGGTTCGATGCCGCCACCTCGCCGAGCTGGCGGTGCCGGTCGAGGCCGCGCACGCCTCGCGCGTCGGGCCGGGCGGGCCGGGCGGGCCGGCGGGTGAGCGGTCCGTGGGGCCGGCAGGGGAGCCGGGCGGCCAGCGGGCGGGCGGCCTGCCACAGCGGCCAGAGCAGGGCGGGGACGGCGACCGCCAGGCAGGACAGGTAGCGGCTGCTCTCCAGCGGCGTCCGCCCGGCCGCGGTGCTCGACGCGTACGCGGCCAGCACCGCCGCCGCCCCGGCGAGCAGCGCCAACCGTACCCCCGCCGACACCCGCTGGTCCGCGAGTGACGGTGGGACGGGTCCGCGCAGGGCGCGCCACGCGGTGAACGCCGCGAGCAGCAGGAGGAGCAGGAAGACCGGGGCCCACCAGAGCTGCCAGGGTGCGCAGTGGCCCGGCGAGCAGAAGCCCAGGGCCAGCGGCGGGCCGACGACCAGCCCGCCGTGCCCCCGCTC
The DNA here is from genome assembly GCF_043197045.1 of Micromonospora sp. NPDC049282. Classification (NCBI taxonomy): domain Bacteria; kingdom Bacillati; phylum Actinomycetota; class Actinomycetes; order Micromonosporales; family Micromonosporaceae; genus Micromonospora; species Micromonospora sp. NPDC049282. The sequence continues at coordinate 39,010 of NZ_JBICSL010000005.1, forward strand.
GACCCAGCCCGCCGCCGTGCCGGAGCCGCTGGCCGCCAGCACCGCGGTGAGCGGGTTGCGCCCGTGCCGGAGGTTGTCCAGCACCATCGGGGCGACACCCAGCAGCAGCGCGCCGGCGAGCACCGCCCCGGCCCGGCCGGCCAGTTCCCGCCGCCGCCACGCCACCAGCAGCGCGCCGAGCGTCAGCACGTACGGCAGGATCAGCGGGTCGACCCAGAGCAGCGCCCCGGCGACCAGACCCCAGGCCGCCCAGCGGGGCAGCCGCGCGCCCGTCCCGCCGCCGCACAACGCGACCGTGAGCAGCGCCAGCGCCGCCCCGGCCGGATTCAGCTCGGGATAGCCACCGCCGGCGATGAGCTGGTTCTTCACCACCCGGTCGGCGCCGAGCGCGAGCACCGCGACGACCAGCAGGGCGTACCAGCGGTCGCCACCGAGCCGGCGGGTGAGCCGCCAGGACAGCAGCAGGAACAGCGCGTACAGGGCAAGGGTGGGCAGCCGCAGCACGAGCACGGACGGCCCGGCGACCGCGACCAGCGGCGCGGCCAAATACGCCTCCAGCGTGCCCATGTACGCCTGGCCGTAGAACCAGACCGGGAAGTCGTCGCCCCGGGCGATGTGCAGCGCGGCGAGCCCCATGGTCGCCTCGTCGCTGTTGCTGGGCGGCGCGTCGGCGAGCAGCAGCGCCAACCGGTAGCCGACGCCGGCGAAGCCGACCAGCAGGGCGAGCAGCGTCGGCAGCCGGGGACGCCGGGGCGTACGCGGGCGCTCGGCCTCGCGTGGCTCCTGGCGTACCCCGGCGGTCATCCCTGCGATCATGGCATCCGGCCGGGGGCCGGCGGCGGGTGACGCGGTCGGACGCCGGCCTCAGCCGGCGACGGTCACCTGTTCGCGGGCGGCGAGCGCCTGCTGGTAGAGGCGGCCGGCGCGGTAGGACGAGCGGACCAGCGGGCCGCTCATCACGCCGGCGAAGCCGATCTCCTCGGCCTCCTCGCGCAGCTCGACGAACTCCTCCGGCTTGACCCAGCGGGTGACCGGGTGGTGCCGGGGGGAGGGGCGCAGGTACTGCGTGATGGTGATCAGCTCGCAGCCGGCCTCGTGCAGGTCGCGCAGCGCCTGCGAGACCTCGCTGCGCTCCTCGCCCATGCCGAGGATGAGGTTGCTCTTGGTGACGAGGCCGTCGGCCCGGGCCTGGCGGATCACGTCGAGCGAACGCTCGTAGCGGAAGGCCGGGCGGATCCGCTTGAAGATGCGCGGCACGGTCTCCACGTTGTGCGCCAGCACCTCGGGGCGCGAGCCGAAGACCTCGGCGAGCTGCTCGGGCACCGCGTTGAAGTCGGGGATCAGCAGCTCGACGCCGCAGCCGGACCGCAGGGCGTGGATCTGCCGGACCGTCTCGGCGTAGAGCCAGGCGCCGCCGTCGGGCAGGTCGTCGCGGGCCACCCCGGTGATGGTCGCGTAACGCAGGCCCATCGCGGCGACCGACTCGGCGACCCGGCGGGGCTCGTCGGCGTCGAACTCGGCCGGCTTGCCGGTGTCGATCTGGCAGAAGTCGCAGCGCCGGGTGCACTGGTCGCCGCCGATGAGGAAGGTGGCCTCGCGGTCCTCCCAGCACTCGTAGATGTTGGGGCAGCCGGCTTCCTGGCACACGGTGTGCAGACCCTCGCGCGAGACGAGCCCACGCAGCTGGGTGTACTCCGGGCCCATCTTGGCCTTGACCTTGATCCACGGTGGTTTGCGCTCGATCGGCGTCTCGGCGTTGCGCGCTTCGATCCGCAGCATGCGCCGCCCCTCCGGGGCGACGGTCGCGGTGCGCGCGGGCTGCTCAGTCGTCGGCGCGGTTTGCTCGATCGTCACGAAATCGAGCCTACGCCGGTCGGCGGTGGTCGATGAACGTCGGGCGACGGCCGTCACCCCTGAAATGTTGTGACACCGGACACGAGCGGTCAAAAAAACCTCGTCACATTCCGGCGGTGGTGGTGCTAGCGTGCCGGGCAGAGCTGCGACGGAGCCGAGTAGCGGACCGACCCGCCAGCCCAGAGAGCCGCCGAGGTGCTGCGAGGCGGTCTGGCGCCGGCCCGCGAAGACCCTCCCGAGCTGCGGGAAGAACGGCGCACACGGGTGAGGAAGGGCCCCCTGTCAACGCCTCCGGCAGAGGCAGGGGCCCCGGTTGACACCCCTGCCCAGTAGAACCCGCCCGGCTGGCCCCGGTGAAAAGGCGACGAACGAGGCCCTCCGCCGAGGCGGAGGGCGAAGGTGTGGTGGCACCGCGAGGTTCCCGCTCGCCCACACCTCCCTGGGGATCGCGTTGCGATTGATCAAGGAGGTAGCCACCGTGCAACGCATCCTGTCCCACCAGCTCCCCGCCCACGTCGGCGCGACCGTCCGGCTCGCCGGCTGGGTCCACCGCCGCCGGCTACTCAAGTCGGTGGCGTTCCTGATCGTCCGGGACGCCGCCGGACTCGCCCAGGTGGTGGTCGCCGCGCCCGACGTGCGCGCCCAGGTCGAGGCGCTCACCGAGGAGACCGTCGTCGAGGTGGTCGGCACCGTGGTCGCGAACCCCACCGCGCCCGCCGGGGTCGAGGTCGTCGAGCCGACGGTACGACCGCTCGGCCCGCCCGCCGTCCCGCCACCGTTCGACCTCTACCGGCCGGCGCTCACCGCCAGCCTCCCCACCCAGCTCGACCACGCGCCGACCGCGTTGCGCCACCCGACCCGCTCCGCCGCGCTGCGGATCTCGGCGGCGGCGGTGGCCGGCTTCCGGGCCACGCTCGACCGGCAGCGCTTCGTCGAGGTGCACACGCCGAAGGTGGTCGGCTCGTCCACCGAGAGCGGCGCGAACGTGTTCGCGCTCGACTGGTTCGGCCGGCCCGCCTACCTGGCCCAGTCGCCGCAGTTCTACAAGCAGCTCATGGTGGGCGTCTTCGAGCGGGTGTACGAGGTGGGGCCGGTGTTCCGTGCCGAGCCGCACGACACGGTGCGCCACCTGGCCCAGTACACCTCGCTCGACGTGGAGTTGGGCTTCGTGACCGACCACCGGGACGTGATGGCGGTGCTGCGGGACACCCTGGCCGGGATGCTCGCCGGCGTCGTCGAGCGGGCCGGTGGCGCGCTCGACACGCTCGGCGTGACGGCGCCGGAGGTGCCGGTTGAGCTTCCGGCGGTGCACTTCACCGACGCGCTGGAGATCGCCGGGGCGCCGGCCGACGAGCCCGACCTGGCACCCGCGCACGAGCGGGCGTTGGGGGAGTGGGCGCGGGCCGAGCACGGCAGCGACTTCCTGTTCGTCACTGGGTACCCGATGGCGAAGCGGCCCTTCTACACCCATCCGGACCCGGCCCGACCGACCCACTCGAACGGCTTCGACCTGCTGTTCCGGGGGATGGAGCTGGTCACCGGCGGGCAGCGGCTGCACCGGCACGCGGACTACCTGGCCGCGCTGGCGGCGCGGGGCGAGGCGGTGGAGCCGTACGCCGGGTACGTGGACGCGTTCCGGCACGGCATGCCGCCGCACGGCGGCTTCGCGATCGGCCTGGAGCGGTTCGTCGCCCGGTTGACCGGCGCGGCGAACGTCCGGGAGGTGACCGCGTTCCCGCGCGACCTGCACCGCCTCACGCCCTGACGGGTCGGCGCGACTCCGGCCCGGGACGAACGCGTCCCGGGCCGGAGCGGTGCGGTCCGCCGATCAGGTGAAGTTCACGTCACTGCACCACATGTACGCCTGGTCGAGGTGGGATGCCTGCCAGATGACGAAGAGAATGTGGTGTCCGGTGTAGCCGGAGGTCGAGACGTTGAAGCTGATGTTCTGCGACGGCGCGTACCGGCCGGTCTGCGTGATGTAGTCGAGGTTCCCCCAGCCGAGCTTCTGGGTGGTGGGGTTGAACCCCTGCTTGCTCACGTAGACGCGGAAGTAGTCGGCGCCGTGGCTGGCCTGGTCGTACAGCTGCACGGTGAAGTTGCGGCCGATGTTCGTGGTCTTCCACGCCCCGGGCCGGTTCAGGCTGTCGTTGCGGGACAGGGCGTTGCTGCACAGCTGCCCGTCCGGGGTGCGGGCCTGGAACTGCCCGCCGAGGCCGTCGCGCAGCGCGCTCATCCAGTTCCACATGGTGTCGGCGTTGGCCTGGAACGCCTGCCAACACATCGGGTCCTGCTGCTGCATGGCCGGGTTCGTGTGCTGGCTGCCCCAGGTCTGCCAGCACTTGTAGGCGCGGGTGGCGGGGCTGACGATCGTGCCGTGGGCCTGGGCCGCGCCGGGCACGGCCAGGATGCCGGCCAGCAGGGCGAGCGCCATGACGAGCGCTCGGACGGGTTGGCGGACGGCTGATCCCGGTCGGTCGGATTGGTGGTGGGAACGCACGGTTACGTCCTCCTTCGGCGCTTAGGATGGGAGTGGGAGCGCTTCCATGCCTAGCGTCGCATTTACAACAGTAAATATCAATGATCGTCTATATATTTGTCCGAGCTGAGTGGATCCGCGCAGGTGAGGGGGTTTAGACCCGGGTCAGGGTGGGCAACTGCCGCTCGACCACGGGCAGCACGTCGGCGACGGTGACCGGCCGGCCCAGCTCGGCGGTGAGCGAGGTGACCCCGGCGTCGCGGATGCCGCAGGGCACGATCCGGTCGAAGAAGCCCAGGTCGCAGTCGCAGTTGACGGAGAAGCCGTGCAGCGTGACGCCGCGGGCCACCCGGATGCCGATGGCGGCCACCTTGCGTGCCGGGCCCCGGTCGTCCGCCGGCACCCACACGCCGCTGCGGCCCTCGACCCGGCCGGCGGTCAGCCCGAACTCGGCGCAGACGTCGATCAGCAACTGCTCGGTGCGCCGGACGTACGCCACCACGTCGACCGGATCGGGCAGGCGGACGATCGGGTAGCCGACCAGCTGCCCCGGACCGTGCCAGGTGATCTTGCCGCCGCGGTCCACGTCCACCACCGGCGTGCCGTCCGTCGGCCGGTCCCACGGCTCGGTCCGCTTGCCGGCGGTGTAGACACTCGGGTGCTCCAGGAGCAGCACCGTGTCGCCCAGCTCGCCGACCACCACGGCCTCGTGCAGCCGGCGCTGCTCGTCCCAGGCGGCCTGGTAGTCGAGCCGGCCGGCGCGGACGGCGGTCGGTACGGAAGTCGTCACGCTCACCCGCCCAGCGTAGTCCCGCCGGTCCGACCCCGAACTCGTGACGCTCGTCGCCTCAGGTCGCGGGCACCCGCCACAGCCAGACGTCCTCGACCCGCTCGGGCGGGCCGAGCAGGGCGGTGGCGGTGCGGCGCAGCGCCTCCTCGTCGACGTCGTACTTGGCGCCGTGCACCCGGTCGGCCAGCACCACCACCCGCACCCCCCAGTAGCGCAGGTCGGCCCGCGACTCCTGGATGCTGCCCTCGGTGACGATCGGCACCAGCCCGGTGCTGCCCGCCTGGTCCATCAGCGTGTCGAAGGTGCGCGGCACCGGGCCGATCCGGCCGCGGCCGTCCGGCCCGCCCGGGCCGAGGAAGAAGCCGGCCGGGATGCGGAACTCACCCTGGCGGTGGGCGAGGGCGTACGCCTGCCAGCGCTGGCCGTCCGGGTAGACGTCGACGGTCAGCGGCAGCGGGGTGAGCACCCCGTCGGGCGGGACGTAGCGCTTCCAGGCGCCGCCGGTGATGAACGCCGGGATCGGCTCGCGGACGCTGGTGAGCAGCGGGGTGGGCAGCAGCGGCAGCAGGGCGGCGGCGAAGCCGACCAGCCAGGCCGCGCCGACCGCCCGCCGCCGGGGCGGCCGGGCGCGCAGCGCGTCGATCGCGTACGCCAGCAGCAGGCCGATCACCGGCGCGACGACAAGCGCCAGCCGGGACGGCAACGCCGCGTTGATCACCGGCAGGTTGTCCAGCACCCCGAACGGCAGCAGTTGGTCGGTGCGCCGGCCGTTCCACCTGGCCGTCGGCCCCCAGGAGAGCACCGCGAAGACCACCGCGGTCACGCCGAGCGCCAGCAGGGTGGCCCGGAACGCCCGGTCGGCGCGCCGCCAGAGCAGCGCGAAGCAGGCGACCGCGAGCAGCAGCAGCGGGGCCCCGAAGAACGAGTTCTCCTCGGTCGGGTTGGGCGCGAGCGAGGTGCCGAAGCCGGCCCAGCCGGCGAGCGACCGGCGCGGGTACGACCCGTACGCGGCGATGTCCTCGGAGTGGATCAGCGGGTCGAAGCCGGTGCCGTGGAACCGTTGCGGCCCGGCGAAGTGCAGCCAGAGCGGGTACGCCAGCAGCACGCCGGCCACCAGCGCGGTCACCCCGAGCCCGGCCAGCACGCGCGGGAGCACCGCCCGCAGCTCCGCCCGGCGGGCCGGGTGCAGCGTCCGGACCAGCAGGAACGCCGCGAGCGCCAGGGCGGTGAAGAAGAGGCCCTCGGCGGCGATCGAGAACGCCACCGCCACCAGCAGGCCGAGCACGATCCCGCCGGTGACCGCGCGGCCGGGCCGGCGCAGCCGGAACACGCCCCAGATCAGCAGCGGCACCAGCCAGCCCGCGGTCCAGTTCAGGTGCGCGTTGGCGTGCGACACCATGGCCGGGCAGAAGGCGATGAACAACGCGCCCACCCCGGCGGCCAGCCGGCTGCCGACCAGGTGCCGGCTGAGCAGCCAGTACCAGGCCACCGCGGTGGCGGCCAGGTTGAGCGTCAGGATCACCAGGAACGTCGCGGGCGGCCCGATCAGGTACGTCAGCGGCGCGAAGACCGCCGCGTACGCGGTGATCGAGGTGTTGACCGCGAGGTTCACCCCGTCCGGGACGTTGATCAGGTGGGTGAAGAGCGGGTTCTCGCCGTGGCTGAGCGCGTGCCCGCCGAAGGCCAGCAGCCACTCGAAGAGCGCCTGGTCGCTGGAGTTGACGGTGATCGTCCGGGTGTTCGGGTCCCGCCACATCCCGCTGGTCACCCAGAGCGCCAGCGCCACCGCCGCGAGCGTCACCAGCAGGTCCGCGCGCCGGTCACGGGCGACGGTGGCGGGCGGCGGGGCGGTGGGCGGGGGCGGGGCGGACGGCACGCAGCGGACGTTACCAACCGGACCCGGGCACACCGCCCGGACGGTGAATGTGTGACGGACAACCATTCCGGTCGATGAAACACGGACGTAACGTCGCGGCAACTCGGAAGTGACTCAGTTCACATTCCATGATCGGGAGGTCCCCGTGTCCCGCTCCTCATCCCTCATCACCCGCCTCGCCGGGGCGGCGGCCGGGGTCGTGCTCGCCGCGGCCGGCGTCCTGGTCGCCGCCCTGCCCGCGCAGGCCGCCTCGCTGACCCAGGTCAGCGGGTTCGGCTCCAACCCCGGCAACCTGACCATGTACGCCTACCGTCCGGACGGCCTGCCCGGCAACGCGCCCGCCGTGGTGCTGCTGCACGGCTGCACCCAGAACGCCTCGACCTACTTCACCAACTCCGGCTGGCAGAAGTACGCCGACCAGTGGAAGTTCGCGCTGATCGTGCCGCAGCAGCCGTCCGGCAACAACGCCAACTCCTGCTTCAACTGGTTCGAGACCGGCGACACCGCCCGGGGCCAGGGCGAGGCGCTGTCGATCAAGCAGATGGTCGACTACGCGAAGACGAACTACGGCACCGCCGCCGGCCGCGTCTACGTCAGCGGCCTGTCCGCCGGCGCCGCGATGAGTTCCGTCATGCTCGCCACCTACCCGGACGTGTTCGCCGCCGGCTCGATCATCGCCGGCATCCCGTACCGCTGCGCCACCAGCACCACCACGGCGTACAGCTGCATGAACCCAGGCGTGGACAAGACCCCGGCGCAGTGGGGCGACCTAGTCCGCAACGCGTACGCCGGCTACTCCGGCCCGCGCCCGCGGGTGGCCGTCTGGCACGGCACCAGCGACTACACGGTGAACGTGGCGAACGCGACCGAGTCGCGCGACCAGTGGACCAACGTGCTCGGCGTCTCGCAGACCCCGACCAGCACCTCGTCGCTGCCCGGTGGCACCAGTTTGGAGGTCTACGGAAACGACCAGGTGCGTGTCTACCGGGTCTCCGGGATGGGCCACGGCACCCCGGTCGACCCGGGCTCGGCCGCGGACCAGTGCGGCACCGCCGGGGCGTACTTCCTGGACACCATCTGCTCGACGTACCGCGACGCGCTCTTCTTCGGTCTGGGCGGCGGCGCCACGCCCAGCCCGACCCCGACGGCGACCGCGACCGCCTCGCCCACCCCGACCGCGTCGCCCACCGCGTCGCCGACCGCGCCGGTCTGCGTCACCGCCAGCAACTACGCGCACGTCGCGGCCGGCCGGGCCTACCAGTCCGGCGGGTACGCCTACGCGCTGGGCAGCGGCCAGCGGATGGGCCTCTACAACACGTTCTACACCACGTCGCTGAAGCAGACCGGGCCCAGCTACTGGGTCATCGGCTGCTGACCCGACGCCGCCCGCGCCGCCCTCGCCCGCTCACCCGGCCAGGGCGGCGTGCAGCGCGCCCGGCAGGTTCGGGTGGGTCCAGGTGAAACCGGCCTTGCCGAGCACCCCCGGCAGCACCCGGGTGCTGGTGAGCGCCTCGTGCGCGAAACCGCCGAGGGCCACCTTCAACGCCAGCGCCGGGATCGGCATGATCGCCGGCCGGTGCAGCTGGCGGGCCAGCTCCCGGGTGAACTCGGCGTTGGTGACCGGCGCCGGGCCGACCACGTTCACCGGGCCGGCCACGTCGTCGCGGGCCAGCAGGAAGGCCACCGCGTCCAGCCAGTCCCGCATCGAGATCCACGGCAGCCACTGCCGGCCGTTGCCCAGCTTGCCGCCGACGCCGAGCCGGAACGGCAGCAACTGCGGCTTGAGCAGGCCGCCGTCGCGGTGCAGCGGCAGCCCGGTGCGCAGCCGGACCACGCGCGTCCCGGCGTCCTCGGCCGGCCGGGTCGCCGCCTCCCAGACCCGGCAGACGTCGGCGAGGAACCCCTCACCGGCCGGCGCGTCCTCCTCCACCGTCCGGTCCCCGGTGTTGCCGTACCACCCGACCGCGGACGAGTTCAGCAACACCGCCGGCCGGTCCGGGTCGGGCAGGCCGGCGATCGTGATGGCGAGCGTGGTCGTGCTGTCCACCCGGCTGGTCCGGATCAGCTTCTGGTAGTCGTCGTTCCAGCGCTTGTCGCCCACCCCGGCGCCGGCCAGGTTCACCACCGCGTCGGCGTCCGCGACCACCTGCGGGTCGAGCTGCGCGGCGGACGGGTTCCACTGCCGCTCGTCCGTGCTGCTGCGCGGCGGGCGGCGGACCAGGCGGGTGACCTGATGCCCGTCGGCGGTGAGCCGGTCGACCAGTCGGGTGCCGAGGAAGCCGGACACGCCGGCCATGAGGATCCGCATGTTCCCATCTTCGAGTACGCAGCGGGATTCGGATGCGTGGCGGGGCAGACTGGGGAGCGTGGACGCTTCGACGCTGCGCGACCTGCGCGGCGGCGGTCGGGCGTGTCGCGGGCTGCGGAAGACATGTCTTCAGCGCGAGATGCCTCTCCGTCAGATTTGTGACGGAGAGGCATATCGCTCGCGAGCACACCTGCTCGCCGTCCGCGACTCGCCCGAGACTCGCCCGAGAATCGAAGGTTCGGTCACTCCCCGGTGCGACCGTCGATCGCCTCGCGCAGGATGTCGGCCTGGCCCAGGTGGCGGGCGTACTCGTCGATCATGTGGGTGAGCACCCACCGCAGCGATCGTTCGGCCCCGCTGCCCGGGGTGCTCCCGACCGCGTCGAGGGAGCGCGCGGCGGCGATCCCGCGGGAGACCGCCACCTGTTCGCCCCACAGCGCGAAGGTTTCCGGACCGGTGGCGTCGGCGACATCGTGGAACGGCGCGTCGAAATCGTCGGTCAGGTCGAACAGGTCACCGGGCCACGGCGCGTCCGCGACCACGCCCTGGAAGTACCAGCGTTCGACCGTCGCGAGGTGCCGGACCAGGCCGATCAGCGACAGCCCGGAGGACGGCACCGGCCGCGACCGCAGCTGCTCGTCGGACAGACCTTCGCACTTGCGGACCAGGGCGTCCCGCTGGAAGTCCAGGAACGTGTCCAGCAGCGTCCGCTCGTCCGCGGTGGATGAGAGCGCGAAGCGCCGGTCGGACAAGGGGTCGCCGGGCGCGGCGGCGCTCACGCGGTCGCCGGGGTGGTGCGCAGGTCGGCGAGGAGGCGCTCCACCTCGGCGAACGCCGCTTCCGGCAGCGGCCCGTACGCCAACGCGCCCACGTTCTCCTCGGCCTGGCCGACCATCCGGCAGCCGGGGATCGGCAGCGTGTGCGGGCTGCGGGCGAGCAACCAGCCCAGCGCGCCCTGGGCGAGCGTGCGGCCGTCGGCGGTGAGCGCCTCGCGGACCCGGGCCACCCGGTCGGCCCACTCGGCGCGCGGGACGCCGTCGCTGAACCAGTCCAGCCACTCCGGGGCCGCCCCGCGCACGTCGTCGCCGCCCCGGGCGGCCGGCGTGCCCTGGTACTTCGCGGTGAGCAGGCCCATCGCCAGCGGCCCGCGGTTGAGGCTGGCCAGGTCGAAGTCGTCGCAGACCGCCAGCATCGCGGCGTTGTCCCGCAGCACCGACTGGTCGTGCTGGATCGCCGCGCAGTGCGGGCCCGCCTCGGCGAACGCGCGCGCCGAGGCCGGGTCGTCGGTGCTCCAGCCGTACGCCCGGATCTTCCCCTCGCCGACCAGGTCCTCCAGGGTCTCGACGAGGTCCAGCGCCCGCGGCACCGGCAGCCCGCCCAGGTGCAGCTGGTAGAGGTCGACGTGGTCGGTGCCGAGCCGGCGCAGCGAGCCCTCCAGGCTACGTCGCGCGTAGTCGGGCGTGCCGTCCTCGCCGGCGGCCTGGCGGGTCGCCTCGTCGGTGGGATAGCCGAACTTGGTGGCGATCACCGCCTGGTCCCGGCGGCCGGCGAGCGCGCGGCCCAGCACCCGCTCGCTGTGCCCCGCGCCGTAGTTGCTGGAGGTGTCGAAGAGGGTCGCGCCCAGGTCCAGCGCCCGGTGGACGGTGCGGACCGACTCGTCGTCGTCCACCTCGCCCCAGCCGAGCGGCTGGGCGCCGTCCCAGAGTGGACCGCCGATCGCCCAGCAACCCATGCCGATCGCGCTGACCTCGATGCCGCTGCGGCCCAGCCGTCGTGTCGTCGTCATGACACCATTGTCCACTTTCGAGTGCGCTCGAAGTCGCCCCGTTTCCGGCCGTTGTCAGGCCAGCCCGGGCAGGAACGGCGCGAGCGCGTCGACGGCGTCGACGCGTACCACGAAGCGGGTGACACCCCAACGGCGCCGGTGCCCGGCCACCGCCGCGACGATCTCGTCGGCGGTCCCGATCAGCACGAACGGGGTGGCCAGCACCTCCGCCGGGGTGAGGCCGGTCTCGGCGGCGGTCTCCGCGGCGACCGCCTCGGCATCGTCGGTCACGGCGAACCGCTGCACCAGAGCCTCCAGGACCGGCGGCGCGTCCCGGCCGGCCGCGCCGGCCGCCACCTGGGCGAGCTGCGCGTCGAGCTGGTCGGCCCGCCACCGGACCTCGTGCTGGTGACCGTCGGCCAGGGTGCGCCCGAAACCGGTCAGGCCGACCACGTCGGCGTGCGCGCCGGCCCACCGCAGCAGCGTCGAGTTGGCGGTGCCCACGGTGAGCGGGATCCGGTCCTGGACCGGTCGGGGTTCGTCGAGGCGGGCGGCGTACGCGGCCAGGTCCGGCGTGTCCACGGTGACCTCGTCGCCGGCCAGCAGCGCCCGTACCGCCTCGGCCACCGCGACGCAGCGGCGGACCCGGCCGGCGACGTCCGGGCGCTCGCGCCCGACGGCCCGCCACTCGCCCGGCGTGTGGCCGGCGCCCAGGCCGAGCCGCGCCCGCCCACCGGAGACCACGTCCAGCGTGGCCACGTCGGTGGCGAGCAGGAGCGGCTCCCGCAGGCCGGCGTTGGACACGTACGAGCCGAGGCCCAGCGTGCCGGTCACGGCCGCCGCGGCGGCGAGCGACACGAACGGGGACGGGCCGAAACCCGGGTGGTCGGCGGCGAGGAGCGCGTCGAAGCCGGCGGCCTCGACGGTGCGGGCCAGCTCGGCCCAGCTCGCCGCGTCGGTGGGCCGGGCCTGTACGGAGAAGATCGCCATCGGCCCAGTCTCCGGCTCCGCTCCGCCTTCCACCCATCCCTTCTGCCGACGGCCGAAGGGTAAGGCGGGGCCCCCGCTCAACGCATCCGGTAGAGGAGGGGGCCCCGCTCAACACGTCAGACCGCGTCGAGGCGCGCCAGGGCGGCGGGGGAGAGGCGGAGCGCGCCGGCGGCGATGTTCTGCTCCAGGTGCGCCGGGTCGCCGGTGCCGGGGATGGCGAGCACGTTCGGGCCACGGGCCAGCGTCCAGGCCAGCCGCACCTGCGCCGCGGTGACGCCGTGCTCGCGCGCCACCGCGAGGACCTCCGGGTGTTCCTCGCCGGTCGCGCCGGCCTCCCGTCCGCTGGTCACGATCGAGAAGAACGGCACGAACGCGGTGCCGTGCGCGGCGCAGTCCCGGATCAGCTCGTCGTTGCTCCGGCGGTAGCCCAGGCCGTACGAGTTCTGCACGCACACCACCGGGGCGATGGTCCGCGCCTCGACGACCTGGTGCGGGCGTACCGCGGAGACGCCGAGGTGCCGGATCAGCCCGGCGTCGACCAGCTCGGCGAGCGCGCCGAAGTGCTCGCCCAGCGGCTCCGGGCCGTACACCCGCAGGTTCACCACGTCCAGGTGGTCCCGGCCGAGCTGGCGCAGGTTCTCCTCGACCTGGCCGCGCAGCTGATCCGGCCGGGCCATCGGCAGCCACTCGCCGGACGGGTCCCGGCCCGGCCCGACCTTGGTGACGATGACCAGATCGTCCGGGTACGGCGACAGCGCCCGGTTGATCAGCTCGTTGGCCGAGCGCAGCGGCGAGAAGTAGAACGCCGCCGTGTCGATGTGGTTGACGCCCAGCTCGACCGCGCGGCGCAGCACGGCGACCGCCCGGTCCCGGTCGCTCGGTCCGCCGTCGGCGTTCGCGGTCAACCGCATCGCGCCGAGGCCGATCCGGTTGACGGTCAGGTCGCCGAGCTGCCAGGTGCCGGCCGCGCCGGCGGAAACAATGTCGGTGGTCATGCGGGTCCCCGTCCCTCTCGATGGCCCCACGGTGGGTGCCGAGTAGTTCCACGCAGGCCATCGCCGGCCGGTTCAACCCCTCACCCGCCCTCGTCGCGGTCGTCGGGCTGCTCGTGCCAGCGCGCCCGCCAGGCCGCCTCGTGCGCCTCGTGGCTGGCCCGCTCCTCGAACACCAGCTTCCGCAGCGCCCGCCGGCCCTCGTCGAAGACGATCACCTCGGCCGCCACCATGCCGACCGTGATGACGGTCAGCATGGTCATCGCGACCAGGCCCGGCACCCGCTCGGCGACCGGGATCACGGCGCCGAGCAGCAGCACCGCGGCGACCCGGATCCAGCTCAGCGTGCGCAGCGTCCGCGCCTGGAACAGCATGTTGCCGCAGAGGTAGCAGGCCACGCCGCCGAAGAGCAGCGGAACGGCCGGCCCGTGCGCCGGCGAGCCCGGGGACACGTTCGGGTCGGCGATGTCGTGCACGATCATCTCGGCGCCGAGCGCGAACAGGATGATGCCCGCGATCATCGGCAGGAACAGGTACGCGTACGCGTCCCGGGCCATCGCCACCCGCGGCCCGTCCCGGGCCGCGTGCAGGGCGATCCGCGCCGACGGGCCGACCAGGTCGTAGTGCGCCCACCAGAGCGCGGCGGTGAAGAAGATGCCGAGCACCGCGGCCGCCACGGCCGGCCAGGTGGGTGGCTGCCCGAGCAGGTTGCTGCCCACGCCGACCGAGATCACCGACTCGCCCAGCGCGATGATCAGGATGAGGTCGTACCGCTCGGTCCAGTGCTCGGCCGAGGCGACACCCCAGCCCCAGGTGCCGACGATGATGCCGGTGCCGTACTGGAGCAGGATCACCGTCGCCCACAGCCCGTCCCGGACCATCGACGCGGTGAGCAGGCCGTCGATCTTCGGCGGCACCAGTGCGGCGACCGTCAGCAGCGCGGTGCTGCCGATCACCTCCGGGGTGAACCGGATCAACTGCCGGCGCTCGTTCGGGCTGTCCCGCACCACGTGCCGGTAGAGCAGCAGGTGCACCAGCCGCAGCACGGAGTAGCTGATCGCCGCGACGATCGGCCCGGCGGCGTTGCCGCGCGGATCGCGGAACGCGTTCGGCAGCGACAGCGCGAACGTGAACAACGCGGCCATGCCGACCGTCATGAGCACCGGGACGAAGCCCTCGCCGAGCCGGACCCGGGTGGCCACCAGGCTGTGCACCACCCACGACCACCAGAGCACGGCGAGGACCAGCAGGGCGTGCAGCAGGGCGCCGCCGGTCACCTGGAGCGCGGTGGCCCGGGTGATGATGAAGAACGAGAAGACGAAGACCAGGTCGAAGAAGATCTCGAACCGGTCCACCCGGGCCCCCGGGGCCACCGGCACCGCCGGCCCGAGTCGCCCCCGCCACCCGTACCCGCCCACCGGCCGAGTCTGTCAGCGCGCGGTCCGCGGCGGGCCGGAAACGGCGAAGGGGTACGCGGCCGGAACCGCGTACCCCTTCGGTGTGCCTGAGGCGTCAGAGACCCAGTTCGGCCTCGAAGTTACCGGCCTCCAGCCGCTCCTTGACCGAGGTCAGGAAGCGGGCGGCGTCGGCGCCGTCGATCAGCCGGTGGTCGTACGACATGGCCAGGTAGACCATCGACCGGACCGCGATGACCTCGCCCAGCTCCGGGTCGTTGACCACGACCGGGCGCTTCACCACGGCGCCCGTGCCGAGCATCGCCGACTGCGGCGACGGCACGATCGGGGTGTCGAAGAGCGCGCCCCGGCTGCCGGTGTTGGTGAGCGTGAACGTCGCGCCGGCCATCTCGTCCGGCGTGATCTTGTTGGCCCGGGTGCGCTCGGCCAGGTCGGCGATCCGCTTGGCGATGCCGCCCATGTTGAGGTCACCGGCGTTGTGGATGACCGGCACGAGCAGCCCGCGCTCGGTGTCCACCGCGATGCCGAGGTGCTCGGCGGCCGGGTAGGTGATCGTCCCGCCGTCCAGGTCCATGCTGGCCTGGATGATCGGGTGGGTCTGCAGCGCCTCGATCGCGGCCAGGGCGAAGAACGGCAGGAAGGACAGCTTCACGCCGTGCTTGGCCTGGAACGAGTCCTTGGCCCGGGCCCGCAGCTTGGCGACCTTGGTGACGTCGACCTCGACGACCGTGGTCAGCTGCGCCGTCTCGTGCAGCGACTGCTGCATCCGCTTGGCGATGGTCGCCCGGATCCGCGGCAGCTTCTCCGTGGTGCCCCGCTTGGCGCTCGGCTCCGGCTTGGCGGCCGGCTGGGCCGGCGCCTTGGCGGCGGCCGGCTCGGCGGCGGGTGCCGGCGCGGCCTTGGCGGCCTTCGCCTTCTCGGCCGCCTCCAGCACGTCCTGCTTGCGGATCCGGCCACCCACGCCGGTGCCGTTGACCGAGCCCAGCTCGACGCCGTGCTCGGCGGCGAGCTTGCGGACCAGCGGCGTCACGTAACCGGCGGCCTCCTCGCCGCCGCCGACCTGGGCGGGAGCGGTCGGTCGCTGCGGCGCGGCGGCCGGCGCGGCCGGCTGGGCCTCCTGCTCGGCCCGGGCAGGCTGCGCGGCCTGCTCCGCCTCGGCGGCCGGCTCGTTGTAGGACATGCCGGGGGTCGGCTCCTCGACCTTGGGCTCGGGCTTCGCCTCCGCCTTGGGCTCCGGCTTCGCCTCCGCCTCGGGCTTCGGCTCCGCCTTCGGCTGCGACGGCGCGCCGCCGGCCGCACCGACGATCGCCAGCACGCCACCGACCTCGGCGGTCTCGTCCTCGGCGACCTTGATCTCCAGCACGGTGCCGGCGACCGGCGACGGGATCTCGGTGTCCACCTTGTCGGTGGAGACCTCCAGCAGCGGCTCGTCCACCTCGACGGTCTCGCCGACCTGCTTGAGCCAGCGGGTGACCGTACCCTCGGTGACGCTCTCGCCCAGGGCCGGCATGGTCACCGGGGTGCCCTCGCCCGACGACGCGGCGGGCTGGGCCGGCTCCTCGACGGCCGGCTGCTCGGCCTCGGCGCCGGGCTCCGCGGCGGCCTGCGCCGCCTGCTCCGGCTCGGGGCCGGTGCCCTCGGCGGCGGCGGTCGGCTCGGTGGCCGGCTCGACCTCCTCCTTCGGGGCGCCGCCGGCGTCCTCGCCCTCACCGGCGATGACCGCCAGCTCGCTGCCGACCTCGGCGGTCTCGTCCTCGCCGACCACGATCCGGCTCAGCACGCCCGCCGCGGGCGACGGGATCTCGGTGTCGACCTTGTCGGTCGACACCTCCAGCAGGGGCTCGTCGACCTCGACGGTGTCACCCTCCTGCTTGAGCCAGCGCGTGACGGTGCCCTCGGTGACGCTCTCGCCGAGCCGGGGCATGGTGACCGATACCGGCATGTTCTCCAGACTCCTTTGTTCCCCTGGTGGGATCATCGCCCGTCGCCGGACGCCGCGGTTGTCGTGGTCAGTTGTGCGCGTGCAGCGGCTTGCCGGCCAGGGCCAGGTGCGCCTCGCCCAGGGCCTCGTTCTGGGTCGGGTGGGCGTGCACGAGCTGCGCCACCTCGGCCGGGTAGGCCTCCCAGTTGTAGATGAGCTGGGCCTCGCCGATCAGCTCGCCGACCCGCGCGCCGACCATGTGCACGCCGACCACCGGACCGTCGTCCACCCGGACCAGCTTCACGTGGCCGGTGGTCTTGAGGATCTGGCTCTTGCCGTTGCCGCCCAGCGGGTAGTTGTAGGTCTTGACCTTGTCGGCGCCGTACTGCTCCTTGGCCTTCGCCTCGGTCAGGCCGACCGACGCCAGCTCGGGGTCGCAGTAGGTGACACGCGGGATGCCGACCTCGTCGATCACGGCCGGGGTCTTCCCGGCGATCTCCTCGGCGACGAAGATGCCCTGCTGGAAGCCGCGGTGCGCGAGCTGCAGGCCGGGCACGATGTCGCCGACCGCGTAGACGTTCGGCACGCTGGTGCGTAGCCGCTCGTCGGTCAGCACGTAGCCGCGGTCCATCTTGACGCCCTGCTCCTCGTAGCCGAGGTTGGCGGTGTTCGGGCCGCGACCGACGGCGACCAGCAGCAGCTCGGCCTCGACCGTGTCGCCACCGGAGATGGTCAGCTTGACGCCCTTGTCGGTCTTCTCGACCTTCTCGAACGGCTTGCCGACCTTGAAGTTGATCTTCCGCTTGCGGAACGCCCGCTCCAGCGCCTTCGACGACTCCTCGTCCTCGGCGGCGACCAGGCGGGGCAGCGCCTCGACGATGGTCACGTCGACGCCGAAGGACTTCCAGACGCTGGCGAACTCGACGCCGATGACGCCGCCGCCGAGCACGATCGCCGAGGACGGGATCCGGTCCATGGTGAGCGCGTGGTCGCTGGTGATGATCCGCTCGCCGTCGACCTCCAGGCCGGGCAGGCTCTTCGCGTACGAGCCGGAGGCCAGGACCACGTTGCGGCCGGTGTAGCGCTTGCCGTCGACCTCGACCACGTTCCTGCCGACCAGCTTGCCGGCGCCGGCCACGAAGGTGATCTTCTTGGCGCTGCCCACCAGGCCCTGGAGGCCCTTGTAGAGGCGGGCGATCACGCCGTCCTTGTACGAGTTGACCGCCGCCATGTCGATGCCCACCAGCTCGGCCTTCACGCCGAACTGCTCGGACTCGCGGGTCTGGTCGGCGATCTCGGCGGCGTGCAGCAGCGCCTTGGTGGGGATGCAGCCGTTGTGCAGGCAGGTGCCGCCGAGCTTGCCCTTCTCGATGAGCGCGACGGACAGATCCAGCTGGGCGGCACGCAGCGCCGCCGCGTAGCCGCCGCTACCACCTCCGAGGATGACGATGTCGAAGGTCGTGTCGTTCGGCTCGCTCACATCCAACTCCCAGGTCGCGTCGCTGCATCGGGGGTTACGGCGGGGTAACAGGCACACCCCACCTCGGTCATCTTGTCACCACCGGCGGCCGAGCGCGTACCGAGGTGCCCAACGACACGTCGGCGACACGTACTCTTGGCATCGTCTTCGATGACGTCCGGGGGAGGAGTGGGTCCGGTGGCGCTGTTCCGACGACGCAAGCAGGTGGGCGCGGTGAGCCGCGACCGCACCGCGGATCGCGCCGATCTGGACCATCTTGAGAACTTCGTTCGCACCCGGCGGGGCGTCGAGGCCTACCTGGAACCACGGACGACGGTCACCGAGACCACCGTCATCCTGATCGCCGACGACGGCGAGTGGACCCGACGGCGGGTCGGCAGCCCGGAGGACGCCCGGCGCTGGGCCCACCGGACCGCCATCCCGATCTACGACGTGCGCCTGATGGGCTACCCGCAGCGGATGCGCGACTACAACGAGCGCCGCAAGCGCCGTCCCGAGCTGTTCTGAGCCCCTGGGAGGGCTCTCACGGCAAGAGTGGCCATTCTCCGCTGAATGGCCACTCTTGCCGTGAACCTGCGCGCCCCCCGGGGAGTGCGCGCGGGGTGGGTCAGCCGTTGGCGGCCACGTCGTCGACCAGGTGGAGCAGGGTGCGGACGGGGACGCCGGTGCCGCCCTTGGTCCAGTAGCCGGTGGCCTCGCCCGAGTGGTAGCCGGGGCCGGCGATGTCGATGTGCGCCCACGCCACGTCGTCGGTGACGAACTCCCGCAGGAACACCCCGCCCTGCAACATGTGCCCGGCCCGGTCCATGCCGGCGTTGACCTGGGAGATGTCGGCGACGTCCGACTCCATGCCCTTGCGCACGTCGTCCGGCAGCGGCATCGGCCAGGCCGGCTCGCCGGTCGCGTCGCCGGCCACCCGGACCCGCTCGCACAGCTCCGGGGTGCCCATCACGCCGGCGATCCGCTTGCCCAGCGCGATCACCTGGCCGCCGGTCAGCGTCGAGGTCTCGAACAGGTAGTCCGCGCCGTCCTCGCACGCCCGCGCCATGGCGTCGGCCAGGATCATCCGGCCCTCGGCGTCGGTGTTGAGCACCTCCACCTTCTTGCCGTTGTACATGCTGATCACGTCGCCCGGCCGGTAGCTGGTGCCGGACGGCATGTTCTCCGCCATCGGCAGGTAGCCGGTGACGGTGACGGACGGCTTGAGCGCCGCCACCGCCAGCATGGTCGCGCCGACCGCCGCCGCGCCGGCCATGTCGGACTTCATCTCCCACATGCCCTGCGCCGGCTTGATCGAGATGCCGCCGGTGTCGAAGGTGATGCCCTTGCCGACCAGCGCGACCCGCTTGCCGCTGCCGCCACCGGCCGGGTTGTAGGTGAGCTTCACCAGCCGCGGCGGGGCCTCCGAGCCCTGGCCGACCGCGAGGATGCCGCCGTAGCCGCCGGCGGCCAGCGCCGCCTCGTCGAGCACCTCGACGGCCAGGCCGGCCTCCCGGGCGGCGGACGCCACGGCGTCGGCGAACGCCGGCGGGCGCAGCTCGTTCGGGGCGGTGTTGACCCAGTCCCGGCTGGCCCGCACCGCGCCGGCCACCGCCTGCGCCCGGGCCACCTCGGCCTGGGCGGTCGCGTCGGCCGCGTCCGGCACCGCGACCAGCACCTCGGCCACCGGCTCGCGCCGGGCCGGCTGCGGCTTGGTCTTGTAGCCGGCGAACCGGTAACCGCCGAGCAGCGCGCCCTCGGCGACCGCGCGCAGCGCGGCCGGGGCGTCGGCGTCGTCCGGCAGCGGCAGCGCGAGGGCGACCCGCGGCGCGCCGGCCAACGCCCGGACCGCCGCGCCGGCCGCCCGACGCAGGGACTCGGGGGCCGGAGCGGCGCCCGAGGGCTCCGCGCCGAGCCCGACGGCGACGACCACCGGGGCGGTCACCGTGCCCAGCGTGGCCAACTTGATCACCTCGCCCGGGCCACCTGTCGCGCCGAGCAGGGCCAGCGTCGCAGTCAGCTTTCCGTCGAACGCGGCGGCGATGCTCTCCGCGCCGCTGGCCAGGAGCAGGGCGTCGGCGGGTGCGCCGTGGCCCGGTTCGGTGGTCTGGCTGTGCACGCCGATCACGATCGCGTCGACGGCGAGTTCGGCGGGGTCGGTGTCGACCAGGCTGAGGGTGGTGCGGGGCGATGTCACGAAAGCTACTCCGGGCGGGCCGGGCCGGCCGCATCTTCGCGTACCGGCGATGAAGGTCTCTCCGGCGGCAACCTACCCGCCGGAAGCGTGGCTGTCCCGCCGATGCGAGTCGACGGGATCCCGCCGATGCTAACCACCGTGGTCCCGGCCGGTAAGTTGCCACCCATGACCGAGGTGACCTCCGACGCCGCCGAGACCCGGCTGCGCCGCTCCCCGCTGCACGAGCGACACAGCGCGCTCGGCGCAAAATTCGCCCCCTTCGGCGGCTGGCAGATGCCGCTCGAGTACGCCGGTGGCGGCGTGCTGAAGGAGCACACGGCCGTGCGGACCGGGGTGGGCGTCTTCGACGTCTCGCACCTGGGCAAGGTCCGGGTCGCCGGGCCCGGCGCGGCCGACTTCGTCAACGCCTGCCTCACCAACGACCTCGGCCGGATCGCGCCCGGCCAGGCCCAGTACACGCTCTGCTGCGACGACGCGACCGGCGGCGTGGTGGACGACATCATCGCCTACCTGCACGCCGACGACCACGTCTTCCTGGTGCCCAACGCGGCGAACACCGCCGAGGTGACCCGTCGGCTGCGCGCCGCCGCGCCGGGCGGCGTGACCGTCACCGACGAGCACGAGGCGTACGCGGTGCTCGCGGTCCAGGGGCCCGGCTCGGCGGACCTGCTCGCCGCGCTCGGGCTGCCCACCGGGCACGACTACATGAGCTTCTCCACCGCCGGTCTGGCCGGGTTCGAGCTGACCGTCTGCCGGACCGGCTACACCGGCGAGCTGGGCTACGAGCTGGTCGTGCCGGCCGAACACGCGGTCGCCGCCTGGGACGCGATCTTCGCCGCCGGACCCGAGGTGCGCGCCTGCGGCCTGGCCGCGCGGGACACGCTGCGCACCGAGATGGGCTACCCGCTGCACGGGCAGGACCTCTCCCCGGAGATCACCCCGGTGCAGGGCCGCTCCGGCTGGGCGGTGGGCTGGGACAAGCCGGCCTTCTGGGGCCGGGACGCGCTGCGCGCCGAGAAGGCCGCCGGCCCGGCCCGTACGCTGCGCGGCCTCACCGCGGTCGACCGGGCCATCCCGCGCCCCGGCATGACCGTGCACGCCGGCGACCGGCAGGTCGGTGTGGTCACCAGCGGCACGTTCAGCCCGACGCTCAAGCACGGCGTGGCGCTCGCCCTGGTCGACACCGACCCGAAGCTGCCCGACGGCGAGGAACTGGAGGTGGACATCCGTGGCCGCCGCGCCCGGATGCGCCTGACGAAGCCGCCGTTCGTCCAGCCCTCGGTGCGCTGACCGGCCCGGGTCAGCCCTCGCCGCGCTCGCCGGCGTCGAGGACGGCCTGGGTCCAGCCACCCTCCAGCACGCCGGTGCCGTCCAGGACCGCCCAGTCGACCACGTCGGACGCCTCCACCACGACCGGCGAGCCGATCCGCACGCTCGGGTCGCTGTTGGCGTCGGTGGCGCTCGCGCCGACGATCCGCTCCGGGGCGTCCCACGAGGTCACACCGGCCCAGACGTACTCCGGGCCCTCGTCGCCGGGCAGCCCGTACTTGACCACGAGCTGGCTCTCCTCCGGCAGCCCGCCGGCCAGGAACCGGGCCCGGATGTCGCCCAGCGCCGACCGGGCGGTCGCCACCGCCCGGCTCATCGCGTCTCCCGTGCGGGTGTAGCGGACGTCGGGCTGGATGCCGTTGAACAGCGTCGCGCAGGCGGCGGCGAAGTAGCGGCCGGGCGGCCCGGGATGCCCGGGCGGCGGGTTCAGGCTGAGGAACGAGTCGGCGTCCGGGTCGGTGGCCGGGTCCAGCTCCAGGCGCAGCAGGACCGGCGCCGTCGCACCGTGCTGCTCCGGATTGCCGTACGCGACCGCGATGTCGTGCCCGGTCACCGTGGCCAGCACCGGAAGCTGCACGAACGCGGGTACCTCCTCGCCGGCCAGCCCGTCGGTCCAGTCCCGCAGCAGCCGCCGGGCCGCCCCGGTCATCACCGCGCCCCAGGCCCGGGTGAGGTGGTCCGGCACGCCCTGGGCCTGCAACTCCAGCAGCCCGAACCGGCGCAGCCCCTTGGTGGTGAACCAGAGCCCGTCGGCGTCGGAGGAGTAGGGCACCAGCACCCAGTCGACCAGCCGGATCCGGCCGTGCTCGTCCGGCAGCGAGCGCAGCGCGGCCGCCGGGTCGAGGAACTGGAGGCCGAACACGTCCACCACGTCCCCGCCGACCGTCTCGGCGACCGCCGCGGCGACCGCCCGGGCCGCCCACTCGTGCGCCGGCGGCCAGCCCGGCCGGTATTCGGCCTGCACCACCACCAGGTGGGTGGCGGCGGCCAGCCGGGCCAGCTGCTCCTCGGTCGCCCCGAACGCGGCGAGCAGGTCCGGCGGCAGCTCGGGGAACTCGTCGACGGTGCGGGTGTCCACGCTCATCAGAGGGCTGTCCAGCATCTGCTTGGCCAGCCCGTGCACGGGCGCGGCCAGCCGGCCGGCCAGCCCTTCCACCGCCGTCTTCGGGCTGACCCGGGGCAGCCCCTCGATCGGCACCAGGTAGGTCGCGTCGAGCGACTCCGGCACCGGTACGGGCAGGAAGTCGTCCGTGATCAGCATCCGTCCCCCTCGACCGCGCCGTGCACTCACCCGAACGCTACCCGCCCGACCGGGTGACGATCAGCCGGTCAGCACCAGTCCCAGGTAGGACAGCGTGGTGACGACCTCCACCAGGGCCCCGAGGACGTCGCCGGTGATGCCGCCGAAGCGGCGTACCAGGTGCCGCAGGAGCCCGACCGCGACGGCGAGCGAGGCGAGCACGGCGAGCGGCCCCTGCCACGGGCGGCCCGGCACCGCGGGCGCGGCCAGCAGCGCCACGGCGAGCGCGCCGAGCCCCAGGGCGCCCCACCCCACCGTGCCGGCCACCAGCGCGCCCAGGCCGTCCGGCCGGGCTGCCGGCACGCCGCGACGGCAGGCCAGGCCGGCGGCCAGCCGGCCGGCCGCGGTGGCCGCGACCACCGCGGCGAGCGCCGCCGGCGCGTCCCGCCCGGCCAGCTCCGCCAGCACGGCGGTCTGGAGCAGGAGTACGACCACCAGCGCGACCACCCCGAAGGGGCCGACGTCCGGCTGTTTCATGATTTCCAGCGCGGCCGGCCCGCGCCGGTACGAGCCGAGCGCGTCCACGGTGTCGGCCAGCCCGTCCAGGTGCAGGCCCCGGGTGAGCAGCGCGCCGAGCCCGACCGTGACCCCGGCGGCGACCAGCGGCGGGGCGAGCGCCCCGGCCAGCAGCAGCGCCCCGCCGAGCACCGCGCCGAGCAGCGCGCCGACCGCCGGCGCCAGCGCCATCGCGGTGCCGGCCGTGGCCCGGTCGACCCGGCCGGCGCGTACCGGCGCGGTGGTGAACGTGGTCAGCGCCAGCCGGACGCCGTCGGCGAGCCGGGGCTCAGTCGGCACGGCGGCCGGGCGACACCGGCTCGTCGGAACCGGTGGTGGTCGGTCCCGGCCCGGCCGGCTCCGGCTCGGCGAAGTCCGGCTCGTCCGCCCGGGCGGCCGGTCCCGGCCCGGCCGGCTCGGGCTCGGCGTAGCTCTCCTCCTCGGCGCCGCCCAGCGACGGGTGCGTCGGCAGGGTGGCGGCGAGCGTGAGCGCCGAGCGCAGCAACGGCAGGGCGGCCAGCGCGGTCGCCCCCTCGCCCAGGTCGAGGCGGAGGTCCAGCAGCGGGGTCAGGCCGAGCACGTCGGCGGCGAGCCGCACGCCGGGACGGCCGCCGTGGTCGGGCAGCAGGCACCAGTGCCGGGCCTGTCCGGCCAGGTCGCGGCTGACCATGCCGGCGGCGGTGCCGACCGGGCCGTCGAGCAGCACCGGGACCCGCCGGGCGGTGGCGCCGAGCAGCACGCCGGTGGCCATCGCGATGTCACCGCCGCCCAGCTCGGCCAGGATGTCCTTGGCCTCCCGGGGGGAGCGCCGGGTGCGGTGCAGGGCGTCCCGGACGGCCGCGCAGCGGACCATCCAGGCGTTGTCGTCGATCTCGCCCTGCTCGGTCACCACCCGGCCGAGCACCGCCGGTGGCTCCGCGCCGGCGGTGGCCGCCAGCACGGCCGCGGCGGCGGCCTCGGCGCCGGCCCCGCAGGACGCCAGGACCAGCAGGTGTACGCCGGCGTCGGCGGCCTGCTCGGCCAGCCGCCAGCCGTAGCGCAGCGCCGCCTCGACCTGGTCGGCGTCCAGCGCCGGCCCGTCCTCGAACGGCGCCGAGACGGGCGCCTCGACGACCTGGAGGCTGGCGCCGTTCTCGGCGGCCAGCCGGGCCAGCGCGCCCCGGCCGGCGCGGGCCTGCCGGGCGCGGCGGGCCGACTCGCCGGGCGCCGCGCCGGCGGACGCCCCGCCTTCGTGGTCGCCGTGCAGCAGCAGCACCCGGACCGTGTCCCACGGGCGTGGGGTCGACGAGCCCTGGGTGGCGGCGGCGAAGCCGACCACCTGTTCCAGCACGCCGAGGCCGGCGCCGGGGAGGTCCAGGGTGGCGAGCCGGTCGACCGCCTGCGGGCCGGTGTAGTCGTCCGGCATCGGCAGTTCCATGCCGGGCTGGATGACCAGGCCGGTGGCGATCATCGGCAGCGCCATGGTGGGCGCCGCCCAGTCCCCGTCGCCTGCCGGGCCGGCGGACGGCGGGGCCGGCGCCGGGCTCGCGGTCGGGGTGAGCACCTCCGGCAGCGGCGCGTCCGGCGCGGCGCTCTCCGGCCGACGCCCGGTGGACGCGGCCGGTTGGTCGAGCCCGGCCCAGGCGGGGGTGTCCGCCCCTGCCGGCGCGGCCTCGACCGGCTGTGCCGGCACGCCGAGCACGGACTGCGCCGGCGTGGTCTGGCCCGGCTGCGCGTGCGGCGCCGACGTGGCGTGGCGTGGCTGAGCCGGTGCGGCGTGGGTGTGCGGGGTCGAGGCGGGCTTGAGCCAGGCGGTCTGCCCGGCCACCACGAGCGCGACCGCGTCGCAGGCGTCGGCCACCGCCCGGTTGGTCGCGCCCAGCGCGTCGGTGAACGCCCGGCCCAGCGGCGTGGTGGGCACCAGCGACAGCCCGACCTCGGGGCTGACCAGCACCAGGCGTGCCTCGCTGGCCCGCACCGCCGAGGCCAGCTCGGCGATGGTGGCGGTGTCGTCGGCCGGCTGGTGGGCGGGGTCGAGCAGCACGGTCACCCAGCCGCCCAGGTCGTCCACGAGCAGCGTGTCGTTCGGGCCGGCGGCGGCGATCACCTCGGCCAGCCGGCCCGGATCCGCCGCCGTCTCCTCGGTGGTCCAGCTCCCCGGCCGTCGGGCCCGGTGCGCCGCGAGGCGGGCCGCCCACTCGGTGTCCTCCGGGTCCCCGGCGGGGGCGGTGGCCACGTAGCGGACCATGGGCGCGTCGGCGACCAGCGACTCGGCGAACCCGGACTTGCCGGAGCGGATACCGCCGAGCACCAGGAGGGTGTGCCACCCGTCAACGGACATGCCCGTACCTTAGTTCTCCCGTCGCCACCCCGCCCCACCACCTCCCAGCGCCGATCTTGCGATTGCGGCCCCCGGAATGCCGGAAGTTACCGTTTCGTCGGGGCGGTGACCGCAAGATCGCGGGGCGTGGCCCGCGGCTCAGTCGCAGTGCTCGAACGGGCTCGTGTAGGTGGCGCCGGCGGTCGAGCCGCCCCACTTCACGCAGACGCCGGCGGCGGTGGCGCGCACCGGGCCGGCGTAGTAGCGGAATCCGCCACTCTCGGTCTGCCGGCCCTTGCCCTTGACCTGCAGGAAGGTGGTGACGGTGGTGACCTGCCCGAGGTCGGCGTCCTTGAGCGTCACCACGCAGTGGGTCCCGGCCGCGTTGCTGTGGAGCAGGTAGACCCGTCCCTGCGGGACCCCGCGCGCGGTCAGCGTGGCCGAGTCGATCACCCGGTAGCCGGCGCCGCACACCTGGGCGGGGGTGTACGGGTTCGACTCCGGCGCCGCCGTCGGGCTCCCGGTCGGCGTGGACGCACCGGGGCTCGGCGTCGGCTCGCCGCCGGCCGGGTCACCGGTGGGTGGCACGGACCGGCTCGGCGTGGCCGACGGCGGCCGGCCGGACCGCCCGGTACGACTCGCGTCCGGCGTCACCGACCCGGCGACGCTCGGAGTTGCCGGCCCCACCGAGCCGGGGCTCGCGGACTCCCCGGCAACCGTGCCCGGCCCCGGAGCCGGTCCCGGTTCGTCGGGGGAGCGGAGCAGCGCCACGGTCACCGCGGTCAGCACCGCGACCAGCGCCATGCCGGCCGCCCCGCCCAGCGCCGTCGTCCGCCGTCCGGGGCGTGCCGACGTCTCCCGCGCCGCCGGCGCGTCCCCCGGTCCGGACGCCGGCGGGGCCGGCGGTCCGGACGCCGTCCGATCGGACGGCGTGGCGGGACGCCCCGGCTCGGGTGTGGTCGGGCCGCTCACCGCCCACGGCGGGCGCGGCGGGACCGGCACGTTCGCAAGCGTGGCGTCCCGGGCGTCCCGCGCGCCCTCGGCCAGCGCCGCAGCGGTCGGGAAGCGGTCGCGCGGGATCTTCGCCAGCGCTCGCCGGACCACCTCGACCACCGCCGGGGGCGTGGCCGGAGGCAGCGGCGGCGGCTCGTCCTCCACGTGCCGCATCGCCACCTGGACCGGGTGGTCACCGTCGAAGGGTGGTCGGCCGGCCAGGCAGAAGTACGTCACCGCGCCGAGCGCGTAGACGTCGGTGGACGGCGAGACGGGCTGGCCGGAGGCCTGCTCCGGCGACATGTACGAGGCGGTGCCGAGCACCATGTGGGCGGCGGTGATGCCGGCCATGGTGCGGGCCCGGGCGAGGCCGAAGTCGACGAGGACCACCGTGCCGTCCCGCTTGATCAGCAGGTTTCCCGGCTTCACGTCGCGGTGCACGATGCCGGCGAGATGGGCGGCGTGCAGCGCCTGCGCGGCCTGCGTCACCACCGACATGGTGGAGGCCGGGTCGAGCCGGCCGGCCTGCCGCACCCAGCTCGACAGCGGCTTCCCGTCCACGTACTCCATCACCAGGTAGCTGACCTGGCTGCCGTCGGCGAGCGTGGCGGCGCCGAAGTCGTGCACCTGCACGATGCCGGGGTGGCGCAGCGCGGCCAGCATCCGGGCCTCGGCGTGGAAGCGGGTGGTGAACTCCGGGTCGGCGAGCAGCGACGGCAGCATCAGCTTCACCGCGACGTCGCGATCCAGCAGCGTGTCCGCGCACTTCCACACGGCGCCCATGCCGCCGGTCGCGATGCGTTCGTCCAATCGGTAGCGGTCGCTGAGCACCACTCCTGAAGTCAGCACCGCGCCACCGTACCGGCCGCGTCCAGACGGCGGCGGGCCGTCGCGCGGCCGGCCGACTAGGCTTGCGAGGGTTTTGGCGTCCCACGGGGCGACGGCGGCGAGGGGAGACGCGGCATGGCGTGGAGCTGGCGGTACGAGGGCACGAACGGCGACCCGGTCGAGGGTCCGGGCGAGTCGTTCCCGAGTCAGGCGGACGCCGAGTCGTGGATCGGCCAGACCTGGCGGGAGCTCGCGACGTCCGGCGTCACCTCCGTCGCGCTGGTCGAGGACGACCGGGTGGAATACCGGATGAGCCTGCAGCCCCCGGCCGAATGACCGGCTACGACCGCCCGGGTGACCCGCTGGTCCTCGGCGTGCCCCGGGCGGCGTTCCGGCCGAGTCCGATCTTCCTGGCCCTGGTCGCGCTCTTCGTGGCCGGCGGCGCGATGACCTGGAACGGGTTCGGCAACGTCCGGTTCGACGTGTTCCTCTTCGTGGTCTCCGGCTGGCTGGTCTCGCTCTGCCTGCACGAGTACGCACACGCCGTGGTCGCGTACCGGGCCGGCGACCGGGACATCGCCCACCGCGGCTACCTGACGCTCAACCCGCTGAAGTACACCAGCCCGCTGCTGTCGATCGTGCTGCCGGTGGTGGTGGTGCTGCTCGGCGGCATCGGCCTGCCCGGCGGCGCGGTCTGGGTGGACCGGCACGCCATCCCCGGCCGGCTGCGGCACACCCTGGTCAGCCTGGCCGGGCCGGCCACCAACGTGCTGTTCACGCTGCTGCTGGTGGCGGCCGTGAGCTGGGGGCCGGCGCTGGGCGGGCCGCTGGAGTTCTGGGCCGGCGTCGGCCTGCTCGCGTTCCTCCAGCTCATGGCGAGCGTGCTCAACCTGCTGCCGGTGCCCGGACTGGACGGGGGCAACATGATCCAGCCCTGGCTCAGCCCCGCCTACCGCCGGATGTACGACCTGTTCGCCCCGTACGGATTCATCCTGCTCTTCGCGTTGCTGTGGAGCCCGCAGATCGGCGGCGTGTTCTTCGGCGGGGTGTTCGCGGTCGGCGACGCGCTCGGCCTCCCGCCGGACCTCTACCGCCTGGGGCTCTACCTGATCCGCTTCTGGCAGGGCTGACCCGGGCGTCCCCGGGCCGGCCACGCCGGCCCGGGGACGACTGGCGTCACGGACGCTGCGCCGGGCTCTCGGTCTTCGCCGGGTCCCGCTCGGTGACCGGCTCGACGATCTCGTCGATCGCCTTGAGCAGGCCGGCGTCGAGCTTCACACCGGCGGCCTTCACGTTGTCGTGCACCTGCTCGGGGCGGGACGCGCCGACGATCGCCGAGGCGACGTTCGGGTTCTGCAGCACCCAGGCGACGGCGAGCTGCGGCATGGTCAGCCCGGCCTGCTCGGCGATCGGCTTGAGCTGCTGCACCCGGGTGAGCACGTCGTCGGTGAGCCACCGGGCGATGAAGTTCGCGCCGGACTTCTCGTCGGTGGCGCGGGAGCCGGCCGGCGGCGGCTGGCCGGGCAGGTACTTCCCGGAGAGCACGCCCTGGGCCATCGGCGACCAGACGATCTGACCGACGCCCAGCTCCTCGCTGGCCGGGATCACCTCGGTCTCGATGACCCGCCACAGCATCGAGTACTGCGGCTGGTTGGAGATCAGCGGGATGCGCAGCTCGCGGGCGAGCGCGTGCGCCTCCCGCAACTGCGACGCCGTCCACTCGGAGACGCCGATGTAGTGCGCCTTGCCCGAGTGGACGACGTCGGCGAACGCCTCCATCGTCTCCTCCAGCGGCGTGCTGACGTCGTAGCGGTGGGCCTGGTAGAGGTCGACGTGGTCGGTCTGCAGGCGGCGCAGCGAGCCGTCGATCGACTCCATGATGTGCTTGCGGGACAGGCCGCGGTCGTTGCGGCCCGGCCCGGTCGGCCAGTACACCTTGGTGAAGATCTCCAGCCCCTCGCGGCGCTCGCCCTTCAGCGCCCGGCCGAGCACCGACTCGGCCCGGGTGCCGGCGTAGACGTCGGCGGTGTCGAAGGTGGTGATGCCGCTGTCGAGGGCGGCCCGGACGCAGGCGACCGCGGCGTCCTCCTCGACCTGCGAGCCGTGGGTGATCCAGTTGCCGTACGAGATCTCGCTGACCATCAGGCCGGAGCGGCCCAGGTGTCGGAATTCCATCCCTCGACCCTAGCCCCGCCCGCCGCGGAGCGCCCGCCGTGACTCCCCGGCTCAAAGCACCGGGCTGGTGTCGGCGAGCAGCCGGTCGATCTCCGCGGCCACCGCGGCGCGGCTCGGGTGCACCGGGTCGATCAGCGGCTCACCGCGCCGGTCCAGCGCGCCCCAGCGGCCCGTCTCGGTGGTGACCAGGAACGCCACCGGGTGGATCACCAGCGTCGGGTACGCCGGCGCCACCAGCACCCGTCCGCCGCGGTCCACCACGCCCCGGCGGCCGGCCAGCTCCACCACGGCCAGTCCGTCGGAGGTGAAGCCGTCCAGGTGCCGGCCGTCGGCCAGTGGCGCGCCGAGCCGGTGGTAGCGGGTGGGCACCACCACCTCGCCGGTGCGGTTCACCGCGCCCCAGCCGCCGTTCTGCCGTACCGGGGCGAGGCCGTTGCGGAACGGCCGGACCTCCTCGTACCCGGGCGGGATCTTCACGATGTTCATCCGGTCGACGGCCATCCACCGGCCCTTGCCGTCCATGGACACCCACGACAGCCCCTCCGCGAAGGGGCCCACCGCGCGGTAGCCGTTGTTCGCCTCGATCAACGCCGCCCCGGTGCTGTCGATCAGCGCCCAGCGGGACGCCTCGGGGCGGCGTACCCAGGCCATTCCCTCGTGGAACGGTTGCGCCTCGGCGTACCGGTGCGCGATGACCAGCTCGCCGTCGGCGTCCGCGTACCCCCAGAGCTGCTCGGAGTCGTCGAACGTCGCCACCGGGTACCGCGGGGTGCCGAGCACCTCCTCCCGACTCCGGGGCGGCGGACCGAAGCCGTCGCGCGCCGCCCGTTCCGCGACCGCGTCCAGCGCCGTCCCGGTCCGCGCGTTCAGCGCCGTGTCCTCGCCCTGACGCAGGTCCAGCGCCCGCTCGAAGTGCACGCACGCCTCGGTCAGCCGGCCCTGGTCGTAGCAGGAGCGCCCGGCGTGCTCGTGCAGCAACGCGCGCAGCCGGTCGGGCAGCTCCGGCGAGTTCGCCTCGGCGAAGAGCCGGTCGGCCTCCGCGTGCTCTCCCCGCCAGCGCAGCACCTCGGCGAGGCGCGCGCGGGCCAGCGAGGCCCGCCGCATCTCGCCGGTGGCCTCCGCGTACGTGACGGCCAGCCGCGCGTCGGCGACCGCGTCGTCCAGCTCACCGAGGATCCGGGACGCCACCGAGCGCAGGCTGAGCAGCCGGGCCCGGCTGCGATTGTCCAGCGCCGTGCCCAGCTTGCCGGTGAGGCCGGCCCGGATCTGGCGCAGCCGCTTCGGGTCGGGCGCCTCCTCGCGCAGCGTCCCCGGGTGCAGCCGCCAGTCGATGGAGGCCAGGGCCTGTTCCGGGTCCATCGGGGGCGCCGGGGCCGGTTCGTCGTCCGGCACGACCGCCCGGGTGTCACCCGTCAACCCCGACCCGGGGGTACGCGGGCGCGCCGGCCCGTCGCCGGCGGGCACGGCCGGCTTCGGCGCGATCGAGTCGTTCGAATTGGATTCGGCATCATGGCCGCTGTTCGAATGACCTTCGGGCGCGGCTGCGATCGTCGAGCTTGCTTCGGCCCTCGCGTCGTTGCTGCCGCCCGCGTCGGTGACCGCCACGCCGCTCAGGCCCGCTCCCGACGGGGTGGTGCCGGCCGGGCCGGTCTCCGTCCGTGCCGTACCGGTCGGATCTGTTCCGCTCGGGGCGTCATCGGTGAGGGCTGCGCTCGTCGAATCCGTCGTGCTCGGGATCGGGGTGGCCGGACCCGCCTCGGCTCGGATCTCACCGCCGTGGCCCACCGCCGGAGCCGAGCCGGTCGGCAGGTCGTCGGTCGGCGTAGGTCGCGGCGCGGCGGCGGATAGGACGTCGACCGTCGGCGCCGGTACGGGCCCGTCGAACACGGAGGCTGCTGCTGCCGGTGGCGTGGTGGGAGACGGTGCCGAGGTCGCGGCGGCCGGGAAGGTGTCCTGCGTGGCCGGCGCGGTGTCCTGCGTGGCCGGCGGCACGGAAGCCGCGGGCGGCTCGTCGTCGCTCACCGTGTGGGCCTCGCGGGCCGACTCGTCCTCGGTGGCCGTGCGGGCTGTTTCGTGGTGGGCGGTCGGGTGGGTCGCCAGCGCGGTGTCGGTCGGTGACGGCTCAGGTGTCCGGGGCTCGGCCGGCGGGCGCGCGTTCGGCACGGCGACCCCGGCCGCCGCCGCGGTGACGGATGCCGGTGGGTCGGCCTCGCCGGCGGAATCCGGGGCGTCCGCGCTGCCCTCACGTTGTCCGGTGGTCGTGGTCGCGGTGACGGTCGTCGCGGAGCCCTCGCCGCCGACGCCCGGACCGGCCGCGGTGGCGTCCCGCCGCGGGGCGGGCTCGGACGGCTCCGCGGCTGCGGAGCGGCCGGCGGGGTCCGTCGCGGTGACGTCGCCGGCGGTCGTACCCGCCGAGTCGTCCACGTCATGAGGTTCGTGGCGGCGGTCGTCGGACCATCTCGGCTCGACGGAGGCGCCCGGATCGACTGCGCCTGGATCGGCCGTCGCCCGACCGAGGCGGTCGGCGGACGTCACCGGAACGGCCGACGCGACCGGCTCGACCGCGTGGCTCGACCGGGCGTTGTCCCCGTCGTCGGGCTGGCCGGTCTCGCCCCGCCGGTCGCCCGGCTGCCCGGTCTCGAGGCGGTCCGCGCCCTCTGAGAGGGCCGGCGACGACCCGACGGCGGGGGCGCCGCCGCCCGGAGCCGGCGCGGCGATGTCCGTTTCGGAGGCCGCCGTCGCTTGGCTCGGCCGGAACCAGGCCTCCATGCCGTTGTCGGCCGCCGGGGAGGTCGAGCGCGACTCGTCCACCGGCCGCGGGTCGGCACCGGACCGTGCGCCGGCCCCGACCGGCGGGGCGGGCGCACGGTCCGGCGTGACCGGCGTGACCGGCGGAACGATCGTGACCGGCGGGGCAGGCGTGACTGGTGTGATCGGCGTGTGCGGCTGAGCCGGCGGGCGCGGCTGAGTCGGCGTGACCGGCTGAGCCGGCGTGACCGGCTGAGCCGGCGGGGCGGAGGTGGCCGGCGGGGGCGAGGGCGGCGTGACATGCGGCGTCCGGACCTCCGCGGCGCCGGTCCCGGCGGGCTGGACCGGGTCCTTCCCGGGTGTCCGGGCCGGCGAGGGGCCCGGGTAGGCGGGCGGCGCCGGGCGGCGGGCCTCGTCGTGCCGACCCGGCACCGGGGGTACCGGCCGTCGCGGCTCGTCCGGTTCGACCGGCGGTACGAGATGGAGTGGCCTGTCGCCGCGACGGGCTCGCTGGTACTCGTCGGGTCGGGTCGGCCACTGCTCCGGCCGGGGCCGGTGCTCGGGGGGCGCGACGGAGTCCGGCCGTCGCCCGTCCGGCTCCGGCTGCCGCCGGCCGGGTTCGGGACGGACGCCGGTCGTGGGTGGCCGAGTGGCCTCCGACTCGGGGCGTGGGCCGGCGTGGTCGGGTCGGGCGGCGGCCGGCCGGGCATCGCGCGAATCCGGACGGGCCCGGCCGACGCCGTCCCGCTCGGGGCGGTGACCGTCGGAGCGGTGACCGTCAGGGCGCAGAGCATCGGCCGGCTGGGTCGGGTGGCCGTCCGCGATCGGACGGCGGCGCTCGTCGGGCCGGTACGCGGCCGGCTCGGCGGGTCGCCGCCGCTCGATCACCGGCCACTCGCCCTGCGGCGGGTAGGTCCGGTCGCCCTGCGGCGGGTAGGTCCGGTCGCGCTGACCCTCCCACCGCTGGTCGGCGGGGCGCGGTGCGGCGTACCGGTCCGTGTCGGCGCGCTGCGGGGCACGGCCGTGCCCGGGGATCGGACGCTGGGTGTCGGCGTGGGCGGCGGCGTCCCGGTGCGGTGCGGCGTCCTCCCGACGGCCGACCGGCTCGTGCCGGTCCCCGTGGGGACGCGGGCCCGGGTCGCGCCAGCCGTCGCGGCGCGGCTCGCCGTGGGTGACCCGCCCGCGTTCCGCCGGGGCCCCGTCCTGGTCGCGCCGGTCGGTCGGCCGACCGGAGGCCCGCCGCTCCCGGTGGTCGTCGGGATCGGGGTCCTGCCAGCTGTCGACGTACGGCCCGTGCGTCTCGTCCGGGGTGAGCCCGCGCCGCTCGTCCGAGGGATGCTCGTGCCGCCCGTCGGCGGAAGGGGAACGACGGGGGTCGGGCGACGGGCTCCACCGCACGCGGGAGGCGGGCTCGCGTCCGTTCGTCGGGGCCTCGCGGTCGTCCGCCGGCCGGCGGCGCTCCGACCAGCCCGCGGCGGGTCGCGAGGTCTCGTTCGGTTCCGGCGCCCAGCCCGGCTCGATCGGCGCGGACCGGTACGACGTCCCCGCCGGGCGCGTCCAACGCTGGTCGAGCCGCTCGGGCGGGGCCTGTTGGCGTTGCGGATGCCGGCCCTCCGGGCCGGCGGGGCTGATCGGGTACGTCTCCGAGCCGGCCGGACTGACCGGGTACGTCCCGCGCTGGCTCGCCGGACTGACCGGGTACGTCCCACGAGGGCTCGCCGGGCTGATCGGGTAGGTCTCCGGGCCGGCGGGGCTGACCGGGTACGCGTCGTCGGGCGCGGGGCTGACCGGGCGTACCTCGGCGCGTCCGACCACGGTCCGGCGGCGCGGTGGGGGTGTCAGGTGCTCCAGGCCGATGTCGCCCGGGTAGCGCTGGCCGGGAAACTGCGGCTCCCACTCGTGGGTGGGCGCGAGGGCCCAGGCCGGTTCCGCCGGCTCGCGCCAGCTGCCCCAGCCACTCATCGGCAGCCCCTCCCGCCGGTCGCGCGGCGCGGCCCCGGAACCGGCTCGCGTCGCTCGCTCACGGCGGTGTCACCTCGTTGGAAATTGTCGCGCTGGGGCGCCGGACATGCCGGTAGAGTCGCCCGGTCCAGCACGTCTGGCTGCGGAAGGAGGGTAACGGCGTGGGCTCGGTCACCGCCACTGTGGCACCACCCACGGACGCACACGTTACCCCATGGTTTCGGACATTCGGCGCGATAGTGGCGGCCGGCTTCCGCCGGCACGCGACCTACCGCCAGGCGGCCGTGGCCGGCGTCGTCACCAACACCGTGTTCGGCTTCCTGCGCTGCTACATCTTCCTCGCCGCCACCGGCGCGGCCGGCACCGTGGCCGGCTACGACCGGGCCCAGCTCGGCACCTTCGTCTGGGCCGGGCAGGGGCTGCTGGCGGTCATCGCCATCTGGGGCTGGACCGACCTCGCCGACCGGATCCGCTCCGGCGAGGTGGCCGCCGACCTGCTGCGGCCGGTGCATCCGGTGACCAGCTATCTCGCCATCGACCTGGGCCGGGCCGGGTTCGCCGCGCTCGCCCGGCTGGTGCCCCCGCTGGTGATCGGCCCGCTCTTCTTCGCGGTCCACCTGCCCCGGCACTGGGCCACCGTGCCGCTGTTCCTGCTCTCCGCGCTGCTCGCGGTGGTGGTCTGCTTCGGCTGCCGCTACCTGGTCAACGCGACCGCCTACTGGCTGCAGGACGCCCGGGGCCCGATGATCCTCTGGACGCTGGGTTCGGGCGTGCTGGCCGGGCTCTACTTCCCGCTCGGCTTCCTGCCCGCTCCGGTGGAGGCGACCCTGCGGTACGCCACCCCGTTCCCGAGCCTCCTGCAGGTCCCGCTGGACGTGCTGGTCGAGCGGGAGCCGCTGGCGACCGGCGTCGGCCTGGTCGGGCTGCAGCTCGGCTGGGTGGTGCTGCTGCTGGCGCTCTGCCGGTTGGTCCAGCGTCGCGCCGAACGCCGGTTGGTGGTGCAGGGTGGCTGAGCACGCCGGTGCGCCCAGGGTGGCTGAGCACGCCGGTGCGCCCAGGGTGGCTGAGGTGCGGGGCGGGGGTGGTGCGCTGCGGGCGTACCGGTCGCTGCTCGGCGCGCAGGCGCGCTCCCAGGCGGCCTACCGCACGTCGTTCGTGGTCGACCTGGTCGGCAACCTGGGCGCGACCGTGTTCGACGTGGTCACCGTTTTGGTGATCTTCGGGGTGACCCGCGAGCTGGGTGGCTTCACGCTGCGCGAGACGCTTGTCGTGGTCGGGCTGTCGAGCTGCGGGTTCGCCGCCGCCGACCTGCTGGTCGGCAACATCGAACGGCTGCCCCGGTACGTCCGCACCGGCCTCTTCGACGCCGTGCTGGTCCGCCCGCTCGCCGCGCTGCCCCAGTTGCTGCTGATGGACCTGCCGCTGCGCAAGGTGTCCCGGGCGGTGTTCGGGCTGGCGGTGCTCGTGTTCGCGCTCGCCTCGGCCGGGATCGACTGGACGCCGGGCCGGGTCGCGCTGGCCGTCGTCGCCCCGCCGGCCGCGGTGGTCTTCTTCGGCTCGGTCTTCGTCACCACCGCCACCGTGTCGTTCTACTGGGTCGACTCGGGTGAGCTGGCCAACTCGGTCACCTACGGCGGGCGCGACTTCACCTCGTACCCGATCACCGTCTACGGCGGTTGGTTCCGCGCGCTGTTCGCGTACGGGATGGGGTTCGCCTTCGTCAGCTACCACCCGGCGCTGGCGTTGCTGGGCCGCGCCGACCCGCTCGGCCTGCCGCCCTGGGTGGGCTGGGCCTCGCCGGGCGTCGCGGTGGTCGCGGCGACGGTCGCCGCCCTGGCCTGGCGGGTCGGTATCCGTCACTACCGGAGTACGGGGTCATGAGCGTCATCGAGATGGACGGGTTGCGCAAGGAGTTCACGGTCCGGGTCAGGGCCGGGCGGGTGCGCCGCGAGAAGCGGACGGTGACCGCGGTCGACGGCGTCGACCTGCGGGTGGAGCGCGGCGAGATGCTCGGCTACATCGGCCCGAACGGCGCCGGGAAGTCGACCACGCTCAAGATGCTGACCGGGGTGCTGACGCCCTCGGCCGGGCGGGCCCAGGTCTGCGGGCTGCGGCCGGTGGCCGACCGGACCCGGCTGGCGCTGCGCATCGGGGTGGTCTTCGGACAGCGGTCCCAGCTCTGGTGGGACCTGCCGCTACGGGACTCGTTCGACCTGCTGCGGCACGTCTACCGGGTGCCGGCCGGCGAGCACGCCGCCCGGCTGACGCGCTGCCGGGATCTGCTCGACCTGGGCGAGTTCCTGGACATCCCGGTCCGGCAGCTCTCCCTCGGCCAGCGGATGCGCGGCGAGCTGACCGCCGCGCTGCTGCACGGCCCGGAGGTGCTCTTCCTGGACGAGCCGACCATCGGCCTGGACGTGGTCAGCAAGCAGGCGGTCCGGGGTTTCCTGGCCGAGCTGGGCCGGGCCGGCGACACCACGCTGGTGCTCACCACGCACGACCTGGCCGACATCGAGCGGCTCTGCCGGCGGCTCGTGGTCATCGACCACGGGCGGGTGGTGCACGACGGCTCGATCGCCGAGCTGCACCGGCGGTACGGGTCGCGCCGGATGGTGGTGGCCGAGCTGGACGCCGCGCTGCCCGAGCCGCCGGTGCTGCCCGGCGCGCCGCTGCACCGGGTGGAGGCGGACGGACGGCGGCTGCTCTTCGCGCTGGAGTCGGCGACCGTCGCCGAGGTGGTGGCCGGGCTGGCCGGCCTGGCCACGCTGCGCGACGTCTCGATCGTGGAGCCGGACATCGAGGAGGTCGTCGCCCGGCTCTACCGGGCGCCGGCCGCGGTCATGGGTGCTCCATGACGAGTACGGCGAAGGTGCCGGGGGCCAGCGCCTCGTACCGGTGCGGGGTGTCACCGGGGAACGTGGCGTAGTCACCGGGTCCCAGCTCGACCGGGTCGGTCTCGGGACCGACGCGCATCCGGCCGGCGGCCACGACGACGTGTTCGACGCTGCGCGGGGTGTGCGCCTCGGCGAGGCGTACCGCCCCGGGTTCCAGCTCCATCACGTAGACGTCCCGCCGGATGTGCGGTGACCCGGCGGCGAGCAGGGTGGCGGAGAAGTCGGCGTGCTCGGAGCGGATCCGGGGGCCCTCACCGGCCCGTACCACCCGGATGGCGGCGACCGGCGGTTCGACCAGGCGGCTGAACGGCACGTCCAGCGCCACGCCGAGCGCCCAGAGCGTCTCCACGCTGGGGTTTCCGGCGCCCGACTCCAGTTGGGACAGCGTGGACTTGGCGATGCCGGCGCGGCGGGCCAGCTCGGTCAGCGACAGGCCCGCCCGTTCGCGCTCGCGGCGCAGCGCTGCCGCGATGGTGGCGAGTGGGGGAGCGGGGTCGATCGCCATGTGTTCGCTCCAACGGTCGGTTTGTTCGGTTTGACGAACAAGCGTTCTCGCGTTCAGGATAATGGACATGCGTACGGCATACCGAACGGGCGACGCCCGGGTGCTCCGCGACGTCGCCGCCATCGGCGCGGCGATGCTCGCCGTGGGCGCGTCGTTCGGCGCCGTGGCGGTGGCCGCAGGCCTGCCCGCCTGGGCCGCACTGGCCATGTCGGCGATCGTCTACGCCGGTGGCGCCCAGTTCATGGCAGTGGGCCTCGTCGTGGCGGGCAGCCCGCTCGCGGCGGTCCTCGCCGGCCTGCTCCTCAACGCCCGGCACCTGCCGTTCGGCCTGGCCCTCGGCGGCGCGCTCGGCTCCCGGCGCTGGCAGCGGCTGCTCGGCAGCCACCTGATGACCGACGAGGCGACCGCGTTCGCGCTGGCCCGCCCGGCCGGACCGGGGCGGCGCCGGGCGTTCTGGCTCGCCGGGGTGCTGCTCTTCCTGGCGTGGAACGCCGGCACCGCGCTCGGCGTGCTCGCCGGGGGCGCGGCCGGCGACCCGGCCGCCCTGGGACTCGACGCCGCCTTCCCGGCCGGGCTGGCCGCCCTGCTGCTGCCCAGTCTGCGTGACCGGGAGACGCGCCGGGTGGCGCTCCTCGGCGCCGGACTGGCCGTGCTGGCGACACCGCTGCTGCCGACCGGGCTGCCGGTGCTGCTCGCGCTCGCCGCGCTGGCCCTGCCGATGCTGGCCCGCCGCCGCTCACCCATCCCGCCTGGCGACCCGGACGCCGCGCCGGGTGGTGACCCCGGCCGCGTGCGCGACGGCGGCCCGGTAGCCGTGCCGGCCGGTTCCGGCGCTGCGCCGGACGGCATCGGCGGACCGATGGACGCCGGTGGGGCGAGGCGCCAGGTGAGTGCCGGGGAGGGCTCGTGCTGATCGCCGTGATCCTCGCCCTGGCCGCCGGCACCTACGGTTTCCGCGTCGCCGGAGTACTGCTGCGGGACCGGCTGGACCTGCCCGAATGGGCCCGGCACCTGCTGCCGGTCGGCGCCGCCACGCTGCTGGCCGCGCTCGCCGCCACCGCGGCGCTGACCGAGGCCGGTGGCTTCGCCGGGTACGCCCGGCCCGCCGGTGTGCTGGTCGGCCTGGTGCTCGCCTGGCGCCGGGCGCCGTTCGTGCTGGTAGTGGTCGGTGCGGCGGCCACCACCGCGCTCCTGCGCCTGCTCGGCGTGGCCTGAGCGCGGCCGCTTCCCGCAGGACGTCGGCCGATTCCCGCACGAGAACGGCCCCTCACCGCCGGAGCGGGAAGGGGCCGGTTCCGGGTACGTCCGGTCAGACCTTGTCGCCGATGTTCACCCGGGGCGCGGGAGCGCGCATCCGGCGGAACGTGATCGACCGCATGATCGCGTAGAAGTAGATCGAGCCGAGCTTCTCGGTGCTCCTCGGGAAGCGCTCGCGGACCAGCTTCTTGATCTTCCGGGAGATCAGCACCGAGTCGATCAGCACGCCGAGGGCCAGCGCGCCCCACAGCAGGTTCGACAGCAGCCGCACGATCGGCGGCATGGCCTGGTTGGAGCCGACCAGCACGATCAGCGCGCCGCCGAAGAACCAGGTGCCGACCGTACGCCGGGAGTCGACCACGTTGCGGGCCAGCAGCCGCTCGGGACCCCGGTCACGCGGGCCGCCCTCGCGACGGAACTCGGTGGCGGCCTCGGCGCGGGCGGCGCGGCGCTGCGCGCGGGCTTCCTCCTTGGTCAGCGGCTTGGCCGGCGCGGTCGGCCGACGGCCGGCGACCGGACGCTTCGGCGTGACCTGCCCGAGTTCCTTCTTGCTGGGCGTGTAGCCCCGAGGACGGGCGGCGGAGGACTCCTCGTCGGTCGTCACAGTGGTGACGGACTCATCGACGAGGTCGGCGGACTTGCGGCGAAACAGCGACGGCACGCGGCAAGGGTAGCCAACCGGCCGAGCCCGGTGCACATCACGGGTGCACCGGGCCGGCGGACGGGCGTCGCGGAGCGGCGCCGGGCGCGAGAAACGGGACGGTCAGGGACGTTCGACGTGCGCGCCGAGATCCGCCAGCTTGGCCTCGAAGTCCTCGTAGCCGCGGTTGATCAGGTCCACGCCGTACACCCGGGAGGTGCCCTCGGCGGCCAGCGCCGCGATGAGGTGACTGAACCCGGCCCGCAGGTCCGGGATGATCAGGTCGGCCGCGTGCAGCTTGCTCGGGCCGGCGATCACCGCCGAGTGCTTGAAGTTGCGCCGGCCGAAGCGGCACGGGGTGCCGCCGAGGCAGTCCCGGTAGACCTGGATGTTGGCGCCCATCGTGTTCAGCGCCTCGGTGTAGCCGAGCCGCTGCTCGTAGACCGTCTCGTGGACGATCGACAGACCCCGGGCCTGGGTGAGCGCGACCACCAGCGGCTGCTGCCAGTCGGTCATGAAGCCGGGGTGCACGTCGGTCTCCAGCGCCACGGCGTTCAGCTCGCCGCCCGGGTGCCAGAACCGGATGCCGCCCTCCTGGCCCGGGTCGCCGAGCTTCGGCGGGCGGGCGTCGGTGACCTCGTACTCGCCGCCGACGGAACGGAAGATGTTCAGGAAGGTCATCATGTCGGCCTGCTGCGCGCCGAGCACCTCGACGTGACCACGGGTGGCCAGCGCGGCCGCCGCCCAGCTCGCCGCCTCGATCCGGTCCGGGATCGGCCGGTGGGTGTAGCCGTGCAGCTTCTTGACGCCCTGGATCTCGATCACCCGGTCGGTGTGGACCTTGATGATCGCGCCCATCTTCTGCAGGATGCAGATCAGGTCGATGATCTCGGGCTCCACGGCCGCGTTGCGCAGCTCGGTGACGCCCTCGGCCATCACCGCGGTGAGCAGCACCTGCTCGGTGGCGCCGACGCTCGGGTAGGGCAGCGCGAACTTGGTGCCGTGCAGCCCGTTCGGGGCGGACAGGTGCAGGCCCTCCGGGGTCTTCTCGACCGTCGCGCCGAACTCGCGCAGCGCCTGCAGGTGGAAGTCGATCGGACGGGGGCCGATGTGGCAGCCGCCCAGGTCGGGGATGAACGCGTGGCCGAGCCGGTGCAGCAGCGGTCCGCAGAACAGGATCGGGATCCGGCTGGAGCCGGCGTGCACGTTGATCTGGTCGGTGCTGGCGCTCTCGACGTTGGACGGGTCGAAGACCAGCTCGCCGTCCTCACCGCCGTCGGTCACCTTCACCCCGTGCAGGCCGAGCAGCCCGCGGACCACCTCGACGTCGCGGATGCGTGGCACGTCGAACAGCCGGCTGGGTGTGTCGCCGAGCAGGGCGGCGACCATCGCCTTGGACACCAGGTTCTTCGCGCCGCGCACGCGGATCCGCCCTTCGAGCGGAGTGCCTCCGTGTACGACCAGGACGTCGTCGGTCAACGCAACCTCCAGCGCGTTGGGTACTGCCGTGTAGGTGAGGGCTCGCGATGTCATCGCTACCCGGATCGCGGCCATGGGAAAACCGGCCCGCGTGTCGTCGCCCCGGCAGCATAGCCCTCCGTGACGGAAATGGAATCGGTCACATCGCCAGGCAGGGCACGAACCGGGGATTCCGGTGCGTTTCCGTGCCAGGCAGGTGACCGAGGGTGATCAAGCTCCCGGCAGGGCGAGCATCTGATCCAGCGCCGCCCGGGCGTGTCCGGCGGTCTCCGGATCCACCGTGATCTGGTTGACCACGCGGCCGGCGACCAGCTCCTCCAGCGCCCAGACCAGGTGCGGCAGGTCGATCCGGTTCATCGTCGAGCAGTAGCAGACCGCACGGTCGAGGAACATGATCTGCTTGTCCGGGTGGGCCAGCGCGAGCCGGCGGACCAGGTTCAGCTCGGTGCCCACGGCCCAGGCCGACCCGGCCGGCGCCGCCTCGATCGCCTTGATGATGAACTCGGTGGAGCCCACCAGGTCGGCGGCCGTGACCACCTCGTGGCGGCACTCCGGGTGCACCAGGACGTTGACGCCCGGCACCCGCGCCCGCACGTCGTTCACGCTCTCCAGCGCGAACCGGCCGTGCACCGAGCAGTGCCCGCGCCACAGGATCATCCTGGCGTCGCGCAGTCGCTCGGCGGTGAGCCCGCCGTTCGGCTTGTGCGGGTCCCAGAGCACGCAGTCGTCCAGCGAGAAGCCCATCTCCAGCACCGCGGTGTTACGCCCCAGGTGCTGGTCGGGCAGGAAGAGCACCTTGCGGCCCCGCTCGAACGCCCAGTCCAGGGCCCGCTCGGCATTGGACGAGGTGCAGACCACACCGCCGTGCCGGCCGACGAAACCCTTGATGTCGGCGGACGAGTTCATGTAGGTCACCGGGACGGTGTCCGCCGCCACGCCGAGGTCGGTCAACGCGTCCCAGGCGGCCTCGACCTGCGTCAGCACCGCCATGTCGGCCATCGAGCAGCCGGCCGCGAGGTCGGGCAGGATCACCTTCTGCGCGTCCGTG
Organism: Micromonospora sp. NPDC049282; assembly: GCF_043197045.1. Taxonomy (NCBI): domain Bacteria; kingdom Bacillati; phylum Actinomycetota; class Actinomycetes; order Micromonosporales; family Micromonosporaceae; genus Micromonospora; species Micromonospora sp. NPDC049282. The sequence continues at coordinate 81,008 of NZ_JBICSL010000005.1, forward strand.
GTGAGGATGTCCGCGCTCTCGGCCATGAAGTGCACGCCGCAGAAGACGATGTATTCCGCGTCCGGGCGGGCCGCCGCCTCCCGGGCCAGCTTGAACGAGTCGCCGGTCACGTCGGCGAACTGGATCACCTCGTCGCGCTGGTAGTGGTGGCCCAGCACGAACACCTTCGTGCCGAGCGCGGCCTTTGCCGCGGCCGCGCGGGCCACCAGATCGGGGTCGCTCGGCGCGGGGAGGTCACCCGGACACTCCACGCCACGTTCGGTGGCGGGATCGCTGCCGCGGCCGAGGAGCAGCAGCGCGGTGGCGGTGTTGGAGGGCTCAACCCAGGCTGAAGTCACGCCCCCATGGTCCCACAGCCCGGCCGTCGCGCAGCAGCCCGCGATGTGGCCTGCCACACTGCTCGGATGCGCGTGCTGCTCTGCCCGGACAAGTTCGCCGGCACGCTGCCGGCCCCCGAGGCGGCCGCCGCGGTGGCCGAGGGCTGGCGGACCGTGGCCCCCGGTGACGACCTGCTGCTGCGGCCGCTCGCCGACGGCGGGCCGGGCTTCGTCGCGGTGCTCGCCGAGGCGCTCGGCGGGCGGCGGCTGCCGGTGCGCACCGTCGACCCGCTCGGCCGTCCGGCCGCCGGTGAGATCCTCCTCACCGACGGCGGCGTGGCCTACCTGGAGAGCGCCCAGGCGTGCGGCCTGCACCTGCTGTCCGCCGCCGAACGCGACCCGAAGGCCACCACCTCGTACGGTCTGGGGCTGCTCGTCGCCGCCGCGGTCGAGGCGGGCGCCCGGACCGTGGTGATCGGGCTGGGCGGCTCGGCCACCAACGACGGCGGCGCCGGCATGCTCGTCCCGCTCGGCGTGACCCCGCTCGACTCCGGCGACCGGGCCCTGCCGTACGGCGGGGCCGCGCTGGCCGGGGTGGCCACCCTCGACGGCGTGCCCCGGCTGCGCGGGGTGACGCTGGTCGCCGCCACCGACGTGGACAGCCCGCTGCTCGGCCTGCACGGCGCGAGCAGCGTCTTCGGCCCGCAGAAGGGCGCCGACCGGGCCGACGTGCTGCTGCTGGACGCCGCGCTGGAGCGCTGGGCGGACGTGCTGGTCGAGCGGTTGCCGGGCTGCCCGCCCGGGCTCGGCGCGCTCCCCGGCGGTGGCGCGGCCGGCGGCCTCGGCGCGGCGGTGCTGGCCCTGGGCGGCCGGTGCGAGTCGGGCATCGGGCTGGTCACCCGCGCGGTCGGCCTGGACGCCGCGCTGGACGCCGCCGACCTGGTGATCACCGGCGAGGGCTCCTTCGACCACCAGTCGCTGCGCGGCAAGGTGGTCGCCGGGGTGGCCGGCGCGGCCCGGGACCGCGGCGTGCCCTGCGTGGTGCTGGCCGGGCGGGTGAGCACCGGGCGGCGGGAGGCGGCCGCGGCCGGCGTCACCGAGGCGTACAGCCTGGTCGAGCACTTCGGCGGCGAGGAGCGCGGGGGAGTGGCGGCGGCGATGGAACGTCCCGCCGAGGGACTGCGGGCGCTCGGCGCCCGGTTGGCCGGCCAGTGGAGCCGCTGACCGGGTTCCGCTGGTCACGCCGCCGGGTGGGTCCGCCGGCGGCGGCGTACGATCGGAGACGGACCACCGGGAATACTGGCGCACGTGCGGCGTTGGCCAGTACGTCCGGACCTCATACCGCGCAGGGAGACTTCCACGTGACCACGCCAGCGCAGACCGAGCCGACCGAGGCCACGCAGGCCCCCAGCACCGTCGTCCTCACCGACGTCGCGGCGCAGAAGGTCAAGGCCCTGATCGAGCAGGAGGGCCGCGACGACCTGCGGCTCCGGGTCGCCGTGCAGCCGGGTGGCTGCTCCGGCCTGCGGTACCAGCTCTTCTTCGACGAGCGGTCGCTCGACGGTGACGTCGTCACCGACTTCGGCGGCGTCGAGGTCGTCGTCGACCGGATGAGCGCCCCCTACCTGACCGGCGCGACCATCGACTTCGCCGACCGGATCGACGCCCAGGGCTTCACCATCGACAACCCGAACGCCGGCAGCTCCTGCGCCTGCGGCGACTCGTTCAGCTGAGTCGGCGTTCCGACGCCTGAAAACGGCGGGGCCATCCCTTTCGGGGGTGGTCCCGCCGTTTTGTCGTGGCCGGTCGGTGTCCGTCCGGTTGTGCGCCGGGCGACCGGACGGCGACCGACCGCCGTCCGGACGGCCGGCACGACCGGTAGGCTGACCGCGCCGTGCTCCCGACCACGAGGGTTGACATGAAGATCGCCGTGACCGGCTCGATCGCGACCGACCATCTGATGAGCTTCCCCGGCCGCTTCGCCGACCAGCTCATCGCCGACCAGCTCGACAAGGTCTCGCTCTCCTTCCTCGTCGACGAGCTGGTGCTCCGGCGCGGCGGCACGGCCGCCAACATCGCGTTCGGCATGGCCCAGCTCGGGCTGCGGCCGGTGCTGCTGGGCGCGGTGGGGGCCGACTTCGCCGACTACCGCTCCTGGCTGGAGCGCCACGGCGTCGACTGCGACTCGGTGCACGTCAGCGACGTGGCGCACACGGCGCGCTTCGTCTGCACCACCGACACCGACATGTGCCAGATCGCCTCGTTCTACGCCGGGGCGATGAGCGAGGCGCGCAACATCGAGCTGGCCCCGGTGGCGCAGCGCCTCGGCGGGCTCGACCTGGTGCTGGTCAGCGCCAACGACCCGGCCGCGATGATCCGGCACTCCGCCGAGTGCCGGGACCGGGGCTACTCGTTCGTCGCCGACCCGTCGCAGCAGCTCGCCCGGATGGGCGGCGAGGACGTGCTCGGCCTGGTCGACGGCGCGGACTACCTGATGACCAACGAGTACGAGAAGTCGCTGCTGCAGAGCAAGGCCGGCCTCACCGACGAGCAGTTGCTGGACCGGGTGAAGGTGCGGGTCACCACGCTGGGCAAGCAGGGCGTGGAGATCGCCGGCCGGGAGATCGGCACCATCCGGGTGCCGATCGCGCGGGAGATCCAGGCGATCGACCCGACCGGCGTCGGCGACGGCTTCCGGGCCGGCTTCTTCGCCGCGCTCGACTGGGGCGTCGGCGTGGAGCGCGCGGCCCAGGTCGGCTGCCTGCTGGCCACGCTGGTGCTGGAGAACTTCGGCGGCCAGGAGTACGAGGTCCGCCGGGACCTGTTCGTGAAGCGGCTCGCCGAGTCGTACGGGGACGCGGCCGCCGAGGACGTCCGGCCGCACCTGCTGTGAGCGGCGCGACCGGCCCGGCGGGGGAGCAGGTGCTGGTCGTGTTCGCCGGGCTGCCGGGGGTGGGCAAGACCACGCTGGCCGTCCGGGTCGGCGCCGCGCTGCGCGCCCCGGTCCTGCCGGTCGACCCGGTCGAGCGGGCCCTGGGCCGCTACGGCCTCACCGGCGACGTGCCCGGGATGGCCGCCTACGCCGCGGTCGCCGGGCTGGCCGAGGTGCAGCTCGGCCTGGGGCTGAGCGTGGTGGTCGACGCGGTGAACCCGGTCGCCGGCGCCCGCGGCCTCTGGCCCGACCTGGCCGAGCGGGCCGGCGTGCCGCTGCGGGTGATCGAGGTGCACTGCGGTGACGAGGCGGAACACCGGCGCCGGGTCGAGGCCCGGCCGCCCGCCGAGCACGTGACCTGGGAGCAGACGCTGGTGCGTCGCGCCGAGTACGAGCCGCTGATCGGGCCGCGCCTGGTGGTGGACACCGCCGTGGCGACCGACCCCCTTCCCGGCATCCTCGCCTACCTGAGCTGAGCGTCACCGTTAAAAGGGGCCCCCTCCGCTACCGGAAACGTCAAGCGGGGCCCCCTCCTTACACCCGGACGTCGTAGGCGGGGCCGGCGTCGGGGTGGGCGGCGAGGAACTCGTGGCCGCGCATCCGGCACCAGGCCGGGATGTCCACGGCCGCCGCCGGATCGTCGGCCAGCACCCGGACCACCGCTCCGGCCGGTAGCCCGGGCACCCGGCGGGCGAGATTGATCACCGGCAGCGGGCAGCGCTGGCCCCGGCAGTCGAGCACCTCGTCCGGCTCGCTCACCGGGCCGTCTCCGTTCGCGACTGCGGGGTTCGCAGGCCCGGCTCACTCCTCGCGCTCACAAGCCCGTCACCCCCGCCTCGGCGCGCAGCTCGGCGACGATCCCGGGCAGTTCGGCCAGGAACCGCTCCACGTCCGCCTCGGTGGTCTCCCGGTGCAGCGACACCCGCACGTTGCCGTGCGACAGCACCCCCATCGCCTCCAGCACGTGCGACGGGCGCAGCGTCGACGAGGTGCAGGAGGAGCCGGAGGAGACGGCGAAGCCGCGCCGGTCCAGCGCGTGCAGGAGCGCCTCACCGTCGACGTACAGGCAGGAGAACGTCACCAGGTGCGGGAGCCGGTCCACCGGGTCGCCGACCACCTCCACGTCCGGCACCTCCGCCGCCACCCGGGCCCGGATCCGGTCCACCAGCGGCGTCAGCCGGGCGGCCTCGGCCGCGGCGTCGGCCGCCGCCGCGCGCAGGCTCGCCGCCGCGGCCACCACCGCCGGCAGGTTCACCACCCCGGGGGTACGCCCCGACTCCCGCTCGTCGGCCGGGTAGGGCGACTCCCACCGGGTGCCCTTGCGCACCACCAGCAGGCCGACGCCGGGCGGCCCGCCCCACTTGTGCGCGCTCGCGGTGAGCACCGACCAGCCGGCCGGCAGCGGCGCCCGGCCGACCAGCTGCGCCGCGTCCACGTACAGCGGCACCCCCGCCTCGGCGCACCGCGCAGCCGCGGCCGGCACCGGCTGCACCGTGCCCACCTCGTGACTGGCCCCGATCAGCGCGGCCAGCGCCACGCCGGGGGCGGCCACCGCCGCCGCCCAGGCGTCCAGGTCCAGTCGGCCGAGCCGGTCCACGGGTACGGAGACCGCGTCGCCGCCGGCGGCGGTGTGCCGCTGCGCGGCGTGCAAGACGGCCGAGTGCTCGATCGCCGAGTGGACCAGCGTCGTACCGACCCGCCGCCGCCCGACCAGGCCACCCAGCACGGCGGCGTGCGCCGCGGCCGTACCGCTGGGGGTGAAGGAGAGTTCGTCGGCGCGGACGCCGAGCGTCTGCGCGGCGGCCTCCCGGGCGGCGTCGAGGAGCTGGCGGGCCCGGCGGGCCGGCGCGTAGAGGCGGGCCGGGTCGGCCCAGCCGTCGTCCAGGGCGGCCAGCATCGCCTGCCGTGCGACCGGATGCGGCGGCGCGGCGGTGGCGGCGTCCAGGTAGACCGGGGAGGCGCTCATGAGGTTCCACGCTATCGCCCGGGTACGCCCAAGATCCCCCGATGGGGGCGGACAGTGACCCCAAGACGGCCTGGCCCGCCATGGTCGAGTAATCTGCGACCGTCGGTGACGCCTTTGCCGTCGGTGTCAGGGAAACAACCGCCGCGGCGCGCTAGGGAGGCAGGACCAGGTGGTCGCAAGGAGTTCGGAGGTACGGCCGTCGGCCGTACGGCACAGCGCTTCCCCGGGGGCCGGTGGGCGTCGGCGGCGTGGTGCTGGTCGACTCGCCGGGCTCGGTCTCGGCGGAGCGGCGCTGCTGGTTCTGCTCACCGGCTGTGACGTCGGTAAGGCGTTCGGCGGCTTCGGCTGGCCGCAGGGCGGCATCACGCCCGAGTCGCACCGGATGTACGACCTGTGGATCGCCTCCTGCATCGCGGCGCTCGCGGTCGGCGTGTTCGTCTGGGGCCTGATCTTCTGGTGCGTGGTCCGCTACCGCAAGCGCGGCAACGAGCTGCCGGTGCAGACCCGCTACAACCTGCCGATGGAGTTCCTCTACACCATCGCGCCGATCCTCGTGGTCTCCGTGCTCTTCTACTACACGGCGGTCGTGCAGACCGACGTGGTCAAGGAGACGAAGAACCCGGACGTCACCGTCGAGGTCGTCGCCTTCAAGTGGAACTGGCAGTTCAACTACCGCGACGGCCAGGGCCGGGACGCCAACACCGTCGCCTCGGTGCTGGGCACCAGCGAGGTCATCCCGGTGCTGGTGCTGCCGAGCGGCCGGTCGATCCGGTTCGAGGAGCAGAGCCGCGACGTCGTCCACTCGTTCTGGGTGCCGGAGCTGCTGTTCAAGCGGGACGTCATGCCGGGCAACATCCGCAACACCTTCGAGGTCTCCAGCATCGACCAGGAGGGCGCGTTCGTCGGCCGCTGCGCCGAGCTGTGCGGCAGCTACCACGCCTTCATGAACTTCGAGCTGCGGGTGGTCTCGCCGGAGAAGTACGAGCAGTTCCTGGCCGCCAAGAAGGGCGGCAGCTCGACCCAGGACGCGCTCAAGGCGATCGGCGTGGCCGAGTACGCGACCACCACGAAGCCCTTCGACACGCGGCGCAACACCGCCAACTTCAACCCGTCCGACGCGACGGCCGGCGCGGGAAGCTGAGGGGTCCGGCATGAAGACCGAGTGGAAGATCTTCCTGACCATCGCCGCGTTCCTTCTCGGCACGGCCATCCTCTACGGCGCCTGGACGCACGGCGACAGCGGCGGCCGGATCGAGTGGGTCGGCACCGTGGCGCTGCTGCTCTCCTTCCTGCTCTGCGCGATGTGCGGCGGCTTCTTCTGGTTCGTCTCCCGCCGCATCGACCTGCGTCCGGAGGACCGGGCGGACGGCGAGATCGCCGACGGCGCCGGTGAGATCGGCTTCTTCAGCCCGGGCAGCTACTGGCCGTTCGGCCTGGCGCTGGCCGCCGCGATCGCCGGCCTGGGGCTCGTGTTCTGGCAGCTCTGGCTGCTGGGCCTGGGCCTGGTGGCGGTGGTCTTCGCCGCCTGCGGGCTGCTCTTCGAGTACTACTCCGGCACCCGCCGCACCGCCGAGCACTGACCCGCACGTTCGCCGCAGGCCCGCGCCCCCTTTCCGGGGCCGCGGGCCTGTCGCTGTCTCCCCCCGCGCCTCGCCCGCCCTCGGCGTGCCGACTTCGTCGATCACGAAGTTGGCCGCGGCAATTCGGACGCTAATTTCATGATCCACGGCTCGGGCGCCGGCCACTGCGACCTGCGCTCGTCCCTGCCGGACACCAATCGCTTGATCAAGGGGTTTGTGTCTACGAGCACCTCTGGTCCGACGCGAACTCCTTGGTCACCGGACTGGCGGGCCGTCAGGACGGCCTGGCGCGGTGGGGGCGGACCAGTGGGCGCGACGCGGTGGGCGCGGGGCGGTCGGCGCGGGGCGGGGTGGTGGAGTCGACGGGGTGGGTGCGGTGCCGTGGAGTCGACGGAATGGGCGCCGGGCGGTGGGTGCGGCGCGGTGGGTGCGGCACGGTGGCGGGCACGCGGCCGGGAGGCGTGACGCCCTCAGCTGTCGGCGGTCATCGCTCGGGCTGCCTCGCATGGCGGCCCCGCTCGGCTGCCCTGCTCGCTGGCCGTCTTGCCCGGCTGCGTTGCTCGCTTGCCGGCGTCGACGAGGCGAGGGAGGTCAGGCCGTCGGCGTCGGGCGGCCCGGTGCGGGGTGAGGGTCAGGCGGCGTGGCGGTGGGTGGGGCGGGGCGCGCGCCGGCGGGACCGGGCCGGCGGGCGGAACGTGATGGTGGAGACCAGCACGGCCGCGCCGCAGCCGGTGCAGACCAGCTCGGGGCAGTCGACGCCGTGCCCGTCGCCGCAGAGCGGCGCCTCGAACAGCACGACGCCCTCGCAGGTGTCGCAGTAGAGCTCGCGATCCGACACGGGCGTCTCCTCTCGCTCCGGGTGCCGACGGTGGCGGTGGGCCATCGTCCTAAAGCGGAAATTACTCCCCTGTAGTTTGGCACGCGGGTATGACAGGCACCCGGTCAGGCGGTGCGCGCGACCGCCAGCCAGCGGTCCAGCGCGGCGGCCGCCGCGCCCGAGTCGACCGCCTCGGCGGCCCGGCCCAGGTTGGCGCGCAACGCCTCGTGCAGGTCGCCGTCGAGCGGGCCCTGGGTGGCGAGGGCGACGGCCGCGTTCACGAGGACGGCGTCGCGCACCGGCCCGGTCTCGCCGGCCAGCAGTCGCCGGACCACGTCGGCGTTGTAGACCGCGTCTCCGCCCCGCAGGTCGGCGAGGGTGGCCCGGGGCACCCCGAGTTCCGTCGCGTCCAGCAGCACCTCTCTGACGGCGCCCTGCTGGGCCACCCAGACCCGGGTCGGCGCGCCGGTGCTGAACTCGTCCAGCCCGTCCTCGCCACGCACCACCATCGCCGAGTCGCCGCGGGCCGCGAAGACGGCCGCCATCACCGGCGCCATGCGGCGGTCGAAGCAGCCGACCGCGCCCGAACGGGGCCGCGCCGGGTTGGTCAGCGGGCCTAGGAAGTTGAACGCCGTGGGCACACCGATCTCGCGCCGGACCGGGCCGGTGTGCCGCATGCCGGGGTGGAACCGGGCGGCGAAGCAGAAGCCGATGCCGGCCTCGGTGACACAGCGGGCCACCTGTTCCGGCGCCAGGTCGAGCGGCACGCCGAGCTGCTCCAGCACGTCCGCCGTGCCGCAGGAGGAGGAGGCGGCCCGGTTGCCGTGCTTGACCACCCGGACGCCCGCCCCGGCGACCACCAGCGCCGCCATGGTGGAGATGTTGACGGTGTGGGCGAGGTCGCCGCCGGTGCCGACCACGTCGAGCGCGGTGGCGCGTACGTCCTCGGGCAGGTGCACCGGCACGGCGCGGGTCAGCATCGTCTCGACCAGGCCGCCCAGCTCGGCCGGTGTCTCGCCCTTGGTGCGCAGCGCCACGGCGAAGCCGGCGATCTGCGCCGGGGTGGCCGAGCCGGCCATGATCTCGCCCATCGCCCAGGCGGTGTCGGCGGTGGAGAGCTCCTCGCCGCGCAGCAGCGCGTTGAGCAGAAGCGGCCAGGTCCGTTCGCCCATGGCGGGCCTCCCGAGCGGCGTGAAGTGAAGCGGTTGGGGGCGCGCCACGGCCGCGTCGCCGTGGCGCCGCCGGGGTGGATCAGGCCGCGGCGTGCGTGCGGCGCAGCAGCTCGGCCACCGTGCTGCCGGCGGCCACCGGGTCCAGCGGGTGGGTCAGCGTGGCGTCGACCTCGGCGTACGCGGCCAGCCAGCGGTCGGCGGCGCGGGCCAGCACCACGCAGGTCGGCGGCGCGTCGTCCCGGTCGTCCTTGATCTGGCGGGCGATGCCGATGCCGCCGCCCGGGCTCGCCTCGCCGTCGAGCAGCAGCAGGTCGATCTCGTAGTCGTCGACCAGCCGGATGCAGGCGGCGTACTCGTCGGCCTCGACGAACTCGATCTCGATGTCGGGCGCCGGTCGGGTGCCGACGGCGAGCCGCATCCGGTCCCGGACCTTCGGGTCGTCGCTGTAGAGCAGGACGGTGCAAAGACGATCGCTCATCGTGACGTGGCTCCCACCTCGTAGCTGCCCGCTGATCGTAGCGGGCGTCACATTCCGCCGGTGGGACCGGCCCCGGCCCCGGCGCTCGCCCCGGCGGCGCGCTCGCGGGCCTCCTGGCGGTCGAGCTCGCGGTCCAGCCGGCGGGCCTCGCGCTCGGACTGCTTGATCCACTGCACGACCAGCACCGCGAGCATGGTGACGCTGACGAACTCGCCGCCGGCCCAGAGGATGCCGCCGGCGACCACCTGGTCGTTGCGGGGGTCGGACCAGGCCAGGTTCAGCGACGGGTACCAGTCGCCGCCGAGCAGCGTGGTGCTCTGCATGATGGTGAGTCCGAGCACGGTGTGGAACGGCACCGACAGCAGCATGAGCAGCGCGCGGGCCGGGTACGGCCAGCGTCCGGGCAGCGGGTCCAGGCCGAGCAGCGGCCAGAAGAAGACGCAGCCGGTCATGATGAAGTGCGCGTGCACCAGCTCGTGCGCCCACTCGTGGCGCAGGGTGAACTCGTAGAGGTTGGTGAAGTAGAGCACGAACGGGTTCGCCACGAAGATGGCGAACGCCACCAGCGGGAAGCTGTAGATCCGGGCGACCCGGCTGTGCACGACCGCGAGCAGTCGCTTGCGGGGTCGTACCGGCAGCGTGCGCAGGGCCAGCGTCACCGGGGCGCCGAGGGCCAGGAAGATCGGCGCGACCATCGACAGCACCATGTGCTGCACCATGTGCACCGAGAGCAGCGCGGTGTCGTACGCGCCGAGCCCGCTGACCGTGACCAGGGCGATGCCGCCGAGGCCGGGGCCGAGGAACGCCACCGTGCGCAGCGCCGGCCAGCGGTCGCCGCGCAGCCGCAGCCGGTGCACCCCGTAGAGGTAGAGCCCGGCGGCGAGCACCAGGCCCAGCGTGAGCCAGCTTTCCAGCCGGGTCTCGGTGAGCACCCGGGCCACGGTGAAGGGCGGCGGGGCGGCCTCGCCCCCCGCCGCCAGGGCCGTCGGGGCGACGACCGAGGTGACGGCGCGGATCTGATCGACGTGCAGCACGCTTTTCAGGGTAGGTCAGGCGAAGCGGACGACCACGATCGGGCCACTACGGGCCCGGGTTTGCCACCCCGCTGATCGTCCGTCCCGGTCAAGGGCAATAATGACCGCGTGACTGCGGCCCCAGCCATTGACAAGAGCCGGATCCACTCTCTGACGCGTCCCAACATGGTCAGCGTCGGGACGATCGTGTGGCTCTCCAGCGAACTCATGTTCTTCGCGGCGCTGTTCGCGATGTACTTCTCGATCCGCGCGGCGGCGCCGGAGCAGTGGGAGAAGCACACCGAGATCCTGAACATCCCGTACGCGACCACCTTCACGGTGATCCTCGTGCTCTCCTCGGTGACCTGCCAGCTCGGTGTCTTCGCGGCCGAGAAGGGCGACGTCCACGCCCTGCGGCGGTGGTTCACGATCACCTTCGTGATGGGTCTGATCTTCGTGCTCGGTCAGGCGAACGAGTACCGGACCCTGGTGCACGAGGGCGTCAAGATCAACGAAGATGGTTACGGCTCGATGTTCTACCTGACCACCGGCTTCCACGGTCTGCACGTGACCGGCGGTCTGATCGCCTTCATCATCTTCATGGTCCGTACCACCATGGGTCGGTTCACCCCGGCCCAGGCGACGTCGGCGATCGTCGTGTCCTACTACTGGCACTTCGTCGACGTCGTGTGGATCGCGCTGTACGCCATGATCTACTGGCTTCAGTGATCTTGGCGCGTCACGAACCGCGCCGCTGCTCCGTCCCCTGAGACAAGGTCCAACCGGTTAAGGACACAGGTCATGACTTCTGACAACGACCGCCGACGCGGTCTGCTCGCGCGGCTGCGCGGGCGACCCGTAGCGCGCAGCAGGGGCCGCCGCCGGCTGGGCGCCGCGGTCCGGCTGGCCGCCGCGCTGATGCTGGCCGGCGGCGCCTACACCGTCTTCGCCCCGAGCGTGCAGGCGCAGGACAACCCGCCGCTGACCGCCGCCGGCAACGAGGGCAAGGCGCTGTTCGACGTGAGCTGTGTGACCTGCCACGGTCGCAACGCGCAGGGCGTCGAGGGTCGGGGCCCGAGCCTGATCGGCGTCGGGTCGGCGTCGGTCGAGTTCCAGGTCAGCAGCGGTCGCATGCCGATGGCCCGGCAGGAGGCCCAGGCCATGCGCAAGCCTCCGCAGTTCACCGACGAGCAGGTGCGTCAGCTCGGGCAGTACATCCAGGAGCTCGGTGGCGGCCCGCAGGTGCCGTCGGGCAACCTGCGTGACGGCGCCAACATGTCCACCGGTGGCGAGCTGTTCCGGATCAACTGCTCGCAGTGCCACGCGTTCGGCGGTGGCGGCGGCGCCCTCTCCTCCGGCAAGTACGCGCCGACCCTGAAGCCGGCCAGCGACCGGCAGATCTACGCCGCCATGCTGAGCGGCCCGCAGAACATGCCGGTGTTCGGCGACAACCAGATCACCCCCCAGGAGAAGGCGGACATCATCGCCTACATCCAGGAGACCCTGAAGAGCAACCAGGACCCGGGCGGTTTCAACCTGGGCCGGTACGGCCCGTCGACCGAGGGTCTGGCGATCTTCCTGGTCGGAATCGTCGCGCTGGTCTTCGCGAGCCTGTGGATCGCGGGCAAGTCGTGACCCGGCCGAACATCTGTATCATTGCCCTGGTGCCGGCCACCGGCGCCACGCGTAGCGAGGTGACGGCATGAGCACCCACACCGAGCACCAGGCCCAGCAGGGTCGGGAGCCGGTCGACGTGAACGACCCCCGGCTCTCCCGGTTCGACATCGTCCAGGAGGGCGCCCGGCGGGACGACATCGAGATCGTCCACTACGAGGAGCAGGTGGTCCGGGGCAGCAAGGCCGAGCGCCGGCTGACCCGTACGGTCGCCCTGATGTTCCTGCTGACCGGCGTCCTCGCCACCGCCTTCCTGGTGATCTACATCTGGTGGCCGTGGCAGTGGGAGGCCGGTCGCGGTGGCGACAAGCTCTACACCCCGCTGCTCGGCCTGACCCTGGGCCTGGCCCTCCTCGGCATCGGCTTCGGCATCCTCACCTGGGGCAAGAAGCTGCTGCCGAAGGAGGTCTCGATCCAGGACCGGCACGACCAGGCGGCCAACCCGGAGGATCGCAAGATCACCGGCGAGACCATGCTCTACCTGGCCGACGAGCTCGGCGTGAAGCGCCGGCCGCTGCTCGGCATCTCGCTGCTCGCCGGCCTGGCGCCGGTCGGCGCGGTCGTCGCCGCGCCGCTGATCGGTGGCCTGATCGAGCAGCCGCACAAGAACAACCAGATGTTCACCACCGGCTTCGCGCCGGCCGAGGGCGGTGAGAAGATCCGGCTGATCCGCGAGGACGGCCGGCCGATCCGCCCGGCGGACGTCAGCGTCGGCGGCCAGCTCACCGTGTTCCCGGGCATCGAGGGCGGGGTCAGCAACAAGCACGCCGACTCGCCGACCCTGCTGATCCACCTGCGCGAGGACGACGCGCAGAAGTCGCGCGCGGCCAACGAGCGCAAGGGCCACGGCAACTACATGTGGGGCAACTTCGTCGCGTTCTCGAAGATCTGCACGCACGCCGGTTGCCCCGCCAGCCTCTACGAGCAGCAGACCAACAGGCTGCTCTGCCCCTGCCACCAGTCCCAGTTCCTCATCACCGACAACGCCAAGCCGATCTTCGGCCCGGCGAACCGGCCGCTGCCGCAGCTGCCGATCGAGGTGGACGAGGAGGGCTTCTTCGTGGCGAGGTCCGACTACACCGAAACCATCGGTCCCGACTTCTGGGAGCGGCCATGAAGCGCCGAAAGTTTGATCCGGCCGCGCTGCCGGCCAAGACCGCCGGGGCGGTGGACGACCGCTTCCAGGTCGCCACGCCGCTGCGCAAGCTGCTGAACAAGGTCTTCCCCGACCACTGGTCCTTCCTGCTGGGCGAGATCGCGCTCTTCTCGTTCATCGTCCTGCTGCTGACCGGTGTGTTCCTGACCTTCTTCTTCGAGCCGACGATGACCGAGGTGACCTACGACGGCAGCTACGCGCCGCTGCGGGGCACCCCGATGTCGGCGGCGTACAAGTCCAGCCTGGACATCTCGTTCGACGTCCGCGGCGGCCTGATCATGCGGCAGATGCACCACTGGGCGGCCCTGCTGTTCATGGCCGCGATCGTGGTGCACATGCTCCGGGTCTTCTTCACCGGCGCGTTCCGCAAGCCGCGTGAGACCAACTGGATCATCGGCTCGCTGCTGTTCTGGGTCGGCTTCCTGGCCGGCTTCACCGGCTACTCGCTGCCGGACGACGGCCTGTCCGGCACCGGTCTGCGGATCGCCTCCGGCATCATCCTGTCGATCCCGGTGATCGGCTCCTGGGTCAGCTCGTCGATCTTCGGCGGGGAGTTCCCCGGCACCATCATCATCAGCCGCTTCTTCATCGCCCACGTGCTGCTCATCCCGGGCCTGCTGGTGGCGCTGATCAGCGTGCACCTGGGCCTGGTGTTCAAGCAGAAGCACACCCAGTGGCCCGGCCCCGGCCGGACCAACGACAACGTGGTCGGCGAGCGGATGTTCCCGCGCTACGCGCTCAAGCAGGGCGGCTTCTTCATGGTCGTCTTCGGCGTGATCGCGCTGATGGGCGGCCTCTTCCAGATCAACCCGATCTGGTACTTCGGCCCGTACGAGGCGTGGGTGGTCTCGGCGGCCAGCCAGCCCGACTGGTACGTCATGTTCCTGGACGGCTCGACCCGACTCATGCCGGCTTGGGAGATCCGCATCCCGATCGGCGACGGGTACGTCATCCCGCCGCTGTTCTGGCCGACGGTCGTGCTCCCCGGCATCCTGGTGGGCCTGTCGACGATGTACCCGTTCCTGGAGGCGCGCCGCCTCAAGGACTACAAGCACCACAACCTGCTCCAGCGGCCCCGGGACGTGCCGGCCCGGACCGCCGTCGGCGCCATGGCGGTCGCCTTCTACATCGTGCTGACGCTCTCCGGCGCCAACGACGTGATCGCCGAGAAGTTCCACATCAGTTTGAACGCGATGACCTGGGCCGGCCGGATCGGTCTGCTGGTGCTCCCGCCGCTGGCCTACTACCTCACCTACCGGCTCTGCCTGGGGTTCCAGCAGCACGACCGGGAGGTGCTGGCCCACGGCGTGGAGACCGGCATCATCAAGCGGCTGCCCGACGGCCGGTTCGTCGAGGTCCACCAGCCGCTGACGTCGACCGACGGGCACGACGGTCACGCGCCGGCGCTGGACTACGTCGGCTGGGTGGTGCCGAAGAAGATGAACAGGCTCGGTGCCCTCGGGCCCGCGATCCGGGGCTTCTTCTACCCGATCGAGAAGCCGGCCGAGGCGCCGGTCTCGCCGGGGCACCCGCCGGTCGAGCCCCGGCCCGAGCGGGAGGAGATCAGCAGCGGCGAGAGCCGTCGCTGACCCTTCCGGGTACGACTGACCGTGGCGCCCGCCGGATTCGTCCGGCGGGCGCCGCGGGCGTTTCCGGCCCGCGTGTCCGGGTGAGGCGGGCCCCGCCTGCCGCCTCGCGCTCCCGGCCGCCCCGACCCGGACGGGTGGAATCGCAGGAATAACCCCGGTCAGCCGGGTATCCGTGCGGTCCGACGTCTCATGGGGGAGGAACGCATGTGGGGAATCAAACGCCTGGGTCTGCTGGCCGCGCTGGTGGTCGTGGGGCTGGCGCCCGCCGCCGCGGCGCAGGCCGCGGCGCAGCCGTCGACGCAGGACACCCAGTATCTGCAGGCGGTGCACCAGGTCAACCTGTTCGAGATCACCGCGGGTAACCTGGCCCAGCAGAAGGGCCAGAACCAGCAGGTCAAGGACCTGGGCAAGATGTTCGTGACGGACCACACCCAGCTGGACCAGACGGTGCAGTCGACCGCCCAGCAGCTCAACGTGAAGTTGCCGGCCGACCCGACCGCCGACCAGCAGAAGGTCCTCGACAAGTTGAACGGCCTCAACGGGGCCCAGTTCGACAAGGCGTGGGTCACCGCGCAGCTCGCCGGCCACGTCCAGGCCATCCAGGCCACCCAGACGGAGATCTCGCAGGGCTCCGAGCAGTCGGTGGTCCAGGTCGCCCAGGACGCGTTGCCGGTCCTGCAGGCGCACTACGACGCGTTGGTGGCCCTGGCGCAGACCCTGGGCGTCCCGGTGCCGCAGACCAGCGCCAGCGGTACGGCCAGCCCGGGCGGCACCACGTCGCCGGGGACCGGCGGCACCGAGTCGCCGGCTCCGGGCGGCAACGGGACCGAGGAGCCCGCTCCGGGCACCACGGAGACCCCGGCGCCCGCGCAGAGCTGACGCACCCGTACGGCCGACGGTGGCCGGCCCGCCCTCACCGGGGCGGGCCGGCCCTCCGCTTCTCAGTCGGCGCTGGCCAGCCCGATCGCGAACGCCTCCTCCAGGTCGTGCTGGGAGTAGGCGCGGAACGCGATGTGCGACTCGGTGTTGAGCACGCCGGGCACCTTCGAGATGCTGCCGGCGATGACCTGGGCGATCTGCTCGAACTCGCGGACCCGGACCATGGCGATCAGGTCGACGTGCCCGGCCACCGAGTAGACCTCGCTGACGCCGGGCAGGTTGGCCAGGGTCTCGGCCACCTCGGGGATGGAGTCGGTGGCGCAGTCGATCAGCACGATCGCGGTGATCACGGGACGTTTCTCCGTTCGTCGGCGACGAGGCCCATGCTAAGGCCCGGTGCGGTCAACGCGTGGCCGGGACGGTCAGGTCGGCGCCGGCCCGGATCACGCCGTGCAGGCGTTCCCCGGCGGCGACGGTCGCGCCCGGCCAGATCACCGACCGGTCGACCGCTCCGTGCACCCGCGCGCCCGCGCCGACCACCGAGCGGGTGACCGGCCCGTCCACCGTGGCGGACGGATCGACCAGCCCGTCCGGGCCGGCGGCGTGCAGGTTCGCGGCCAGGTAGTCGGCCGGCGTGCCGGTGTCGTAGAAGGTGCCCCGGTAGGGGACCACGGTCAGCGCGCCGGCCGCCTCCGCCGGCCGCCACACCGCCCGGACCAGGTCGCCGAACTCCGCCGGCAGGTCGCGGACCAGCCGCCAGGGCAGCAGCGAGAACCCGACGAAGCGGTGGCCGGCGAAGGTGCCGGGGGCGGCCGGGTCGTCCGCCGGCTGGCCGAGCAGGCGTACGCTCCGCCCGTCCCAGCCGTCGAGCAGCGCGGCCACGTCCGCGCCGGGCGGGGCCGCCGGGTCGGCGAGGTACGCGTCGGCGTTGCCGACCAGCACGCCCCGCCCGTCGATCCAGTCGCGCAGCCGTCCCACGCCACCCGCGGTGCCCAACGGGTCGCCCGGCTCGACCGAGAGGTGGGCCCGGTCGCCGACCCGCGCGACCACCTGCCCGCCCAGGTAACAGGCGTTCACCGCGATCCGGTCCGGGTAGGTCAGCCCGAGCCCGGCCAGCCGGGCCAGCGCCCGGTCGAGCAGCGGCACGTTGCCGACCGGGCAGAGCGCCTTCGGCACCCGCTCGGTCAACGGCCGCAACCGGGTGCCCTCGCCCGCCGCCAGCACCACCGCGCACACCTCGACGCCCGCCGGCGGCCCGCTGTCCGCCGCCGGGCCGTCCGCGTCGGGGGTGGTCACGAGGCCGGTGGCGCCGCCGGCGGGACCTCGCCGGCGCGCGGGCCGATGCCGTAGTGGGCCAGCAGGTTGGCGGTGGCGCGGCTGAGCCGGGGCAGGTCGTCCAGTGGGTGCCAGGCGGCCTCGAACACCTCGGCCCCGTCCACCTTCAGCTCGGTGCGCGACGCCGGCACGTCCGCCTCGAAGACCACGTCCACCCAGCCCTTGGCGTGCACGACCGCGTTCGGCACGGCCGGGCGGAGCCGGTCGGGGGAGAGCCGGACGCCGGACTCCTCGTGCAGCTCCCGGGCCGCGCCGACCACCGGCGCCTCACCGCGTTGCAGCAGGCCGGCCGGGAGGCTCCAGCTGTGACCGGGCGGTTGGCGCAGCAGCAGGATCCGCCCCGCGCCGGTGGCCTCCGCGTCCCGGACCATCGTCACCGCGCCTACGATGTACTTCGGCACGGCGAGCCGGACCAGCCGCCGCCGCAGCGGGACCGGGAGCCGATAGAAGAGCCGGTAGCCGAGGGCCCGTCCGGTGGCACGCGCGCGGGGGATCATGCCGTCCAGGCTAGTGGCCGGCCGGGGGCCGCGGGCGAACGCCCTTCGTCTACTGCCGGTGGTCGACCAGGTCGATCAACTGCTGCACCACCGTGTCGGGCTCGACCGAGCGGTCGAAGACCGCCACCAGCAGCGTCTCCAGGTCGGGATAGCCCAGTTCCTCGGAGAGCCGCAGCAGCGGCAGGTCGCTGGCCAGGCCCCGGTTGTGCTTGCGCAGCGCCAGGCCGATCGACGCCCGGCCGAGACGGACCTTGTCGGCGATCGAGATGCCCGGCTCGGTGTGCTCGGCGAACCACCGGTTGATCTGCATCTGGGCGTGCGGGGACTTGACGAACCCCAGCCACTCCCGGCGCGGCCCGCGCGGGGCCACGTCGACCTCGAAGCCGCTCTCCGCGTCGCTCTCGGTGAAGATCTCCACCACGTCGCCCTCCTCCAGCTCGGAGGAGAGCGGGGCCAGCCGGCCGTTGACCCGGGTGGCGAGGCAGTGGTCGCCGCGTTCGGTGCCCAGCTCGTAGGCGAGGTCGACCGGGGTGGCCCCGGCCGGCAGCACCACCTGCCGGCCGTCGGCGACCACCTGGATCTGTGCCTCCGCCAGGTCGCAGCGCAGCGACGCCATGAACTGGGTCGGGTCGACCGTCTCCTGCTCCCAGTCGAGCACCCGGCGCAGCCAGGCCAGCTCCTCCGCGCGGTCGGCGGCCCGGCTCGCGGCCCGGGGGAACCGGTAGTGGGCGGCCACGCCGTATTCCGCGGCGCGGTGCATCTCGGTGGTGCGGATCAGCACCTCCACGGTGCGGTCCTGCGGGCCGCAGACGCTTGTGTGCAGCGACCGGTAGAGGTTGTTCTTCGGCGAGGCGATGAAGTCCTTGAAGCGGCCCGGCACCGGACGCCAGAGCCCGTGCACGGCGCCCAGCGCGGCATAGCAGTCGGTCGGCGGGCCGTCCACCACGATGGCGATCCGGGGCAGGTCGAACGGGGCGGCGTGGTCGCCGGCGACCGTGTCCTTCCAGATCGAGTAGAGGTGCCGTGGGCGGGGGGAGACCCCGGCGTCCACCCGGCTGCGGCGCAGCGCCGCCCGGGTGCGGGCCACGACGTCGGCCAGGTAGGAGTCCCAGCCCGGCCGGTCGTGCACGAACCGGGCGATGCGCGCGTGCTCGTCGGGCCGCAGGTGCAGCAGCACCACGTCGTCCAGCTCGCGCTTGAGGGTCTGGATGCCCAGCCGGTCGCAGAGCGGGACCAGCACCTCCAGCGTCTTGCGGGCGATCCGTTCCCGCGAGGCGGCGGAGCGGACCCCGAGCGTGCGCATGTTGTGCAGCCGGTCGGCGAGCTTGATGACCAGCACCCGGACGTCCTTGCCGGCCGCCACGATCATCTTCCGGACGGTCTCCGCCTCGGCGGCCTTGCCGTAGAACGCCTTGTCGAACTTGGTCACGCCGTCGACCAGGTGGGCCACCTCGCGACCGAAGTCCTCCTGGAGCGCCTGGAGCGTGTAGCGGGTGTCCTCCACCGTGTCGTGCAGCAGCGCGGCGACCAGCGTGGTGGTGTCCATGCCGAGGTCGGCGCAGATCTGCGCCACCGCGAACGGGTGGGTGATGTAGGGCTCGCCGCTCTTGCGGAACTGACCGCGGTGCATGTTCTCCGCGATCGTGTAGGCCCGGCGCAGCACCGACGCGTCGGCGCTGGGGTGGATGCCACGGTGGGCGCGGACCAGGGCGGTGACCGGGTCGCCGTCGGCGGTGGGCCAGGTGAGCAGGGAGCGCAGCCGGCGGGTGAGCGGCAGCTCGCCCTGGGTCGGAAGGGAGCCGCCCAGGGCGGCGCCGTGTCCGGCGTCGACGTCCACCTGGGACACCTCCTCACCCCGGCCCTCGACCGCCGGGGACCGGCGACCGGGAGCAGGCCCGCGAATCGGGCAGGACTGCACTCCTTCAACAGCCTAAGGGAGCCGACGTAGTCCGATCGGACACTTGGTCATGAGCGTTCGGTCGAGAATCGGTGGGATCCGCCGTTCTCGGCCTTGGCCAGCAGGTCACGGAACCGCCCCGCACCGGCCACCGGGGACGCCCATCCGGCGGTCGCCTCGACCAACCGGGTCTCGTCCCGCTCCAACCAGGACAGGATCCGCTCGGTCTCCTCGGCGGTGGCGGCCGGCACCGGACCGTGCCCGGGCAGCACCGTCTCGGCGGTGGCCCGGATCGCCGCGATGGTCGGTCGAGGGTGGACACCCGGCGGGGACACCCCGGCCCCGGCCAGCCGGCCGTGCCGGACCAGGGCCAGCTCCCACCCGCCCCGGGCGGCCGGCCGGGCGGCGGCCAGCTCGGCGATGCCGGTCAGCGCGGCCAGCCGCTGCATCCGGACCGCCGCGCGCAGCACCGCGGCCAGCCGCCCCCGGACCACTGCGGCCTCCTCGTAGCGGTGGGCCGCGGAGAGCACCTCGATCCGGGCGAGCAGGGCGTCGACCACCACCGCGGGATCGTCGCGGGTGGCGGTGCGGAACGGGGCGGCGGCGCGGTGCTCGTACTCCTCCGGGGTGATCAGGTGCTCGCAGGGCGCCGGGCAGCGACCCAGCTCGGCCAACGCGCAGGCCGGCGTGGTGGTGCGCCGGGAGAGCCGGTGGGTGCACTGGCGCAGCGGCACCGCGTCGTGGAAGCCGGCGGCGGCCAGCTCGGCGGCCTGCTTGGACCGGAACGGGCCGAGGTAGGCGGTGTCGGCGGGCCCGAGGCCACGCACGACCGACAACCGCGGGTAGGCCTCGTCGGTGAGCTTGAGCCAGACCTGGCGCTCCGGATATTTCGACCGACGATTGTACGGCGGGGCGTGCGCGGCGATCAGCCGCAGCTCACGGACCTCCGCCTCCAGCGAGTGGGCGCACTCGACCGCCTCCACCCGCTCGGCGGCGGCCAGCATCTCGGAGATCCGGGCCCGTTTCTCGGCGGCGGTGAAGTAGCTGCGCACCCGGGTGGCGATGTCGCCGGAGGTGCCGACGTAGAGCGGCCGGTCGTCGGCGGCCCGGAAGATGTAGACGCCCGGCACCTTCGGCAGCCCGTCGGCGAGGTGCCGCTTGCGACGCTGGGTCGGGGTGACCGCGCGGGCGAACTCGATCGCCTCGCCGACCGTGTCGACGCGGTGCCCGCCCAGCCGGCCGATCAGCCCGTGCAGCACGTCGACCGTGGCCTTGGCGTCGTCCAGCGCCCGGTGGTTGGGTTGGGTGGCGGTGCGGAAGTAGGCGGCGAGCGTGCCCAGCTTCCGGTTGGGCACCTCGTCGCGGGTGAGCACCCGCCGGGCCAGCGCGGCCGTGTCCAGCACCCGAGGGTTGGGCCAGGGATAGCCGTGCCGGGCGCAGGCGGCCTTGAGGAAGCCCACGTCGTAGGGGGCGTTGTGGGCGACCAGCACGGCGTCGGTCAGGAACTCCAGGAAGCTCGGCAGCACCTGCTCGATCGGCGGGGCGGGCAACAGCATGGCCTGGGTGATGCCGGTCAGCACGGTGATGAACGGCGGGATCGGCACGCCCGGGTTGACCAGCGTGGCGAGGACGCCCAACTCCTCGCCGCCACGGACCTTGACCGCGCCGATCTCGGTGATCCCGCCGCCGTCCGGCGCGCCGCCGGTGGTCTCCAGGTCGACCACCACGAAGGTGGTCGCGTAGAGCGGCAGCGCGGGATCGACGCCGCCGCCCGCCGCCCGGTCCAGACCGGCCAGGGCCTCCTGGACGTACTCCGTTCCCGTCACCTGCGGGACGGTAACGGCACGGTCCGACACTCCCGTCACTCCGGTCCCGCTGCTACCACGGGGGTACGATGAGAGATCGGCTCACTCACCGGGTGGTGGGCCCGGTCGGGGTGGGAGACTTGCCACATGCCCCTCGCCGAGCCGCATGACGACCGCTCCTCCGCGGAGGAGCCGGTGGTCGGCGCGCCCGAGGCCGGTGAGGATGCCTCGACCGTCGAGCCCGAGCCCACGCTCCCCGAGCCGGTGCGGCAGCGGATCGTCGCGCTGACCGCCGCGGTGCTTCCCGGACTGCCCGGCGACGAGGTGCCGGTGCCACTGCGCCGGGTCGCCAAGTTCGCCCCCAACCGGCGGGCCCGGCTCGGCGCTCCGGTGATCGCCGCCCAGCTCACCGCCGATTCGCTGTTCCGGCAGCGGGTCACCGCCCGGGTACTGGCCGACGCCGGCGACCTCGGTGCGGCGGTGGTGGAGGGCACCGCGCCGGCCGCGGCCGACCCGGTCGAGGTGGCCGCCCTGGCCTACCTGGCCCGGCCGCAGGGCTGGCGGGAGCTGATCGAGGCCAGCGGCGAGGCGGTACGCGCCGAGGCGGACAGCGCGGTCGTGGCCGAACTGGTCCGCGAGGCCGAACAGCGGGCCACCCGCGCCGAGCACGACCGGGCGGTGGCCCGGGTCGAGGCCGAGAAGCTCCGCGACGAGCTGGCCCGGGTCCGCGAGGAGCTGGGGCAGCTTCGCGAGGAGGCCCGCCAGTTGGCCCGTACCCTGCGGGAGACCCAGGCCCGCGAGCGCAAGGCGACCGAGTTGCTGGCCACCGAGCGGGGCCGAGCCGCCCGCGCGGCGGCCGACGCGGACGCCGAGCTGCGCCGCGCCCGGGCCCGGCTGGCCGAGGCGGAGGCCACCGCCGGGGTGGCCCGGGCCAGCGCGAAGGAGGCCCGTTCGGTCGACGACGCCCGGTTGTGGCTGTTGCTGGAGACGATCGGCCAGGCGGCCGTCGGCCTGCGCCGGGAGCTGGCCCTCGACCCGGTGGACACGTTGCCGGCGGACTTCGTCGCCGACGCGTTCGCCGACCAGCCGGGCGCCGTGCCGGCCGGCGCGGCGACACGGGCCCGGGACACCGACGACCCGGCCCGGCTCGACCAGCTCCTCGCCCTGCCGCGGGCGCACCTGGTGGTGGACGGCTACAACGTCACCAAACGCGGCTTCGGTGAGATGTCGCTGGAGCAGCAGCGCAAGCGGCTGATCACCGGGTTGGGTGGGATCGCCGCGCAGACCGGTGACGAGGTCACCGTGGTCTTCGACGGCGCCGAGCGGATCCACGGGCTGCCGCCCGCGCCGCGGGGCGTGCGGGTCCTCTTCTCCCGCAAGGGCGAGACCGCGGACGACCTGATCCGCCGGCTGGTCCGCGCGGAGCCGGCCGGCCGGCCGGTGGTGGTGATCTCGTCCGACCGCGAGGTCGCGGACGGGGTACGCCGGCACGGCGCGTACCCGCTGGGCGCCGACTCCCTGCTGCGCCGGCTCGCCCGCTCCTGACCCGCGAGCCCGCTCCGCCCGCTGATGGCGCGGCGCGGCCGGTGGCGCGGCCGGTGGTGCGGCCGGTGGTGCGAGATCGACTCCAGATCGGCGAGGTGGCGGGGTCGAGGGCGGTCTGATCGCGCCACTTCGGGGTACTGGTGGCTGGATGATCGTTTTCGGGGTGGGTGCTGCCTCGTTGTCCGGTTCTGTCGTACCCGCCGCATAGCCTTCCGGTGACCGACGGTGGTGGTCCCTTCCCCGACCGCCACCGGCGACCGCGTCAGGAGGCGTTCATGCTCATCGACTGCGACGGCTGCGGCATCCGCGGCGCCGGCTGCTCCGGTTGCCTGGTGACCGCGCTGCTCGACCCCGACTCCCCGGCGGCCGACCTGGGCCCGGCCGAGCACCGGGCGATCGAGGTGTTCGCCCGTGCCGGCTTCGACGTGGAGGTGCTGGCGCCGGCGGTCGCACCCGCGCCCGCACCCCGTCGCTCCATCCGCCGCCGGGTCGCCTGACCCCAGCTCTTCGGCCGGCGTGGCTCTTCGGCTGGCGTCGCTCTTCGGCTGGCGTGGCTCTTCGGCTGGCGTCGCTCTTCGGCTGGCGTCGCTCTTCGGCCGGCGTGGCTCTTCGGGCCGCGTCGCTCTTCGGGCCGCGTCGCCCCTTCGGGCGGCTGATCCGGAAGCTGGGGCCCACAACCGCCGGCACCCGGAGCGCGCCGGCGCAGATCCGCGCCGGGCACCGGGGCCGGCCCGCTCCGACCGGGCAATAGGATGGGCGGTCACGGTGGAGGGGAGCGGCATGACGCGGACGGGTCGCGACGGCGGGGTGCGGCGGTGACGCCGCGCGCCTGGGCGCTGCTCACCCTGGCCGCGCTGGCGGTGGCGCTGGTCGTGGCCGTGGCGCTGCTGGTGCCGTGGAGCCGGCCGCCGGCGCCCCGCGCCGACCAACTCGCCGCGCTGCGGACGCTCCCGGTCGAGCAGGTGGCCCGCGGCCGGGCCTTCCACGACGCGCTGCGCCCGGCCGGCTGGTCGGCGCTCGGGCTCGGGCTGGTGGTGGCGCTGCTGCTCGGCCTCACCCCGCTGGGCGGGCGCCTGGTCGAGCTGGCCGGCCGGCCGTTCGGCGGGCACTGGATCGCCCAGGCCGTGCTCGGCGGACTGGGCGTCATGTTCCTCGCCGACCTACTCACGCTGCCCTTCTCGGCCTGGCGGCGCACCGTGCTGGTGCGCTACGGGCTGAGCACCCAGGGCTGGGGTGGCTGGGCGGTCGACCTGCTCAAGTCGTACGCGGTCAGCGCCGTCATCGGCGCGCTGGTCCTGCTCGGCTTCTACGCGGTGGTCCGGGTCGCCCCCCGCTGGTGGTGGGCGTTCGGCGCGGCCGGCGCCGCCGCGCTCGTGGTGGTGCTGTCGTTCGTGCTGCCGGTGCTGGTCGAGCCGGTGTTCAACCGGTTCACCCCGATGGAGCCCGGTCCGCTGCGCACCGAGCTGACCACCATGGCCGCCCGGGACGGCGTTCCGGTCCGCGACGTGCTGGTCGCCGACGCGTCCCGGCGGACCCGGGCGGTCAACGCCTACGTCTCCGGGCTCGGGCCCACCCGGCGGGTCGTGGTCTACGACACCCTGCTGCGCGAGGCCGAGCCGGCGGAGGTGACCAGCGTGGTCGCGCACGAGCTGGGCCACGCCAAGGACCGGGACGTGTGGACCGGCACGCTCATCGGCGCGCTCGGCGCCGCCGCCGCGGTGGTGGCCCTCTACCTGGTCGGCTCCTGGACGCCGCTGCTGCGCCTGGCCGGCGTCGACTCGATCGCCCAACCGAGGGCGTTCCCCCTGCTGATCGCGCTGGTCACGGTGGCCGGTCTGGTCGCCACCCCGGTGCAGGCGCTGGTCTCCCGCCGGGTGGAGGCCCGGGCCGACGCGCACGCGCTGGCGCTCACCCGCGACCCGGCGACCTTCGAGGCGATGCAGCGTCGGCTGGCCGGGGTGAACCTGGCCGACCCCGATCCGCCGCGCTGGGAATACCTGTGGTCCGCCTCCCACCCGTCCACCGTGGAGCGGATGGCCGCCGCCCGCGCCTACGCCAGGGAGTCGGACCGATGAGCCGCACCTTGCTGATCACGAACGACTTCCCGCCGCGTCCCGGCGGCATCCAGTCCTTCGTGCACCACCTCGCGGTACGCCAGCCACCCGGTTCGGTGGTGGTCTACGCCTCGACCTGGCGGGGGGCGGAGAAGTTCGACGCCGACCAGCCGTTCGAGGTGGTCCGGGAACGCACCAAGGTGCTGCTGCCCACGCCGCTGGTGGCCCGCCGGGCGGCGCGGCTGGCCCGGGCGTACGACTGCGACACGGTGTGGTTCGGCGCGGCGGCCCCGCTGGGGTTGCTCGCGCCGGGGCTGCGCCGGCGGGCCGGGATCGGCCGGGCGGTGGCGTTGACCCACGGGCACGAGGTCGGCTGGGCGGCGCTGCCCGGCGCCCGGTCGGCGCTGCGCCGGATCGGCCGGGGCGTGGACGTCACCACCTATCTCGGCGAGTACACCCGGGTCCGGCTGGCCCGGGCGCTGGACGGGCTGACCGAGCTGCGCCGGCTCGCGCCCGGCGTGGACGTGGAGACCTACCACCCCGACGTCGACGGTGAGCGGGTCCGGCTGCGTCTCGGGCTCGCCGACCGGCCGGTGGTGGTGTGCGTGTCGCGGCTGGTGCCGCGCAAGGGGCAGGACACGCTGATCCGGGCGTTGCCCGAGATCCGCCGCCGGGTCCCGGACGCGGCGCTGCTGGTGGTCGGCGGCGGGCCCTACCGGGCGACGCTGCAGAAGCTGGCCCGCCAGGCCGGGGTGGAGCGGGACGTGGTCTTCACCGGCTCGGTGCCCTCGGCCGAGCTGCCCGCGCACTACGCGGCCGGGGACGTCTACGCGATGCCCTGCCGCACCCGCAACCGTGGCCTGGACGTCGAGGGCCTCGGCATCGTCTACCTGGAGGCGAGCGCGACCGGCCTGCCGGTGGTGGCCGGCGACTCCGGCGGCGCGCCGGACGCGGTCCGCGAGGGCGAGACCGGGTACGTGGTCCGCGGCCGGGACACCGCCCAGCTCGCCGACCGGGTGGCCACCCTGCTCGCGGACCGGGACCTGGCCCGCCAGTTCGGCGCGGCCGGCCGCGCCTGGGTCGAACGGGAGTGGCGCTGGGAGACCCAGGCCGAGCGGATGGCCGCGCTCCTCGCCGGCTGACCGGCGTCCGAGCGGTTCCCACCGGCCACCGCCGTCCCGTTTTCCGCCCCACCCATGCGCCCCGTCGTGCCCGGACGCGTCGAGCGCGCCGCCCGCCCGCCCCCGAGCCGCGCCCGTCCCGAGGGCGAGGTCGTGGCGCTCCGGGCGGACGGCGCGGGTCCCTCGGCGACGACGTGTTAAGCGGGGGCCCCTTCTCTACCGAATGCGTTAAGCGGGGGCCCCTGCTTACGCTCGGCGGGGCGACGCGACAACCGCCCCGGCCACCAGGTACGCGCGCCCAGGTCCAGGGTCAGCGCCGGGATCAGCAGGCTGCGCACCAGGAACGTGTCGAGCAGGATGCCGACCGCCACGATCACCCCCATCTGCACCGACGGCACCAGCGGCAGCACCAGCAGGGCGCCGAAGGTGGCCGCCAGCACGACGCCGGCGCTGGTGATGACACCGCCGGTGACGGTGAGCGCCCGCAGCACGCCGAGCCGGTGCCCGATCAGCTCCGTCTCCTCCCTGGCCCGGGTCATCAGGAAGATCGTGTAGTCCACGCCGAGGGCGACCAGGAACAGGAACGCCTGCAGGGGAACCCCGACGAACAGGTGCGGGTGGCCCAGCGCGTCGAGCAGCAGCCCGGCCCCGCCCATGGCAGCCGCGTAGGTCAGGACCACGCTGGCCATCAGCAGCAGCGGCGCGACCAGCGCGCGCAGCAGGAGCACCAGGATCACCAGGACGACGGCGAGCACCAGCGGGATGACCACCCGGTTGTCCCGGTCCACCGTGCGCCGCTCGTCGAGCAGCGTCGCGGTCCGACCGCCGACAAGCGCCTCCGAGTCGGGCACCGCGTGCACGGCGTCGCGCAGCCGGGTCACCGTGTCCCGGGCCGCGGTGCTGTCCGGCGCGTCGGCGAGGACCGTGGTGACGCGTACCCAGCGGCCGTCGGAGGATCGCTGCGGCTCGGTCAGTTCCGCGACGCCCGGCACCGTGCGGGCGGCGGCCACCACCCGCTCCGCCGCGCCCGCGGCGGCCACCACCTCGACCGGCGCGGCGGACCCGCCCGGGTAGTGGTCGGCGACCAGCCGCTGCCCGGTGACCGAGCCGACCTCGGTGGTGAAGGACTCGTCGTCGGGCAGGCCGAGGCTGAGGTTGCCGATGCCGAGCGTCAGCACGAGCAGCGCGGCGGTGGTGCCCACCCAGACCATCCGTGGTCGGCTGCCGGCCAGGCGGGCGATCCGCCGCCACACGCCGTGATCGGTGGCGCGGTCGCGCTCGTCCGCGCCGGCGGCGTGACGCGGCACGAACGGCCAGAACAGCCACCGGCCGAACAGGACCAGCATCGCCGGCAGCAGCGTGGTCATCGCCAGCAACGCGGCGACGATGCCGACCGCGCCGACCGGGCCCAGCCCACGGGTCGCCGGCAGGTCCGCCGCGAGCAGGCAGAGCAGTCCGAGCGCGACCGTCGCCGCGGAGGCGCAGATCGCGCCGTACGAGCGGCGCAGCGCTGTCGCCATCGCGGCGTGCCGGTCGGCGTGCCGGCGCAGCTCCTCCCGGTAGCGGGCGATGAGCAGCAGGGCGTAGTCCACGCCGACGCCGAAGACCAGCACGGTGAGGATGGTCTGGCTCTGGAAGTCCACCGCCAGCCCGGCGTGCCGGGCCAGCAGGTAGACGGTGGCGCCGGCGAGCTGGTTGGCGACGCCCACCGCGATCAGCGGCACCAGCCACAGGACCGGACTGCGGTAGGTGATCAGCAGCAGAAGGGCGACGGTGACCGCGGTGGCCAGCAACAGCGCGCCGTCCATCCCGTCGAACGCGTCCCAGACGTCGCTCTCGGCGGCCGCGTCGCCGGTCAGCGCGGTACGCAGGCCCGATGGCACGTCCTCGGTCAGTCGTTCCTTCATGGCGGCCACCCCCTCGGCGCGCCGCTCCTCGTCGAGGCTGACCGGAAGCGAGAACAGCAGCGCCCGGCCGTCGGCGCTCGGCACCGGCGGGGACACCACGCCGCCGTCGGCGTACCCGGCGAAGGCGGCCCGGTCGGCGTCGGCCCGGGCCCGGTCGGCGGCGGTGAGGCCGCTGTCGCGGACGTACACGGCGACGGCCAGCTGCCGCCGCGAGTCGGGGAACGCGGCCTCGACCCGCTGCGCGGCCCGGCTGCTCTCGACGCCGGCCGGCAGCGCGCCGAGCGTCGAGTTGTCCTGCGTCTCGCCCAGCTTCACGGCGAGCGGGCCGGCGACCGAGAGCAGCACCAACCAGAGGACGAGAACGGCGTACTTGGCACGGCGGCCGGCCGGTAGACCGGCCGTTCGGTGCGGGGACATCAGGTTTCCTCTCGCTCGTCGCCCGGGTGGACCACACGGGCCTCCCTAGATCCTGCGAACCGACGGGCCGGCGGTCAGGGGTGCCGGCACGCCTTCTCGGGTGGTGCCAGCACCACCGGCAACCGGGCGGCCGTGCCGGAGAATGAGGTTCGTGGACGCATCGGTACGCGTACTGCTTCGGACCTGGCTGCGGCCCGCCGCGGTGACGGCCGCCCAGGGGCTGCTGATCGCGCTGCTGTCGTTGACCACGCACGTGGCCCTCTTCGTGCTGTCGCTGGCCGCGCTGCTGTTGATCCCGGCGTTCGGCGTCGGATTCGCCGTCTTCCCGGTGGTCACCGCCGCGGTCCGGGTCTGCGCCGGCCTGCACCGCCGGCTGGCTCGCTGGGGCGGCGTCGAGATGGCCACGCCCTACCTGCCGGCGCCGGCCGGCGCCCGGTTCGGCACCTGGCGGCGGTTCCGCTGGGTGGTGGGCGACCCGGCGACCTGGCGGGATCTGGCCTGGCTGCTGCCCGGCGCGGTCACCGGCGCGGTGTGCCTGGCCGCGTTCGTCCTCCCGCTGTACGGCCTGGAAGGGCTGATCGGCGTGCCGCTGGTGCTGCGCGCCTTCGGCGTCTGGTACGGCTACGGTCCGTTCTGGCCGCTCGACGGGCTCGTCGAGGCGCTGCTCTGCTTCCCGATCGGCGCGTTCCTGCTGGCCGTCGGTACGGCGGCCGGGCGCTGGCTGGTCTGGCTGCACGTGACGTTCGCCGGGTTCTTCCTGCCCCCGACCCGCGGCGCCGAGCTGGCGCTGCGGGTGCGCCAGCTCACCGTCACCCGGACCGAGGCGGTGGACGCGCAGGCCGCCGAGCTGCGCCGGATCGAACGGGACCTGCACGACGGCGCGCAGGCCCGGCTGGTCGCGCTGAGCATGAGCATCGGGCTGGCCGAGCAACTGGTCCGCGACGACCCGGAGGCGGTCCGCGGGCTGCTCGCCGAGGCCCGGGAGACCACCGGCCAGGCCCTGGCCGAGCTGCGCGGGCTGGTCCGCGGCATCCACCCGCCGGTGCTCGCCGAACGCGGCCTGTCCGGCGCGGTACGGGCGCTGGCGCTGGCCGTGCCGCTGCCGGTGGAGGTCACCGTCGACCTGCCCGGCCGGCCGGCGGCCCCGGTCGAGTCGGCCGTCTACTTCGCGGTCGCCGAGGCGCTGGCCAACGTCGGCAAGCACAGCGGGGCGACCCGGGCGTGGGTGGAGCTGCGGCACGCCGCCGGGCGGTTGACCGCCGTGGTCGGTGACGACGGCCGGGGCGGGGCGGCGTCGCTGGCCGGCGGCGGGCTGGCCGGGACGGGGCGCCGGCTGGCCGCGTTCGATGGGACGATGGCGGTGACCAGTCCGGCCGGTGGGCCCACCGTCGTCAGCATGGAGTTGCCGTGCGAGTTGTCATCGCCGAGGATCTCGCCCTCCTCCGGGACGGGTTGACCCGGATCCTCGAGGCGTTCGGCTGCCAGGTGGTGGCGGCCGTCGACAACGGACCCGCCGTGCTGCCCGCGCTGACCGCGCACCGGCCGGACGTCGCGGTGATCGACGTACGGCTGCCGCCGACGTTCACCGACGAGGGTCTGCAGGCGGCCGTGCGGGCCCGCGCCGAGCTGCCCGGGCTGCCGGTGCTCGTGCTGTCCCAGCACGTCGAGCAGCTCTACGCGCGGGAACTGCTCGCCGATCGGCGGGGCGGGGTCGGCTACCTGCTCAAGGACCGGGTGTCCCACGTGGACCAGTTCGTCGACGCGGTGCGCCGGGTCGCCGCCGGCGGCGCCGTGATGGACCCGGAGGTGGTGGCCCAGCTGCTGGCCCGCCGGGACGGCGCCGGGCCGCTCGCCGAGTTGACCGCGCGGGAGCGCGAGGTGCTGGGCCTGATGGCCGAGGGCCGGTCGAACGCGGCGGTGGCCGCCCGGCTGTTCGTCACCGAGAAAGCCGTCGACAAGCACATCAACAGCATCTTCAGCAAGCTGCGGATGCCGCCGTCCGGCGACGACAACCGGCGGGTGCTGGCCGTGTTGGCCTACCTGGACGGCTCCGACACCCGCCGCCACCCGAGCTGACCGCGGCGCTCCCGCGCGCGGCCGCGGCCCCGCGCTCGGCCCCAGGTGTTGAGCGGGGCCCCTCCTGCACCGAATGCGTTAACAAGGGGCCCCGCCTTACGCCGCGGGCACCCGGCCGAGGTGCTGCACCGCCGGGCCGGGGCGGCCGAAGAGCCAGCCCTGCCCGGCGTCGCAACCGATGGCGCGCAGCCGGTCCGCCTGGTGGGCCGTCTCCACCCCCTCGGCGGTGACGGTGAGGTCGAGAGCGTGCGCCAGCGAGACCAGCGAGGCGAGGATCCGCTCGTCGGTGCGACCGTCCGAATCGCCGGCCGGCGTGCGCAGCCCGGTCACGAACTCGCCGGCCACCTTCATCTCGTTCACCGGCAGGTCCCGCAGGTAGGCCAGGTTGCAGTAGCCGGTGCCGAAGTCGTCGATGGCCACCCGGACGCCGAGGTCGCCCAGCACCCGCAGCGCCCGGACCGGCTCGACCACGGTGCTCATCATGGTGCTCTCGGTGATCTCCAGTTGCAGCCGGTCCGGGGACAGGCCGGTGCGCCCGAGCACGCCCCGCACCTCGGTCACGAGGTCGGGGCGGTGCAGTTGGCGCACGGCCAGGTTGACGCTGACGAACGGGGCGTCCGTGCTCGCCGCCGTCCAGGTGCCCGCCTCGCGACACGCCTCGGCCAGCACCCAGCTGCCGAGCCGGACGATCAGGCCGGTCTCCTCCGCCAGCGGGATGAAGCTGTCCGGCCGGAGCACGCCGAGCTCCGGGTGCCGCCAGCGCACCAGCGCCTCCATGCCGAGCAACCGGCCGTCCCGCAGCGACGTCAGCGGCTGGTAGTCGAGGTAGAACTCGCCCCGGTCCAGGGCGGCCGGGATCGCCGCGGAGAGCGCGTACCGGGCCAGCTCCCGGCGGTTGCGGTCGGCGTCGAACAGCGACCAGCGGGCACCGCCGGCCGCCTTGGCCCAGTGCAGCGTGCTGTCCGCCGCGCGCATCAGCTCCATCGGCGAGGTGCCGGAGACCGGCCGCTCGACGATGCCGATGCTGGCCGACACGGCCAGCTCGTGCCCGTCGACAAGCGCCGGCTCGCGCATCGCGTCCAGGGCCGCCTCGGCGACCTTCACCGCGTCGTCGGTGCCGGCGGTGTGCTCGACCAGGATCACGAACTCGTCGCCGCCGAGGCGGGCCACCAGGTGCTCGCCGAGCGCCCGGCGCAGCCGCTGGGCGACCGCGACCAGCAGCGAGTCGCCGACCTGGTGGCCGTGGGAGTCGTTGACCACTTTGAACCGGTCCAGGTCGAGGAAGCAGACCCCGACCCGGTCGGCGCCCCGCCCGGGCGTGGTGATCGCGGCGGTCAGCCGCTCGGTGAACAGGGTGCGGTTCGGCAGGTCGGTCAGCGGGTCGTGGGTGGCCTGGTGCCGGAACCGGGCCTCGCTGTCCCGCAGCGCCCGTTCGGCGTGCGCCCGGGCCATCATGGCGGCCCGGCGGATGGACTCCTGCTCGTCGAGCGTGCGGTCGCGCAGCGCCCGCGCGTACCCGGTGGCGACGGTGGCGAGCAGCCGGGCCATCCGGTCCTCGACGTCGTCGACGACGAGGTCGAGGTCGCGCACCAGCCGGAGCTGGATCACCTCGACGGTGCGGCCCAGCCCTTCGGCGGAGGCGATGTGCGACTGCACCAGCTCGGCGCCCACCTGCTGGCCGATCCGCAGGTCGAACGGGTCGGCGCGCAGCGCCTGCGCCAACCGGTCGGTGAGCCGTTGCAGCACCTCCTCCAGCTGGGCCTGGGTCATCGGCAGGTAGCTGGTGCCGGAGACCGCCTTGGCCCAGGCCCGGGCGAAGACGCCGGGGCGGCGGCCCGCCGGCGCGGCCATGTGGTCAGGCACCGAGCCGCCCGACCCCGCCCATGAAGACCGCCCGTTCGGCGTTCTCCGCCTGGTCCGGTGCGTCCGGCCGCCACTGCGGCACCCACACCACGCCCGGGTCGACCAGCTCGAAGCCGTCGAAGAGCGCGGTCAGCTCGGCCCGGCCGCGGATGAACAGTTGGCTGTCGGTGCGCCGGTAGACCCGCTCCGCCTCGGCCCGTTCGCCGGTGTCGTCGCGGCCGTCGTCGCTGGCCTGGGAGAGCACCAGGTGGCTGCCGGGCGGCAGCGCCGCGCGCAGGGTCCGCAGGATCTCCTCCGGCCGGTCCGAGTCCGGGACGAAGTGCAGCACCGCCACGATCATCACCGCGACCGGCTCGGAGAAGTCGAGCAGCCGGGTGACGTCCGGATGGCGCAGGATCGCCGCCGGGTGGCGCAGGTCCTCCTGGACCACCACGGCCCGCTCGTTGCCGGCCAGGATCTCCTGGCTGTGCGCCACCGCCACCGGGTCCACGTCGACGTAGACCACCCGGGACTCCGGGGCGATCCGCTGGGCGATCTCGTGCACGTTGCCGACAGTGGGGATGCCGGAGCCGATGTCCAGGAACTGACGCACCCCGGCCTCGGCCAGGTAGTGCACCGCCCGCCGGAGGAAGGCGCGGTTGGCCTGCGCCATCAGCGGGGCCTCCGGCACCGCCTCCACCATCGCCCGGGCGGCGGCCCGGTCGGCCGCGAAGTTGTGCGACCCGCCCAGGTAGTAGTCGTACATGCGGGCGACGCTCGGGCGCTCGATGTCGATCGTCTCGGGTGCCCAGTCCGGCCGCTGCATGTCCCTGCCCCTTGGGTGTCGGCGACTCGCGGCCTCACCGCCGCGCGGATCACCCGGGTATTCTGCCCGCCCGCCGTCGCGGTGCAAAGACCACCGTCGTTACGCGTCCGGCCGTTCACTCTGCGCGGTCGCGCCCGCCCGGAATGCCGGAGAGGCCCGCGTCCGGCGTACGGACGGGGCCTCTCCGGCGGCGGACGTCAGAACTTCGGCGCGTCCGGGGCCTCCAGCAGCCCCAGCCGCAGCGCGGTCATCAGCGCCTGGGCCCGGTTGGCCGCGCCCAGCTTCTCGTAGAGCTTGGAGATGTGGGTCTTGGCGGTCGACTCGCTGACGAAGAGCTGCTTGGCGATGCCGGCCACGCTCATGCCGTCGGCGAGCAGCCGCAGCACCTGACCCTCGCGCGGGGACAGCTGCGGGCCGGACGGGGCCAGCCGGCGCTTCATCGCCTCGGCCAGGTCGGCCGCGGTGAACGCGCTGGGGGAGGAGGCGGCGTGCCGGGCGGCGGCCACCACCTCGTCGGCCGGTGCGGTCTTCGGCACGAACGCGCTCGCCCCCGCCTCCAGGGCGCCGAAGAGCTGGTCGTCGCCGGCGTACATGGTGAGCACGACGATGCCCATCGAGGCGCTGGACTTGCGCAGGGCGCGGGTGGCCTCGAGGCCGCTGCCGTCGGGCAGTCGCAAGTCCATGATCACCACGTCGGGCTGGAGCGCGCCGGCCTGGCGCACGCCCTCGGCGGCGGTGGCGGCCTCACCCACGACCTCGAACTGCCGGTCCCGCTCGAAGGCGTGTCGCAGACCCTTGCGGATCAGGTCGTGGTCGTCGACAAGGAGAACCTTGGTCCGGGTGGCCGGTGTCGGGCTAGTGGTCATCCTCGGGTTACTCCCCTTCTGCTGCTGCGGCGCTGCCGCGCACCCTATCGCGCCGGGGCGACGAGCCGAGTACCACCGCCACGGTTGTGCCGCTGGGTTGCCGCGGCCTGATCTCCAACCGGCCTCGGATACGTTCCGCCCTCTCCGCCATGATCGCAAGACCATAGTGCCCCTCGGGGCGCTGGTCACCGATGCCGTGACCGTCATCCGACACTTCGATCCGAGCGTACGGGGGATCCACCTCACACGTGACCCAGAGGTTCGACGCGCCGGCGTGCTTGCGCGCGTTGGTCACCGCCTCCTGCGCGATGCGCAGCAACTCGGCCTCGGTGGCGGCCGGCAGCCGGGCGGTGGACTCGTCCAGGGACAGGTTCACCCGCAGACCGCCGGAGGCGCCGACGGTGCGGGCGTACTCGGCGATGGCGGCGGCCAGGCCGCCGTGCCGGTCCACCTCGCTGCGCAGCTCGAACAGGCTCAACCGCAGCTCCTGGATCACCCGGGTGACCTCCTGCCGCAGCGTGCGCAGCGAGTCGGCGGTCTCCTCGGCGTCGTCGTGCACGGTGGCCAGCGCGTTGTCGATGCCGTAGCCGACCATGACCAGCTCCTGGGCCACCCCGTCGTGGATCTCCCGGGCCAGCCGCTGCCGCTCCTCGTTGGTGGCCAGCGAGCGCACCTCGTCGAAGAGCAGCGCGGCCTCCAGCCGCAGCGCCGCCGGGCCGGTCAGCGCGGTCACCCGGGACACCACCGGCGGCGGGTACGCGGCGCCGGCGTCCGCCTCGATCACCACCAGGCCGACCGTGCGTACGCCGGCGACCAGCGGCACGATCAGCGCCGACACCTCCCCGGAGTGTCGGGACCGGGCCTGCGAGCGGGTCGAGACGGTCGGCTGCTGGGTGGCCCAGGCGTCGGCGATGGCCGAGTCGGCGTCGAGCGTGGTCTCCCAGTCGACCCGGTCCGCCCCGACCTGCGCGAGCACCACCAGCCGGCCGCCGCCGCTGGCGGAGAGCACCGCGCCGCGGTCGGTCTTCGCGACCACCCGCAGCTCCTCCAGCAGGTGCTCGGAGATGCCGCCCGGGTCCAGGGTGGCGCCGGGCAGCTGGCGGGCGACCGTACGCAGCTGGGTCAGCAGGCGGGTGGCCTCGGCGTACGGCTGGGGTTTGCCCTCGCCGCGGACCCGCATCACCCGCTGCAGCGTGGCGGCGGTGTAGAGGCCGAGGCCGGCCAGGATCAGCCACTGGGCGCAGACCGCCAGGTAGCCGACCTGGCCGAGCTGCGGCTCGCCGCCGACCTCGGTGAAGGCGGCGCTGACCAGCAGCGTCGCCGCCGCCACCGCGAGCAGCGCGGCGCCCTCGCGGAACCGGCGGCGCAGGGCGGTCACGGTGACCGGCACGGCGAGGTACGGGAGCACCGCGGACGCGCCCAGCCCGTCGGTCACGCCGGTGAGTTGGGTGTCGGCGGCGACCTGGCTGGCCGCCAGCCCGAGCACCACCACCTCGGCGAAGCGGCTGATCGGGGCGAGCAGCCGGTGCTGCGGGGCGAGCACGGCGGGCAGCCCGGCGAGGCCGAGCAGGACGATCCACCAGAGCTGGGCGGGGTCGCGGGTGGCGAACAGGGTCAGGGCGGCGACCAGCGCGAGGAGGACCGCGCGGGCGCCGACCGCGAGAAGCTGGGTCTGCGGCTGTCCGGATGTGGAGGCGGGCACCTGACGGATGGTAGTCAGCGCTGGTAGATCTCGGCGATCTCCGTGGCGTACGTCTTGTGCACGACCTGTCGCTTGACCTTCAGCGACGGGGTCAGCTCGCCGGTCGTCTCGGTGAAGTCCTGCGGCAGGATCCGGAACACCTTGATCGCCTCGGCCTTGGAGACGGACAGGTTGGCCTGGTCGACCGCGGCCTGCACCTCGGCCCGCATCGCCTCGTCGTCGCGCAGGTCGGCCGCGGTGGTGGTCTCCGGGCGTCCGTGCCCGGCCAGCCAGTTCGGCAGCGCCTCCTCGTCGAGGGTGACCAGCGCCGCGATGAACGGCCGGCGGTCGCCGACGACGACGCACTGGCTGATCAGCGGGTGCGCCCGGACCTGGTCCTCCAGCACCGCCGGGGCGACGTTCTTGCCCGCGGCGGTCACGATGATCTCCTTCTTCCGGCCGGTGATGCTGAGGTAGCCGTCCTCGTCGAGCTGGCCCAGGTCGCCGGTGCGGAACCAGCCGTCGGTGGTGAGCGCCTCGGCGGTGGCCGCCTCGTTGTGCCAGTAGCCCTGGAAGACGATGTCCCCGGAGATCAGGATCTCGCCGTCGTCGTCGATCCGGACGGTGACGCCGGGCAGCGGGCGGCCGACCGTGCCGATCCGGGTGCCGGTGGGCAGGTTGGCGGTGGCGGCCGGCGCGGTCTCGGTGAGGCCGTACCCCTCGCAGATGGTCACCCCGACGCCGCGGAAGAAGTGCCCGAGCCGGGCGCCGAGCGGCGCGCCGCCGGAGATGGCGTCGCGGCACCGGCCGCCCATCGCCGCGCGCAGCTTGCCGTAGACCAGCTTGTCGAAGAGGGCGTGCTGGGCGCGCAGCGCCAGGCCCGGGCCGCCGGGGGTCTCCTGGGCCTCGCTCCAGGCGATGGCGACCTTCTCCGCCCGGTCGAAGATCTTGCCCTTGCCGTCCGCCTCGGCCTTCTGCCGCGCGCCGTTGTAGACCTTCTCGAAGACCCGGGGTACGGAGAGCACGAACGTCGGCTTGAAGTCCTGCAGCTCGCCGACCAGGTTGCTGGTGTCCGCGCAGTGCGCCATGGTGGCCCGGGCCTGCACCACACCGACCTGGATGAGCCGGGCGAACGCGTGCGCCAGCGGCAGGAAGAGCAGGGTGGAGGCGCCCTCGCGGAACAGGTTCGGCAGCACCGGCACCGCGTTGGCGATGTCGGCGTAGACGTTGCGGTGGGTCAGCACGCAGCCCTTCGGCCGGCCGGTGGTGCCGCTGGTGTAGATGATCGTGGCGATGTCGTCGGCCTTGAGCATCGAGCGGCGCACCTCGACCTCGGCCGGGTCCACCGACGCGCCGGCGGTGACCAGCTCGTCCACCGCGGCCAGCTCGATCTGCCAGACCTCGCGCAGCTCGGGCAGCCGGTCCCGGACGCCGGCGACCATGGTCGCGTGGGCGGTGCTCTCCACCACCACGGCCACCGCGCCGGAGTCGCCGAGGATCCAGGCGGCCTGCTCGGCGCTGGAGGTCTCGTAGATCGGCACGGTGACCGCGCCGGCCGCCCAGATCGCGTAGTCGAACAGGGTCCACTCGTAGCGGGTGCGGCTCATCAGCGCGACCCGGTCGCCGGGGGAGACGCCGGCGGCGACCAGGCCCCGGGCCACCGCGACCACCTCGTCCCGGAACTGTCGGCAGGTCACCTCGACCCGGGACGCCGGCCCGGCGTCGCCGGTGGTCCGGACGAACTGCACGGCGTCCGGGGCGACCTCGGCGTTTTCCCAGACCGGGTCGGTCAGGTTGGCCGCGTCGCCGACGGTGACGATCGGCGGGACGGAGAACTCGCGCACCTGCACTCCCTCGTGCTCGCACCGGCCGGGGCCGGCCTGGTCGGCTCAGTCGAAACCTACCCGCCCGCCTGGCCGGGCGGCCGGGTAGCCTCCCCCCATGGCGGACTCCTCCACCCAGTCGATCATCATCGGCGCGTCACCGGACCAGGTGGCGGCGGTCATCTGTGACTTCCCCCGCTACCCGGAGTGGACCGAGGCGGTGCGGCGGGCCGAGGTGGTCGAGGAGTACGAGGACGGCTACGCCAGCCAGGTCCGGTTCACGCTGGACGCGGGCGTGCTGGCCGACGAGTACGTGCTGGCCTACGAGTACGCCGAGGACATCTCCCTGATCGAGTGGCGCCTGGTCGCGCCGTCGCGGATGCAACGGTCCCAGCGCGGGTCGTACGACCTGGTCGGCAACCCGGACGGGACGACCACGGTGACCTACACGCTCGAGGTGGAGCTGTCGGTGGCGATGCTCGGCATGTTCCGCCGCAAGGCCGAGAAAATGATCATGGATGCGGCGTTGAAGCAGCTCAAGCGCCGGGTAGAAACATCCGGTGCGGCAGACTGATCCCGATCGCCGTCCCGGTCGTCACGCTTGAGGAGCCGAACCATGGGCACCACCGATCCGGGTTCGGCCCGGGAAGAGGCCGAGCGCCTCGTCGTCACGTTGCTGGCCACCGCGCGGCTCGCCGCCGCCTCGTCCGGGGCGGGCCAGGGCCCGCTCGGTGGGATTCTCTCGGGTGTCCTCGGTCACAGCCCGGGTGACGCCGGCACCGGTTTCGCCACCGGCTCGCCGGAATGCTGCGTCTGCCCCCTCTGCCGCGGGATCGCGGCGTTGCGTGACCCGAGTCCGGAATTCGCCGAGCGGCTCGCCACCGGCGCCGGTGATCTCGCGGCCGGCGTAGCCAGCATGTTGCGGGCGTTCGCGCCGCCGGCGTCGGGCGGACCGGCCGCACCGGCGGAGTCGCCGGAAACTCCGGCGCCGGCCGGCCCGGGCGGTCCCGCGCCGACCGGGTCCTCGGACCACGTGTGGCGCGAGGCGACCCGTACCGGGCATGATTCTCAGCCGGCACCCGAGCAGGACGTGTGGTCCGCCGCCACCCGGGGGGAGGGCGCGGCCGATCCGGGTGCCGTCGACGGCTCCAGCTCGTGGCGTGGCGTCAGCCGCCCCGGGACGGAGCCGTCGGAGCCGCCCGCCGACGCCGCCGGGCCGGACGAGCCGGCGTCCAGCCGGCCGCCGGCCGGCCGCCCGGCGGTGCCCGCCTCGCGGGCGCCCGGCGAGGCGGGCGCGGACACTCCAGGCGACGGGGCCTGACCACCGGACATCCCGGGATCGCACGGCCGGTTCGGCCGGTGCCGGGAGAGCACAGCAGAGGGGAGTGGCAGCGGTGACGCTGACCATCGGAGTCGACGTCGGTGGCACGAAGGTGGCCGGCGGTGTCGTGGACGACACCGGCGCGGTACTCGTGCAGACGCGACGGGACACCCCCGCCGACGACGTGGCCAAGACCCGCGACGTCATCATCGAGGTGGTCACCGAGCTGTCCACCGGCCGTACCGTCGAGGCCGTCGGCGTCGGCGCGGCCGGCTGGATCGACGCCTCCCGTTCCACCGTGCTCTTCGCCCCCAACCTGGCCTGGCGGGACGAGCCGCTGCGCGAGTACGTCGGCAACGCCACCGGCCTGCCGGTGATCGTGGAGAACGACGGGAACGTGGCCGCCTGGGCGGAGTTCCGCTACGGCGCGGCCCGCGACGCCGACGACTCGATGGTCATGTTCACCATCGGCACCGGCGTCGGCGGCGGCATCGTGCTCGGCGGCGAGCTGGTGCGCGGCGCCAACGGCATCGCGGCCGAGCTGGGGCACATGCTCACCGTGCCGGACGGCCACCAGTGCGGCTGCGGGCGGCTCGGCTGCATCGAGCAGTACGCCAGCGGCAGCGCCCTGGTCCGCTTCGCCCGCGCCGCCGCCCGGCAGGAGCCGCACCGGGCCACCGCGCTGCTGGAGCTGGCCGACGGCGAGGCCGAGGCGATCACCGGCCCGATGGTGACCGCCGCGGCCAAGGGCGGCGACCCGGTCTCCACCGAGGCGTTCGCCCAGGTCGGCCGCTGGCTCGGCACCAGCCTCGCCGACATGGCGCAGATCCTCGACCCGCAGGTGCTGGTGGTCGGCGGCGGCGTGATCGACGCCGGTGACCTGCTGCTCGGCCCGACCCGGCGGTCGTTCACCGACGCGCTGGCCCAGCGCAGTCGCCTGCCCGTGGCCGAGGTGCGCCCGGCCGAGCTGGGCAACACCGCCGGTGTGATCGGCGCCGCCGACCTGGCCCGGCGGATCTGACGTGCCGGGCCCGGGGGTGCCGCTGCGGGTGGTGTCGTACAACGTCCA
The DNA here is from genome assembly GCF_043197045.1 of Micromonospora sp. NPDC049282. Taxonomy (NCBI): domain Bacteria; kingdom Bacillati; phylum Actinomycetota; class Actinomycetes; order Micromonosporales; family Micromonosporaceae; genus Micromonospora; species Micromonospora sp. NPDC049282. Next base: position 120,663 of record NZ_JBICSL010000005.1, read on the forward strand.
CTCGCAGCGCGACGACACGGCCGCGCTGGCCGAGGTGGTCCGGGAGGCCGCGCCGGACGTGGTGATCGTCCAGGAGGGGCCGCGCCGGTTCCGGTGGCGGCAGAAGTGCGCCACGCTGGCCGACTCGTTCGGCCTGGTCGTCGCCGCCGGCGGCCTGCCGTCGCTGGGCAACGTGCTGCTGACCAGCCTGCGGGTGCGGGTCACCGACGCCCGCTGCGAGCGCTACCCGCTGACCCCGGGTCGGCACCTGCGCGGCGCCGCGTACGCGAGGTGCCGGGTGGGCGGCGTCGACTTCCTGCTGGCCGGTTCGCACCTGTCCACCGACCCGGCCGAGCGGCCCGCCCAGGCGGCGGCGTTCAAGCGGGAGCTGGGCGCGTCCCCGCTGCCGGTGGTGGCCGGCGCGGACCTCAACGAGGGGCCGGACGGACCGGCCTGGCGGACCGTGGCCGAGGGACTGACCGACACGGCGGTCGCCGCGGACCGGGCCGACCGGCACACGTTCTCCTGCGCCGATCCGCGGCGTCGCATCGACGCGCTCTTCGTCGACCCGCGGATCACCGTGGTCGACTACGACGTGGTCGACACGCCGCGGACCCGCCGGGCCAGCGACCACTTCCCGGTCCTGGTCGACCTGCTGCTTCCGACTGCCGGCTGACCCACCCGACCACGGCCCGTGAGACCGGCGGCCCGTGAGACCGGCGGCGGCCCGTGAGACCGGCGGCGGCCCGTGAGACCGGCGGCGCGCGAGGCCGCCGGCGGCGCCGAACATCGCAACGGAACGTGACGCACCGGCGGGCAGGAGGCTCCGCCCGCCGACGCCTTTGCTCTGCAGCCACATGCGCAGCGCTCACCCACCGTGATCGTGGCGGCGACACACGACGCGTCGTGCCCGACGGGATTGCCCAGCTCACGGCCGTGCTGCGCCGGTGGCTGCAGAGCAAAGGCGCGGAAGGAGCACGCCCACCGCGCGGCCTCGCCCTCACGCTGGGTAAGTCACCCCTGGTAACCGAGCGTCAGGCTGGTCAGGGGGCCAAGCCGTGCCGGTGCCTGGATGGCGCTCGGGGCGGCTGGACAACGGCGGGCATTCTCGGCAGGATTTCGCACCGACCGGCATGCGTGCCGCACAAAAGGAGATTTCCCGGTGCCCTCCTCCACCGATCTCGGCCGCCCCGATCCGGACGCCACGGCCACCCCGAGCCGGGACGACCGGCCGGTCTCCGACCGGGGCGACACGGTCTGCGTCATCGGCGCCGGCGCCAGCGGGCTGACCGCCGTGAAGAACCTCCGCGAGGCCGGCTTCGGCGTCGACTGCTACGAGCGGGAGACCGGCGTCGGCGGGGCGTGGAACTGGCGGCACGACCGCAGCCCGGTGTACGCCAGCACCCACCTCATCTCGTCCCGGCCGTTCACCCAGTTCCCGGACTTCCCGATGCCGGACGACTGGCCGGACTACCCGCACCACAGCCAGTTGCTGTCCTACTTCGAGCGCTACGCCGACCATTTCGACCTGCGCCAGCACGTCTGGTTCGGCACCGAGGTGGTCCGGGTCGAGCCGGTCGAGGGCGACCGGTGGGACGTGACCACCCGCAGCACCGGCGGCTACGGCCCCGAGCGCACCGCCCGGTACGCCGCCGTGGTGCTGGCCAACGGCCACAACTGGTCGCCCAAGCTGCCCCGGTACGAGGGGCTGGCGGAGTTCCGTGGCGAGGTCATGCACGCTTCGTCCTACAAGGACCCGGCCCAGTTGCGCGGCAAGCGGGTGCTGGTGGTCGGCGCCGGAAACACCGGCTGCGACATCGCGGTCGAGGCGGCCCAGCAGGCGTCGCACTGCTGGCACTCCACCCGGCGCGGCTACTGGTACGCGCCGAAGTACGTCCTCGGCCGCCCGGCGGACCAGGTCAACGACACGTTGCTGGCGCTGCGGGTGCCGCTGCGGGTGCGGCAGTGGCTCTACCACTGGACGCTGCGGCTGACCGTCGGCGACCTGACCCGGTTCGGCCTGCCGAAGCCCGACCACCGGGTCTACGAGACGCATCCGATCGCCAACAGCCAGCTCGTCTACTACGTCGGGCACGGCGAGATCACCCCGGTGCCGGACGTGGCCCGGTTCCACGACCGCACCGTCGAGCTGACCGACGGCCGGCGGATCGACCCGGAGCTGGTCGTCTTCGCCACCGGATACCTGCCGCGCTTCGAGTTCATGCAGGGCCGGGTACTCGGCGACGAGGACGGCTCCGGGAAACCCCGGCTGTGGCTGAACGCCTTCAGCGCCGGCTGTCCCACGCTGGCCGTGGTCGGCCTGGTCCAGCCGGACTCCGGCATCTTCGCCATCTCGCACTGGCAGAGCGTGCTCTTCGCCCGGCTGCTCACGCTGCGCGCCACCCGGCCGGAGCAGGTCGCCGCGTTCGACCGCAAGGTCCGCGCCGGCCTCGGCGAGCGGTACTCGGCGAAGGTCAAGGACAGCACCCGGCACTGGTTCGAGGTCGGGCACGCCGACTACCTGCGCGCCCTGCAACGCGCGCTGCACGAGTTGGAGGGCGGCAAATGACCACCAACGAGCGGGTGCGGGTGGTCCGGGCCTGGGAGTGGGCCCGGCCGGAGCGGGCCGTGCGCCGCGAGGTGCTGGCCGCGGTGCCGGATCAGGAGGAGGCCAAGCCGCCGCTGCTGTTCGTGCCCGGCTTCGGGCACGGCGCGTGGGCGTTCGCCGAGCACTGGCTGGGCCACGCCGCCGGTCGCGGCTTCCCGGCGTACGCGGTGAGCCTGCGCGGGCACGGCGGCAGCGAGCCGGCGCCGGAGGCGACGCTGCGCGCGTACACCCATGACGTGGTCCAGGTGGCGGCGAGCCTGCCGCGGCAGGCGGTGCTGGTGGGGCACGGCGCCGGCGCCCGGGTGGTGGCGCACGCGCTGTCCCGCTACCCGGCGCGGGCCGCGGTGCTGGTGGCGCCGGTGCTGGGCGGCTGGGGGACGTTCGGCACGGCGTTGCGCCGCAACCCGGCCGGCACGCTGCCGGCGGTCTTCGGCGCCGGCCTACGGCTCAACCGACGGCAGTTGTTCAGCCGGGAACTGCCCGACGCGGACGCCCGCCGCCACGTCGCCCGGCTGGGCCGGGCCGGCCGCCGCGCCCAGTGGCAGCTGCTCACCGGCCGGCAGCCGGAGCCGGCGGTGGGCCGGCCGGCGATGCTGGTGCTGGGCAGCCCCGACGACCGCGTCCTGCCGGCGACCGCGCTGAACCGGGCGGCCCGCCGGTACGCCTCGGCTCCGCTGCTCTTCCCCGGCATGGGCCACGACCTGATGCTCGACGCCCGCTGGCGGGAGCCGATCGACGCGCTCCTGGACTGGTTGGACAAGGACCCGGCGCCCACCTCCGGCTGAGCGCCGGGCGCCGGCTCAGCGGGCGGCGGCCCGGCGGGCGACCAGCGACCCGCTCTCCTCCAGGGCGCTCAGGTAGGACGCGGCCCAGGCGTGGATGTCGTTGTGCGCCAGGTGCTCCCGCATGGCGCGCATCCGGGCCGCCACGTCCTCCGGGCCGGCCCGCAGCGCGGCGAGCAGACCCTGCTTCAGGCCGTCCAGGTCGTGCGGGTTGACCAGGTACGCCTGCTCCAGCTCGGCGGCCGCGCCGGCGAACTCGCTGAGCAGCAACGCGCCCGTGCCGTCGACCCGGGCCGCCACGTACTCCTTGGCCACCAGGTTCATCCCGTCGCGCAACGGGGTCACCGCCATCACGTCGGCGACCCGGTAGAGCGCGACCAGCTCGGCCCGGTCGAAGGGCTGGGTGAGGTAGTGGATCGCCGGTTCGCCGACCCGGCCGAACTCGCCGTTGATCCGGCCCACCTGGTGTTCCACCCGGTCGCGCAGGATCTGGTACTGCCCCACCCGGTCGCGGCTGGGCACCGCCACCTGCACCAGCACGGTGTCCCGTACCTTGACGTCGCCGCTGGCCAGCAGCTCACGGTAGGCCTTGAGCCGCTGCTCGATGCCCTTGGTGTAGTCCATCCGGTCGACGCTGAGGATCACCTTCTCCGGCTGGCCGAGGTCCTGCCGGAGCCGGCGGGCCCGGTCGGCGACCTCGGGCCGGGCGGCGAGCGCGGACATCTCGGCGGTGTCGATGGCGACCGGGAAGGCGCCGATGCGGACGACCCGGTCGTCCACGCCGATCCGCCGGTCGGTCGCGGACAGGCCGAGCACCTTCGCGGCGAGCTGGGCGAAGTTGTGCGCGGCCTGGGCCCGCTGGAAGCCGATCAGGTCGGCGCCGAGCATCCCGCGCAGCAGCTCGGAGCGGCGGGGGAGCTGCATGAACAGCTCCGGCGGCGGGAACGGCACGTGCAGGAAGAAGCCGATCCGCAGGTCGGGGCGGAGCGCGCGGAGCAGGCCCGGCACCAGCTGGAGGTGGTAGTCCTGCACCCAGACCAGGCCGCCCGGTTCGGCCACCTCGGCGGCGGCCTCGGCGAACCGCTGGTTGACCCGCTGGTACGCCTCCCACCAGCGACGGTGGTATTCCGGCTGCTCGACGGCGTCGTGGTAGAGCGGCCAGAGGGTGGCGTTGGCGAAGCCCTCGTAGTGGTCGCGGAAGTCCTCGGCGCTCAGCGGGACCGTGCGCATCCGGACCCCGTCCACGTCCGGCAGCTCGGGCGCCGGGCCGGTGCCGCCCGCCCAGCCCACCCAGGTGGCGGGCGTGTGCCGGAGCAGGGGGTGCAGGGCGCTCACCAGACCGCCAGGGCTGCGGCGCCACTCGAAGGCGCCGTCCGGCGCCACACTGTCGTCGATGGGGAGGCGGTTGGCCACCACCACGAGGGGGCTCTGTCGCATCGGGCAATCCGCTCAGCAGGGGGACCGGCGACCGGATCAAGCGCGAACCGGACAGCCGGTGCGGGACGTGACGTTCAGCGGTATTCCTACTGACCGTAAGTTACACCCCTGTTACACGTTCGACCCAGGGCGTGCCTCGTCCCGCGATCCGGGCAGGCCCCCGAGGCGTCGCTCAGACGACCGCGCCGTCGTCCGGGTCGTGGTCGTCCCGGTCACCCGGGCGCAGTCGCCAGATGAGCATCACGAACCCGGCCAGGATGCCGGTGAAGCCGAGCAGCGTCACCACCGAAGGGTCGACCAGCGACATCACGGTGGGGGACAGGAACAGCAGGAAGCCGAGCACGATGCTGAGCACGCCCAGCACGGCGTACTTCGAGAAGCGCGGCAGCGGGGGCGGTGGGGGTGGGGTGTAGTGCTCCTCCGCCGACGCCTCGTCCGGCAGGCCGGCGCCGAACGTGTCCAGGCCGTCCAGCAGGGAGGGCTCGTCGTGCCGGTCGCGGCTGACCGAGATGCCAGAGACGTCCGCGGCGTAGGGCAGCCGGCGTACGTCGGTGGCGGTCGGACCGGCCGGCTCCTCGGCACGGCCGGTGGCGCCGCCGCCCGGCGTGCCCGGGTCGTCGACGTCCTCGGCGGCCGGCCAGGGGTGACTGCCGGCGGTCGGCCCGGTGTGGAACCCCGCGACGATCTTGGCCCACTCGGCCTCGATGTCCGGCTCGTCGGCGCGCGGCGGGTCGCCACCGCCCTCGTCGGCGAGCTGGGTGAGGTAGTCGCGGGCGGTGGTCAGGTGGAACCGGTCGACGTAGAGCCGGTCGACCGGGCGGGCCGGGACCGTGGTGGTGCGGGTCACCGGATTCAGGTCGGCGGAGGGCTGGAGGTAGGCGGCGATGCCGCCGGCGGCCAGCACGTCGAGCAGGTGTTCACCGACGCGCGGATCGACGTCGCCCGCGACCGCGTACTCGGCCGCGTCGAGCCCGTTGTCCCGCCGCCCTCGGCGGGGCCCGCCCCCTGACACCGGACACCCCCTTCACCGCAGCCTGACGTCGTGCCCTGAATCCTGACACGTCGGGGCCCGGTTCCGGGAGTGCGTTGTGGCGCGGCGTACGTGGTTCGTACCCTCGTCCCGGACGTTCCCCCGCGTCACCACCTGATCCGGACGGACCCCGGGTGCGTACTGGCCGACGTCGAGCGAAAAGTCACCTTCATCGCGAAAGCCGAATACTTCACCGGCAGGGGCGTGAAGGGATGGTCGACCAGGCCGCCGCAGCCGGTCCCCGCCTGAGGTCAGCCGGCCCCGGCGATCCGGAGCAGGCCGCCGGCGGCGTGCCGGTCCGCGAACGCGCGTACCCGGGCCAGCGTCTCCGTCGCAGCCGGCGGGTCCGCCTCGACCAACGGCCCCACCGCCAGGGCGGAGGCGATGATCTGGTCGGTGACGTCGGTCATCCCGGCGTAGTCCTCCGCGGCGGCGGTGAACAGCCGGCCGGCCCGGGCCGGGTCACCGTCGCGCCGGGCCAGCGCCGCGTCCGCCGACCGGCCGGCCGCCCGCGCCCAACGGGTCACCCGCGGGGCACGGCCCAACAGGTCGCGCACCAGCACCGCGGCGTCGCCGCCGAGCAGGCCGGCGACGTGACCGGCCGCCGGCACCCACTCGGCGAACGGGATCATCCGGGTCCGCCGCCAGTCCTCGTCCAGCTCGGCGAGGAGCGCGAGCGCCTCGTCCCGGCGGCCCTGCACCGCCCGGCAGAGCGCGGCGTGCGCCACGGTGGAGCGCAGCACCCGGTGGAAGCCGCTGCGCCGGGCGGCGACCAGCGCCTGGTCCACCAGGTCCGGGTCGTCGTGACCGGCGCCCGGGCCGTCGCCGAGCGCCCGGATCCAGCCGGAGACCGCCACGATGTGCAGGTCCCACTCGTCGGTCGGGCGCCGGGTGGACCCCTCGGCCATCCGCAGCGCCGCGGTCCAGTCCCCGCTGTAGTAGGACCGGGTCCACTGGTCGCTGAAACTCACCGTGAGGCCGTGCAGGCCGGCCAGGTCCATGGACCGCTGCTCGTCGACCAGCCGGGCCGAGCCGGCCAGGTCGCCCTCCTCCTGCAACGCCCAGGCCAGATTGTGCACCGCCCGACGGCGGCCGGTGAGCCGCTCCACCCGGCACTCCTCGGTGACCTCGGCCAGCTCGGCGTACGCGTCCTCGGCGCCGGCCTGGTAGCGGGCCACCGCCAGGGTGATCCGGGCGTTGGCCCGGGCCTCGCGCAGCTCCAGCCGCTCGGCCAGCTCGGCGGCGCTGCGCGCGGCGGCGCAGGCCGGCTCGGTCTCCGCGTCGAGCATGTGCGCCCGGGCCAGCTCCAGCAGCGCGCCGACCTTGTCCTCGCTGTCCGGCAGCTCCGCGTGCAGCCGGATCGCCCGGTCCAGGCAGCGCAACGTCTCCGACCGGTCGGCCCGGGCCCACGCCGCCGTGGCCAGCAGCCGCCACGCCTTCGCCGCGCCGGGCAGGTCGCCGGCGTCGGCCAGCCGGTCGGCCAGGCCGGTGAGGAGTTCGGTGCCGCCGTCGTCCAGGAACCCGTCGCGGTCCCGATAGAACGCCAGCTCGGCCTGGAACAGCTCCAGCGCCGGGTCCGGCCCGCACTCGACGCTGAGCGCGCGCTCGACGAGCGTGGCCGCGGTCTCCAGCGCGTGCAGCTCGTACGCCCGGCGGGCGGCCCGGTGCAGCGCGGACCGGGTGGCCGCGGCGTGCGGGGCCTGGTCGAGCCCCACCGTGCGGGCGATCTCGTGTGCCGCCCACCGGTGGTTGGCCACCACCTCGGCCAGGTCGTGCTGCCGGCCGTCGGTGAGCTGCTCCAGCCAGTCGGCGGCGCCCTGGTGCCGAGCGACCCGCTCGGCGCGCGGCAGTCGCTGATAGCAGACGTCGCGCACCAGCACGTGCCGGAACCGGTATTCCGGCTGCCCGGGCATGGTGGAGGCGGGCAGCTCGAAGACCAGGTCGCGGCGCTGGAGGCGGTGCAGCGCCCGCTCCACCCACTCCGCCGGCCGGCCCAGGGCCAACGCCACCGGCGCCGCCCAGAACTGCACGCCGACCACCGAGGCGGCCTGGAGCACCGCCCGGTCGGCCGGGTCGAGCAGGTCCAGCCGGTTGGCGATGACGGCCTGGACGGTACGCGGCATCCCGGCGCCCCCGGCCGGGCCGAGCCGCGTGACGGTGGCGGTGCGCTCGATCAGCCCACCGTCGAGCAGCATCCGGGCGTACTCCTGGGCGTAGAGCGGGTTGCCGTCGGCGAACTCGATCAGTGGCGCCCGGGCGTCGCTGGGCAGCGTGGCCTGGCCGAGCAGCAGTGAGTAGAGCGTGTCGATGTCGCCGTCGTGCATCGGCGGCACCGAGATGGACATGGCGCCGCTGATCGTGCCGGTCCAGGCCGGGTGCCGCTCGCGTAGCTCGGGCCGGGCGGTGGCGACGACCAGCAGCGGCACGTTGCGGGCCGCCGCGCCGAGCTGCTCGACGAAGGAGAGCATCGCCTCGTCCGCCCAGTGCATGTCCTCGAAGACGAGCACGGTGGGGCCGGTCGCGCCCAGCGCGAGCAGGAAGCGCCGCCACGCCGCCTCGGTCTCGGCCGAGGTGAGCCGTTCGCCGGGCACCCCGACCAGCGGGCCCAGCGCCTCGGCCAGCCGGACCGCGTGCGGGTCGGCGAGCCGTCCCAACCGCTCGCGCAGTCGCTCGCGGGCGGCGGCCGGGTCGTCGGCGCCGGTCAGCCCGGTCCAGCGCCGGACGATGTCGGCCAGCGCGGCGTAGGTGACGTTCTCGCCGAACGGCGGGCACTGGCCGGTCAGCCAGGTGACCCGCGCGCCCGGCAGGTTCGCCGCGTGCCGGGCCAACTCGCGCAGCAGCCGGCTCTTGCCCACCCCGGCCGGGCCGAAGACGGTCAGCAGCTGCGAGGTGCGCTCGGTCACCGTGCGGTGCAGCGCGCTGACCAGCAGGCCCCGCTCGTGGTCCCGGTCGACCATCGGGGTCAGCTCGGCGCCCTGGTCGTCGCGCCGGGGCCGGGCCTGCACGGCCAGCCAGATCCGGCTCACCGCGGACCGGCCGCGCAGCGTCACCGGCGGCTGGTCCGCGTACTCCATCTCGCGCCGGGTGGCCGCCCAGGTGCTCTCGTCGACCACCACGCCGCCGACCGGGGCCAGCGCCTGCAACCGGCTCGCGGTGTTGACCACGTCGCCGGTGACGAAGGCCTGGCCGCCGTCGCGCGCCGCGGCCAGGTCGACAAGCGCCTCGCCGGTGGCGATGCCGACCCGGAAACCGAGCGGCGGGTGCGGCCCGGCCGGCTGCCGGGCCAGGCTCCGTTGCAGCTCCAACCCGGCGCGTACGCAGCGCAGCGCGTCGTTGTCGGTGGCCACCGGCGCGCCGAACAACGCCATCACCGCGTCGCCGATGTATTTCTCCACCACGCCGCCGTACTGGTGCACCAGCCGGCGCACCGTGGCGAAGTAGACCTGTTGCAGGCCGCGGGCCTGTTCCGGGTCGGCCTGCTCGGCGTACGTGGTGAAGTCGACGATGTCGATGAAGAGCACGCTGACCTGCCGGCGGTCCTCCTGCACCGCGATCGCGTGGTCGCGCAGCGGCTGGCCGCAGTTGGTGCAGAAGTTGGCCCCGGCGTCGTTGGCGTGACCGCAGCCCGGGCAGGCGGCGGCGAGCGGCCGGCCGCACCCGCCGCAGAAGCGGTCGTCCGGCCCGGCGTTCCGGGAGCAGTGTCCACAGGTGAGGTCGATGTCCGGCTCCGTACGCGTGAGGTGCCCAGTGTCCCGCGCGGCCGGGCAGTCGGGTAACCGACGGGTCGGCGGGACGTCACGGCTGTTCGGCCGGGTCTAGTCTCCCCTAGCAGGAAGTCCCGTCGACAGGGAGAGTGCCGTGCACGTCCGGCTTTCCGCCCCATGGACCGATCCACGAGGGACGGTGTGGGCCTCGGGCGACACGGTCGACGTGGACGCCGTCACACTCGCCGAACTGGAGGAAAAAGGCATGGTGGAGCAGCCCACGAGCAGCGGATCGTCCGAGACCACGACCACCACCACGACCACGCCGCCGAAGAAGACCGACCCGTCGAAGATCGGCCCCGGCCCGAGCGCGCCGCCGGCCGACACCAAGGACAACTGACGCGGCGACGTCACAGCTGACCGCGGGGCCCGGCGAACGATCGCCGGGCCCCGCCGTCGTGCGGTCGGCGGTCGCTCGTGATGCGGGTCAGCGGTCGCTCATGCCGGCGCGGCGGCGCAACGCGGCCACGTCGGTGACCACGATCCGACGCCCTTCGGTACGCAGCCAGCCACGGCTGGCGAACGAGCCGATGGCCTGGTTGACGCTCTGCCGCGAGCCGCCCGCCATCTCCGCGAGCTGGCTCTGGTTGAGCTCGATGGTGATCATCGGGGCCTGGCTCTCGCCGGCCAGCCGGACCAGCGTCTTGGCCACCCGGCCGGGCAGGTCGAGGAAGACGTGGTCGGCGTTCTGCTCGGTGAGCCGGCGGATGAGCTGGCCGAGCGAGCGCATCACCGCGTCGAGGATGCGCGGGTTGGAGTGCACCAGCTCCATGAAGGCGGGACGGGACAGCGCCAGCGCCGCGCAGTCCTCGATGGCCTCGGCGGAGGCCGACCGGGTCGAGGCGTCCAGCAGGGAGACCTCGCCCAGCACGTCGGGCGGTCGGATCACCGACAGCACGGCGCGCTCGCCGGTGGGGGCGGTGCGGAACACCGCCACGGCGCCGCGGCGTAGCACGATCAGGGACTCGCCGGGGTCGTTCTCGACGAAGAGAAGTTGCCCCTTGCGGTAGGTGCGCGGCACGGCCGCGGCGATGACCCGCTGCCGCACCTCCGGCTCCAGCCCGGCGAACATCTCCACGCCCGTGAGCGCGTCACCTGGCTCCGGCAGGCGAGACTCCACGGCCAACCCCTCCCCGGTCAGAAGTCACCACTCGCACACCGGGTGAAGCTGTCAGTCCCGGTACGAGGCAGCTCAACCGGTTCGGCGCCCGACGGCGGTACACATCAGATCATGACGTCCCGGTAGCGTGCTGTACACCCCTGGAGACACTTCCGTGACCATGCCCGGCCTGCGACCGGCGCCGCGCCGACCTCGGCCGACGCCCCGGCGACAGCCCGGCGGGGCCGATGGACGAGGATGGGGCCGATGGCCTACCGCTACTTTTACGACTGCGAATTCATCGAGGACGGCCGCACCGTCGACCTGGTGTCGATCGGCGTCGTCGACGAGTACGGCCGCGAGTTCTACGCGGTCTCCACCGAGTTCGACGACTCCCGGGCGGTGCCCTGGGTGCGGCGCAACGTGCTGGACAAGCTCCCCTCGCCGGCCGACCGGGCCTGGCGGTCGCGGGAGCGGATCCGCGACGACCTGCACGAGTTCCTGCTGGCGCCGGTGCGCGACCGGCCGGGGGAGCAGCTGGAACTCTGGGCCTGGTACGCGGCGTACGACCACGTGGTGCTGGCCCAGCTCTGGGGCGCCATGCCGGCGCTGCCCCGGGAGATCCCCCGGTTCACCAAGGAGCTGCGTCAGCTCTGGGACGACCGGGGTCGGCCCCGGCTGCCGGAGGCCGAGTCCGGCCGGCACGACGCGCTTGTCGACGCCCGGCACAACCTGGCCCGCTGGCGGGCCATGACCACGCGCTGAGCGCCGAGCAGGAGCGAACGCACCGAGCGCAGCGAGGGCCGTGAGCGCCTGCCCGGCCAGTGCGGCAGGAGCGAACGCACCGAGCGCAGCGAGGGCCGTGAGCGCCTGCCCGGCCAGTGCAGCAGGTTTGACCCGTTCTGCCCTGGGCACGGGAGCGGCATCAGGCCGATCCGAGGAGTGTCCATGAGCAACGAGCCGACCAGCGCAGCCGACGCCCGCCGCAAGGTCACCGAGCTGATCCGGGACGCCCGGATCGGCCTGCTCACCACCACCGCCGTCGACGGGCGTCTGGTCAGCCGGCCGATGGGCCTGCAGGAGGCGGACTTCGACGGTGACCTGTGGTTCTTCGCGTACGCCGACTCCGCCAAGATCCGGCAGATCCGGGTGAACCCACAGGTCAACGTCGGTTTCTCCGACCAGCGACACAACGCCTGGGTCTCGGTGGCCGGCACCGCCACCGAGGAGTGGGACGCCGCTCGCGCCAAGGAGCTGTGGAACCCGCTGCTGAAGGCGTGGTTCCCGGAGGGCCTCCAGACGCCGGGGCTCACCCTGATCAAGGTGCACGCCGGCTCGGCGGAGTACTGGGACTCCCCGGGCAGCACGGTGGTCAACCTGCTCGGCTTCGCCAAGGCGGCGGTGACCGGCAAGCCGCCGAAGGCGGGGGAGAACCGGGAGGTCGGCTACTGACCGGTAGCCGACCCGGAGGGCGGAACGGTCCGGGGTGCGGTGCCGGGACACACCCGCGCCGACTACAGTTCGCAGTGACGGCCCGCCCCGGGCCGGCAACGGCGCCGATGGTCTGATCCGACACATATCCTGGGGCTAAATCCGGGCTTCACCTGATGCTTCAGGAGGATGAGCAGATCATGCGTATCGGCGTGCTCACCGGCGGCGGCGACTGCCCTGGTCTCAACGCGGTGATTCGGGCGGTGGTCCGCAAGGGCGTCGCCACGTACGGTCACGAGTTCGTGGGCTTCCGGGACGGCTGGAAGGGCCCGCTCGAGGGTCTGACCAAGCCGCTGGGCATCGCGGAGGTGCGCGGCATCCTGCCGCGCGGCGGCACCATCCTCGGCTCGTCCCGGACCAACCCGTTCAAGATCGAGAACGGCGTGGAGCGGATCAAGGAGAACCTGGCCGCGCAGGGCGTGGACGCCCTGATCGCGATCGGCGGCGAGGACACCCTGGGCGTCGCCACCAAGCTCCACGAGCTGGGCGTCAACGTGGTCGGCGTGCCGAAGACGATCGACAACGACCTGGGCGCCACCGACTACACGTTCGGCTTCGACACCGCGGTCAACATCGCGATGGAGGCCATCGACCGGCTGCACACCACCGCCGAGAGCCACCACCGCACGCTCGTCGTCGAGGTGATGGGCCGGCACGCCGGCTGGATCGCCCTGCACGCCGGTCTCGCCGGCGGCGCCAACGTGATCCTGCTGCCGGAGCGGCAGTTCGACGTCGAACAGGTAGCCGGCTACGTCGAGAAGCGCTTCCAGCACCAGTACGCCCCGATCGTGGTGGTCGCCGAGGGCGCCCAGCCGCTGGACGGCCAGATGGTGCTGCACAACCAGGAGCTCGACTCGTTCGGCCACGTCCGCCTCGGCGGCATCGGCCAGTGGCTCGCCGAGCAGCTGGAGGCCAAGACCGGCAAGGAGGCCCGCACCGTGGTGCTCGGCCACATCCAGCGCGGCGGCACCCCGACCGCGTTCGACCGGGTGCTCGCCACCCGGCTCGGCCTGCAGGCCATCGACGCGGTGCACGAGGGCGACTGGGGCAAGATGGTCGCGATGCAGAGCACCGACATCGTCCGCGTCCCGCTGGCCGAGGCCACCGCGGAGCTGAAGACCGTGCCGCTGGAGCGGTACGCCGAAGCCGAGGTCTTCTTCGGCAGCTGAGGTGTAAGGAGGGGCCCCTTCCTAACGCCTGGCGTATAGCAGGGGCCCTCTTTTTAACAGTTGTCGGACGAGGAGGCGCGGTGGGCGGGCACACGGTCGCGGTGATCGGCGCCGGCAAGATCGGCGAGCTGATGCTCTCCGGGCTGCTGCGCTCCGGCTGGCCGGCGGAGCGGCTGCTCGCCACCGCGCGCCGGCCGGCCCGCGCGCAGGAGTTGACCGACCGCTACGGCGTCCGGGTGGTGGACAACGTCACCGCGGTCACCGAGGCCGAGGTGCTGGCCGTCTCGGTCAAGCCGCAGGACGCCGCCGCCCTGCTCGACGAGATCGGCCCCAAGGTTCCCGCCGGCAAGCTGGTCATCTCGCTCTGCGCCGGCCTGCCGACCAGCTTCTTCAACCGCCGGCTGCCCGAGGGCACCCCGGTGGTGCGGGTGATGACCAACACCCCGGCCCTGGTCGACCAGGCGATGAGCGCCATCTCGCCGGGCGCGCACGCCACTGACGCGCACCTGGCCCTGGCCGAGGAGATGTTCTCCCCGCTCGGCTCGACCGTCCGGGTGCCGGAGTCCCAGCAGGACGCGGTCACCGCGCTCTCCGGCTCCGGCCCGGCCTACTTCTACCTGCTGGTCGAGGCCATGATCGACGCCGGCATCCTGCTCGGCCTGCCTCGTCAGGTGGCGCACGAGCTGATCGTGCAGACCGCGATCGGCTCGGCGGTCATGTTGCGCGACTCCGGCGAGCACCCGGTGAAGCTGCGCGAGGCGGTCACCTCGCCGGCCGGCACCACCATCTCCGCTATCCGCGAGCTGGAGAACCACGGCGTACGCGCGGCCATGCTGGCGGCGCTGGAGGCCGCCCGCGACCGGGCCCGCGAACTCGCCGCCCACGCGGACTGACCGGTCAGCGCGTCGGTGCGGCCGGTGACGGGCGCTCGTCCCGGAACTGGACCGAGTCGTGACCGCGGCCGGGCCGTCGTCAGCCTGGCGGAGCCTCGGTACCGCATACTGGCCGGGTGTTCACTCTCGCCCAGGCGCGACACCTGGTGGCCACCCTGCGGCCCCGTGTCGACGAGCTGATCAAGCTCCGTGCCGACCTCGCCGAGCTGCGGGTCGACCTGGCCGACCACGGCGCCAGCGCGCTCGGCGGGCTCGCCGAGGTGAAGGCGCTGGAGGCCCGGCTGCACGCCGTGGTGGAGGAGTTGCACCAGCACGACATCGAGGTCAAGGGGATCGCCCCGGTGCTGCTCGACTTCCCCGGTGAGCGCGACGGTCGGGCGGTGCTGTGGTGCTGGCTGGAGGGGGACACCGACGTCCGGTGGTACCACCGGGTCGAGTGCGGCTTCGCCGGCCGCCGTCCGGTCTGAGCCGGTGGGCGGGCCGCGTCGCGCGACGTCGTCGGACGCCGACGAGCTGGTCCGGCTCCGGGGGTTGATGCTCGCCGCGATGAGCGGCGCGCCGGCCGCGCCGGGCCACTGGCGGGACGTCGCGCGGGACAGTCTGCGCGCCTGGCTGGCGGAGCCGGATCCCCGGCTGGCGGCCTTCGTGGTGGACGCGCCGGACGGCGTGTCGCTGGCGGCGTGCGCGGTGGGCACGGTCGAGCGACGGCGGCCGGCCGGCCGCTCTACCGCGAGCTGGGGTTCCGGGAGACCGCCGACCCGGCGATGCGGTTGACGCTTCCCGAGCGCTGAGCGCCGGACCGGCGGGATGCCCGCCGGCCGGTCAGCCGTCGGCGTGGCGGCGGGCGGCCGCCTGCCCGCCCCGGCATTCCCGACCGTGGTGGTAGTTGCCCACCCTGGCGGAAACCTTCATTGGCGGATCCCGGCGCGGCATCGATTTGTATGGACAAGTCTCTATGGACTAGGGCTGCAAATCGGTGATCTTCCATGTTTGGTGATCTTATTGATATCAATCTCTCACCACCACTTCCCACCCCCAGGAGTGCGACGTGCGGAGATCCCGTCTTGCCACCCTCGCCCTGACCCTGGCCGCCTCGGTCGGGTTCACCCTGTCCCTGGCCGCCCCCGCCCAGGCCGCCCCGTCCGACCGTTACGTCGCGCTCGGCGACTCGTACGCCTCCGGCGTCGGTGCCGGCAGCTACACCTCCGAGAGCGGCAACTGCCTGCGCAGCACGAACGCGTACCCGGCGCTCTACAACGCCAACATCCGACCGGCCTCGTACCGCTCGGTCGCCTGCTCCGGCGCCACCACCGCGGACGTCATCAACAACCAGCTCTCCGCGCTCTCCTCGACCACCACGCTGGTCAGCGTCACGATCGGCGGCAACGACGTCGGCTTCGCCAACATCATGAGCACCTGCGTGCTCCAGGGCGAGTCGCAGTGTGTGGCGGCCGTGAACTCGGCCATGGACGTGGCCCGCACCCAGATGCCGGGCCGGCTCGCCAACGTCTACAACGGCATCCGGAGCCGCGCTCCCTCGGCCCGCGTCGTGGTGGTCGGCTACCCGGTCTTCTACCAGCTCGGCACCGTCTGCGTCGGGCTCACCGCGACCTCGCGAGCGAAGATCAACGAGGGCATCAACCTGCTCGACGACATCACCCGGACGGCCGCCACCTCGGCCGGTTTCACGTTCGCCGACGTCCGCTCCATCTTCGTCGGTCACCAGCTCTGCAGCTACGGCACCAAGTGGCTGCACGCGTTGAACGTGCTGAACCTGACCATCTCCTACCACCCGACGGCCGCGGGGCAGTCCGGCGGCTACTACCCGGTCTTCCGGTCCGCCGCCGGCTGACCGGAAGCGCTCGATCCGCGAGCGGCATGCCTCGGGCAGGAGGAGGCATGCCGCTCCGCCGTGCTCCTCAGGCCGGCAGGACCTTCTCGATCGCGGCGCGCAGCTCGGCGTCCTCGGGCGTGACCTGCGGGGCGAACCGGGCGGCCACCGCGCCGTCCGGCGCGACGAGGAACTTCTCGAAGTTCCAGCGCACGTCGCCGGTGTGCCCCTCGGCGTCCGGGGTGGACACCAGCTCGGCGTAGAGCGGATGCCGGTCCGGACCGTTGACGTCGACCTTCTCGGTGAGCGGGAAGGTCACGCCGTAGTTCACCTGGCAGAACTCCTCGATCTCCGCCGCGCCGCCCGGCTCCTGGCCGGCGAACTGGTTGCACGGCACCCCGAGCACGGTCAGCCCGCGCTCGGCGTAGGTGTCGGCGAGCGCCTGCAGGCCCGCGTACTGGGGGGTGAGGCCGCAGCGGGAGGCCACGTTCACCACCAGCAGGGCGCGGCCGCGGTAGCGGTCGAGGTCGGTCGGGCCGCCGGCGAGGGCGTCGATGGGTACGTCGAAAACGGTCATGTGACGAGGCTACGGGCCGCCGCGCGGCTCGCCCCGCGCCACCCGTGAAATCGACGCATCTACATCTTGACGAACTGATGACGGCGTGAGTAGCGTCTCAGCATCAATTTGGAAAGTTTCCTAACTGTTTGGGGAGACGCCGTATGAAGAGATCGCTCCGCCGGGCCCTCTGGGCCACCGGCGCCGTGGTCGCGCTCGCGGTCGCCGCGGTGCCCATGACCACCGCGTCGGCCGCCGGCAGCGTCACCGCCACGTTCACCAAGGTGCAGGACTGGGGGACCGGTCACGAGGGGCGGGTCACCGTCACCAACGGCACCGGCGCGGCCGTGAACAGCTGGCGCATCGAGTTCGACCTGCCCTCCGGCACCTCGATCAGCAGCTCCTGGGACGCCGACGTCACCCGCAGCGGCAACCACTACGTCGCGGTCAACAAGAGCTGGGCCGGGCCGCTCGCCCCGGGCGCCAGCTTCAGCTGGGGCTACAACGGCACCGGGGCGTACAAGGGGCCGCTGAACTGCACCGTCAACGGCGGCTCCTGCGCCGGCGGCGGCACCCCGCCGACGACCACGCCGCCCACCACCACGCCGCCGACCACCACCCCGCCGACGACGACGCCGCCCACCACCACGCCGCCGACCACCACCCCGCCCACCACGACCCCGCCGACCGGCGGCAAGAAGGTGGTCGGCTACTTCGCCGAGTGGGGCGTCTACGGCCGCAACTACCACGTCAAGAACATCCACACCAGCGGCTCGGCCGCGAAGCTGACCCACATCCTGTACGCCTTCGGCAACACCACCGGCGGGCGGTGCAGCATCGGCGACAGCTACGCCGACTACGACAAGGCGTACACCGCGGCGGACAGCGTCGACGGCGTCGCCGACACCTGGGACCAGCCGCTGCGCGGCAGCTTCAACCAGCTGCGCAAGCTGAAGAAGATGTACCCGAACCTGAAGGTGCTCTGGTCCTTCGGCGGCTGGACCTGGTCGGCCGGCTTCACCCAGGCCGCGCAGAACCCGGCCGCGTTCGCCGACTCCTGCTACTCGCTGGTCAAGGACCCGCGCTGGGCGGACGTCTTCGACGGCATCGACGTCGACTGGGAGTACCCGAACGCCTGCGGCCTGCAGTGCGACGGCAGCGGCCCGAACGCGTTCAAGAACGTGGTCTCCGCGCTGCGGACCAAGTTCGGCTCCAGCTTCCTGGTCACCGCGGCGATCACCGCCGACGGAAGCAACGGTGGCAAGATCGACGCGACCGACTACGCCGGCGCGGCGACGAACCTCAACTGGCTGATGCCGATGACGTACGACTACTTCGGCGCGTTCGCCGCCCAGGGGCCGACCGCGCCGCACTCGCCGCTCTACTCGTACACCGGGATCCCGCAGCAGGGCTTCTGGTCCGACGCGGCGATCCAGAAACTGAAGTCCAAGGGCGTGCCGTCCAACAAGCTGCTGCTCGGCATCGGCTTCTACGGCCGGGGCTGGACCGGCGTGACCCAGACCGCTCCCGGCGGCAGCGCCACCGGCGCGGCGCCGGGCACCTACGAGGCCGGCATCGAGGACTACAAGGTCCTCAAGAACACCTGCCCGGCCACGGCCACGGTCGGCGGCACCGCGTACGCCAAGTGCGGCAGCAACTGGTGGAGCTACGACACCCCGGCGACCATCGGCGGGAAGATGAGCTACGCCAACACCCAGGGCCTCGGTGGCGCGTTCTTCTGGGAGCTCTCCGGAGACACCAGCAACGGTGAGCTGATCGGCGCCATCAAGGGCGGTCTCGGCTGAGCCGAGGGCCGACGCACCACACCCTCGGCTGAGCCGAGGGCCGACGCACCACCCACCCGGCGGGGAGGGACCGCACCGGCCCCTCCCCGCCCGCGTGGTCAACCCCGGGCGGCCCGTTCCCGGTGCTCCCCCGGGGACAACCCGTAGGCGGCCCGGAACGCGCGGCTGAAGTGCGCCGGGTGCGCGAAACCGCACCGGGCGGCGACCTGCGCGACGCTCAGCCGCCCCAGCCTCGGGTCGGCCAGCTCCCGGGCCGCCCGCTCCAGCCGGCCGGCACGGATCAGCCCGCCGACCGTCGTGCCGGTGCCCTCGAAGAGCCGGTGCAGTGACCGCAACGACAGGTGGTGCGCCGCCGCGACGGCGGCCGGGGAGAGTTCCGGATCGGCCAGGTGTTGCCGGACGAACGCCGTCACCCGCGTCCGGAGCCCGGTGACCCGGATGTCGACCGGCAGGTCCCGCTCGACGTCCAGCCGCCCGGCCAGGGTGCCGGCGACCAGGTCCAGGGTGATCCGGTCGAGGTGCGGGGCGTCGGCCGCCGCGTACTGCTCCGGGTGCGCCACGATCCGCCGCAGGAACGCGGCGAGCAGCGCGCCCATCCCGGTGCGGGCCGGGATGTCGGCGGCGAACAGGCCGGTCAGTCGGTGCGGGGCCAACGGCAACGCCCGGTGCGGCACCAGGACGGTCAGCGTCTCCACCGCTCCCGCCGTCGCGCCGTCCGGCCGCAGCCGGGAGCCGTGCGGCCGGACGGTGTCGACGAGGGTGAACGCGGACGGGTCGAGCGGCCCCTCGCGGCGCTGCTGGGTCACCACCCCGCTCCCGGACAGCGGCAGGGCGAGCTGGTACAGCTCCGGGTCACCACTGTCGATCAGGTGGGCCGGTCGGGTGAACTCCAGGGACGGGTAACGCCAGACACCGAGGCGGATCGTGCCCAGGTCGATCACCCGGGCCGACGCGGTGAAGTCGTCCACGTGCGGGCTGCGGATCCTGGCCGTGGACGCCTGCCGGGCGACGAGCTCCTGCCAGAAGTCGAACCGCTCGGCCGGGGGCAGCCACGCGGTGTCGACGGATGTCACGGTGAGGATGGTTCGTCACCTCCTCCGAAGGACGCGGCCCGGTGCCGCCACGGCACCCGAGACTAGTGATCGTCAAGCCGGGGTCGCGGGCCGGCGGGCGTGCCGCCTGGCCGGGCGGGACGATCGAGGCGAGGATGGGGAGGCCGGCGACCGGCGCGCGGGTCGGTGTGACACACTCGCCGCTCGACCGGTCCGTGCCGAGGAGGAGGGTCGATGGTCCCGAAGCACCGCCGCCGCCCGGTGGCCGCGTTCGCCCTGCTCGCGCTCCTGCCGGCCGGCCTGGCCGGCTGCGGCGCGGGCGACGACGGGGGGAGCGCCGCCGCGCCCACCGGTCGGGCGCCGGCCGAGGAGGCCGCCGCCAAGAGCCGGGAGCGCGTGCAGGCGTACCTGGACGCGCTGGCCGCCCGGGACGCGGCCGCCGGTCGCAGTCAGCTCTGCGCGCCCATGCAGGCCGCTTTCGACACCGCCGCCACCGGCCCGAACGGCGACTTCGCCGACCACTTCACGGTGCCGCAGGCCACCATCACCGCCGTCCGCACCGGGCCGCGCGGCCAGGAGGTCAGCGCCTCGGTCACGGTGGCCGCCGGCTCGCGCAAGGCCGTCCGGTCGCTGCTGTTCACGGTGACCCGCACCGGCGCGGACTGGTGCATCGCCGGCGAGGCACCGATCGGCAACCCCGCCCCGCCGGATGGCGACCCCGTCCGGCCGGATGCCACGCCCTGATCCGGCGTCGATGTGGCGGCGATCTCCCATGCAGCGGAATCGTCCCCCTCGGCGTCGGGTGAGCCGGACGGTCGCCGTACGCTTTCCCGCATGCGCCATGAGTGGCACCAGCTGAGTCACCCCGCCGTGGGCAGCCCGGGTCTGCAGACCAGCCGCCCGACCGCCGACTCCGCCGAGGACGTGGCCCTCGGCCTCGACCGCTGGCGGGAGTTGCCGCGTGCGCAGACCCCGCCCTGGAGTGATCCCGCGCAGGTCGCCGAGGTCTGCACGGTGCTGGACACGGTGCCGTCGGTGGTCGCGCCCTACGAGGTCGACCAGCTGCGGCGGCGGCTCGCCCTGGTCTGCGAGGGCAAGGCGTTCCTGCTCCAGGGCGGCGACTGCGCGGAGACCTTCGCCGACAACACCGAGAGCCACCTGCTGGCCAACGCCCGCACCCTGCTCCAGATGGCGATCGTGCTCACCTACGGCGCGTCGCTGCCCGTGGTCAAGGTGGCCCGGGTCGCCGGCCAGTACACCAAGCCCCGGTCGCTGCCCACCGACGCCCGCGGCCTGCCGGCCTACCGCGGCGACATGATCAACTCGCTGGAGACCACGCCGGAGGCGCGGATCGCCGACCCGCAGCGCATGATCCGGGCGTACGCCAACTCGGCCGCCGCGATGAACATGCTGCGGGCGTACCTGGCCGGCGGGCTGGCCGACCTGCACGCGGTGCACGACTGGAACAAGGACTTCGTCCGGCAGTCCCCGGCCGGGGAGCGCTACGAGGCGATCGCCCGGGAGATCGACCGGGCCATCGCCTTCATTCGGGCTTGCGGGATGACCGACGAGGAGGCGCTGCGGACGGTCACGCTCTACTGCTCCCACGAGGCGCTGGCGCTGGAGTACGACCGGGCGCTCACCCGCATCTCCGACCGCCGGGCGTACGGGCTGTCCGGGCACTTCCTCTGGATCGGCGAGCGGACCCGGCAGATCGACGGCGCGCACATCGACTTCATCTCCCGGATCGCCAACCCGATCGGCGTCAAGCTCGGCCCCACCACCACGCCGGACGAGGCGATCGAGCTGTGCGAGAAGCTCAACCCGGACAACGTCCCCGGCCGGCTCACGCTGATCAGCCGGATGGGCAACCACCGGGTCCGGGACGCGCTGCCGCCCATCGTCGCCAAGGTCACCGCCGCCGGCGCCAAGGTGGTCTGGCAGTGCGACCCGATGCACGGCAACACCCACGAGTCCTCCAACGGCTACAAGACCCGGCACTTCGACCGGATCGTCGACGAGGTGCTCGGCTACTTCGAGGTGCACCGCGGCCTGGAGACCCATCCGGGCGGCCTGCACGTCGAGCTGACCGGCGAGGACGTCACCGAGTGCCTCGGCGGCGCCCAGGGCATCGAGGACCTCGACCTGCCCGACCGGTACGAGACCGCCTGCGACCCGCGACTGAACACCCAGCAGTCGCTGGAGCTGGCCTTCTTGGTTGCGGAGATGCTCCGTGGCTGACGCGAGGAGCGAGCTTGCGAGCCCCGCAGTCGGCAGCCGAAGAGATGACAGTGGCTGACGCGAGGAGTGAGCTTGCGAGCCCCGCAGTCGGCAGCCGAAGAGATGAGAGTGGCTGACGCGAGCAGTGAGCTTGCGAGCCCCGCAGTCGGCAGCCGAAAGGAGACACCGTGGATAGTGTGATCGACCTTCGTACGGACACCGTGACCCGGCCGACGCCGGGGATGCGGGAAGCCATGGCCACCGCCGAGGTGGGCGACGACGTCTACGGCGAGGACCCGACCGTGGCCGCGCTCGAGGCCGAGGTGGCCGCCCGGCTCGGGCACGAGGCGGCGCTGTTCGCCCCGAGCGGCTCGATGGCCAACCAGCTCGCCCTGCAACTGCTCGTCCCACCCGGCGACGAGCTGCTCTGCGACGCCGACGCGCACGTGGTCACGTACGAGGTCGGCGCCGCGGCCGCGTACGCCGGAATCTCGTCGCGGACCTGGCCGGCGGTGGGCGCGGAGCTCGACCCCGACGTGGTCGTCGGGATGATCCGGCCGGACGGCTACTTCGCGGTGCCGACCCGGGCGATCGCGGTGGAGCAGACCCACAACCGGGGCGGTGGCGGGGTGATCCCGCTGTCCACGCTGCGCCGGCTGCGTGCGGTCGCCGACGAGCACGGGCTCGCCCTGCACTGCGACGGCGCCCGGATCTGGCACGCGCACGTGGCCGACGGGGTGCCGTTGGCGGAGTACGGCGCGCTGTTCGACACGCTCTCCGTCTGCCTCTCCAAGGGGCTGGGCGCGCCGGTCGGCTCGCTTGTCGTGGGCAGCGCCGAGAAGATCGCCCGGGCCCGGTTCCTGCGCAAGCGGATGGGCGGCGGCATGCGGCAGGTCGGCATCCTGGCCGCCGCCGGCCGGTACGCGCTGGCGCACCACGTCGAGCGGCTCGCCGACGACCACGCCAAGGCGGCCCGGCTGGCCGAGGCGGTCGCCCCGCACGGGGTGCTGGCGACCGGGGTGCGGACCAACATCGTGCCGCTGGACCTGGCCAAGCACCCGCTCGACGCGCACGCCCTCGCCGCCGCCACCCGGGCGGAGGGCCTGCTGATCTCGGTGCTCGGCCCGCGTACCGCCCGGCTGGTCACCCACCTGGACGTCACCGACGCCCAGATCGACCGCGCCGCGGACATCCTGGCCACCGCCCTGCGAGCCTGACCCGTTCCCGCCCGGGTCAGGGGTGGAGGCGCCTGAGGGTGGCGATGTCGGCGGCGTGCCCGACGTGCTTCTCGGTCGGCGTCTCCACCAGCACCGGCACGCCGGCGGTCGCCGGGTGGCGCATCAGCTCGGCGAACGCCGGCTCGCCGATGCTGCCCTTGCCGATGTTCTCGTGCCGGTCCCGGGTGGAGCCGCACAGGTCCTTCGAGTCGTTGGCGTGCACCAGCCGCAGCCGGTCCGCGCCCACGGTGGCGACCAGGGTGTCCAGCGTGGCGGTCATGCCGCCCTCGGCGGCCAGGTCGTGCCCGGCGGCCCAGGCGTGGCAGGTGTCGAAGCAGACGCCCAGCATCGGGTGCCGGTCGACCGCGTCCAGGTAGGGGCCGAGGTGCTCGACCCGGGAGGCCAACGACCGGCCGCCCCCGGCGCTCGGCTCGACCAGCAGCATCGGCCCGCCGGCCGCCGCGGTCTCGTCCAGCAGCGGCAGAAGCGACTCCCGCACCTGCCGCAGGGCCGCCTCGGCGTGCCCGGCGTCGACGGAGCTGCCGGCGTGGAACACCACGCCCTCGGCGCCGATGGCACGGCCCCGCCGCAGCGCGTGGGCCAGCGTCTCCGCCGACCGGGTGACCGTGGCCGGGGTGGGGGAGCCGAGGTTGACCAGCAGCGAGGCGTGGATGAAGACGGGCAGGCCACGCTCGCCGCAGCCGTCGCGGAACAGCGCGTCCTGCGCCGGGTCGCCGGCCGGCAGCGCCCAGCCGCGCGAGTTGGAGACGTAGACCTGCACCACCTCCGAGGCGGCCGCCTCGGCGTACGGCAACGCCGCCCGGGCCAGCCCACCGGAGGTGGGGGTGTGCGAGCCCACCCGCCGGCGGTCGCCGGCCACGTGCCCCGGGCTCACCGGGCCTGCCTTCGTTCGCGACTGCGGGGCTCGCAGGACCGGCTCGCTCCTCGCGCTCGCCGGGCCCGCCTTCGTTCGCGACTGCGGGGCTCGCAGGACCGGCTCGCTCCTCGCGCTCGCCGGGCCTGCCTTCGTTCGCGACTGCGGGGCTCGCAGGACCGGCTCGCTCCTCGCGCTCACAGGGCCTGCCTTCGTTCGCGACTGCGGGGCTCGCAGGACCGGCTCGCTCCTCGCGCTCACAGGCAGGTCACCGTGACCGGGGTGCCCGGCGGGACCTGGGTGTTCTCGGGCGGGTTCTGCAGCCGGGCCACACCGTTCGGGTTGAGCTGGACGGTGACCGGGAAACCCTGGCTCTCCAGCGTCTGCTTGGCCTGCTGGCACGGCATGTCGATCACCCGGGGGACGGCCACCTGGGGCGGACCCTTGCTGATCTCCAGCTTGACCTTGGCGCCCTTCTCCACGCCGGTCCCGTCGGCCGGGCTCTGGCCGAGGATCTCGTCCTTCGGCTTGTCGGAGTCCTTGTAGTTCTCCTCCGGGGTCAGCCCGAGCTTCGCCAGGACGCCGCGCGCCTCGTTGATGTTCTTGCCGACCAGGTTGGGCACGGTGACCGGGGCGCGGCCCTTGCTGAGGATCAGCGTCACCTTCGACCCGGGCTTGACCACCGTGCCCACCTTCGGGTCGGTGGCCAGCACCACGCCGGCCGGCAGCGCGTCGTCGTAGCGGGAGGCGCCCTTGGCGGGCACCAGGTTGGCGCCGCTGAGGTCGGCCTGGGCCAGCTCGTAGTCCTTGCCGACGACGTCCGGCACCGGCAGCCGCTCCGGGCCGAGCGACAGCGTCAGGGTGATGGTGCCGCCCTTGACGATCCGGGCGGCCGACCCGGGCGCCTGCCCGAGGACCGTGTCCTTCGGCACCGTCTCGTCGTATCGGGGGTCGGCGTAGCGCAGCGTGAAGCCGCCGCGCTGGGCCTGCGCCTCGGCCTCGGCCTTGGTCATGCTGACCAGCTGCGGCGCGACCGTGTAGCGGCCCACCCCGAACCACCAGCCGCCGAGCGCGGCCACCAGGCCGAGCACCACGGCCGCCGCGGCGACGGCCAACCGGCCGCGCGGCGAGCCCATGACCCGGGTACGCAGGGCGGCCAGCCGGGCGCCCAGCCCTTCCGGCTCGTCCGCCCGGCGCCGGTGCGGGCGCTGCCCGCCGCCCTCGGGCAGCCGGGCCCAGGTCGGTCGCTCGGCCGGACGGACCGCGGCCACCACCTGGGTCGGCTGGCTCAGCACCGACGTGTCGTCACTGATCTGGCGCAGCACGGCGGTGTGCGCGTGCGGGTTGCCCAGCTCGTCGCGGGCCGCCTGCACCTCGGTCAGCAGCGTCCCGGCGTCGGCCGGGCGGGCGGCCGGATCACGCCGGGTGGCGCGGGCAACCAGCGCGTCGAGGACCGGAGGCACCGCCGGGACCAGGGTCGACGGCGCCGGCACGTCGCGGTCGACGTGCTGCCAGGCGACCTCGACCGGGCGGTCGCCGTCATAGGGCACCCGGCCGGTGAGCATCTCGAACAGCACGATGCCGGCGGAGTAGACGTCGGTGCGCGGGTCGGCGTGTCCCTGGGTGACCAGCTCCGGCGCCACGTAGGCCACGGTCGCCATCAGCTGGCTGCCGTTCTCCTCCTCGGCGCTGGCCTCGACGGCCCGGGCCAGGCCGAAGTCGGCCACCTTGACCACGCTGTCGACCAGGTTGCCGCTGCCGCCGGCGGGCGCCTCGGCGACCAGCACGTTCTCCGGCTTGACGTCGCGGTGCACGAGACCGGCCCGGTGCGCGGCGGCGATCGCGGCGAGCATCTGCTCGGCGATCGCGAGCGCCTCGTCCGGGTTGAGCCGGCGCCGCTCGGCGAGCACGTCGCGCAGCGTGCGGCCGCGGACGTACTCCATCACCAGGTAGGGCAGCCCGGCGTGGATGCCCTGGTCGTAGACCGCGACCACGTTCGGGTGGGTGAGCCGGGCGATGGTCTTCGCCTCGTCGGTGAACCGCTCGACGAAGCCGGCCATCCGGGCCCGCGCCTGCGGCGCCTGGGTCGGGTGGATGATCTTGACCGCCACGGTGCGCTCCAGGCGCTCGTCGGTGGCGGTGTACACGGTCGCCATGCCGCCACGGGCCACGCGACCGCGAATGCGGTAGCGCCCGTCGAGCAGCGAGCCCAGCAACGTGTCGGCGACCTGTGTGTCCATCGGCAGGCAGTCTATGTGTCGGGACGGTGAAGGATGAACAGGATGCTACCGCCGGGGTGCGACGAGGGTGGACCGGCACGCCCCCGGCGGTTGCGGGGGTGCCGTGCACCCCGGGCGGCGGGCACGTGGCAGGGTGGTCGGGTGACCGATTCCGTACCCGCCGAGACCGGTGCCGACCTGCCCGGACCGACCGACCCGGCCGGCTGGCTGACCCTGCCGGACGTGGCCGAGCGTCTCGACCTGTCGATCAGCAAGGTGCACCAGATGATCCGCGACCGGGAGCTGCTCGCGGTGCGCCGCGACGGCGTCCGCCGGATCCCGGCCGAACTGGTGGCCAACCACATCGTGCTCAAGCACCTACCCGGCGTGCTCAACCTGCTCGCCGACGCCGGGTACGACGACGAGCAGGCGCTGCGCTGGCTCTACCGCGAGGACCCGAGCCTTCCCGGCACCCCCGCCGCCGCGCTCGCCGGCGACCTGGCCCGCGAGGTCAAGCGCCGCGCCCAAGCCATAGCCTTCTGACAGTGACCCCTCCCACCCCACCCCCGGTGCCCGCTGTTTCACGGAAAGCGTGGCTGTCGCACGCGGAATGCCCACGTTTTCCGTGAATCAGCGCGGACCGGGGCGCGGACCGGGGTGGGGGTGGGGTCGGGGTCAGTCGGCGCGACGGGTGGCGGCGATGGCCAGGTCGACCAGGGCCTGACGCGCCTCGGTGTCCAGGTCGACGGCGGTCAGCGCGGCCAGGGCGCCCTCGGTCAGCATGGCGATCCGGCGCTCGGCGCGATCCAGCGCGCCGCTCGCGGTGATCAGCTCGCGTAGCCGGGTCACCCCGGAGGCGTCCAGATCCGGTGCGCCGAGCCCGCCCAGCAGCAGCTCCCGGCCGGCCGGGTCGAGCGTCTCCAGGGCCGCCGCCACCAGATATGTCCGCTTGCCCTCGCGCAGGTCGTCGCCGGCCGGCTTGCCGGTGCGCTCCGGGTCGCCGAACACCCCCAGCACGTCGTCGCGCAGCTGGAACGCCTCGCCCAGCGGCAGCCCGTACGCCGAGTAGGCCGCGTGCACCTCCGCCGGCGCGCCGGCCAGCGCGGCGCCCAGCAGCAGCGGACGCTCGACGGTGTACTTCGCCGACTTGTAGCGGGCCACCTTGCCGGCCCGGTCGAGCGAGGTGTCGCCGGTGGCCTGCGTCAGCACGTCCAGGTACTGCCCGACGGTCACCTCGGTGCGCATCTCGTCGAAGACCGGCCGGGCCCGCGCCACCGTCGCCGGGGCCAGGCCGGCGGAGTGCAGCAGCTCGTCGGACCAGACCAGGCAGAGGTCGCCCAGCAGGATCGCCGACGCGTCGCCGAACGAGTCGGCGTCACCGCCCCAACCGGCCGCGCGGTGCCGGGCGGCGAACCGCCGGTGCACCGCGGGCTCACCCCGACGGGTGTCCGAACGGTCCATCAGGTCGTCGTGGATCAGCGCGCTGGCCTGCACGAACTCCAACGCGGCCAGGGTGGCGACGACCTGGTCGGAGTCGATCCCGCCGGCGCCGCGGTAACCCCAGTAGCCGAAGGCCGGGCGCAGCCGCTTCCCGCCGCCCAGCACGAACGCCTCGATCGCCTCGGCGACCGGCAGCAGGCCGTCGTCGACGGCGGCCAGCCAGGCGCGCTGGCCGGCGAGGAACTCGGTGAGCGCCTTGTCGATCCGCTGGCGCAGGCCGGCACGGTCGACGGGGGAGACGGAAGCAGCATGGGTCACGCCCCGACGCTAGTCGGTTCCCGCCGGACGCGCCCCGTCGCCGCCCCGGCGCGCCGCCCGGGGCCACCGGGCCCGCCTCGGGTCGGACCCGCCCACGACGGGGACCGGCAGGTAGGGACGGGCGGCCGCGAGCAGCTCCGGACAGCGCCGACCGGCCGGTCGGCCGGCCAGCTCGCGGCGGAACCCGGTGAGTTCGCCGACCGCCCGTGGCGAACCGGAGCGGACCGCGTCGAGCAGCGCCGCGCCGGCCACCGCGCACGCCTCGGGCGTCGCGCCGAGCCGCAGGTGCGCCCGGGCCAGCCAGGCGCCGTAGACGGCCGCCCGGCGTGGACCGCCCCGGCGGCCGGCCACCACCGGCGCCAGCAGCGCGACGGCCGGCGCCGGGCGGCCCAGCGCGACAAGCGTGCGCCCGGTCATCGCCGCCAGCTCGACCTCGTCGAGCCAGTAGAGCCAGGGCGGCTCCCGGCCCGGATCGGGCGTGCCGGCCCGGGCCGCTCCGGCGAGTGCCTGCCCGGCGGCGCGGCGCCGGCCGGCCAGCGCCGCGGCGAGCGCGACCCGGTGCAGCAGCAGCGCCCGCAGCCCGGCGGAGGCGCCGGCACGGCCGGCCGCGTACCCGATCCGGGCCAGCGTGAGCGCGCCGACCGGGTCGCCGGCGCCGGCCAGCAGGTGGCTGGCCGAGCCGAGCACGTGCCCGGCCAGTGGCCGGTCCCCGGCGGCGAGCGCGGCCCGCAGCGCCAGCCGGTAGGCGACCAGGCCACCGGTCAGGTCGCCGGCGTCGGCGGCCAACCACCCGGCCAGCTGGGCCGACTCGGCCAGCGTCGGCAGCAGCCGGCGTCGGCCGGCGGGCCCGGCGGCCCGGTGGACGCGGACCGTACGTCGCAGCCGCCGGGCGCCGTGCCCGGCGAGATCGCCCCCGCCGAGCAGGTCGTCCCACCGCCGCAGCGTGGCCAGCCCGGTCCCGTCGGGCGGGTCGTCCGGCACCGCCGGCGCGACCTGACGGCCGACCGGGTCGAGACCGAGCGGACCCACCGGCACGTGTCGCGCGCCGGTGCGGCTGCACCGGTCGACCGGTGGTGGCACGCCGTCGGCCAGCGGCCCGGCCAGCGTGTCGCCGGTCGGGTCGGCCGCCCAGCGGTGCGCGAGGGTGAGCAGGGCCAGCCGGGCGCGGGACCCGCCGGCGTCGACCTGCGCGGGCGCCGCGCCGAGCCGGCGGCTGCGCGCCGTGGCCTCGGCGATCAGCTCGCCCGGGACCCCGAGGACGGTCGCCAGCCAGGAGGACCAGAAATCGCCGGGGAGCCGGAGCTGGCGTTCCCATCGGGACACCTCGTGCCGGGTCAGCGTGGGCACGCCGGAGGCGGCGCACAGCGCGGCGGCGAGCCGCTGCTGGCTCCAGCCGCGGGCGGCCCGCAGCTCGGCCAGGAGCGGCCCCAGCAGGCGGGGGCCGGACGGCGAGAACGGGTTCATCGGGACCTCCGGGGCGACGGCGCGGGTGGCGACGCGGACGCCCGGCTGTTGCCGCACCGGCGCGTCGCCGTCGTGGCGACCCCCGCGCGGGCCCCCGGGCCGGCCGCCGGCCGCCCACCGCGCTGACGTCGTTTCTACCCCCGGGGTACGACGTCGCGGCCGGCGCGCTCGCGGGCTGGGAAGGTCCTCGGCACACCGGCCCGGTCCGGTTAGAGTCGGTCCGTGGCGCTCGGTCTCCCCTCGGTCCTCCCCAATCCCCAGCCGGCGATCGGGGAGCTGATCCGTGACGGCCGCCCCACCTTCTCGTTCGAGTTCTTCCCGCCGAAGACCCCCGCCGGCGAGAAACTGCTCTGGCAGGCGATCCGCGAGCTGGAGTCGCTGCTCCCGTCGTTCGTCTCGATCACCTACGGCGCGGGCGGCTCGACCCGGGACACCACGGTCGCGGTGACCGAGCGGATCGCCACCGAGACGACCCTGCTGCCGATGGCGCACCTCACCGCGGTCAACCACTCGGTCGCCGAGCTGCGGCACGTGATCGGCCGGCTGGCCTCGGTCGGGGTCCGCAACGTGCTGGCCGTGCGGGGTGACCCGCCGGGCGACCCGGGCGGCGAGTGGATCACCCATCCGGAGGGCGTCCACTACGCCGAGGACCTGGTCCGGCTGGTCCGCGACAGCGGCGACTTCAGCGTCGGGGTGGCCGCCTTCCCGTACAAGCACCCCCGCTCGCCCGACGTGGCCAGCGACACCGCGCACTTCGTCCGCAAGTGCCGGGCCGGCGCCGAGTTCGCCATCACCCAGATGTTCTTCGACGCCGACGACTACCTGCGACTGCGCGACCGGGTCGCCGCCGCCGGCTGCGACACCCCGATCCTGGCCGGGGTGATGCCGGTGACCCAGATCGGCACCATCGCGCGTTCGGTGCAGCTCTCCGGCGCGCCGTTCCCGCCGGCGCTGGCCGAACGGTTCGACCGGGTGGCCGACGACCCCGAGGCGGTCCACCGGCTCGGCGTCGAGCAGGCCGGCGAGATGTGCGCGAAGCTGCTGGACGAGGGCGTGCCGGGGATCCACTTCATCACGCTCAACCGGTCCACCGCGACCCGCGAGGTCTGGCAGCGCCTGCGGGCCGACGCCCGGGTGTGACCACCCGCCACACGACACCCGGAACGCCCTTCTACGGTTGATCCCGTGGTGGGCACACAGCTGAACTGGGACCAGTACGCGACCGCGTGGGCGCGGCTGCACGGTGGGTTCGATCCCCGTAGCGCCGCGCCGGTGGTGCGCGCGTGGCTACGCTTCGCCTACCACGTGGGCTTCGTGCTGGGCCGGCTGCGGGTCGGCCCGACCGCGGTGACCGTGTTCGGGGTGCTGCTCTGCTTCTGCGTACCCCTGCTGGTGGGCCGGGCCGGCGACGGGCCGTTCCTGGGCTCGCTGTTCGTGCTGCTGGCCGCCGTGGCGGACAGCGTCGACGGCGCGGTGGCGGTGGCCACCCACCGCACCACCCGGCTGGGCTACGTCTACGATTCCGTCGCCGACCGGCTCGGCGAGGTGGCCTGGCTGATCGCGTTCTGGCTGCTCGGCGCGCCCGGCGCGCTGGTCGCCGCGGCCGGCGGCCTGTCCTGGCTGCACGAGTACGTGCGCGCCCGTTCCGTGTCGGCCGGGATGCGCGAGATCGGCGCGGTGACCGTGGGGGAGCGGCCCACCCGGGTCTGCGTGGCCCTGGTCGGGCTGCTGGTCGCCGGGCTCACCGGGCTGATCGACGCCGACCTGACCGCCGGCACCATCACCATGGCCACCACGGTGTGGGTGCTGCTCGCCGGCTTCGGCCTCGGTCAGTTGCTCTCCGCGGTCCGCCGCGCGCTCGTCGACGCCGGCTGACCGCCCGCCGTGGGTGCGAGAAGGGGCCCCTTCTCTACCGGAGGCGTTAAGAAGGGGCCCCTCCTTACCACGCCGGGCCGATGGCGTCGGCGACGATCTCCGCGGAGAGGGTCACCATGGGGAGGCCGCCACCGGGGTGGGTGGAGCCGCCCACCAGCCAGAGCCCGGCCACCGGGCCCCGGTTGGCCGGGCGCAGCAGCCCGCCCGCGGTGCCGTAGATCGCCCCGCCCGGCGCGCCGGTGGCCGCGTCCAGGTCGGCCGGCGTGCGGACCTCCCGGAACACCAGCCGGTCCCGCACGTCCACCCCCCGCTCGGCCAGCACGTCGAGGATCCGGTCCGCGTACGCCTCGGCAAGCCCCGGCCGCCGCCAGTCCACCGCGTCCGCGGCGGTGCCGTGCCGGGGTGCGTTGACCAGCACGAACCACGCCTCGTGACCGTCCGGCCGGACCGCCGGGTCGTCGGCCGCGGTGACGAACACGGTCGGGTCGGGGGCCGGGCGGGCCCGCACGCCCCGGCCGGGGTCGCCGAAGACGGCGTCGAACTCGGCGTCGTGGTCGCGGGGGAAGAAGACGCTGTGGTGGGCCAGCCCGGAGGCGCCGCGCACGCCGAGCAGCAGCACGAAACCGGCCAGGCTGCGGTCGGTGAGCGCGGCCAGCCGGCGCGGGTCCGGCAGCAGGTCCCGGTAGACGGTGAGCGCGTCGGTGTTGGCCACCACCACGTCGGCCGGGACCGGCACGGCCGAACCGGCGACGCGTACCCCGTGCACCCGGCCGCCGGCCGCGTCGATCCGGGTGACCGCCGCGCCGGTGCGCACCACCACGCCGAGGTCCAGGCAGCGCGACAGCAGCGCGTCGGCAAGCGTGCCCAGCCCACCGCGCAGGTACCAGCCGCCGTACGCCAGCTCGGCGTAGGGGACGGCGACCAGCGCGGCCGGCGCGCGGCGCGGGTCGGCGCCGGTGTAGGTGGCGTACCGGTCGAGCAGCATCCGCAGCCGCGGGTCGGACAGGTGCCTGCGGCCCAGCCCGCGCAGCGTGCGGCCGGGGCCGATGGCGGCGAGGTCGCCCAGCCGCCAGGCCAGCGCGGCCAGGTCGCGCGGCGAGTCCACGGTGCGGCGCAGGATGTCCCGGTGCGACGCCTCCCACACCCGGGCGGCGCGCCGCCACAGCCGCTGCCAGTCGGCGGCGGAGCGGTCGCCGAACGCGGCGCCGATCCGGGCGGTGAACTCGTCCGGGTCGGCGCAGGAGTCCAGCGCGGGGCCGCCGCCGGGGAAGACGTGCCGCACGATCGGGTCGAGCGGGACGAGATCGAGGTATTCGTCGAGCTTCGCCCCGGTGGCCTCGAACAGGTCGTGGAAGACCTGCGGCAGGGTGACCAGGCTCGGCCCGGTGTCGAAAAGCCACGACCCCTCCGGGGTGTGGTGCGCCCACCGGCCCAGCTTGCCGCCGACCGTGCCGGCCCGTTCCAGGACGGTGACCTCGTGCCCGGTGACCGCGAGCCGGGCGGCGGCGGCGAGGCCGCCCACGCCGGCGCCGATGACCACGATGCGCGCCATGGGGTGCCCCTCCTAGGTGACCGGGCGACCCCGCCAGGTGAGCCGGCGTCGCTTCCGCAGATGGTACGACCGGACGGTCAACCAACCGAGGACCACGACCGACACCGGGTGCGCCAGCGCGTCGGGCCAGGCCCGGCCGCCGGTGGCCCGGGCGCTGACCACGCGCCCGACCACGCCGGCCAGGTAGGCAAGCGTCGCCGCCCCGGCCACCCCCGGCGCGCCGGCCACCAGCGCGGCGACGGCCAGCAGCGGCGGCGCGGTGTAGAGCAGGAGCAGCAGGGCCAGCACGCCGCCCGCGCCGGCCGGGTGCCCGAACGAGGCCCACAGCGACTTGGTGTAGCCGTCGCGCAGCTGCGGCCAGTCGTCGTACATCCGGCAGGACGCCAGCCGGGAGCCGTCGGCCAGGGCGATCCGGCCGCCGGCCCGCTTCACCGCCCGGGCCAGCTCGATGTCCTCCAGCACCTTGTCGGCCACCGCCGCGTGGCCGCCGGCCCGCAGGTAGCCGGCCCGGTCCACGACCAGGAACTGCCCGCCGGCCGCGGCCAGCGAGGGCCGCCGCGAGCGTTCCATCGCGCGCAGCGGCAGGAACGTCAGCCACAACCACTGCAACAGCGGCTGCACCAGCCGGTCCGCCGCCGTCCGCACCACGATCCGGGGGTACGGCGACAGCAGCGTCGCGCCCGCCGCGCGCAGCTCGGTCACCGCCGCCGCGACCGCGTACGGGCTGAGCACCACGTCGGCGTCGACGAACGCCAGCACGGTCGGCTCCGGGTCGGCGCGGGTGGCGAGCTGCCAGCAGGCGTGCGGCTTGCCCAGCCAGCCGGGCGGCGGGGCGACGCCGGTGAGCAGCGTGACCCGCGGATCGGCGCCGGCCACCGTGCGGACCACGTCGGCGGTGCCGTCGGTGGACCCGTCGTCGAGCACCACGATCCGCAGCCCGGGCACGCCGCGCTGGGCGAGCAGCGCGCGCAGGCACGGGGTGACCCGGTCGGCCTCGTCGCGCAGCGGCAGCAGCACCGCCACCGCCTCGGCGACCTCGACCGGCCCGGCGGTGGGGCGGCGCAGCCAGGCGACGGCGTTGACAAGCGTGTGCCCGGTGAGCGCGGCGACCGCCACCACCAGCGCGAGGGCGGCGGTCATGCCGGCGCGTCGACCCGGGACGCGGGATCGGCGGCGACGGCGCGGTCCCGGCGGCTCCGCCACAGCGCCACCGCCAGCGGCACCGCGGCCACCGCCATGCCGGCCGCGCCCCACACCGCGGACGCGGGCAGCCGGAGGAAGACCGCGTGCGCCAGCACGCTGGAGGCGTACGTCCAGAGGTAGAGCGCGAACATCGGGGCGTCCCGGCCGTCGACCCGGTCGACGGCCGGCCCGGCGAGCGGGCGCAGCACGGCGGCCAGCAGCACGGCGAAGCCCAGCCAACCGAGGTAGTTGCTGATCGGGATGCCGGGCAGCCCGGGCAGCGCGGGCGTGGCGTTCCGCCAGGTCCAGTAGCCCTCCGCCACCATCTGCGGGTCGAGGAACAGGTCCCAGGCGGCCAGCCCGACCGCCGAGAGCGCGATCCGGGCGACGCGGGAGCGGACGAGGCGGACCGCGGTGAGCCACGCCGGCCAGGCCATCCAGGTCCAGGCGAGCGGGATGATCAGCGGCACCCCGGCCAGCTTCGGGCCCAGCTCGCCGGAGTAGTCGTAGGTACCGAACGGGAAGCCGGTGGCCACGCCGATCGCCTCCACCGCGAACCCGCCGCCGGTGACGACCGCGACCAGCGCGGCGGCGGTACGGGCGCCGCGGGTGAGCAGCGCGTGGCCGACCGACAGCAGCCAGCCGAGCACCACGGTGGCCACCGTGAGCCCGGCCCGGGTCGCGCCGCCGGTGAGCGGGTAGCAGATCTGGGCGAGGACCAGCACGGCCAGCAGCGCCCAGGGCAGCCGCGCGCTCACGGTGCCGCTTTCGTTCGCGGCTGCGGGGCTCGCAGGCCCGGCTCGCTCCTCGCGCTCACGGGGTGTCCGGCGGGGGCAGCGGCAGGTCCCGGCCGAGCACGCCGAACGGCCGCTCGTCGCCGGGGAAGTGGAAGTGTCGCAGCACGTCGACGAAGCCGAACCGGCGGTACAGCCGCCAGGCCCGGGACTTCTCCTCGTCGGCCTCCGGGGTGGACAGCAGTGTGGTGTCGCCCTCGGCCACGGCGAGCAGCGCGCGCAACTGGCGGGCGCCCACGCCGTGCCCCTGCGCGGGCGGTCGCACGTGCAGCTCGACCACCTCGAACGGGCGGGCCAGCCAGCGCTGCCGGGCCTCCGCGTCCAGCGCCCGATGCACCTGGTCATGCCACCACTGCCCGGTGGCGCCGAGGTAGCCGTACCCGAAACCGGCCAGGTGCCCCTCGGTGGTCAGGCTGGCGACGGCGCGGAACCCGGGCCGTCGGACGTGGGTGGCGATGTAGCCGCGCCGGGCCTCCAGCAGGTCGGCGCGGTAGCCCATCGCCTCGCCGTAGACGGCGACCACGTCGTCCAGCCGTCGGACCAGGTCGTCCGGCGTCCAGCGCACCAGCCTCATGCGTTCCCTCTCGCCGAGTCGGGGTCGCCGCCGGCGGCGACCCAGCCGAGCACCGTACGGTCGCCGACCACGTCGCCCACCGCGAACCGCGCGAACAGTTCCTCCGCGTACCAGCCCTCGGTGGGGGTGCGGGTGATCGCGGCGCGGTGCTCGGGGGAACGGTACGCGAAGGCGACCAGGTCCGTCGGGTCGCGCCACACGCTCACCGTGCCCTGCCAGCCCAGCGGCGCCTCGCCGACACCGAACCGGGCGAGCAGCCCGGGCGCGGCGCGCAGCTCCGCGGCGACCGGCGGGATGGCCCGCCAGAACGTGGCCGCCCGGCGGGCCCGCAGCCGGGCCCGGGTCAGCGCCAGCACCGGCCCGGTGACCCGCCCGCCGGTCGGCGCGCCGAACGGCTCCCGGCCGGACCACTCGCCCCGGCTGGTCAGCGGTCGCAGTTCCAGCCGGACGGCGGCGTCGGCGATCCGGGCCCAGGATCGGGCGACCGGTGAGGCGTCGAAGCCGGCCGCGGCGGCGGGGGAGTCCCAGACCACAAGCGCGGCCCACCGGGTCAGGTCGGCGTCACCGGGGCCGAAGCCGGTGCCGGTCCCGGTGCCGAGCAGCTTGGCGAAGCGGACGCCGGGCAGCCGGCGCAGCCGCGCCGGGTGGGTCGCCATCCGGGCCAGCGCGCCGGGTACGGCCCGGCGGGGGACGCGCCACACGTGCAGCGTGACGAGGTCGGGGTTCACGCCACCTCGGCCGGGTCGCCGCCGGTGATCCGCAGCAGTTCCGCGTACGTGGTGGGGAACACCGCCTGCGGCACGCCGCCGGCCGCCCACACCTCGTCGTACCCCTTCAGGGCGGTGTCGACCAGGGTGCGCAGCGGCCCGGGGTGGCCGAGCGGGGCGACCCCGCCGATCACCTGACCGGTGTGCCGCCTGACGAAGTCCGGGCTGGCCCGGCGCAGGTGGGCCACGCCCAGCGTGGCGGCCAGCCCGGCGGTGTCCACCCGGTGCGCGCCGGAGGTGAGCACCAGCAGCGGCGCGTCGTCCGCGTCGAAGACCAGCGAATTGGCGATGGCGCCGACGTCGACGCCGAGCGCGCCGGCCGCCGCGGCGGCGGTGTGCACCGCCGCCGGCAGCAGACGGACGGTGCTCGGGCCGCCGGCCCCGTCCCGCGCCCCCGCCTCGTCGAGCGCCCGTTGCACCGCCCGCACGTTCGGATGTGGCTGCATGCCGTTCATTCTCCCCCCACCGCGCGGACCGCCCGCCGCCGGGCGCGGCGATCATGAGGTTGGCGTGTCCGGTCCCCGGCGTGTCGGACCGTCAACCTCATGATCGACGGGGTTGTGGTGGCGTGCGGCGGCGCGGGCGTGGAGCAGGGCCTGGATGCCGTCCAGGATCCGGGTGAGACCGAAGTCCAGGGTGGGGTCCGGGGCGGGAGAGGCGGAGGCGTGGAGGGCGGCCGGGGTGGAGGGGTCGGCCAGGGCGGCGGCCAGGGCCGGGAAGCGGTCCTCCCGGCCCTCGACGAGCGCGCCGAACGCCGTCTCCCGCCCGGACCCGGGCGGCAGGGCGGCCAGGTTGCGGGCGTGCCCGACCAGCAGCGTCGCCACGTCGAGCCGCTCGTGTGCGGTGAGCCCGGCGCCGGCGAGCGCGGCGACGACGCGTTCCACCCAGGACAGCTCGTTCGGCCCGGGCAGGCGGGCCCCCACGGCCGCCGCCTGCGCCCAGGGATGCCGGCGGAACCGCTCGACCAGCCGCCGGGTCCAGTCGTCGAGCTGCTCGCGCCACCCGGCGCCGGCCGGTGGCGGGGGTGGCTTACCCAGCGCCGCGTCCAGCATCAGGGCGACCAGTTCGGCCCGCCCGGGCACGTAGCGGTAGAGCGCCATCTTGGTGACGCCCAGCGACTCGGCGACCCGCTGCATGGTCAGCCCGTCGAGCCCGTCGGCGTCCGCGACGGCGATGCCGGCGCGGGCCACGGCGGCCGGCGAGAGCGTGGGACGGGGCCCGCGCCGGGGCCCGGCGGGCGCGCCCCAGAGCAGCTCGAACAGCCGCTTCTTGTCGACCTCACCGGCCCGCACGGCTCGCCCCTCCCGCCTCGCCGGCGGGCCCGCGACCGCCGTCAGGCAGACGATACGGTCACCCGCGCCCGGTCCCCGGGCCAGCCCGGGGTGGCCCGGGACCGGGCGGCGGCGTCCACCAGCAGGTGAGCCCGGTGGTGGCCCCGGCAGCGGCTCCCGCGCCCCGCGGTCGTGCTCCACAGGGCGGTGACGACCAGCGGGCTGAGCGCCGCGAGGATGCCGGCGACGTCGGCCGACCAGGCCGGGGCGGCCGGCGGCGCGGGGCGTACGGCCCGCCGGCCGGCCACGGTGGCGGTCACCGGACGGTCTTCTCGGCACGGCAGGCGTTCATGGGGTAAACCGTCGGCCGGTGGGTTCCGGTTCTCCTTCGCCCGAGGCTGTGCCCCGGCGGAGAATCCGCACCGCCGGCCGGAGTGTCCCCGGCGCGTCACACATTGCGTTTTCGTCGGTGGGGAGGTGTACTGTCAGGGTAGTTAGAACGAGTGTTCGATTCGACCGCGATCGGTTCCCCGCCGACGCGACCGGGGCGCACACCGTTCGCCAAGCTCCGGAAGCGGTGTTTCGCGGCACCGGCTTCCGGAAGGTGCGGCTCCGCGGGCCGCACCGGGCCTCGGACAGTCGCGAGTTCGAGCCCGTCAGGCAGGTCGTCGCCCGCCGCCCACGACCCCCGGGCGGCGGGCGACGGACCCGCCGGCACGCCGGCCGGGTGTGGGTGTGGGGAAGCGTCCACACCCGGCCGGCCGCCAGCACTGGTGCGTCTTCCTCCGCACCGACCGCTCCGGGCGACCGGGCGACGGTTCCCCGTCGCGCGACCGCCCGCCCCGGCCACACGCGGAGGAGAGACCCATGCCGACCAGTCCGGCCCAGGCGCCCACGGTGCCCGCGCACGTGCTGCCGCACCGCACCCCCGCCCAGCTGCTCGTGGTGGCCCGCGACGGGTTGGTCGAGGCCGCCCGCACCCGTCCCGACGGTCTCCGCTACGCCGCCGCCCACCTCGCGGCGCTGCGCGCCGCCGCCGCCGTGCTCGCCGCCCGGGCCCGTCCCGCGCCCACCCGGCGCAACCGGATCACCAGCGTCTGGGTGCTGCTCGCCACCGTCGCCCCCGAGCTGGACGAGTGGGCCGCCCTCTTCGCCGCCGGCGCGAGCAAGCGGGCCGCCGCCGAGGCCGGCATCCCCCGGGTGGTCACCGCCCGGGAGGCCGACGATCTGCTGCGCGCCGCCGAACAGTTCGTGACCGTGGTGGAGACCGCGCTCGGGCTGGCGCACCAACCGACGCTCGACGGCCTGCACCGACCGCTCCGGCTGGGCGGATCCGACGCCGCGCCGCGCTCCGGCTCGGTCGCCGCGCCGCGTCCCGGTTCGGTCGCCGCGCCGCGTCCCGGTTCGGTCGCCGCGCCGCGTCCCGGGGCGGCCGCCGCCTGAGTCGTGGCGCCCGGCCGCCATCGGCGGGACCCGGGTGGCCGGGCGCCGCTCCACACGATCCACAGCACCACCCACGGGCCGGGCCCGTGGCGAACCACGACGGGGGGTTGGTCCGATGGCGGGCCGCATGGTGGTCGGTTCCGCCGCCCTGGCCGAGCTGGTGCGTCCGGCGAGCGCGCCCGACCCGGCCGGCGGCCATCGGATGCTCCCCGTCCGGGCCGAGCTGACCGGGCTGCTGCCCAACCGAGGGCTGCGGCGCGGCAGCACCGTCGCGGTCGGCGTCGGCCAACCCCGGCACAGCGGCGCCACCTCGCTGATCCTGGCGCTGCTCGCCGAGGCGTCCCGGGCCGGCTCGTGGTGCGCCGTGGTCGGCGTACCCACCTTCGGGGCCGGCGCGGCGGCGGAGGCCGGGATCGCCCTGGACCGGCTCGCCCTGGTGCCCGACCCCGGGCCGGAGTGGCCCACCGTGGTGGCCGCGCTCATCGACGGGGTCGACGTGGTGGTCACCGCCGTGCCGACCACGGTCTCCGCCTCGGTCTCCGCCCGGCTGGCCGCCCGGGCCCGGCAGCGGGGCAGCGTGCTGGTCCCGTACGGCCGGTGGGACGGTGCGGACGTGACGCTCCAGGTGGTCCGCGGCGTCTGGCAGGGGCTCGGGCCGGGCCGCGGGCGGCTGCGCCGCCGCGAGGTGACCGTCTCGGCCCGCGGCCGGGGCGCCGCCGCCCGGCCCAAGGAGATCAAGGTGTGGCTGCCCGGCGACGAGCTGACCCGGGTGATTCCCCGCTTCGCCGGGTCCGGCGTCCCCGCCGCCCCGCCCCGCCGGCTGCGCGTGGTGACCCCGGCAGCCCGCCCGTGAGCGCGAGGAGTGAGCCGGGTTTGCGAGCCCCGCAGTCGCGAACTGAGGTAAACCCCGTGAGCGCCCCGCCGCGGGCCCTGCTGCTCTGGTGCCCGGACTGGCCCGTCCTCGCCGCCGAGATCGTCGACGGGGTGCCCGCCACCGACCCGGTCGTGGTGCTGCACGCCAATCGGGTGGTGGCCTGCTCCGAGCGGGCCCGGGCCGAGGGGATCCGGCGTGGGCTGCGCCGCCGGGAGGCGCAGGGCCGCTGCCCCGGGCTCACCGTCGTCGACCACGACCCCGGGCGGGACGCGCGGGCGTTCGAGCCGGTGGTGGCCGCCGTCGAGGAGGTGGTCGCCGGCGTCGAGGTGATCCGGCCCGGCGCGTGCGCGACCGCCGCCCGGGGGCCGAGCCGCTACCTCGGCGGCGAGGAGGCGGCGGCCGAGCGGATCGTCGAGCACGTCGCCCAGAGCTGCGCGGTGGAGAGCCAGGTCGGCATCGCCGAGGGTGTCTTCGCGGCCGGGCTGGCCGCCCGGGAGGGGCGGATCGTGCGCCCCGGCGGCACCGCGGAGTTCCTGGCCGGCCGGCCGGTGGAGGCGCTCGGCCGGCCCGCCCTGGCCGACCTGTTGCGCCGGCTCGGCATCCGCACCCTCGGCGACTTCGCCGCGCTGCCCGCCGGGGACGTGCTGGCCCGGTTCGGCCTCGACGGGGCGCTGGCGCACCGGCTCGCCGCCGGACGGGACGACCGTCCGCTCGCGGTCCGGCAGCCGCCCGCCGACCTGACCGTCACCGCCGAGCACGACGAGCCGATCGACCGGGTCGACGCCGCCGCGTTCGCCGCCCGGACGCTGGCCGAGTGCCTGCACGAGCGGCTCGCCGCGTACGGGCTGGCCTGCACCCGGCTCGGTATCGAGGCGGTCACCGCGCACGGCCAGGAACTGCACCGGGTGTGGCGGCACGACGGCCTGCTCACCGCCGCGGCCATCGCCGACCGGGTCCGCTGGCAGCTCGACGGCTGGCTCTCCGGCAGCAACGGCCGGGGCGGAGCCCGCCCGACCCGCCCGACCGCCGGCATCATCCGGCTGCGGCTGGTGCCGGACGGGGTGCTCGCCCGGGCCGGCCTGCAACCCGGGCTGTGGGGGGAGACCGGCGCGGAGCGGGAGCGGGCGCACCGCGCGCTGAGCCGGGTCCAGGGCATCCTCGGCCCAGAGGCGGTGGTCACCGCCGTGCTCGGTGGCGGACGCTCCCCGGCCGATCAGGTGCGCCTGGTCCCGTGGGGCGACGAGCGGGTGCCCGCCCGCCCCGGCCCGCCGCCGTTGCCGCCTCTCCCGCCGCCGGGTGCCGCCCCACCGGCCCTGGCGTCGGTGCCGCCGACCCCGGCCGTGGCGTCGGCGCCGCTGACCCCGGCTGTGCCGCTGACCCCGGCTGTGCCGCCGACCTCGACGGTGGCGTCGGGCTCGGCTGCCGTGTCGGTCGCGTCCGCCGGTTCGGGTGGGGTGGCGGGACGGGGCGGCCGCCGGGCCGGCCGGGGCCGGGCGGCGGCCGAACCGCCGTGGCCGGGGCGGATCCCGCCGCCGGCGCCGGCCGTGGTGCTGCCCGCCCCGTTGCCGGCCGAGGTGCACGACGCGGTGGGGGAGCCGGTCGTGG
Organism: Micromonospora sp. NPDC049282; assembly: GCF_043197045.1. NCBI lineage: Bacteria > Bacillati > Actinomycetota > Actinomycetes > Micromonosporales > Micromonosporaceae > Micromonospora > Micromonospora sp. NPDC049282. The sequence continues at coordinate 161,848 of NZ_JBICSL010000005.1, forward strand.
TGAGCGCCCGACTGGCGGTCAGCGCGGCGCCGGTCCGACTGACCGTGGGCACCGGCCGCCCGGCCGAGATCTCCGGATGGGCCGGCCCGTGGCCGGTGGACGAACGCTGGTGGGCGCCGGCCGAGGCGCGTCGTCGAGCCCGGTTCCAGGTCTGCCTGGTCGACGGCACGGCCCTGTTGCTCGCGGTCGAGGGCGGGCAGTGGCTGGTGGAGGCGATCTATGACTGAGCGGCGAGTCTCGCCTCCGCGGCATGTCGACGTGCCGCGCCGGCTACCACCCGACGGAGGCTACAAACTTGATGGCGCAAACGGATCGCCGCACCACCACCACCACGCCGCTGCTGCCGCCGCCGTCGCCGTCGCCGTCGCCGTGACTCATCCGTGCCATCAAGTTCGTAGGCAACCGCAGGCCGGCCCTCGGCCGGCGCGTGCGGCCGGCCGGGGGGATCTTGGAAGCCCGTGGCCCTTCTGGGGGCCGAGATCTTCCAAGATCTCGGCAAGCCGGAGGATCTCGGCCGGCACCGGGCGGGGGAGCGCGGCGTGAGCTTCCACAACCCGAAGATGCCCTGGTCGAAGCTGGAGCAGGTGCTCTCCGGGCGGGCGAAGGACGAGCGGGCGAAGGACGAGCGAGTCAGGGGCGAACGGCACCTGCACGTGGTGGACCCGCTCGCGGTCGACGCCGACGGCGGCGACTCCCCGGCCTGGAGCCGCAAGCGGCCGGAATACCGGCCGCCGGAGCTGGACCGCCCGGCCGGCACGGTCGCCTACGCGGAGCTGCACGCGCACTCCAACTTCAGCTTCCTCGACGGGGCCAGCCACCCCGAGGAACTGGCCGAGGAGGCGGCCCGGCTGGGGCTCACCGCGCTCGCCGTCACCGACCACGACGGCTTCTACGGTGTCGTGCGCTTCGCCGAGGCGGCCCGCGCGCTGCGGCTGCCGACGATCTTCGGGGCGGAGCTGTCCCTCGGGCTGCCCGGCCCGCAGAACGGCGAGCCCGACCCGCTCGGCCGGCACCTGCTGGTGCTCGCCCACGGGCACGAGGGGTACGCGCGCCTCGCCGCCACCATCTCCCGGGCCCAGTTGCGCGGCGGGGAGAAGGGCCGCCCGGTCTACGGGGAGTTGGCGGAGATCGCCGCCGAGCTGCGCGACCACGTGCTGGTGCTCACCGGCTGCCGCAAGGGGCACGTGCCCGCCGCGCTGCTCACCGAGGGGGTCGACGCGGCGGCCCGGGAGCTGGACCGGCTCACCGCGTTGTTCGGCGCGGAGACGGTGGCGGTGGAGCTGACCGACCACGGGCATCCGGTCGACGCCGACCGCAACGACGCGCTCGCCGAGCTGGCCGCCGCGGCCGGGCTGCCCACCGTGGCCACCAACAACGTGCACTACGCCACCCCGGGCCGGCGCCGGCTGGCCACCACCCTGGCCGCGGTCCGGGCCCGGCGCAGCCTCGACGAGATCGACGGCTGGCTGCCCGCCGCGGCCACCGCCCACCTGCGCAGCGGCGCGGAGATGGCGGCGCGGTTCGCCGCGTACCCGGGCGCGGTGGCGCGGGCCGCCGAGTTCGGCGCGGAACTCGCGTTCGACCTGCACCTGGTCGCGCCGCAGCTGCCGGCGTACCCGGTGCCGGCCGGGCACACCGAGATGAGCTGGCTGCGCCGGCTGACCATGGACGGCGCCCGCGAGCGCTACGGCCCGCCCGAGGCGCACCCGGAGGCGTACGCGCAGCTGGAGCATGAGCTGCGGATGATCGACGAACTGGGCTTCCCCGGCTACTTCCTGGTGGTCTACGACATCGTCACGTTCTGCCGCGAGCAGGACATCTACTGCCAGGGCCGGGGGTCGGCGGCCAACTCGGCGGTCTGCTACGCGCTGCGCATCACCAACGTGGACGCGGTCCGGCACCGGCTGCTGTTCGAGCGCTTCCTCGCCCCGGAACGGGACGGGCCGCCCGACATCGACGTGGACATCGAGTCCGACCGCCGGGAGGAGGTGATCCAGCACGTCTACGCCCGCTACGGCCGGGAGCACACCGCCCAGGTCGCCAACGTCATCTCGTACCGGCCGCGGTCGGCGGTGCGGGACGTGGCCAAGGCGTTCGGCTTCTCGCCCGGCCAGCAGGACGCCTGGAGCAAGCAGATCGACAGGTGGGGCTCGGTCGCCGCGGTCGACGTGGCGGACATCCCGGAGCAGGTGGTCGCGTACGCGAACGAGCTGCAGACCTTCCCCCGGCACCTGGGCATCCACTCCGGCGGCATGGTGATCTGCGACCGGCCGGTGATCGAGGTCTGCCCGGTGGAGTGGGGCCGGATGCCCGGCCGCAGCGTGCTCCAGTGGGACAAGGACGACTGCGCCGCCGTCGGCCTGGTCAAGTTCGACCTGCTCGGCCTCGGCATGCTGTCCGCGCTGCACTACGGCTACGACCTGATCGGCTCCAGCCTCGACCTGGGCGAGATGACGCTTGACGACCCCGAGGTCTACGACATGCTCTGCCGGGCCGACTCGGTCGGGGTGTTCCAGGTGGAGAGCCGGGCCCAGATGGCCACCCTGCCCCGGCTCAAGCCCCGCGAGTTCTACGACCTGGTGGTGGAGGTGGCGCTGATCCGGCCCGGCCCGATCCAGGGCGGCTCGGTGCACCCGTACATCCGGCGCAAGAACGGCCAGGAGCCGGTGACGTACGCGCACCCGCTGATGCGCAACGCGCTGGAGAAGACGCTCGGCGTGCCGCTGTTCCAGGAGCAGCTCATGCAGCTCGCCATCGACCTCGCCGGCTTCGACGCGGCCGGGGCGGACCAGCTGCGCCGGGCCATGGGGGCGAAACGCTCGGTGGAGCGGATGGCGCAGATCGCCGACCGGCTCTACGCCGGGATGGCCGAGCGGGGCATCACCGGGGAGCTGGCCGACGACGTCTACCGCAAGCTCACCGCGTTCGCCAGCTACGGCTTCCCGGAGAGCCACGCGATGAGCTTCGCCTACCTGGTGTACGCCAGCTCGTGGCTCAAGCGCTACCACCCGGGCCCGTTCCTGGCCGCGCTGCTCAACGCCCAGCCGATGGGCTTCTACTCGCCGCAGACGCTCGCCGACGACGCCCGCCGGCACGGCGTCGAGGTACGCCGGCCGGACATCAACGCCAGCGGCGCCAAGGCGGTGCTGGAGTCCACGCCGCAGACCCGGTGGGGCAGCGTGCCGGGGGAGCCGCCGCACGCCTGGGGGCTGGGCGGTCCGGCGGTCCGGCTCGGGCTGGGCAGCGTCCGTACCCTCGGCGAGGACGTGGCCGAGCGGATCGAGGCGGAGCGGGCGGCGCACGGGCCGTACCGGGACATGCCGGACCTGGCCCGCCGGGCCGGTCTCACCGCGGCGCAGCTGGAGGCGCTGGCCACCGCGGACGCCTTCGCCTGCTTCGGGCTGACCCGGCGGCAGGCCCTCTGGGCCGCCGGCGCGGCGGCCCAGGACCGGCCCGGCCGGCTGCCCGGCACGGTGACCGGCGTGGACCCGCCCACCCTGCCCGGCATGGCGGCGGTGGACCGGCTGGTCGCCGACGTCTGGGCCACCGGCCTGTCCCCGGAGAGCCACCCGGCCCGGTTCATCCGGGACCGGCTCGACGCGCTGGGCGCGGTGCCGATCGCCCGGCTCGGCCAGGTGCCGCCCGGGCAGCGGATCCGGGTCGGCGGGATCGTCACCCACCGGCAGCGGCCGGCGACCGCCGGCGGGGTCACGTTCCTCAACCTGGAGGACGAGACCGGCATGCTCAACGTCACGTGTTCGCCGGGGCTCTGGCAGCGCTACCGTCGAATCGCCCGCACCAGCGGAGCACTTGTGGTGCGGGGCCGGTTGCAGCGGCACGAGGGCGTCACGAACCTCACCGCGGACCGGCTGGACGCGATCGAGCCGCCCGTCACGCCGGCGTCCCGGGATTTCCGTTGATGGCAGTGATCCACATTACGGTTTCCGGGGCCCGGACACGGGAGACTCCCGACGCGGGTGGGCAGAGTCGCCCACCCCGGTATGGGGGATGAACGATGACCTTTCACAGCACGTACCCCGGTGGCGTGGCCAACGCCCGGCGGACCCGGCTCGGCGCCGGGTGGGCGCCCACCCACGAGATCGAGCCGCGGGAGCACCAGGTGACCGACGGCCCGGTGGCCAACGCCCAGCGTTCCCGCGCCGAGGAGGACCCGGCCGGCGGCGGCGAGTCCTGACCCCGCGCCCGGGGGTGACTAGGCTCGGCGGCGTGGAGCAGACCCGAACCCTGACCCCCCGCACCGCCGTGATCTGGGCGGTGCTCCGGGCCGAGCTGGACCGGCGGGCCGGCGAGCGACTCTCCGTGCTCGACGTCGGCGGCGGGACCGGCGGCTTCGCCGTCCCGCTCGCCGAGGCCGGCCACCGGGTCACCGTGGTCGACGCCAGCCCCGACGCGCTCGCCGCGCTGACCCGCCGGGCCGCCGAGGCCGGGGTCGCCGATCGGGTACGCGCGACGCAGGGCGACGCCGACGCGCTCACCGGGCTGGTCGAACCGGCCTCCATGGACCTGGTGCTCTGCCACTCCGTCCTGGAGGTGGTCGACGAGCCGACGCCGGTGATCACGGCGCTGGCCGGCACGCTGCGCCCCGGCGGCGCGGCCAGCGTGCTGGTCGCCGCGCGGGCCGCCGCCGTGCTCGGCCGGGCGATCAACGGTCAGCTCGACGCCGCGGCCGCGCTCGCCGCCGACGAGCACGGCACCGCGGGCGGCCGGGACACCCTGCGCCGCCGGTACGACGCCGAGGGCGCGGGCGCGCTGCTCACCGCCGCCGGGCTCGCCGTCGAGGAGATCCACGGGGTACGCGTGTTCGCCGACCTGCTCCCGGCCGCCGTGGCGGACGGCCAGCCGGCCGCCCTGCTCGAGTTGGAGCGCGCCCTGTCGGCGAAGCCGCCGTACCGCGACCTCGCCGCCCAGCTGCACCTGTTCGCCCGCCGCCCGGCATGACCGGCCCGGCCCCGGGGCCGCTGGAGCGGGTCGCGCCCCGCTACGGCGGTGGCAGCCTGGTCGACGTGCTGCCCAGCGCGCTGTCGCTGCTCGGTGTCCCCGGCGCGGTCGACCTGCTCGGCCTGACCCCCCGGCTGGCCGGGGTGCGCCGGATCGCCGTGCTGCTGGTGGACGGGCTCGGCTGGCACCAGATACCTACCGCCGCGCCGTACGCGCCCACCCTGGCCGGGCTGGCCGCCACCACCGGCTCCCCGCTCACCGCCGGTTTCCCCTCCACCACCCCGACCAGCCTGGTCGGCCTCGGCACCGGCACCCCGTCGGGCGCGCACGGCGTGCTCGGCTTCACGGTCCGGGTGCCCGGCACCGACCGGGTGCTCACCCACGTCGACTGGACCGGCGACCCCGAGCCGTCCCGGTGGCAGCCGGTCCCCACCTGGTACGAGCGGGCCCGCGCCGCCGGGGTGGCGGTGACCGTGGTCAGCCGTCCCGAGTTCGCCGGCAGCGGCCTCACCCTGGCCGCCAACCGGGGCGGCGACTACCGGGGAGCGGCCGGGATCGACGCGCTCGCCGCGCGGATGCTGGCCGCGCTGGCCGCCGGCGCCGGGCCGACCCTGGTCTCCGGCTACCACCCGGACCTGGACCGGCACGGGCATCTCAGCGGCGTCGACTCCGCGCCGTGGCGGTCGGCCGCCGCCGAGGTGGACGCGCTGCTGGCCCGGCTGGTCGACGGGCTGCCGCCGGACGCCGCGCTGCTGGTCACCGCAGACCACGGCCAGCTCGACGTGCCGGCCGGGCACCGGATCGACCTGGACGCCGATCCCCGGCTGCGGGCCGGGGTCCGGGTGGTGGCCGGCGAGCCCCGGGTCCGCTACCTGCACGTCGAGCCGGGCGCGGAGGCCGACGTGGTGGCCGCCTGGACGGCGGTGCTGGGCGGCACGGCCGACGTGCTGACCCGGGCGGAGGCGGTGGCGACCGGCTGGTTCGGGCCGGTGCCGGAGGCGCACCTGGCCCGGATCGGCGACGTGGTGGTGGTCTGCCGGGACACGTACGCGGTGGTCGCCACCCGCTCGGAGCCGCCGATCGTGTCGCGGCTGGTGGCGTACCACGGAGCGGACACCGCCGCGGAGATGACCGTGCCGCTGCTGGTGGTCCGGGGCTGACCGGGGCGCGTGTCGGACCGGCGGGCTAGCCTGCGGGTCATGGGCCGCAGCCAGTCGTTGCCCCGGGGCGGTGAGCCACGCTTCGGGCCGGACGCCGACGACACCGGCTGTTCGATCCTGCACGTCGACATGGACGCCTTCTTCGCCTCGGTGGAGGTGCGCCGCCGTCCCGAGCTGCGCGGCCGGCCGGTGGTGGTGGGCGGCGTCGGCCCACGCGGCGTGGTCAGCTCGGCCAGCTACGAGGCCCGCCGGCACGGGGTGCGCAGCGCGATGCCCACCGCGCGGGCCCGTGCGCTCTGCCCGGGCGCGGTCTACCTGCCGCCCGACTTCAGCGCCTACTCGGAGGCGTCCCGGGCGGTCATGGGGATCTTCCGCGACGTCACCCCGCTGGTCGAGCCGCTCTCGTTGGACGAGGCGTTCCTCGACGTGGCCGGCGCCCGGCGGTTGTTCGGCCGGCCGGCGGCCATCGCCGCGCTGATCCGCCGCCGGGTGGCCGAGGAGCAGCGGCTGACCTGTTCGGTCGGGGTGGCGTCGAGCAAGTTCGTGGCCAAGCTCGGTTCCACCCGGGCCAAGCCGGACGGCCTGCTCGTGGTCCCCGCCGACCGGGTGCTGGACTTCCTGCACCCGCTGCCGGTGTCGGCGTTGTGGGGGGTCGGGGAGCGGTCGGCGGAGGCGTTGCGCCGGCTCGGCCTGCGCACCGTGCGCGACCTGGCCGAGGCGCCGCCCGGTCTGCTGCGCCGGGCGGTGGGCGAGGCGTCCGCCGCGCACCTGCACGAGCTGGCCTGGGGGCGGGACCCGCGCGGTGTGTCCCCGGAGCACGTGGAGAAGTCGATCGGCGCGGAGACCACGTTCGAGACCGACGTCACCGACCCGGGCGAGATCCGGCGGGCCCTGCTCGCCCTCGCCGACAAGGCCGGCGCCCGGCTGCGGGCGGCCGGGCAGGTGGGTCGCACGGTGTCGCTGAAGGTCCGGTTCGCCGACTTCCGCACGGTGAGTCGCGCCCGCACCCTCGCCGTGTCGACCGACACCGCCCGGGAGATGTTCGACACTGCCTGGGCGCTCTGGGGCGTCCTCGCCCCGGCCGAGCCGGTCCGCCTGGTCGGCGTCCGGATGGAAGGGCTCGCCCCGGCGGAGGAGACGCCGCGGCAGCTCACCCTGGGTGAGCCGGAGCGGGGCTGGCGGGAGGCGGAGGCGGCGGCGGATGCGGCAGCCGCCCGTTTCGGGCGGTCCGTCATAGGTCCGGCCAGTCTTCTCAGCCGGCGTGACCAGCGGCGAGTCGAAAAACCGACCCGGCCGTAGGTCGTCCCGCTTTCCGACGCGCGAGGGCCCTCGTAGACTTGCGGGTAAGCAGCCGGCTGGCTGCCACGGTCTGTCGGCCCGACCGGGCCGACCAACGTGACCGGGGAGGAGTGCCGTGCCGCTCTCGGAGCACGAGCAGCGGCTGTTCGAGCAGATCGAGCGGTCGCTTGCCGAGGATCCCAAGTTCGCCTCGGCCGTGCGCGCCAGCGACCCGCGCTTCCACGCGCGGCGTCGCGTGCTCGTCGCTGCCGGCGTGGTCGTCGCTGGTCTGGCCCTGTTGATCTATGGGGCCGTGATCAAGATTCCTGCGGTGGCCGTGGCGGGCTTCGTCGTCATGCTGGGCTCGTTGGGCTACGCGGTGCAGTCGCACCGTCGATCCCAGTCGCCCGACCTGCACGTGGTCGGCGGCACCACGACGAGCCGGCGTCGTCCCCGTGGCCGCAGTGGTGGTCGCCGCGGCTCCTTCCTGGATCGGATGGAGGACCGCTGGCGGCAGCGCCCGGAGGGCCACCGCTGACCACGCCCCCGCCCCTGACCGGGGCGGGCGACGACAGGCCGTCCTCGCCGGCACCCGCTGGCGAGCGCGCCGGCTCCGTCGCGCCCGTGATCACGTCCCGGCCCGCTTCGGCCTGACCCCGTCCGGCCTGATCCCCGCTCCCGTTCCGATCCGGGTTCCCGTTCCCTGTCCCGGCTTCTGTCCGGTCTCCGCTTCTGTCCGGTCTCCGCTTCTGTCCGGTCTCCGCTTCTGTCCGGTCCCGGCTCCTGTCTGGTCCCCGCTCCGGGCCGTTCCGCTCCTGCGGTCTGCCCGACTCCGTGCCACGTTTCCGGCCGCCCGAACGTCTGGACAGGTGGAGATCTTGGTACGAACAGGCCCCCAGAGGGGCCGTTTGGTACCAAGATCTCGAGCGACCGGGTTCTTCGCCGCGCAGTCAAGGAGTTCGCGTCCGGGATTCGCTCCGCGCTGACGAAAACTCCTTGATCGATACGGACTGTGGCGGTGCGGGCACGCGCTGAGGGAGCGGCCGGGGAGCGGTGGGCGGGGCGAGACCGGTCCGCACTTCGGCTCGGAGTGGCCGGCGGGCGGTCAGCGAGCCGGGGTCGGGTCAGCGGCCGGCAGGGACGCGTTCCGGCCAGACCGGCCAGTCCCGGTGGTCAGCGGCGGGCAGGGACGCGTTCCGGCCAGACCGGCCAGACCGGCCAGACCGGCCAGACCGGCCAGACCGGCCAGACCGGCCAGTCCCGGTGGTCAGCGGGCCGGTCCGGCCGGACGTCGGCCGACAGCGGTGGGTCAGCGGGCGGGGCGGCTCGCCAACAGGCGACGTGGGCTCCAGCGCAGCATCCACTGCCGCGCCTGCCCGCTGGTGGTGACCAGCCGGGCCGAGCGCTCGGCCAGGGTGGTTCGCCACCGGATCAGCACCGACGGCGGCAGCACCGCGGCCAGCAGCCGGGTACGCCGGCTCGCGCGCGCGACGAGCGCCCCGCGTACCGTCCGCAGCGCCGGCTGCAGTTCGGCGTCGGTGAGCGGATCGCGGGCGTAGCGGGCCCGCTCCTCGGCCCGGCCCAGCAGCCGTACCCCGGTCGCCGCCCCGGCGTCCTCGACAAGCGTCTCCCGGGTCAACCGCTCGGCGGTCGCCCGCGGTGTCTCGGTGCCGTCGACCGGGACGTGGAAGTCGACGAGCGTGTCCAGCAACTCGTCCCAGGCGGCGTGCGCGTCGGCGCGGGCCGCCTCGGCGTCCACCCCGACCACGACCTCGCGGGCCTGACCCCGCTGGCCGGGCACGGCCACCGCGGTGGCCACCGGCGAGGTCGCCCGGACCCGGCGTCGGCGGCGCAGCGCCGAGCGGCGCAGGGCCGGCACGGCGAGCAGCGCCAGCAGGGCGAGCGCCCCGGCCAGCCACCACGGCCAGACCGTGTCCTGCCGGGTCGGTCCGCTCTCGCCGACCGCCAGGCCCTGGTCGGCGTCCTTGTCGAGACGGTCCGGCTCGTTCGGGCCCGCCGACGGGTCCGCCGCGCCGGGCGCGGCGCTGCTACCCGGGGAAGGGGTGATCTCCTTCGGCGCGTCGGTGTCCGGGGCCCAGACGGACCGGACCGAGCCGGGGATGCTGGCCGCCGGGGTGGCGTCGAACGGCACCCACCCGATCCCGCCGAAGTAGACCTCGGTCCAGGCGTGCAGGTTCTGGTTCGTCAGCACGTAGGTGCCGCCGTCGGTGTTGCTGCCGTTGGTGAAGCCGACCGCCACCCGGGCCGGCACGCCCGCGGCCCGGACCAGCCAGGCCATCGCCGCGGCGTACTGCTGGCAGTAGCCGACCTTGGTGGCGAGGAAGTCGGTGATGTCCGCACCGCTGCTGCCGTTGCGGGTGGAGAGCGCGTAGGTGAAGCCGTTCTCCACCGAGAAGTATTCGTAGATCGCCCGGACCTTGTCGTAGTTGGTCTTCCGGCCCTCGGTGAGGTGGGTGACCAGTCGCTCGACGTCCAGGATCGTCGGTCTGGTGGTCTGCTGACGCATCACCGCGCTCTCCGACGGCGGGGCCGGCGCGGCGCGCAGCGCGTCCTGACTGAACGTCGATCGCACGTAGTCGAAGGAGTAGCGCTTGCCGCGCGCGTTCTCCCGGTTGGAGAAGACCACCTGCTGGTTGGGGTCGTAACGCCAGTTGCCGTTGAGGCCCTCGGTACGGACCGGCTCGGCGTAGACCGGGAGCAGCGGCATGTTCAGGTTCTTCGTCACCTCGACGGTGGCCCGGTAGGTCCGCTGCCCGACCCCGCGGGCAGCGCGTTCGGCCGGGTCGGGCAGGTCGCGGGTGACCTGCTGCCCGGTCGGCACGCGCGCCTGGAACCCGCTCGGCCGCAGATCGTCCACCACGCCCAGGCGCAGGTAGAACGGGTTCGGCTCGTTTGTGGTGACCTTGACCAGGTCGAACCGCTCGCTCTGGTTGAGCTGGCCGCTCAGCGCGGCGAACAGGTCGATCCGGCCGGTGCTGCCGCCCTGGCCGGGCCGCCCGCTGCCGTCGCCGGGGCCGGCGCCGACGTTGTTCATCAGGCCGCCGGTCATCCCGGGCACGGCGAGCGGCAGCGCCACCGCCACCAACACCCCGACCGCGGCCAGCCGGCGGCCGGCCGCGGCCAGCGGCGACGCCTCCCAGACGTCGACGTCACGCCCCTCGCCGGTGAACCGGCGGCCGAACCGGCGCACCCGGTCGACGTTGTCGGTCACCAGCAGCCACAGGTAACCGGCGGCGCCCACCACGAACGGGGTGGCGGGGACGCTGTCCACGTAGACCGCCACCGGCACCGAGTAGATGGCCAGCATCGGCAGCCCGGCCAGCGCCGGCCGGCGCAGCCCGACCGCGAGCACGTCGACCAGCACGGCCACCGCGCCGATGCCGAGCACGGCGAGGAAGAGCAGCGAGTCGACGTCGGGGACCTCGACGCCGTACGCGCGCATGTCCTGCAAGGAGGTCTGGAGCAGGTCGCCGAAGTGGGCGAACGTGGCCGGGGTCGGCACGAACGCGAGCAGCTCGGTGCCGCCGGGGAAGACCCACGTCAGGCCCAGGGTCAGGCCGGCGAGCATGGCCAGCAGCTGACCCCACAGCGGGGCTCGGCCCAACCGGCTCAGCGCCGCCGCGCCGGCCACCACGGAGACCACGATGGCCGCCTGGACCAGCCACGTCCAACGCTCGAAGATCGCCGACAGTGGGGCCGCCGCCAGCAGGGTCGCCGCCGCGGCGACGAAACCGATGTTGCGGTGCGGGGTCACCGAGTCATCCTTCCGGTCATCGCATGCCGCCGGCGACCGTCTCGGCCAGTGCCGCCCGCAGGGCGAAGCCCTGGGAGCCGCGGCCGGCCTGCGGCCACAGCGCCGGCAGCCGGTTGCCGTGCTCCACCCCGATGACCCGCCAGCCGCTCTGCAGCAGGGCGAGGGCGGAGCTGCCGTGCGCCCGGTCCGCCTCGACCCGGGCCTTGGCGGGCAGGTTCAGCCAGGTGTTGCTGTCGAGCAGGAACGCCACGCAGGTGGCGCCGTTGCCGCGCAGCCCGGCCAGCAGCTCCGCCTCGGCGTCGCCGAGCGTGCCGAACAACGCGATGATCAGGCCGCCGTCGGCCCGCTGCCGGACCTGCTGCACCAGCGTGGTGATCTCGCCGCGCCGGTCCAGGTGCACCTCGGCGAGATGGTCGAGGAGCAGGCCCTCACCGCCGGCCTCGGTGGCGCCGACGTCCACGCCGTTGCCGGTGACCAGGCGCAACTTGTAGCCGGCCTGGCGCAGGTGCACGGCGATGCTGGCGGCGGCCGAGACGGCCCACTCGAAGCTGGCCGTCGGCCCCTCGCCCCGGTGGCCGGCGGCGCGGGTGTCCAGCACCACGGTGGCCCGGCTCTCCCACGGCTGCTCCTCGCGGCGCACCATCAGCTCGCCGGTGCGGGCGGTGGACTTCCAGTGCACCCGGCGCAGGTCGTCGCCCCTCCGGTACTCCCGGGTGGCGGCGTCGTCCTCGCCGTGCACCGCGACCGAACGGGCCCGGCTGTCGCCGCTGCCGGCGTACTCGCCCGGCAGCCGCACCGAGGGCAGCGAGGTGACCTGCGGGATCACCGTGAGGTGGTCGATGCTGGGGAACGACCGGGTCAGCTCGCACAGCCCGAACGGGTCGGTCAGCCGGATCACCAGCGGACCCACGTCGTAGCGGCCACGCACGTCGGCGCGGACCGTGTACGCCACGGAGCTGGCCTGGTGCGCGCCGAGCCGCTCCAGCACCACCCGGGGGCGACTGCCCAGCGCGTAGGGCAGCCGGTCCTCCAGCAGCAGGGTGCCGGTGGGCAGCCGGGACAGGTTCTGCAACCGCAGCACCACCCGGGAACTGGCGCCGACCGGCACCCGGTGCGGCTCGAGCGTGCGGTGGCAGGCCAGCTTGTAGCGGCTGCGCCCGACGTACGCCGCCGCGAGCAGCGGCAGGACGGCGAGCAGGACGGCCACCCGGAGCAGGTCCTTCTCGCCGAGGATGCCGGCGGAGATCGCGGCGGCGACCGCGGCCGCCAGGAAGGAGCGGCCGCGGGTGGTCAGCCCGCGCAGGCCGTCACGCACGTCATGGCCTCCGCGGCTCGTACGGCCCGCGGCCGTTGCCGTTCCCGCTGCCGGGCCGGGTGTCGTACGGGGACCGCTGCCGGTCGTGCGGCAACGGCAGGCGGTGCACCAGCTCGGCGACGATCGCGTCGGTGGTGCGCCGGGCCAGCTGCGCGTCCGCCGTCGGGATGATCCGGTGCGCCAGCACCGGCACCGCGAGAGCCTGGAGGTCGTCCGGCAGGACGTAGTCGCGGCCCTCCAGGGCGGCCACCGCGCGGGCGGTGCGCAGCAGTTGCAGGGTGGCCCGCGGCGACGCGCCGAGCCGCAGGTCGGGCGCCTCGCGGGTGGCGGTCACCAGGGCGATCGCGTACTGCTTGACGGCGTCGGCGACGTGCACCTGCCGGACGTGACCGATCAACCGGCGCACGGTGGCCGCGTCGGCGACCGGCCGCAGCCCCGGCAACGGGTCGGTGCCACCGTGGCCGTCCAGCATGGCCAGCTCGGCGGTCGGGTCCGGGTAGCCCATCGCGATGCGGGCGGTGAACCGGTCCCGCTGCGCCTCGGGCAGCGGGTAGGTCCCCTCCATCTCGATCGGGTTCTGCGTCGCGACCACCATGAACGGCGTCTGCAGCTGGTAGGTCACCCCGTCGACCGTGACCTGTCGCTCCTCCATGCACTCGAGCAGGGCCGACTGGGTCTTCGGCGAGGCCCGGTTGATCTCGTCGCCGACGACCAGGTTGGCGAAGACCGCGCCCGGGCGGAACTCGAAGTCGTGGGTCTCCTGGTTGTAGACGCTGACGCCGGTGACGTCGCTGGGCAGGAGGTCGGGGGTGAACTGGATGCGGCGGACCGAGCAGTCGATGGATCGGGCCATCGCCTTGGCGAGCTTGGTCTTGCCGACGCCGGGCACGTCCTCGATGAGCAGGTGACCCTCGGCGAGCAGCACCGCCAGGGCGAGCCGGACGGTGGCCGTCTTACCCGCGATGACCTGCTCGATGTTGGCCACGATGGCCTCGCTGGCGGCACGGAACTCGTCGTGCGGCAGCAGACCGCCCACCTCGTCCCAGGTCTGTTGTGTCACGGGCCTCCTCCTCGTCGCCGGAACGGCAGCTCTGTATAGAGCACCTGGACCCGCCGTTGGGTTCGCGACGCCGAGCCTCTTCTGCCGCACGCATCTCACTGGCCTCTCAGGCTAACCATGTTTGTCGTTATCGCCGACTCCCGCAGGTGGTCGGTCGGTTACGCCCCGAATATTCGCCGGACGGGGGACCGGGGTACACTGCCGGCATGGCCGGAGCCTTCCTGCTTCTTACCGAGCCGTGCTGATGCGCTGAACACGCGACAGCACGGCCGCCCCTCCTGCGCGAGGGGCTTTTTTGTGCCCGAAGCAGACCTCCACCACCCGACATGACCCGCGCCGAGGAGACGCCATGAGTGAGGCAGCCGCACCGGCCACCGACATTCCCCCGTTCCGGTACACCGCCGCCCTGGCCGACGAGATCGAGAACCGCTGGCAGGACACCTGGGAACGGGAGGGCACCTTCCACGCGCCGAACCCGACCGGCCCGCTGGCCGACCCGGGCCACCCCCGCGCCGGCGCGGAGAAGCTGTACGTGCTGGACATGTTCCCCTACCCGTCCGGCGCCGGCCTGCACGTCGGGCACCCGCTGGGCTACATCGGCACCGACTGCTACGCCCGCTACCAGCGGATGACCGGGCGGAACGTGCTGCACGCGATGGGCTTCGACGCGTTCGGCCTGCCGGCCGAGCAGTACGCGGTGCAGACCGGCACCCACCCGCGCACCACCACCGTCGCCAACATCGAGCGGTACCGGGCGCAGCTGCGCCGGCTGGGGCTGGGCCACGACGAGCGGCGTTCGGTCGCGACCATCGACACCGAGTTCTACCGCTGGACGCAGTGGATCTTCCTGCAGGTCTTCAACTCCTGGTACGACGCGGACGCGAAGCGGGCCCGGCCGGTCGCCGAGCTGATCGCCGAGTTCGAGGGCGGGAACCGACCCACCCCGGACGGCCGCCCCTGGGCCGAGCTGACCGTGGCCGAGCGCCGCCGCGTCGTCGACGACCACCGGCTGGCGTACGTCTCCCAGGCGCCGGTGAACTGGTGCCCGGGGCTGGGCACCGTGCTGGCCAACGAGGAGGTCACCGCCGACGGCCGCTCGGAGCGGGGCAACTTCCCGGTCTTCAAGCGCAACCTGAAGCAGTGGATGATGCGCATCACCGCGTACGGCGACCGGCTGCTGGACGACCTGGACACGCTGGACTGGCCCGAGCCGATCAAGCTGCAGCAGCGCAACTGGATCGGCCGGTCGACCGGCGCGCACATCGACTTCCCGACCGCCGCCGCCCCGGTGCGGGTGTTCACGACCCGGCCGGACACGATCTTCGGCGCCACCTACATGGTGCTGGCGCCCGAGCACGAGCTGGTCGACGTGCTGACGCCGGCCGCCTGGCCGGAGGGGACGAAGGACGCCTGGACCGGCGGGCACGCCGGTCCGCGCGAGGCCGTCGAGGCGTACCGGAAGGCCGCCGCGGCCAAGACGGACGTCGAGCGGCAGGCGGACAGCCGGGAGAAGACCGGCGTCTTCGTCGGCGCCTGGGCGACCAACCCGGCGACCGGCGGGCAGATCCCGATCTTCATCGCCGACTACGTGCTGGCCGGGTACGGCACCGGCGCGATCATGGCGGTGCCCGCGCAGGACGAGCGGGACTGGGACTTCGCCGAGGTCTTCGAGCTGCCGATCGTGCGCACCGTGGCGCCGCCGGAGGGCTTCGACGGCAAGGCGTTCACCGGCGACGGGCCGGCGATCAACAGCGCCGCCCCGGAGCGCGGCGTGGACCTGGACGGCCTGGGAGTGGCCGAGGCCAAGGCGCGGATCATCGAGTGGTTGGAGGCGAACGGGCACGGCGCGGGCGCGGTCACCTGGCGGCTGCGCGACTGGCTGTTCTCCCGGCAGCGCTACTGGGGCGAGCCGTTCCCGATCGTCTACGACGAGACCGGGGCGCCGATCGCGCTGCCGGAGTCGATGCTGCCGGTCGAGCTGCCGGAGGTGGACGACTTCTCGCCGAAGACGTTCGACCCGGAGGACGCGCAGAGCAACCCGGAGACCCCGCTGTCGCGGCGGCGCGACTGGGTCGAGGTCGAGCTGGACCTGGGTGACGGGCCGAAGCGCTACACCCGGGAGACCAACGTGATGCCGCAGTGGGCCGGCTCGTGCTGGTACGAGCTGCGCTACCTGGACCCGACCGACTCGCAGCGGTTCGCCGACCCGGAGAACGAGGCGTACTGGATGGGTCCGCGCGGCGAGGGCGACTGTGGAGGAACGGACCTGTACGTCGGCGGCGCCGAGCACGCCGTGCTGCACCTGCTGTACGCCCGCTTCTGGCACAAGGTGCTGTTCGACCTGGGGCACGTCTCGTCGTTCGAGCCGTTCCGTCGGCTGTTCAACCAGGGCATGATCCAGGCGTACGCGTTCGTCGACCCGCGTGGCGCCTACGTGCCCGCCGAGGAGGTCGTCGAGGTGGACGGCCGCTGGTTCCACGGCGAGACCGAGGTCCGGCGCGAGTACGGCAAGATGGGCAAGTCGCTGAAGAACGTGGTCACCCCGGACGACATGTGCGCGGCGTACGGCGCCGACACCTTCCGGGTGTACGAGATGTCGATGGGTCCGCTGGAGGTGTCCCGCCCGTGGGAGACCCGGGCGGTGGTCGGCTCGTACCGGTTCCTGCAGCGGGTCTGGCGCACGGTCGTGGACGAGCGGACCGGTGAGTCGCGGGTCACCGACGCGCCGGCCGACGACGCGACCCGACGGCTGCTGCACAAGGTGGTCGACGGGGTCCGCGTCGACATGGACGGGGTCCGCTTCAACACCGCGATCGCCAAGCTGATCGAGCTGACCAACGGCCTGACCCGGCTGGCCGAGACGCCGCGGGAGGTGGCCGAGCCGCTGGTGCTGATGGTCGCCCCGTTCGCCCCGCACCTGGCCGAGGAGCTGTGGCGCCGGCTGGGCCACCACACCTCGCTGGCGTACGCGGACTTCCCGGTGGCGGATCCGGCGCTGCTGGTGGCCGAGTCGGTGACCTACCCGGTGCAGATCAACGGCAAGGTGCGGGGTCGGATCGAGGTGCCGGCCGACGCGCCGGAGGACGCGGTCCGCGCGGCCGCGCTGGAGGCGGTCGCCGGCGCGCTGGCCGGCAAGGAGCCCCGCAAGGTGATCGTGGTGAAGGGACGGATGGTCTCGGTCGTCGCCTGAGGCCGGTACGTGGGCGCGCCCGGTGCGGGCGCGCCCACGGCCCCGGCTCAGGGTTCGCGGCGGTGCACGACGACCGCGGCGAGCAACGCGGCGGCCACCGGCCAGGCGGCGTACACCGCCCAGGACCCGGGCACGGTCGCGTGCACCTGGTGATCGCCGCCTACGAGGCCCGCCTGGTCGTGCCGCCGCGCTGACTGGATCCCGCCGGGCGGACCGCCCGCCCGTGCGGTGCCGCCGCTCCGCCGCTCCGGCGGTCGGGCGGTCGGGCGGTCGCGGGCGTCGGCGGTGCCCACCGGCCCGATGCCGCTGTCGGGGTGCCTTTCGAGCTGATGTCGTCAACGACTCACGCGTTGCCCGAGCGGGCCTCGGCGCCGTGAGTCGTTTCTGATGTCAGCTCCAAAGGCGTCGCGGAGGTGACGGGCGGCGATCAGCGGCCCCGCGTGGTGGTGTCGGTGCCGCTGCCGGTCGGGGCGGGCTGCTCCCGAACATGCCGTTGCCGGACCGCCGGCGGCCCTGCCGCCGCCGGGAGCTCACCCCGTGCCCAGCGCGGCCTCGATCGTCGGGCGGTGCCAGCGCAGCCAGTCGTGCCAACCGCGTACCGTCTCGACCACGCCGGCGGCGCGCAGCCGGCGCATCGCGGGCTCGCCCCGGTCCGCGCCGGCGTCGATGCCCCGCCAGGTGTCCTCGATCTGGTCGAGCATGACCGCGACCAGCTCGGACCGGGGGAGCAGCCCGCCGGCCGTTCCCTCGTAGGCGTCGCAGAGCAGCCGGCCGCGGCGGCCCAGCTCGGCCGGGTCGGCGTCGCCGCCGAGGGCGGCCCAGTGCCAGCCGGCGAACGCCACGTCCTCGATCCGGCGGCCGGGGCCGGCGAGGTCCCAGTCCAGCAGCGCCACCGGCGCCGGGCCGGCCGGCCCGACCCGGTAGACCGTGTTCTTCGGCGACAGGTCCCGGTGGCAGACCGTCTCCGCGCCGCCGGCCAGCACGGTGCCGGCGCAGGCGTCGTGCACCGCCCGGACCAGTCCGGCCAGGCGGGTCAGCGCGGCGTCGGCGAAGAAGGCCGCGTCCTCGCGGTCGCGCCACGGCACCAGCCCGTCGATGTGGGAGAGCACCTGCCGGCCCCGCTCGTCCGTCCCGAGGTACGCGGGCGCGACTCCGGGCGCGGTCGCCGCCAGGTGCCGCAGCAGCGCGGCGGCGAACGCGGCGTCGGCGGGCGGGGTTCGGCGAACGGTGTCTCCGATCCGGACCACCTCGGCGACGAACCCGCCGGGCAGCGTCTCTCCGGTGCCGGCCACGTCAGCTCGGACCGAGCCGTCGTTGCCGTTCGGCCCGCCACCAGCGGTGGATGATCAGCACGCTGGCGATCAGGCCGAGGCTGGCCGGCGCGGCCGCGTACCAGTTGACCGAACCGGGGCTGCTCACCGCGGCGCCGATCGCGGCGTAGCCGATGGCGGTGGGGGCGGAGGCGATCACGCTGCCGGCCAGGAACGGCAGCACCCGGGCCGCGGTGGTGCCGTAGCCGTAGCTGACCAGCCCGAAGCCGGCGATCGGCAGCAGCCGTACGGTGATCACCCCGAACACGCTCTGCCGGGCGAACCAGCCGTCGAGCCGGGCCAGCCGGCCGCGGACCCGTTCGGCCACGAAGTCCCGGCCCAGCATCCGGCCGACCGCGAAGCCGAGCGCGGCCGCGAGCAGCGCCGCGCCCAGCGCGTACGCGGCGCCCTGCACCGGACCGAAGATCGCGCCCGAGGCCAGCGTGACGAACGTCCGGGGCACCAGGGCCACCAGCAGCAGCGCGCCGCCGACCACGGCCGCGACCGGGGCGTACCCGCCGAGCGCGTCGGCGAGCCGGGGCAGGTCGGCCGCGTCCGGCCGGGGCGCCAGCAGCAGGGTGACGGCGAACCCGGCGAGCAGGAGGAGCAACAGCCCGAACCGCCGCGCCGACGGCTGCCCGAGCAGCCCGGCGAGCCGGCGGACCACCGGTCGCCGCCCCGGCGGGGCGGCGCCGGTCATGCCCGGGCGGCGGCGGTGACCGCGGCGCGGCGCTCGGACCGGAGCCGGTCGGCCCAGCTGTCGTCGAGCGGCGGGAGCTGGTGGATGCCGGTGGCCCAGCGCAGCAGCAGGTCGGCCAGGTCGGGGTTGCGGGCCAACGCCGGGCCGTGCGAATAGGTGCCGAGCAGCTTGCCCCGCCAGGCGCCCTCGGTGGCGCCGTCGTTGCCGACGCCGGCGGTCACCCGGGCCAACGGCGACACGCCCGGGCCGAGGCGGGTGCGCCCGCCGTGGTTCTCGAACCCGGTCAGGTGCGGGATGCCCAGTCGCGGGTCCACCTCGCCGGCCAGCTCGCCGACCGCCCGGGTCGGACCCCGGTCGGAGGAGAGGTCGAGCAGCTCCAGGCCGGCGCAGCGGGTGCCCTTGGCGAAGAAGGAGGTGCCGAGCAGTTGGTAGCCGGCGCAGACACCGAACACCACCGAGCCCTGGGCCACCGCCCGGTGCACGCCGCCGTCGGCGAGCAGGCGCTGGGCGCCCAGCGCCTGCGGGCCGTCCTCGCCGCCGCCGATCAGGTAGATGTCGGCGGTGGCGGGCAGCCGCTGGTCGGAGCGGACCTCCAGCACCTCCACCGGCATGCCGCGCAGCTGGGCCCGGCGGGCCAGGATCAGCGCGTTGCCCCGGTCGCCGTAGGTGGACAGCAGGTCGGGATAGACCCAGACGATGCGCAGGCTCTCAGTTGACACGGTCCAGCTCCGCTCGGATGTCCTGGAAGGCGGTGTAGTTGGCGATGACCTCCAGCCGGCCCGGCGGCACCGCCCGGACCGCCTCGTCGAACGTGCGCACGTGCCGGAACGGCACGCCGTTGACGTCGAGCCGCACCGCCAGGTCGTAGGCCCGGTCGCCGGTGATCAGCACCTGCCGGCCGGCCAGCGGCGAGAAGTCGACGTCGAACAGCCACGACGTGTCCAGCCCGTCGGGGTCGCGCGCGTTGATCGAGAGCAGGGTCGGCGCGACGTCGGCCATGTCGAACGCCTCCAGCCAGCTCGCCGGGTTCTTGGCCAGCAGCAGCCGGATGTTGCGCCCGTCCCGGTCGACCTGGGCGTAGCGGCCGGCCACCGAGGTGACCGTGCCGAGCCGGGAGACCGCGTCCACCGGGCGTACGCCGAACTCGGCGGCGACCGCCAGCGCGGTGGCCGCGTTGCCGAGGTTGACCTTGCCGGGGAGCTGGAGCTGGACCTTGTGCCAGGCGCCGGTGGGGTCGAGCACGCCGTCGTCCTCGACCGTCCACTGCGGCTCGGGGCGGCGCAGCGGACAGCCGGTGCACCACCACTGCCCGCCGGAGCGCTGGATGGTGGAGCCGCACTCGGGGCAGACCCACGAGTCGTCGTGCCAGCGCTGGCCGGCGCTGAACCAGGTGACGTGCGGGGGCACGTGACCCTGGGCCGGGTCGGCCGGCGGGGAGGCGGCCCAGACCACCATCGGGTCGTCGGCGTTGGCGACCACCCGCACCTTGGGATGCCGGACCAGGGCGGCGCGCCAGAGCTGCGCCATCATGGCGACCTCCTTGGCCCGGTCGAGCTGGTCGCGGGAGAGGTTGAGCAGCGCCACCACGTGCGGCTCGGTCGCCTCCAGCACCTGGGCCAGGTAGTGCTCGTCCACCTCCAGCACGGCGTAGGGCGTGCTGCCCGCCTTGGCCAGCGCCGAGGTGTGCCCGGTGGGCATGTTGGCGCCGAAGGCGTTGGAGGCGACCCGGCCCAGCACGCCAACCGTGGCGGTGGTCAGCCGGGTGGTGGTGGTCTTGCCGTTGGTGCCGGACACCAGGGCGATGGCGCGTCCGGCCGACAGGTGGGCGAGCAGGTCGGGGTCGATCTTGAGGCCGATCCAGCCGCCGATCACCGAGCCGTCGCCACGACCCGCGGCCCGCGACAGCGCCGCGGCGGTGCGCGACACGGAGCTGGCCACCTTTGCCCGCATGGGCATCTTCGCGTCCGTCACCCGAGCGAGGTTACCGGACCACGACCGCCGCCAGATCGCCGCCGACGGCGAACCGTTCGGCCGGGGACGTCCCGGTGGACGGCCGGAGCGCGCTCGGCCGGACGGCGGCGGTCGATGTCGGGTAACGGACCGCCGGCGGGGGGCGTCCACCCCCTCCACTCCGCTCCACCCGCATTGACGTGCGGTTTTACGCGCGGACACGCCGCGCCGAGGCGGCGATTCTGGTTGCAGGTGGAGGGAAGTGGAGTAGAGTGGGGCGCGATGGTGAGGCCGGGAGGGCCACACCGGCCCGGGGGGTCAGCGGCGCCGCGAACGCCGCTCAAGGCGAGGGGGTTGGGCCGATGTTCCTCGGCACCCACACTCCGCGCCTGGACGACAAAGGCCGGTTGATCCTGCCGGCCAAGTTCCGGGATGAGCTGGCGGGGGGTGTCGTGATCACCAAAGGGCAGGAGCGCTGCCTCTACGTCTTCCCGATGCCCGAGTTCCAGCGCATCGCCGACCAGTTGCGCGCGCAACCGATGACCAGCAAGGCGGCCCGGGCCTACAGCCGGGTCTTCTTCGCCAGCGCGCACGACGAGGTGCCGGACAAGCAGGGGCGGGTCACGATTCCCGGGCACCTGCGGTCCTACGCGGCGCTCGACCGGGAGCTGGTCGTGATCGGGGCGAGCACCCGGGTGGAGATCTGGGACAGGGCGGCCTGGGAGGCCTACCTCGCGGAGAGCGAAGACGACTTCGCCGACATCGAGGAGGGGGTGCTGCCCGGCGGTCTGTAGGGCGTGACGGCGCCCGACGTACTGCGAGATCTCCAGCCGCTTTCGAGTTCCTGGCACCCCTTCCCCGGTGCCAGGCGCACGATCCGACACGGAGGGCCGCGGCCTCCGGCGGGCGGGGAGCGGATGGGGATCTGGCGGTATGGCGAGGCGTCGTGACGACGACGGACACGTGGACGGAAACGGTTTTCGAGCAGTGGGGGTCGACATGGGGGAGCTGCGCGGCACGCACGTGCCGGTGCTGCTCGAGCGGTGTCTCGAGCTGCTGGCCCCCGCGCTGGGCCGCCCCGGCCGGACCGTGCACGTCGACGCCACGCTCGGCCTGGCCGGGCACGCCGAGGCGGTGCTCACGGCGCACCCGGACACGGTCCTCGTCGGCCTCGACCGGGACACCGAGGCGCTCGCCCACGCGCGGGCCCGCCTGGCCCGGTTCGCCGACCGGATCCACCTGGAGCACGCCGTCTACGACGAGCTGCCCGAGGTGCTCGACCGGCTCGGCTATCCGGCGATCGACGGCGTGCTCTTCGATCTCGGCGTCTCGTCCCTGCAACTGGACGCGCCCGACCGCGGGTTCGCCTACGCCCAGGACGCGCCGCTGGACATGCGGATGGACCAGACCGGGGGGATGACCGCCGAGGAGGTGGTCAACACCTACGGACACCCGGACCTGGCCCGGCTGCTACGGGTGTACGGCGAGGAGAAGTTCGCCGGGAAGGTCGCGTCGGCGATCATCCGGGAGCGCGAGCGGGCCCGGATCACGTCGTCGGCCCGGCTGGCCGAGCTGGTTCGGGACGCGATTCCCGCGCCGGCCCGACGAACGGGCGGACACCCGGCAAAGAGAACGTTTCAGGCTTTACGGATCGAGGTAAACAGAGAGCTGGCGGCGCTGGAGACGGCGCTGCCGGCCGCTCTGGACAAGCTCACCGTGGGCGGCCGCATGGTGGTCCTGTCCTACCACTCGCTGGAGGACCGGCTCACCAAGCAGGCGCTCGCCGACCGGGTCCGCAGCAAGGGCCCGGTCGACCTTCCGGTCGAACTGCCCGGGTCGGGCCCGACGTTCCGGCTGTTGAGCCGGGGCGCCGAGCTTCCCGGGGAGGCGGAGGTGGCCGCGAACCCGCGGGCCGCCTCGGTGCGGCTGCGGGCCGCGGAACGGCTCGATCCGGAGGCGACCCGGCAGGGCGGTACCGACCGCGAACGGTACCGCCGCCGGGTGAAGGCGATGCACCAACCGGGGAACGGGACGGACGAGGAGGGGGAGGGGACATGAACGTCGAGAAGCACGACGGCCGGGGGGCCGTCGGGCAGCGCGCACCGCGGTCGGGGGGCCGGACCACGGCGCAGCGCACCACGCGAGACACGACGACGGCGGCCGACCGCCGGGAGGGGACCCGCGCCCGGGGGACGCGCGAGTACCCGACGGCGGGCAGCGCCGCGCTGCGTCCGGCCGAGCGGGCCGCCCGGGCCACCGCGCCGGCGGCGCCGCGGCTGCGAGTCGCTCCGCCGCCGCCGATCCGGGTGCCGCGGGCGCCCTTCGTCGGGCTGATCCTGATGCTCGTGGTCGGCGGGGTGCTCGGCATCCTGGCGGTCAACACCAAAATCAACGAGAACGCCTTCCGGCTGGAGCGGCTCCAGGAGCAGCAGGCCAAGCTCGACGTGGACGAGCAGGAGCTGAAGAAGGAGATCGCCGACCAGGAGGCGCCGGGCAACCTCACCGCCAACGCCCGCAAGCTGGGCCTGGTGGAATCCGAGGACCCGGCCTACATCCGACTGCCGGACGGGCGCACGATCGGCGTGCCGCACCCCGCCGAGGGCGGGACGGCCGGCGCCGGCCAGCAGGGCAACGGAGGCTGACAAGTGCCGCCGAGATCGGACGAACCGCGCCGGGACGCCACAGGCTCCCGGCGCGGCTCGTCGCGTGGGGCCGAGCCGCGGGAGCCGGGCGTCGGCGGGATCTCCGACGCCCGGGCGTACACGCCGCGCGGGCGGACCATCCGCGAGGGCGGCGCCGAGCAACGGCGTACCCCGCGCACCAGTCGCTCCGGCGATCCGTTCCGGCCCGCGTTGCAGGTGCTCGACGGCGGCCGGGTCGCCCGGGCCGGCCGCCGGGAGCCGCCCGCGGCCGGCGAGAGCGCCCGGGCCGGCCGCCGGGCGGCAGGAGGCCGCGCCGGCGTGGTGCGGACCGTCTCCGCCCGCCCGGTGCACGAGCCGTTCGACGACGAGGACGACCCGCCGCCGCGGCGCCGGCCCGGCCCGCGTCGCCCGGCGGCCCGGCGGCCGGTCCGCAAGCCGCGCCGGCCGCCCCGCCTGGGCGACCCGCGCCGGCGGCTGCGACTCGCCACGGTGCTGGCCCTGACGCTGTTCGCCAGCATCGGCGTCCGGCTGGTCTACCTGCAGACCGCGGACAGCCCGGCGTACGCCGACGGCGGCCTGCCCAACCGGGTCAAGGTGATCGAGCTGCCGGCCCCGCGCGGCGCCATCCTCGACCGCGACGGCGAGCCGCTGGCGCACAGCGTGGAGGCGCGCTACGTCTTCGCCGACCCGACCCGGGTCAAGGACCGCTTCGCCACCGCGCAGGCGCTCTCCCCGCTGCTCGGCGTGCCGGCGTCGGAGCTGGCCGACAAGATGCAGCGGCGCAAGCAGCCCGGCACCGACCGCGACACCGAGTTCGTCTACCTGGCCCGGGGTGTGGAGATCGGCACGGCCAAGAAGCTCATGGCGCTCGACCTGGCCGGCATCGGCGTGCACCGGGACGAGCGGCGCGAGGTGCCCGGCGGGGACCTGGCCGCCAACATGATCGGCTTCGTCAGCCAGGACATGAACGGCCTGGAGGGCCTGGAGGCGAAGTACGACGACCTGCTGCGCGGCCAGCCCGGCAAGCGGACCTACGAGGCGGGCCTGGGTGACCTGGCCGCGCCCATCCCGGGTGGCTACAGCAGCACCACCCAGCCCCGGCCGGGCAGCTCGCTGCAGCTCACCGTCGACCGGGACCTGCAGTTCATGACGCAGCGGATCCTGGCCAGGCAGGTGGCCCAGGCCAAGGGCAGCGTCGCGGCGGCGGTGATCATGGACGTGCCCACCGGGGAGGTGCTGGCCCAGGCCAGCCAGCCCACCTACGACGCGGCCGACCCGACGAAGGTCGCCTCGCCGGCCGACCGGGACGACGCGGCCACCAGCTTCGTGGTCGACCCGGGCTCGATCCACAAGGCGATCACCTTCGGCGCGGCGCTCCAGGAGGGCGTGATCACGCCGGACACCACGTTCCCGGTGCCCAACACCATGGTCCTGGGTGACGTCCCGTTCGAGGACACGCACCACGCGGACGGGCGCGTGATGAGCATCCCGGGGATGCTCGCCTTCTCCTCCAACATCGGCACCATCAAGATCGCCGACAAGCTGGGCAAGGACCGGCTGATCGACTACCAGAAGCGGTTCGGGCTGGGCCAGCCGACCGGCGAGGGCCTGCCCGGCGAGGCGTCCGGCCGGCTGCTCCCGGCCGACGAGTGGAGCGGGTCGTCGTACGGGTCGGTGCCGATCGGGCACAGCGTGGACGCGACGCCGTTGCAGATGGCCGCCGCGTACAACGCGATCGCCAACAACGGCACGTACGTGCAGCCGCACCTGATCAAGGAGACGATCGGGCCGGACGGCACCCGGACCCCGGGCGCCGACCCGACCACCCGCTCGGTGCTCAGCCCGACCAACGCGGCCGCCCTGCGCCGGATGCTGGAGGCGGTCACCACCGTGGACGGCCCGGACGGGCCGGCCACCGGACTGGCCGCCGCGGTGCCCGGCTACCGGGTGGCCGGCAAGACCGGCACCGGCCTGCGCTACGACAACGGCAAGCGACAGCCGGGCGAGGTCGGCTCCTTCATCGGGATGGCCCCGGCGGAGAAGCCCCGCTACGTGGTGGCGGTCTTCGTCTGGAGCCCCGGCGGCGAGGGCGGGGCGGTCGCCGCGCCGGCGTTCCGCGAGATGATGGGCTTCACGCTGCGCCACTACCGGGTGCCGCCGTCGCTTACCGACAGGTCCCCGAAGTTCGAGGTCTTTCCGCGCTGAGCGGGCCCGGCGGGACATCATCGGTGAGTGGCGACGAACCACCGGGGCGGCTGTGCGGTCGGAACCGGACGACCGGGTAGGGTCTGACGCCGTGCCCGGCAATCCACGTCCCGCCACCGTACTGCCCGTCCGGCTCGGCGACCTCGCCGCCCGGCTGGCCGTTCCGACACCGGAGGGGGCCGCCGAACTGGCCGTCAGCGGGGTCACCCACGCCAGCCAGGAGGTCCGCCCCGGCGACCTGTACGCGGCCCTGCCCGGCGCCCGCCGGCACGGCGCGGAGTTCGCCGCCGCCGCGGCCGCCGCCGGCGCGGTGGCCGTGCTGACCGACCCGGCCGGCGTGCCGCTGACCGAGGGCGCGGGCCTGCCCGTGCTGGTCGTCGACGACGCCCGGGGCGTGCTCGGCGAGGTGGCCGCCACGGTCTACGGCGACCCGACCGCCCAGCTGACCGTGATCGGGGTGACCGGCACCGCCGGGAAGACCTCCACCAGCTACCTGATCGAGTCCGGACTACGCGCCGCCGGGCTCACCACCGGCCTGATCGGCACCGTGGAGACCCGCCTCGGCGACCTGGTGGTGGACAGCGTCCGGACCACCCCGGAGGCCACCGACCTGCACGCCATGCTGGCGGTGGCCCGTGAGCGCGGGGTGGACGCCGTGGTCATGGAGGTGTCCAGCCACGCGCTCGCCATGGGTCGGGTCGGCGGCGTCCGGTTCGACGTCGGCGGCTACACCAACTTCGGCTCCGACCACCTCGACTTCCACGCCGACGAGGCGGACTACTTCGCCGCCAAGGCCCGGCTCTTCGACGGGCGCTGCCGGGTCGAGGTGCTCAACCACGACGACCCGGCGCTGCGCCCGCTGCGCCGGCCCGCGACGGTGACCTACTCGGCGGCCGGTGACCCGTCCGCCACCTGGTGGGCCGACCGGATCGACGGCGAGGGCTACGCGCAGCGCTTCACCCTGCACGGCCCGGACGCGCTGACGCTGCCCACCGGCGTGGCGCTGCCCGGCCGGCACAACGTCGCGAACGCGCTGCTTGCCGTCGCCACGCTGGTGGCCGCCGGGGTCGACCCGGTCACCGCGGCGGGCGGCGTGGCCGCCTGCGGCGGCGTGCCCGGCCGGCTTGAGCTGGTCAGCGGCGACGCCCCGGTGCGCGGCGTGGTCGACTACGCGCACAAGGCGAACGCGATCGAGGCGGTGCTGACCGCGCTGCGCGGCCTGACCGACGGCCGGCTGGTCTGCGTGGTGGGCGCCGGCGGCGACCGGGACCGGGGCAAGCGGCCGGTGATGGGCGGCGCGGCCGCCCGGGGCGCCGACGTGCTGCTGGTGACCGACGACAACCCGCGCACCGAGGACCCGGCCACGATCCGGGCCGAGGTGCTGGCCGGCGCGTACGCGGCCGCCGCACCCGCGCGCATCGTCGAGGTGCCCGGCCGGCGGGCGGCGATCGAGGAGGCGGTCCGGGTGGCCGAACCGGGTGACGTGGTGGCGGTGCTGGGCAAGGGACAGGAGCGCGGCCAGGAGATCGGCGGCGAGGTGCTGCCGTTCGACGACCGGGTGGAGCTGGCGACCGCGCTGCGCGCCCGCTTCGGCGATCTGGTGGGTCAGCGGTGATCCCGCTGACGCTGGCCGAGGTGGCCGAGGCGGTCGGCGGTCGGCTGGCCGGCGCCGACCCGGACGCCCGGGTCACCGGGACGGTGGAGTTCGACTCCCGCAAGGTGGCCCCCGGCGGCCTCTTCGTCGCGTTCCCGGGCGAGCGGGTGGACGGCCACGACTACGCGGCCGGCGCGGTGGACGCCGGCGCGGTGGCCGTGCTCGGCACCCGCGAGGTGCCGGGCGTGCCGATGGTGCTTGTCGACGACGCGCTCGACGCGATGGGCCGGCTGGCCCGCGCGGTGGTCGACCGGCTGCCCGCGCTGACCGTGATCGGGTTGACCGGCTCGTCCGGCAAGACCACCACCAAGGACCTGATCGCCCAGCTCGCGGTGCGACTCGGCCCGACCGTGGCGCCGCCCGGCTCGTTCAACAACGAGCTGGGGCACCCGTACACCGCGTTGCAGGCCACCCCGGAGACGCGCTTCCTGGTGATGGAGAAGGGCGCCCGCGGGGTGGGGCACATCCGCTACCTGTGCGACGTGGTGCCGCCGCGGATCTCGGTGGTGCTCAACGTCGGGGTGGCGCACCTCGGCGAGTTCGGCTCGGTGGAGACCATCGCGCTGGCCAAGGGGGAGCTGGTCGAGGCGCTGCCGGACGACGGGCTGGCGGTGCTGAACGCCGACGACCCCCGGGTCGACGCGATGGCGACCCGGACCTCCGCCCGGGTGATCCGGTACGGCGAGTCGGAGCGTGCCGACGTGCGCGCGGTGGACGTGACGCTGGACGGCCGGGGCCGGCCCTCGTACACGCTGGTGACGCCGGAGGGGCGGGTCCCGGTACGACTCGGGTTGACCGGACGGCACCAGGTGTCCAACTCGCTTGCCGCCGCGGCGGTCGCCCGCGAGCTGGGCCTGCCGCTGGCCGACCTGGCGGCCGCCCTGGGCGAGCTGGGCCTGGTCTCGACCCGGCGGATGGACGTCTTCGAGCGCCCCGACGGGGTGACCGTGATCGACGACTCGTACAACGCGAACCCGGCTTCCACCGGCGTGGCGCTGCGGGCGTTGGCCAGCATGCGGGGCGAGGGGCGTACCGTCGCGGTGCTCGGCTACATGGCCGAGCTGGGCGAGTTCGAACAGGAAGGGCATCAGCAGGTCGGCCGGCTCGCGGCCGAGTTGGGAGTGGACCGGCTGCTCGTGGTGGGCGAGCCGGCGGCGCCGATCCACGAGGGCGCGACAGCGGTAGGCAACTGGGGAGGAGAGTCGGTGCTGCTCACCGATCAGGCGGCGGCCGTCGAGGTGCTGCGGAGCGAGCTGCGTCCGTCAGACGTGGTGCTGGTGAAGGGCTCGCGGTACCGGACCTGGGAGGTGGCCGACGCGCTGCGCGCGGACGCCCGGGAGGCGGCGACGGAGGGCGGCGCCGCATGAGGGCGGTCATCGTCGCCATCGGGGTCGCGTTCCTGATCTCGCTGTTCTGCACCCCGATCGCGATCAAGGTGTTCACCCGGCTCAAGGCGGGCCAGCCGATCCGGGCCGAGGGCCCGGCCATGCACCAGACCAAGAAGGGCACGCCGACGATGGGCGGCGTGGTCTTCATCCTGGCCACGGTGATCGCGTACGTCGCCGGGCACCTGGCCCTGACCACGCTGCCGGACGCGCAGATCGCGCAGGTCGAGCCGACCATCACGGCGTTGGTGCTGCTGGGTCTGATGGTGTTCTCCGGCGCGGTCGGCTTCATCGACGACTTCCTCAAGGTCCGCAAGCGGCACAGCGGCGGCCTCAACAAGCGGGGCAAGCTGGCCGGGCAGATCCTGGTCGGCGCCGTCTTCGGCGCGGTGGCGGTCTACTTCCCGTCGAGCATGACCGACGTCCGGGGCAACGCGACGAACACCGAGACCGTGGGCAGCACGACGCTGAGCTTCATCCGGGACATCCCGGCGCTGGAGATCGGCAAGATCGGCGCGGTGATCGTCATCATCATGGTGGTGATGGCGGCGACCAACGGCGTCAACCTCACCGACGGTCTGGACGGTCTGGCCACCGGCGCCTCGGTGATGGTGCTGGCCGCGTACGCGTTGATCGCGTTCTGGCAGTACCGGCACTGGTGCGCGGACCCGAACTACACCGAGGCCTACTGCTACACGGTGCGCGATCCGCTGGAGATCGCGCTGATCGCCGGCGCGGCGGCCGGGGCCTGTGTCGGCTTCCTCTGGTGGAACACCTCGCCGGCGCGGATCTTCATGGGTGACACCGGCGCGCTCGGGCTGGGCGGCCTGATCGCCGGCATGGCGATGTCCACCCGCACGGTTCTGCTGCTGCCGATCCTGGGCGGCCTGTTCGTGATCGTCACGATGTCCGTGGTCATCCAGATCATCTCGTTCCGCACCACCGGCAAGCGGGTGTTCCGGATGTCGCCGCTGCAGCACCACTTCGAGCTGGCCGGCTGGAGCGAGGTCAACATCGTGGTCCGGTTCTGGATCATCGCCGGTATCGCGGTGGCCATCGCGCTGGGCCTGTTCTACAGCGAGTTCCTCGCCGCGGTGAGCTAGGTGTGAGGAGGGGCCCCTTTTCAACAGCCGTCTGTTGAAAAGGGGCCCCTCCTTCAGACCCGACACGCCGACCGGGCGGTTGCGCCACGGGCGGGCGGGTCGAGCCGCCATGATGGGCGGGTGGGGGAGGGACGAGACATCCAGGTCACCAGCGACCCGCCGGCTCGCCGCGCGCCCGCGGCCACGCCGACGGCCGATCCGCAGCCCGACGCGACCCGGTGGGACCCGGCCGGTGGGCTGGCCGCGCTGCGCGGCCTGCTGGCCCGGCCGCTGGCGTCGTACTACCTGCTGCTCTCCAGCGCCGGCCTGCTGCTGCTGATCGGCCTCACCATGGTCTTCTCCGCGACGAGCGTGCGCGACTACGTGCTGGAGGACGACGCGGCGGCCTCGCTGACCAAGCAGGCCGTGTTCGCGGTGATCGGCGTGGGCGCGTTCTGGGCCTGCCAGCGGCTGCCGGCGCGCACCTTCCGGGCGGTGAGCCGCCCGGCGCTCGGCGTGGCGGTGGCGCTGCTGCTCCTGCTCAACCTGCTGGTCGCGCTCCAGTCGCTGTTCAGCGTCAAGTCGATCGGGCCGCTGCGGGCGGAGTTGCTCTGGCTCTACCTCGGGCCGATCTCGCTCCAGCCGGTCGAGGTGGCCAAGTTCGCGCTGGTGCTGTGGGGCGCGCACGTGCTGGCCCGCAAGGGAGCCGCGCTGGGCTGGTGGCGGGAGCTGGCCACGCCGCTGTTCCCGGTGGTCGGTCTGCTCTTCGTGCTCGTCGGCTACAACGACCTGGGCAGCATGCTCTGCCTGATGGCGCTGGTGGTGGGCCTGCTGTGGGCGGCCGGCGTGCGGGGCCGGGTCTTCGCCTCGCTCTCCGCGATCGGCCTGGTCGGCATCGGCCTGCTGGTCGCGGTGGCCTCGCTCGGTGCCGGTTCCGGCTCCCGCGACGCGGACAACTACCGGCTGGGCCGGCTGACCATGTGGCTCGACCCGCCCTCGCCGAAGACCTGCTTCGACCAGGAGTTGGAGAACTGCTACCAGCTCATCCAGGCCCGCTACGCGATCGGCAACGGCGGCTGGTTCGGCGTCGGGCTGGGCCAGAGCAGCTTCAAGTACGGCTGGCTGCCCGAGGCGCACAACGACTTCATCTTCGCCATCGTCGCCGAGGAGCTGGGCGTGGTGGGCTGCACCGTGATCCTGGTGCTCTTCGCCGTGCTCGCCTACACCGGCATGCGGATCGCCCGCCGGGTGGAGGACCCGTTCCGCCGCCTCGCCGCCGCCGGCGTGACCGCCTGGCTGGTCGGTCAGGCCGTGATCAACATCGGCGGGGTGACCGGGTTGCTGCCGCTGACCGGCGTACCGCTGCCGTTCATCTCCGACGGCGGCAGCGCGCTGGTGGTGACGCTGGCCGCGATCGGCATGCTCGCCTCCTTCGCCCGTGCCGAGCCGGACGCGGCCCGGGCGCTGCACGCCCGTCCGCCGGCCCGATGGGTCCGACTAGTGTGGGCCCCGTTGCCGCCGCTTCCCGGCCGGCGCCGCCGACCGGCGCCGCCACCGGCGGACCGAGGGCCCGTGCCCCGGTCCCGCCAGCGTCGGCAGGACGATCAGGCCGCGGCCCGCGGCGTCCGGTCCGACCGGACACGCGCCGGCTCGGCGAGCGAGAGGAGACGCTGATGGGTCCGCTGCGTTCGGTGGTGCTCTGCGGAGGGGGTACGGGCGGGCACATCTACCCGCTGCTCGCCTTCGCCGACTGCCTGCGCCGACACGACCCGAGCGTCCGCATCACCTGCCTCGGCACCCCGAAGGGGCTGGAGAACGAGCTGATCCCGCCGGCCGGCTACGACCTGCGGCAGATCCCGGCCTATCAGCTGCCCCGGTCGGTCAACATGGGCCTGGTGCGCACCCCGGGCCGGATGTGGACGGCGGCCCGCGCGGCGGGCAAGGTGATCGACGAGGTCCAGGC
This sequence comes from Micromonospora sp. NPDC049282, assembly GCF_043197045.1. Classification (NCBI taxonomy): domain Bacteria; kingdom Bacillati; phylum Actinomycetota; class Actinomycetes; order Micromonosporales; family Micromonosporaceae; genus Micromonospora; species Micromonospora sp. NPDC049282. The sequence continues at coordinate 193,476 of NZ_JBICSL010000005.1, forward strand.
CGACGCCGTGGTCGGCTTCGGCGGGTACGTCTCGGTGCCCGGTTACCTGGCCGCGTGGCGTCGCGACCTGCCGATCGTCATCCACGAGGTGAACGTGCCGCCGGGGGTGGCCAACCGGCTCGGCATGAAGTTCACCAAGAACGTCGCGGTGGGCTTCCCGCACCAGCCGGCGCAGGCCGAGGCGCTGCGCGACGCCCGGGTGGTCGGGGTGCCGCTGCGCCGCGGCATCGCCGGCCTGGACCGGGCGGCCCTGCGCGACGCCGCCCGGGCGCACTTCGGGCTCCGCCCGGACCTGCCGGTGCTCTTCGTGGCCGGCGGCTCGCAGGGCGCCCGGTCGATCAACCTGGCCGTCTCCGGCGCCGCCAAGGAGCTGGCCCGCAACGGCGTGCAGGTGTTGCACGTGATCGGCGCCCGCAACGAGCCGGTCTCCGTCCCCACCGACCTGCCGGTGCCGTACGTGACGCTGCCCTACCTGTCCGAGATGGAGCTCGGCTACGCGGCGGCCGACCTGATGCTGGGCCGCGGCGGCGCGATGACCTGCGCCGAGGTGGCCGCGATCGGCCTGCCCACGGTCTACGTGCCCTACCCGCACAGCAACCAGGAGCAGAAGCGCAACGCGCTGCCCGTGGTGGAGGCCGGCGGCGGGCTGCTCGTCGACGACGCCGAGGTGACCCCGGCCTGGGTGGAGCACACGGTGATCCCGCTGATCCGGGACCCGCAGCGGCTCTGGGCGATGAGCCACGCCGCGGCCGGCTACGGCCGCCGCGACGGCGACGTGGCCCTGCTGAACTTCGTCTACGAGGCGGTGGCCCGCTGATGGCGGGCGTCGCGACGGGAAGGTACCTGAGATGAACACCGCGCAGTTCACGCCCGCCGGCACGATGACCGCGGAGGACCTGGGCCGGATCCACCTGATCGGGGTGGGTGGGGTCGGGATGGCCGGGCTGGCCCGGCTCTTCCTCACCCGTGGCCTGCCGGTCTCCGGCAGTGAGCTGCGGGAGTGGCCGTCCCTGGCCGGCCTGCGGGCGCTGGGCGGGACGATCCACTCCAGTCACGAGGCGGCCAACCTCGACGGGGTGGACACGGTCGTCTACTCCACCGCCATCCCGCAGGACCACCTGGAGATGGTCGAGGCGCGCCGGCGGGGCCTGCGGGTGCTGCACCGCTCCGAGGCGCTCGCCGCCGCGATGACCGGCCGCCGCACGGTGGCGGTGGCCGGCACGCACGGCAAGACGTCCACCACGTCGATGGTCACCATGGTGCTCCAGCAGGCCGGCGCCGATCCGTCCTTCGTCATCGGCGGCGAGATCTCCGAGGTCGGCTCCGGCGCGCACCACGGCACCGGTGAGCACTTCGTGGTCGAGGCGGACGAGAGCGACCGTTCCTTCCTCATCTACCGCCCGTACCTGTCGATCATCACGAACGCCGAGGCGGACCACCTCAACACCTACGGCGACCTGGCCAACCTGGAGGCGGCGTTCGCCGAGTTCGCCCGCCTCACCGACCCGGACGGCTTCGTCATCACCTGCGCCGACGACGCCGGTGGACGGCGGCTGGCCGAGACGCTGCGGGCGGAGGGCCGTCGGGTCTGGACGTACGGCGAGTCCGCCGACGCGGACCTGCGGATGAGTGACGTGACCTCGTCGGCGCAGGGCGTGCGCTACCTGGCCGAGGTCGAGGGCCGGGCGCTGGGCGAGATCCGGCTGCCGGTCCCGGGCCGGCACATGGCGCTGAACAGCGCGGCGGCGGTGCTCGCCGCGTACCTGCTGGAGCTGCCGGTGGCGGCCGCGGAGGCCGCGCTCGCCGCGTTCCCCGGCGTGCGGCGGCGCTTCGAGCGCAAGGGCGTCGCCGACGGGGTGCTGGTCTACGACGAGTACGCCTACCACCCGACGTCGATGACGCTGGCCCTGCAGACGCTGCGCGAGGTGGCCGGCGACGGCCGGTTGATCGTGGTCTTCCAGCCCTACCGGCTCTACCGCACCCGTGACCTGCAGGCGGAGATCGCCGCCGCGCTCGGCATCGCCGACGAGCTGGTGCTGCTGGAGGTCTTCGGCCCCGGTGAGCCGCGCAAGCCCGGTGAGGGGTCGGCCGCGCTGGTCGAGGCGGTGCCGTTGCCCGCGGAGCGGAAGGTCTTCGTCGACTCGTGGGACGACGTGCCGGCCGAGGTGGCCGGCCGGGCCCGCGCCGGCGACGTGGTGGTGACCATGGGGGCCCCGCCGATCTCGTTGATGGGTGACCAGCTGCTGGACGCGCTGCTGGCGCGTACCGGTGGCGTCACGGCCCTGGGCGCTGGCGTCGGTCCGGACGGCGCGGCGACCACCGCCGGATGAGCCCCGGCCCGGCCCGCGGCCGCACCCCCGGCCAGGACGGCGGGGCGGGCCGGCGCAACCCGGTCCGGCGCTGGCAGCTGGTGCGGGCCGGCGCGGACGCCGTGCCGCCGTCGACCCGCCGTTTCATGGCGCGGGCCCGGCAGCGGCGGATGCGGGCCGCGTTGCCCTGGGCGGTGGCCGCGGCGGTGGTCGCGGTCGCCGCTCTGGTCGCCTGGACGATGCTCGGCACCGGCCTGTTCGGCGTCCGCGAGGTGCGGGTGGTCGGCGCTCGACTGGTCACGCCGGTGGAGATCCGGGACGCGGCGGCGGTGCCGGACGACACCCCGCTGGCCCGGGTGGACCTGGCCGCGACCGCCCGCCGAGTCGGCACGCTGCCGCCGGTGGCCCGGGCCACGGTGGAGCGGGACTGGCCGGGGGCGCTGGTGATCCGGGTGGTCGAGCGGGTGCCGGTGGCGGCGGTGCCGCAGGGTGGGCGGTTCGCCGTCGTCGACGCCGCCGGCGTGGTCTTCCAGCGTGCGGACCGGGCGCCCGCGGGGCTGCCGCTCGTCCGGGTCGCCGCGCCGGGCCCGGACGACCCGGGCACCCGGGCCGGGCTGACGGTGCTGGCCGCGCTCGGTGCGAAGCTGCGTGCCGAGCTGGTCGCGGTGGACGTGGCCGGGCTGGCCCGGATCACGCTGGTGCTGCGCGGCGACCGGCAGATCTTCTGGGGCGACGCCTCGCGCAGCGCGGACAAGTCCACGGTGGCCACCGCCCTGCTGCCGCGCGAGGCCGACCGGATCGACGTCAGCGCCCCGGACGTGGTCACGTTCCAGTGACCGGTCAGTCAGGGAGTGTCCGGTGTGTCGCCGGTCGCTCGGACGGCGACACGCCGGAAAGGGTCCTTGGCTCCTGGCGCGGCGGCGCATACGTTGCCCCGAAGAGATCAGTGGTTGACATAACTCTAAGCCTCTAGTAGAGGGTGAGGGTTCTCCTCTGGTCCGGCCAAGCCGTGTGGGGTCGGCCCATGCCAATCTCGAAGGGAAAGGACCGGAGATGACACCTCCGCACAACTACCTGGCGGTCATCAAGGTCGTCGGCATCGGGGGTGGCGGCGTGAACGCCGTCAACCGGATGATCGAGGTTGGGCTCAAGGGCGTCGAGTTCATCGCGATCAACACCGACGCGCAGGCGCTGCTGATGAGCGACGCGGACGTCAAGCTGGACGTGGGCCGGGAGCTGACCCGCGGGCTGGGCGCCGGCGCCAACCCGGACGTCGGCAAGAACGCCGCCGAGGACCACCGCGACGAGATCGAGGAGGTGCTCAAGGGCGCCGACATGGTCTTCGTCACCTGCGGCGAGGGTGGCGGCACCGGCACCGGCGGCGCGCCGGTGGTGGCGAACATCGCGCGCAAGCTCGGCGCGCTCACCATCGGCGTGGTCACCCGGCCGTTCTCGTTCGAGGGCAAGCGCCGGCAGGTGCAGGCCGAGACGGGCATCGAGGAACTGCGCAACCAGTGCGACACCCTCATCGTGATCCCGAACGACCGGCTGCTCGCCCTCGGCGACCGCAACATCTCGATGATGGACGCCTTCCGCACCGCGGACCAGGTGCTCCTCTCCGGTGTCCAGGGCATCACCGACCTGATCACCACGCCGGGTCTGATCAACCTGGACTTCGCCGACGTGAAGAGCGTGATGAGCGGCGCCGGCAGCGCGCTGATGGGCATCGGCAGCGCCCGCGGCGAGAACCGCGCGGTCGAGGCGGCCGAGGCGGCCATCTCCAGCCCGCTGCTGGAGCAGAGCATGGACGGCGCGCGGGGCGTGCTGCTCTCCATCGCCGGTGGCTCAGACCTCGGCCTGTTCGAGATCAACGACGCGGCGCAGCTGGTCACCGACGCGGCCCACCCGGATGCCAACATCATCTTCGGCGCGGTCATCGACGACGCGCTCGGCGACGAGGTGCGGGTGACCGTGATCGCGGCGGGCTTCGACGGGGGCACGCCGGCCTACAAGGCGGTCGAGCCGCCGCGCAAGAGCAACCAGAACCCGCCCACCCAGCCGAGCGCGCCGGTGAGCCCGCCGGCCACCATGCCGGCCCCGCAGCAGCCGTCGCGCCGGGTGCTCTTCGACGACGTCGACGTGCCCGACTTCCTCAAGAACGGGTCCTGAGCCGCGCCGATGACGGACTCACCCACCGTGGTGCGACCCGAGCGTCGTGCTGAACTCGCGGCCGGCCTGGCCCGGGTGCGGGCCCGGGTCGCCGACGCCTGTACGGCCGCCGGCCGGGACCCCGACGAGGTCACCCTGGTGGCGGTGACCAAGACCTACCCGGCCGCCGACGTGGTCGCGCTGGCCGGGCTCGGGGTCACCGACGTGGGGGAGAACCGGGACCAGGAGGCGGCGCCGAAGGCGGCGGCGGTGGCCGGCGCGGGAGCGGCGCCGCGCTGGCACTTCATCGGCCAGCTGCAGCGCAACAAGGCCCGTTCGGTCGTCCGGTACGCCGACGTGGTCCAGTCGGTGGACAGCGTCCGGCTGGCCGCCGCCCTGGACGCCGCCGCCTCCGACGTCCGGGATCGGCCGTTGGACGTGCTGGTGCAGGTGAGCATCGACGGTGACCCGGCCCGGGGCGGGGCGCTGCCGGGCGTGGCCGACCCGCAGCGGGGCCTGGACCTGGTGGCCGCGGCGGTCGCCGGGGCGGCCGGGCTGCGGCTGGCCGGCCTGATGGCGGTGGCCCCGCTGGGCGCGGAACCGGACCGGGCGTTCGCCCGGTTGGCCGAGGTGGCGGCGCGGCTGCGGGCCGACCATCCGGGTGCGACGGCGTTGTCGGCGGGGATGAGCGGCGACCTGGAGAGCGCGATCGCTCACGGCGCGACACATGTCCGCGTCGGCAGCGCGTTGCTCGGAATGCGCCCCACGCTGGGGTAGCCTGGCCGCGACGGAAGCAAATTACATCAGTGTTGTTCAGGACGGCGTTCCCCTGGCCGGGGGCCGTGGCGTGCGGGCCGCGAACCGCGCGTCAGGGGATTGCCGATCCGGTCCGGTGGGCATGATCGTCCACTCGTGATCAAGCGACACGGCACGGGGGCGCGTGCCGCACGGCGGACGGAAGGGCGCGGGGATGGGTGCACTGCGCAAGGCGGGGGTCTGGCTCGGTCTCGTCGAGGAGGACGACGAGCGGGCGTACGAGGACGGTGGCTACGACAAGGGTGGCTACCGTGACTCGCGCTACCGGTCGAGCCGGTACGCCGAGGAGTTCGCCGACGAGGACGACGAGGAGTCCGAGGAGCCGCCGGCACCCCGGACCCGGACCGGCGACCGGGGTCGGCTGTCCGAGCGCGCCACCAGCCGCGGGGTCGACACCGACCGGTCCGAGGCCGAGCGCCTCGACCGCCCGGAGCGCGCCGAGCGCGCCAGCGTGCGGTCGATCACCCGGTCCTCGGCCGGCGAGACGTCCGGCGCGCTGACCTACCACACCCGGGACAATCTCGCCCTGGCGCCGCAGGCCTCGCCGCGCGAGCGGGCGGTGGCCCCGGAGGACGAGCAGCGTTACCAGATCACCACGCTGCACCCGACCACCTACCGCGAGGCGCGGACCATCGGCGAGCACTTCCGGGACGGGGTGCCGGTGATCATCAACCTCACCGAGATGGACGAGGCGGACGCCCGCCGACTGGTCGACTTCGCCGCCGGGCTCGCGTTCGGGCTGCGCGGTACGATCGAGCGCGTGACCAACCGGGTGTTCCTGCTCTCACCGGCCAACGTCCAGGTCACCGCGGAGGACAAGGCCAAGATCGCTGAGGGCGGCTTTTTCAGTCTGAGCTAACCACGCACGACCGAGGGACGTCGCCTGCCGTGTTGTCGATCCTGTTCCAGGTGCTCTATCTGCTGCTCTACTTCTTCCTGCTTATCCTTTTGGCCCGATTTGTCCTCGGAGCCGTGCTGGCCTACGGTCGCCGGTGGCAACCGGGGCGGGGGGCATCGGCGGGACTGGAAGTCGTGTGGAGCGTCACTGATCCGCCCCTGCGCGCGTTGAGGCGTGTGATCCCACCACTGCGAATTGGTACCGTGAGCATCGACCTGGCTTCCCTTGTGCTCCTGGTTATCCTGTTCGTGCTGATGGAGTTCGTGTTACAGCGCCTGATCGTGGCGTTCGCCTGACCAGAGCGCTTTCGCGGCCGCAACTGACCCGAGGAGTTTCGATGCCGCTGACCCCGGCCGACGTCCACAACGTCGCCTTCAAAAAGCCGCCGATCGGCAAGCGGGGGTATGACGAGGAGGAGGTTGACGCCTTCCTGGACGAGGTCGAGCGTGAGCTGGCCCGTCTGATCGAGGAGAACAACGAGCTGCGCGCCCAGGTGGAGCGCGGCGGTCGGGGTGGCGCACCCGCCGGCCCCGGCGGCGACGCCCGGCTCGCGGCGGAGCTCAACGACGTCAAGGCCCAGCTCGACCGGGTGCAGCGCGACAAGGCGGCCGCCGAGCAGGCGGCCCGGGCGATGCAGTCGGAGCTGGAGCAGGTCCGCGCCCAGGGCGGCCCCGCGGGCGTGACCGGGGACGGCGAGCAGCAGGCGCTGCGCGTGCTGATGATGGCCCAGCGCACCGCCGACGACCACGTCTCCGACGCCCGGCGCGAGGCCGACAGCCTGCTCTCCGAGGCCCGGTCCAAGGCCGAGGAGGTCACCCGCGAGGCGCGGGCCAAGGCCGACGCCCTGGAGCGGGACGCCCGCCAGCGGCACCAGGAGGCCATGGGCGGCCTGGACGCCAAGCGCACCGCGCTGCAGAAGCACATCGAGGAGCTCAAGCAGTTCGAGCGCGAGTACCGCACCCGCCTCAAGGCCTACCTGGAGAGCCAGCTGCGTGACCTCGACGGTCGCGGCCAGGGCCTCGAGGTCGAGATGAACCGCGGCGCCGAGGGCACCCGTGCCGCCGGCGGCAGCAACGGCCTCGCCACCGCCGGCCTCGCCGGCTCCTACGGCGGCGGCCGCGGCGGCTCGCTCGAGTCCGGCCGCTGATCCCGCGTCGGTGGCCGTCCCGGTGACGGCCACCGACCCCACCAGACCGACACGACGCGGCCGGGGGTGAGCCGTGATAGCCGCCAGCTTCCTGCTCATCCTCGTCGCGGTCGTGCTGCTGGTGGTCGGGTTGGCCGGTGGGTCCAGCCCGTTGCTGATCGTCTCGATCGCGGCCAGCCTGCTGTCCGCCGTCGCCTTCATCGCGTTCGCCCGCCAGGCGGCCGCGACCCGGGCCGCGGCGGGTCGGGACGCCGGCCCGCGTTTCCGGACCGCACCCGCCGGCCCGTCCGAGGACGAGCCGGTGAGCCCGGTCCCGCACCACACGTCCACGGTCGGCGCCGGTGGACCCGGGTGGCGGCAACCGCCCGGGTCACCGGTGGCCGAGCCGTACTCGCCGGTGGCCGAGCCGTACTCGCCGGTGGCCGAGCCGTACTCGCCGGTGGCCGAGCCGGCGCCCACCTCGCCGGCGCCGGACGGCCCGTTCGACGGTGACCCGCCGGCCGAGTTCGTCTCCGCCGGGCAGGTGGCCCGGTTGGCGCGACTGTCCGACCAGGTCCGGGTGGTCGACGGCCACCCACGCTTCCACCTGGACGACTGCCCGCACCTGGTGGGCCGGCTGGACGAGCCGTTGCCGGTGGCCGAGGCGGTCGGGCTCGGGTTCACCCCGTGTGCCCACTGCGCCCCCGCCACCACTCTGCTCGGCGACGCGCGGCCCCGCTGACCATGACGCTCGCCGACGCCCCGCTCACCGTCGCGGTGCGCGTGAAGCCCGGCGCGGCCCGTGCCCGGGTCGGCGGCCGGTTCGACGGGCCGTACGGTCCCGCCCTGGTCGTCGCCGTGCACGCGCCGGCGGTGGACGGCCGGGCCACCGAGGCGGCCCGGCGGGCGCTGGCCGACGCGCTCGGCATCCGGCCGGCGGCGGTGTCGCTGCGCTCCGGCGCGGCCAGCCGGGACAAGCTCTTCCTGGTCAAGCGTCCGGCCGACGGGCTGCCCGAGGTGCTGCGTCGGTTGCGCGACGGCAGCGCCGGGTGACCGACCGGCGGGCCGCTCGGCGATGACCCCGGGGCTGAACCTCGCGTTGCTGGTGGGCGCCGCCGTGCTGCTGGTCGCGGTGGGCGCGGTGCGCTTCTCCACCCGGCTCGGCGTGCCCAGCCTGCTGGTCTACCTGGCGCTCGGCGTGCTCATCGGCGAGGCCGGCCTGGGCATCAGGTTCGACGACGTCGAGCTGACCCGGGTGCTCGGCTTCTGCGCGCTCATCGTGATCATCGCCGAGGGCGGGCTGAGCGCCCGGTGGAGCCTGCTGCGGCCGGTGCTCGGCCTGTCCGCCGCGCTCTCCACGGTGGGCGTGGTGGTCAGCATCGCGGTCGTCGGCGTGGTGGTGCATCTGCTGCTCGGCGTGGACTGGCGGCTGGCCCTGCTCTACGGCGCGGTGCTCTCCTCCACCGACGCCGCGGCGGTCTTCGCCACCCTGCGCCGGCTGCGCCTGCCGCCGCGCCTGGTGGCCACGTTGGAGGCCGAGTCCGGGATGAACGACGCCCCGGTGGTCCTGCTGGTGCTGTTGCTGTCCCGCGCCGGGGTGGAGGCCGCCCACGCCTGGTGGTACGAGGTGCTGCTGCTCGGCTACGAGCTGGGGGTCGGCGCGGCGGTGGGGGTGGGCGTGGGGCTGGCCGGGCGGTACGCGCTGCGCCAGGCCGCGCTGCCGTCGGCCGGCCTCTACCCGATCGCGGTGGTCGGTTTCACCGTCCTGGCGTACGCGGCCGGCTCGGCGCTGCACGCCTCGGGCTTCCTCGCGGTCTACGTGGCCGGGGTGCTGCTGGGCAACTCCCGCCTCCCGCACCGGCAGGCGATCCTCGGTTTCGCCGACGGGTTGGCCTGGTTGGCCCAGATCGGCCTGTTCGTGCTGTTGGGCCTGCTCGTCTCGCCGAGCCGGCTGGACGCCGCGGTGCTGCCGGCGGTGATCACCGGGCTGGCCCTGCTGCTGTTCGCCCGGCCGCTGTCGGTGGCGGTCTCCGCGTTGCTGTTCCGGGTCTCCCCGCGCGAGCAGCTCTTCCTCTCCTGGGCCGGGCTGCGCGGCGCGGTGCCGATCGTGCTGGCCACCATTCCGCTCTCGCTTCGGGTGCCGGGCGCGGACCGGCTCTTCGACGCGGTCTTCGTCCTGGTGGTGATCTTCACATTGCTCCAGGCCGGCACGCTCGCCCCGGCGGCCCGCCGGCTGGGGGTGACCGCGCCGGCGGAGGCGAGCGAGATCCTGCTGGAGACCGCCCCGCTGGAGCGGATGCGGGCCGACCTGCTCCAGTTGGAGGTGCCGTCCGGCTCCCGGTTGGCCGGGGTGCACGTGGACGAGCTGCGGTTGCCGGTCGGCGCCGTGGTCACGCTGGTGCTGCGCGACGGCGTCGGTTTCGTGCCCGGTCCGGACACCCGGCTGAAGGTGGGGGACAGCCTGCTCATCGTCGCCACGGCCGGGGTGCGGGACGCCGCCGAGCGCCGGTTGCGGGCGGTCAGCCGGCGGGGTCGCCTGGCCCGGTGGTTTGGGGAGTACGGCGAGGACCGGACCGGCTGATCTGCTAGCGTTCCCTTTGCCCCGATTGGTGGCAGTTGACGGCGGAAACACGGAGCGACGGTGCGGCACGTTGTCGGACGCCTGTACGTTCCGTATTCTTGCCAACCTCCGGAGTGCGCGGCGAGGTCGCCGCGTGCCCCGTTCCGTTCGCGGGGGACACGCCGCTGCCCCCTGCCCACGTACCGTTGACCGCCGCGCCACGCGGCTGAGGGAGCTGACGATGGCGAAGCCAGCCGACACCAGGACCGCCGGTCGCAAGCCGGTGGCGAAGGCCACCCGCAGCGCGGCGGAGACCGAGAAGATCCGGGCCGCGTTGGCGGCACGGCGGGACGAACTCAACGCCGAGTACGATCAGACGCTGAGCGAGATCACCGAGCTGCAGCGCGACCGGCTGACCGACTCGGCCGGGGACGACCAGGCCGACACCGGCACCAAGACGTTCGAGCGCGAGCAGGAGATCTCACTCGCCAACAGCATCAAGGAGCGGATCACGCAGGTCGAGCGCGCGCTGGAGCGGCTCGACGAGGGTGGCTACGGCTGGTGCGAGCGGTGCGGCAACCCGATCCCGGTGGAGCGGCTCGCCGCGTTCCCGTCGGCCACCCTCTGCGTGAGCTGCAAGCAGCTGGAGGAGCGGCGCTGACGTCCGTTCCCCGGCGGCCGAACGGCAGACGGTGACCGCCACCGTCGCGAGCGTCGATGGGGAGCAGATGACCGCAGCACCGCCCGCCGGGTCCGGCACCACCGAGACGGGCGCCGGCACGCCCCGCCGCAGGGCGGCCGCGCTGCTGCTCGGCGTCTCCCTCGTCTCGCTCCTGGCGGACCTGGGCACCAAGCAGCTCGCGCTCAGCGAGCTGCCCGGCCGGGAGCCGGTGTCGGTGCTCGGCGGGGCCGTCTACTTCACCCTCACCCGCAACAGTGGCGCCGCCTGGAGCATCGGCTCCGACCACACCTGGATCTTCCCGCTGATCACGTTCGCGGTGATCGGGTGGATCGCCTGGATGGCGCTGCGGTTGCGCTCGCTGCCCTGGGCGGTGTCGCTGGGCCTGGTGCTGGGCGGGGCGCTGGGCAACCTCACCGATCGGATCTTCCGGGCCCCCGGTCACTTCGTCGGCCACGTGGTCGACATGATCAGCCTGTTCGGCCCGTACGGCGAGTACTACCCGGTGTTCAACCTGGCCGACAGCTCGCTGTGCTGCGGGGTGGTGCTGGCGGTCTTCCTGGAGCTGACCGGCCGGCAGCGCGACGGCTCCCGGGCCCGCGCCGAGACCGCCGCCGCCGCCCCGGCCGACGAGCGGGAGCGGGCATGACTCCCGCGTACGCCACCGGCGGCGACCAGCGGTCCCTGCCGGTCCCGGACGGCCTCGACGGCATGCGGCTGGACCAGGCCGTGTCCCGGCTGTTCGGGCTCTCCCGCACCGCTGCGGCGGCGCTTGTGGACGCCGGTGACGCGCTCGTCGACGGCGTGGCCCGGGCCAACTCGCACAAGGTCAAGGCCGGCGCCTGGCTGGAGGTCACGCTGCCCGCGCCGGCCGCCCCGCCGACCGTGGTGCCGCAGGCCGTCCCCGGCCTGACCGTGGTCTACGCCGACGACGACATCGTGGTGGTGGACAAGCCGGTCGGGGTGGCGGCGCACCCGAGCCCCGGCTGGACCGGCCCGACCGTGATCGGCGGGCTGGCCGGCATCGGTCACCGGATCTCCACCAGCGGCGCCGCCGAGCGGCAGGGCGTGGTGCACCGGCTCGACGTGGGCACCACCGGGGTCATGGCGGTGGCCAAGAGCGAGCTGGCCTACACCGCGTTGAAGCGGGCCTTCAAGGAACGCGAGGTGGAGAAGCGCTACCACGCCGTGGTGCAGGGCCATCCGGACCCGCTGCGCGGCACCATCGACGCGCCGATCGACCGGCACCCGCACCACGACTACCGCTGGGCGGTGGTCTCCGGCGGCAAGCCGAGCATCACCCACTACGACACGATCGAGGCGTTTCCCTCGGCCAGCCTGCTCGACGTGCGGTTGGAGACCGGGCGGACGCACCAGATCCGAGTGCACTTCTCGACGCTGCGACACCCCTGCGTGGGTGACCTGACCTACGGCGCCGACCCGACCCTGTCGGCCCGGCTCGGGCTGGCCCGGCAGTGGCTGCACGCCCGTTCGCTGAGCTTCCGGCACCCGCGCACCGGCGAGGAGGTCACGTTCGTCAGCGACTACCCGGACGACCTGGCCCGGGCGCTGGAGAACCTGCGCGACTGACCGTGGGTGACGACGCCGTGCCGCCGCGCCGGTCCCGTTCCGCCGTGCTGAGCTGGCTGGCGCTCGGGTGCGCGCTTGTGGTGCTGGTGGTCGCGGGGGCGCAGCGGCGGGACCGGCCGGTGGGCGACCGCACGGTCGGCGAGGTGACCCGCGTCGGGGTGGCCGACGGCGCGGCCGTGCCGGCCTACCTGGGGGCCGCCGGCGACGAGCTGGCCCGGCTCGACGCGCCCGACGGCTACGCCCTGGTCTCGTTCGCGGCCTATCTGACGCCGGCCCGGGTGGCGACCACGCTGGCCGGCACGTCGGTGTCGGCGGTGGTCGCGCGGGTGCCGCTGCCGGGCCGGCAGACCGAGATCGTCCGGATCGCCGCGCTGCGGCTGCCCGACGACGTGGTCGGCGGGATGGCCGAGGTGGCCGGTCGCAAGGACCGGGAGGCCGCGGACTACCGGGCCCGCGCCGCCGCCCCGACGGCCGCCGCCGATGCCGAGCTGCGCCGGCGGTACGACACCGGCGCGGCGGTCGCGGCCCGGGAGGCGGCCGGCTACCGGGCCGGGTGCGCCTGCGTCTACGCCGCCGTGGTGCGCGGCGCCCCGGACGCGTTGCGCGCGCTCGCCGGGCGTCCGGGGGTACGGGTGGTGGACCCGGCGCCGGAGGTGACCCGGCTGGACCGGACCGTGTTCACCCCGCCGCTGCCCGAGCAGCGCGACGTGGCCCGCCCGCCGGCCGACGCCGGGCCGGGCGCGGGTGGCGGAATGGGCGATTCGTCGGAAGCCGCACCGACAGTGAGCGCGCCTTCACCGACCGGCCGGCCGCGCGTCGCCGGGTCCGGGCCGCCCAATCCCGCTCCCACCTCCTGAGACGCCCGGGCACGCGGTTGTTCGCCGGGTGCCACGGTGAGGAGGGCCACCGGGCGATGTGCGGCGCGGGGAGTGGTCCGAATAGGGTTTCGTTCGTAGCCTGTCAGGCGGAGATCGATGGGCTGGGGGAGGGCGAATCCTTGGACGGCAGCGAGACCGGCTGGGGTCGGCAGGGTGAGCCGGCACCGCGGTGGCGGGCGCTGCTCGACCGGGCCCGGCTCGGCGGTCGCGGCGCGGAGCAGACCGACGCCGACCGGCGCGCCGAGGAGAGCCTCGTGCCGCCCCCCGATCCGCTGCCCCGCCGGGGCGCCGGCGCCGGCTGGACCGGGCGCGCCGCCGCGGTCGGCCGGGCCGCCGACGGGTCGTACGGCGCCGAGCCCGGCTACCGGGCCGAGGCCACGTTCCGGGTGGACCCGGCGTTCCGCGCCGACCCCCGCTACGACGGCGAGCCGGCCTACCGGGCGGAACCGGCGTACCGCGCCGACCCGGAGCCGGTGGCCGAGCCGTCCTGGCGCGCCGATCCGTCCTACCCGCCCGAGCCGCGGGCCGAGCCGGCGTGGCGCGCCGACCCGTCCTACGTCGCGGAACCGGCGATCGAGCCCCGGGCCGAGCCGTCCTGGCGGGCCGACCCGGACCCGCGCGGACGGGCCGAGGCGCCGGTCGAGTCGCGATACTCCCTTCTCGACGGCGGCTACCGCCCCACGGCGCCGCCGCCGGAGTCCCGGTACGCGCTGCTGGACCGGGGCCGTTACCGGCCGGAGATCCCGCCGGCGCCGGAGCAACCGGTGGTGCCCGCCCCGCGCCGGCCGGTGGAGGCCCGACCGGGCCGGGTCGACGCGGCGCGGGCGCGGTGGCGCGCCGCGGAGCCGGACGCCGAGCTGGAACGGGCGACCGGTGTGCTCCGCCGCGAGCTGGGCACCCCCCGGGTGCTCGCCTTCGCCAACCCCAAGGGCGGCGTGCACAAGACCACCGCCACCGTGCTGGCCGCGGCCAGCGTCGGCAGCGTACGCGGGCGCGGCGTGCTCGCCTGGGACGACAACGAGCTGCGGGGCACGCTCGGCCTGCGCGCCGGCAGCGCCCGGCACGCCCGCACCATCCGTCACCTGGTCCAGGATCTCGCGCAGATCGAGATCCTCGAGGGCGACACCCTGTTGTCCCACCTCGACGACTACCTGCGGCACGCCTCCGACGGCTCGTACGACGTGCTGGCCGGCGAGGAGAGCCCGCGCTTCGCCCAGCGGCTCGACCAGTTCACCGTCAAGCGGGTGCTGGAGCTGCTGCGCCGCACCCACGAGGTGGTCTGCGTGGACACCGGCAACAACGTGGAGAGCCCGAACTGGCGCACCGTCATGCAGGCGGCCGACCAGCTGGTGGTGACCACCGTGCCGCGCGAGGACGCCGCCTTCAGCGCCGACTGGATGCTCGACCTGCTGCACGAGGTGGGGATGGGTGAACTGGCCGACAACGCGGTCACGCTGATCTCCTGCCCGACCGCGGGACGCAGCGCGCTGCAGGACGACCTGGAGCGGCACTTCGCCACCCGCACCCGGGCGGTCGCCGTGGTGCCCTACGACCCGGCGCTGGAGACCGGCTCCTCGATCGAATACCCCCAGCTCCAGGCGGAGACCCGCACCGCCTGGCTCAAGGCGTCCGCGATGATGCTGGAGCCGTTCGCGCGCTGACCGCCGACCACCACCCCACGCGGTGCCCGGGCCTGAGAGGATCACCGGGTGAGCCCGGACACCCCTGATCCCGAGCGGACCGCCGACCGTCCCGGCGCGGCCGACCGACCTTCCGCCGAGGCGTCCCCGGCCGGGGCCGATGCCCTGCCCGCCGCACCCGGGCCTCCGCTGGAGCGGGCCCCCGGCGCGGACCGGCCCGCCGGTCACCAGGGCCCGACAGGGTGGGTGCCGGGCGCCGAACCGTGGGCGGGCCGTCCGGACCCGTTCGCGCCGTCGCCGGGCACGACGGCCGTCGCGCGTCCGGGCGGCGGGCGGTCGGTGGCGACGACCCTCGGCGTGACGGCGCTGCTCACCGTGCTCGGCGCGCCGCTGGGCCTGCTCTGGGCGTGGCTGGCGCCGGGCACGCCGGTGCGGCAGACCCCGGACGGCGCGGTCTACGCGGTTCCGCAGCCGGAACAACCGATCGCGGCCGACGGCTGGTTCAGCCTCCTCGCGCTCGGCTTCGGGGCCCTCTCCGCCATCGCCCTGTGGGTGCTGCTGCGCCGGCGGCGCGGCCCGGTGGGGCTGCTCGCGGCCACCCTGGGCGGCCTCGGCGCGGCCGTGGTGGCCTGGCAGGTGGGCCGCCGGATCGGGCTGGCCACGTTCCGGCGGCTGGTGGACACCGCGCCGCCGGGCACCGACTTCACCAAGCCCGCCGACCTGCGCGCCGGTGGGGTCGACTGGTTCGGCCCGCTGCCCGTGCCGCACGGCAACCTGCTGCTCGCGGCGTTCGGCGCGGCCGTCACGTACACCCTGCTGGCCGGCTGGTCGCGGTGGCCGTCGCTGCGCCCGGAGCCGGAGCCCGACCGCGACTGGCCGCCCCCGCCCGGGTCCGGCGCCGACCGGCCGAGCCCGCCCGGGTCCGGCGCCGACTGGCAGTACCCGGAGGGGTTCGGTGCGGATCGGCCGTACCCGCAGGGGTCCGGCGGCGGCCAGTCGCCACCGCCCGGGATCAGTTCGGCGCCGGGAGACCCGCCAGCTCGCTGAGCGGCACCGGCACGGCCCGGATCTGGCGCAGCAGCGCCGTCTCCCGGTTGAGCAGGCGCAGCTCGGCGCGGAGCCGGTCGGGAGTGTGGTCGATGGCCAGCAGCCGCTGCCGGTCGGCGACGGTCAGCGCGGCGGTCGCCGCGACCAGGTGCGACAGCACGGTCGGATCCTCCGGGAGCTGCTCGGAGATGTCCTCCTGGTCGGGCCGGATCAGGCCGAGGTAGTGCCGGAACACCGAGATCACCCGGGCCGCCAGCATGTCGGCCGCCTCGTCCGCGTCGGCCGGCTCGGGCAGCCACTCCACCTCGGCGGTGAGGTAGGGCTCGGCGGCGGAGTCGATCTCGGCGATGCGGAACCGGCGCCGGCCCACCGTGACGATGTCGAACCCGCCGTCGGTCAGCTCGGTGACCTGCCGCAGCTCGGCGGTGCAGCCCACCTCGTGCAGGGTGACCTCGCCGCCGGCCAGCCCGGCGGCGGACCGTCCCGGCGGCCCGGCCTGCGCCGCCTCCCAGCCGGCCTGGATCGCCACCACACCGAACTCGCGTGGCGCGCCCTCGGGAAGCCCCACCAGATGGCGCACCAGCGCCTGGTAGCGCTCCTCGAAGATGTGCAGGGGAAGGACCAGCCCGGGAAAGAGGACGGTCCCGAGCGGGAACACCGGCAGCCGTGCGCTCACGTGATCGAGCGTATCTCCATCGCGCTCGGCCGGCGTGTCCCGGTTCACCGTCCCGGCGTGCGGGCGCGCCCGGCCGGTCCGCCCGGCGGCGGCCTAGACTCGCAGGCGTGCTGACTCGGATCGACCTGCGCGGCGGGGTGCCCGACCCGCGCCGCCTGCTGCCCCGTGCCCAGCTCGACGTCTCCGTGGCGGTCGAGCGGATCCGTCCCCTCGTCGAGGCGGTCCGGGAGCATGGATACCCGGCGATCCGCGAGGCCAGCGAGCGGTTCGACGGCGTCTCCCCGGAGCACCTGCGGGTGCCGGTCGAGGTGATCCGCGCCGCCGAGGGCGAGTTGGACCCGCAGGTCCGCGCCGCGCTGCTGGAGTCGATCACCCGGGCCCGCAGGGTGCACGACGACCAGCGCCGCACCGACCACACCACCCGGGTGGTGTCCGGCGGCACGGTGACCGAGCGGTGGATGCCGGTCGACCGGGTCGGCCTCTACGTCCCCGGCGGCCTGGCCATGTATCCGTCGACCGTGGTGATGAACGTCGTCCCGGCCCAGGCGGCCGGGGTGCGCTCGCTGGTGGTGGTGAGCCCGCCGCAGAAGGAGAACGACGGCCTGCCCGACCGCCGGGTCCTCGCCGCCTGCGCGTTGCTCGGCGTCGACGAGGTGTACGCGGTCGGCGGCGCCCAGGCGGTGGCCATGCTGGCGTACGGCGCGACCGTCGACCCGGCCGGCGAGCGACGCTGCGACCCGGTCGAAATGATCACCGGCCCGGGCAACATCTGGGTCACCGCCGCGAAGCGGCTGCTGCGCGGCGTGGTCGGCATCGACGCCGAGGCCGGCCCGACCGAGATCGCCGTCCTGGCCGACCACACCGCCGACCCGGCGCACGTCGCCGCCGACCTGATCAGCCAGGCCGAGCACGACCCCCTCGCGGCCAGCGTGCTGGTCACCCCGTCGACCGAGCTGGCCGACGCGGTCGACGCCGAGCTGGCCCGGCAGGTGCCGGCCGCCAAGCACGCCGAACGGATCGGCACCGCGCTGCGCGGCGAGCAGAGCGGGGTGGTCCTCGTCGACGACCTGGAGGCCGGGCTGCGGGTGGTCGACGCGTACGCGGCCGAGCACCTGGAGATCCAGACCGAGAACGCCCGCGAGTGGGCGTTGCGGGTGCGCAACGCCGGCGCGATCTTCGTCGGCGCCTGGTCGCCGGTGTCGCTCGGCGACTACTGCGCGGGCTCCAACCACGTGCTGCCCACCGGCGGCTGCGCCCGGCACTCCTCCGGCCTGTCCGTGCAGTCCTTCCTACGCGGCGTCCACCTGGTCGAATACACCGAGCAGGCGCTGCGCGAGGTGGCCCCGCACGTGGTCACCCTGGCCGGCGTCGAGGACCTGCCGGCGCACGGCCAGGCGGTAAGCGTCCGCTTCCCCGGGGGCGTCTCGTGACCGGCCTGGACGACCTGCCGATCCGGGACGACCTGCGGGGCCGCATCCCGTACGGCGCGCCGCAGCTCGACGTGGCGGTGCGGCTGAACACCAACGAGAACTCCTACCCGGTGCCCGAGCCGGTGGTCGAGGCGATCGGCAAGGCGGTCGCGGCCGAGCTGCGCGACCTCAACCGCTACCCGGACCGGGACGCCGTGGCGCTCCGCGCCGACCTGGCCGGATATCTGGGCCACGGGCTGACCGTCGACCACGTGTGGGCGGCCAACGGCTCCAACGAGATCCAGCAGCAGCTGCTGCAGGCGTTCGGCGGTCCGGGCCGCACCGCGCTCGGCTTCACCCCGGCCTACTCGATGCACCCGCTGCTGGCGCTCGGCACCGGCACCGGGTGGATCCCGGGTGTCCGGGGCGCCGACTTCGGGCTCACCGCCGCCGACGCGGTCGCCCAGGTGCGCGAGCACCGGCCGGACGTGGTCTTCCTCTGCTCGCCGAACAACCCGACCGGCACCGCGCTCGACCCGTCCGTGGTCGCCGCCGTGCTGGACGAGGCGCCGGGCCTGGTGGTGGTGGACGAGGCGTACGCCGAGTTCGCCCGGCCCGGCACGGTCAGCGCGCTGGCCGTGCTGCCCGACCACCCGCGGCTGGCGGTCACCCGCACCATGAGCAAGGCGTTCGGGTTCGCCGGCGGCCGGCTGGGCTACCTGGCCGCCGATCCGGCGGTGGTGGCGGCGGTGCAGCTGGTCCGGCTGCCCTACCACCTGTCCGCGCTCACCCAGGCCGCCGCCCGCGCGGCGCTGGCCCACCGGGACGCGTTGCTCGGCACCGTCACCGCGATCATGGAGCAGCGCGACCGGATCGTCGCCGAGCTGCGCGCGCGAGGGCACCGGGTGGCCGACAGCGACGCGAACTTCGTGCTCTTCGCCGTCGGCGGCGACCAGGGCGCCGCCTGGCGTACCCTGCTCGACGCCGGCGTGCTGGTCCGCGACGTCGGCCTGCCCGGCTGGCTGCGGGTCACCGCCGGAACCCCGGCCGAGACCGACGCCTTTCTGTCCGCGATGGAGAAGTTGTCATGAACCGCACCGCCCGGATCGAGCGGGTCACCAACGAGACAAAGGTCCTGGTCGAGATCGACCTCGACGGCACCGGCAAGGCCGACATCGAGACCGGCGTCGGCTTCTACGACCACATGCTGAACCAGATCGCCCGGCACGGCGGCTTCGACCTGACCGTGCACACGGTCGGCGACCTGGAGATCGACGCGCACCACACGATGGAGGACACCGCGCTCGCGCTGGGCGCGGCGTTCGACCGGGCGCTGGGCGACAAGGCCGGCATCCGGCGGTACGGCTCGGCCACCGTCCCGATGGACGAGGTGCTGGTCCGCGCCGCGGTCGACCTCTCCGGTCGGCCGTACGTGGTGCACGACGAGCCGGCGCTGTCGCCGTACATCGGGCCGGTCTACCCGACCAGCATGACCCGGCACATCTGGGAGTCGTTCGGCCAGGCGGCCCGGGTCACGCTGCACGTCGACGTGCTGCGGGCGGCCCGCCCCGGTGGCCACCCGGACGCGCACCACGTGGTCGAGGCCCAGTTCAAGGCGGTCTCCCGCGCGCTGCGCGAGGCCACCGCGATCGACCCGCGCAGCGCCGGCGTGGTGCCGTCCACGAAGGGTGCGCTCTGATGCGGGTGTGGCCGACGCTGCTGTTGATCCTGGCCGGGGTACTGGTCGGCGGGACGTGGTCGTTGCACAAGCAGGGCGCCGCCCGCGCCGCCGTGGTGATCACCGGCCTGCTGGCCGTGCTGGCCACCGCCGGCGGCGTGCTGTGGCTGCTGCCCGGGGAGAGCTGATGGGCCGGCGGGTGGTGGTGCTCGACTACGGCTCGGGCAACCTGCGCTCGGCCGAGCGCGCGCTGGAGCGGGCCGGGGCCGAGGTGACCGTCACCGCCGACCTGGCCGCCGCCGCGGACGCCGACGGCCTGGTGGTGCCGGGCGTCGGCGCGTTCGCCGCGTGCATGGCCGGGATCGAGGAGTCGGGCGCCGGCCCGGTCATCGCCGAGCGGGTCGCCGCCGGGCGTCCGGTGCTCGGCATCTGCGTGGGCATGCAGGTGCTCTTCGGGCACGGCGAGGAGCACGGCGTGGTCACCAAGGGGCTCGGGCTGCTGCCCGGCGGGGTGACCCGGCTGCCCGCGCCGCGCCTGCCGCACATGGGCTGGAACACGGTGCGCGCCGCGGACGGCTCGGTGCTGCTCGCCGGCCTGCCGGCCGACGCCCGGTTCTACTTCGTCCACTCCTACGGGGTCACCGACCCGGTCGCGCTGGCCGCCACCGGCGCCGCGGTGACCACCGCGCACCACGGCGCGGACTTCGTCGCGGCGGTCGAGCGAGGCGCGCTGTCGGCCGCCCAGTTCCACCCGGAGAAGTCGGCCGACACCGGCGCGGCGTTGCTGCGCAACTGGCTCGGAACACTTGGGTGAGTAAGGAACGGGCCCGGCGCCGGGCGGCGCGCGAGGCCGACCAGGAGCGGGAACGCGCCGCCCGGGCCCGCCGGGTGGCGCGCCGGGAGCGGCGCCGTTCGCTGGTACGCCGGCTGACGCCGCGGCTGCGCCGTGGCCGCACCGGCCGGCTGGGCCGGCACAGCCGGGGCGAGCGGGCGGCGATCGTGCTGCTCACCGGCGTCGCGGTGGTCGGCATCTGGAGTTTCGTCGACGACCTCGCGCTGCGGCTGGCGTTGGTCGTGTTGTTGCTGCTGGTCCTGCCGGCGATCGTGGTGATCGCGCTGGACCGTCGTTGAGGATGCGAGGAGACAACCGTTGAGCCTTGACCTGTTGCCCGCCGTGGACGTCGCAGACGGCCAGGCCGTCCGGCTCGTGCAGGGCGCCGCCGGCAGCGAGACCGCCTACGGCGACCCGCTGGACGCGGCCCTCGCCTGGCAGTCCGACGGCGCGGAGTGGATCCACCTGGTCGACCTGGACGCCGCGTTCGGGCGGGGCACGAACGCCGCGCTGCTCGCCGAGGTGGTGGGCAAGCTGGACGTCAGGGTGGAGCTCTCCGGTGGCATCCGCGACGACGAGTCGCTGCGGGCGGCGCTGGGCACCGGCGCGGCCCGGGTCAACATCGGCACCGCCGCGCTGGAGGATCCCGAGTGGTGCGACCGGATCTGCGGCGAGTACGGCGACCGGGTGGCGATCGGGCTGGACGTGCGCGGTCGTACCCTCTCGGCGCGTGGCTGGACCCGCGACGGCGGTGACCTCTACGACGTGCTGGCCCGCCTGGACTCCGCCGGCGCGGCGCGGTACGTGGTCACGGACATCACCAAGGACGGCACGATGCGCGGGCCCAACCTGGACCTGCTGCGCGAGGTGTGTTCCCGCACCGAGGCCCCGGTGATCGCCTCCGGCGGTGTGTCCACGCTGGACGACCTGCGGGCGCTGGCCACGCTGGAGCCGGTCGGGGTGGAGGGCGTGATCGCCGGCAAGGCGCTCTACGCCGGCGCGTTCACCGTCGCGGAGGCGCTCGCCACGCTGCGGGCCGGCGCGTGACCGCCGCCCCGGACGCGCTGCCGTTCGACGGCGTGGGTGAGCCGCCGGTCGGCGGCCTGGCGGGCACGGTGGTCACCCGGCTCGGCTCGGGCGGGCCGTGGGAGGCGCGCTACGGCTACTCGCGGGTGGTCCGGGCCGGCGCGCTGGCGATCACGGCAGGCTGCACGTCCACGGTGGACGGGCGAGTGGCGCACGTGGGGGACGCGGCGGCGCAGACCGCGCAGGCGATCCGGATCGGCCTGGACGCGCTCGCCGAGGTGGGCGCGGAACCGGGCCACGTGGTGCGGACCCGGATGTACGTGACCGACCGCATCTTCGTCGACGAGGTGGGTCGGGCGCACAACGCGGTGTTCGGCCCGGTACGTCCGGTGGCCACCATGGTGGTGGTGGCCGGCCTGGTCGACCCGGAGCACCTGGTCGAGATCGAGCTGGAGGCGTACCTCCCCGCAGGCTGATCTGCCCGGTCCGCACGCGGCACGGTCGTCTTTCCGGTGCCTTTGGAGCTGATGTCACGAACGACTCACCCGCCCCGCCCCGCCCCGCCCCGGCGCGGCGCGGCGCGACGCGGTCGGTGTCGAGTCGTTGCTGATATCAGCTGCAAAGGCGTTCTTGATGATGGGTCGCCTCCGCCGCGCCCCGGTCGGGAGCGCGACATGCCTCTCGACCCGGTCCGCGTGAATAAGTTGTGCACAATTTGATTGTGCGCTACGGTTTGGCGCGTGACCGATGATCTGGTGCTGCGCCGGCAGGTGTGCTTCGCCCTCTACGCGGCGTCGCGCGCCCTGACCGACGTCTACCGGCCCATCCTCGACGAGCACGGTCTGACCTACCCGCAGTACCTGGTGCTGCTGGTGCTCTGGGAGCGCGGCGACGACGCCCCCACGGTCTCCGAGCTCGGCGCGCGGCTCCGGCTCGACTCCGGCACGCTCTCCCCGCTGCTCAAGCGGCTGGAGGCGGCCGGTCTGGTGGTGCGTACCCGCTCGGCGGCCGACGAGCGCCGGGTCGAGGTGGGCCTCACCGACCGGGGCCGGGCGCTGCGGGAGCGGATGGACGAGGTGCCGATGCGGGTGGCCGGGGCCACCGGCCTCACCGAGGCCGAGCTGGTCGGGCTGCGCGACACCCTCACCCGGGTCACCGAGACAATCCACCGACAGAAGGAGCAGTGACCATGCAGGTCCTCTACACCGCGTCCGCCAAGGCCACCGGCGACGGCCGCGACGGCCACGTCCGCACCTCCGACGGCACCGTCGAGCTGGACCTCGCCGTGCCGAAGGAGATGGGCGGCGCCGGCGGCGCGGCCAACCCCGAGCAGCTCTTCGCCGCCGGCTACGCCGCCTGCTTCCACTCCGCGCTGCGCATCGTGGCCCGCCAGGCCAAGGCGGACGTCTCCGGCTCGGTCGTCGAGGCCGAGGTGGGCATCGGGCCGAACGGCAGCGGCGGTTACGGCCTGGCCGTGACCCTGGTGGTGGACCTGCCCGCGGTCGAGCGGTCGGCCGCCGAGCAGCTTGTCGACGCCGCCCACCAGGTCTGCCCCTACTCGAACGCGACCCGCGGCAACATCGAGGTCGCGCGGACCGTCCGGGAGGCCCGGTGAGCGCGAAGAGCGAGCCGGGTCTGCGAGCCCCGCAGTCGCGAACGAAGGAGGCCCGGTGAGCAGCCGCGTGAACCGGGAGATCCATCTGGCGTCCCGCCCCGAGGGCTGGCCGACCGCCGACAACTTCCGGCTGGTCACCACCGAGGTGCCGACGCCCGGGCCGGGCCAGCTCGTGGTCCGCAACCAGTTCATGTCGGTCGACCCGTACATGCGCGGGCGGATGAACGACGTCAGGTCCTACCTGCCGCCGTTCGCGCTGGACGCCCCGCTCGACGGCGGCGCGGTCGGTGAGGTGGTGGCCGGCGAGGCCGAGGGCGTCAAGCCCGGCGACGTCGTCCTGCACAGCCTCGGCTGGCGCGAGTACGCGCTTGTCCACGCCAAGGCCGTGCGCAAGGTCGACCCCGGCGTCGCCCCGGTCAGCGCCTACCTCGGCGCGCTCGGCATGACCGGGCTGACCGCGTACGCCGGGTTGCTCGACGTGGCGGCCATGAAGCCGGGGGAGACCGTCTTCGTCTCCGGCGCGGCCGGCGCGGTGGGCAGCATGGTCGGGCAGATCGCGAAGCTGCGCGGCGCCGGCCGGGTGATCGGCAGCGCCGGCTCCCGGGCGAAGGTCGAGCGGCTCACCGCGCTCGGCTTCGACGCGGCCTTCGACTACCACGAGGGCCCGGTGTACCAGCAGCTCAAGGCCGCCGCCCCGGACGGCGTCGACGTCTACTTCGACAACGTCGGCTCCGAGCACCTGGAGGCCGCGATCGGGGCGATGAACCTGCACGGCCGGGCCGCCATCTGCGGCATGATCGCCCAGTACAACTCGGCCGAGCCGCCGGCCGCCCCGCGCAACCTGGCGCTGGTGATCGGCAAGCGGCTGACCCTGCGCGGCTTCCTCGTCGGCGACCACGGCCACCTGCGCGAGCAGTTCGTCCAGGAGATGGCCGGCTGGCTGCGCGAGGGCCGGCTGTCGTACGACGAGACGGTGGTCGACGGCATCGAGCGGGCCCCGGAGGCGTTCCTCGGCCTGATGCGCGGCGAGAACCTCGGCAAGATGCTCGTCCGCCTCTGATCGGTGCACGCCCCGGCGGCGGTGATCGGCCTCACCGGCCGGTCGCCGCCGCCCGCGCGTTGGCTAGGCTTCCGGGCATGACGGTGGCGGTACGGGTCATCCCGTGTCTGGACGTGGACGCCGGGCGGGTCGTCAAGGGTGTCAACTTCCTCGACCTGCGCGACGCCGGCGACCCGGTGGAGCTGGCGGCGGCGTACGACCGGGCCGGCGCGGACGAGCTGACGTTCCTCGACGTGACCGCCTCGTCCAGCGACCGGGGCACCATGCTCGACGTGGTGCGGCGCACCGCCGAGTCGGTCTTCATCCCGCTCACCGTGGGCGGCGGCATCCGGCGGGTCGAGGACGTGGACACGCTGCTGCGGGCCGGCGCGGACAAGGTCGGGGTGAACACCGCGGCCATCGCCCGGCCGGAGTTGATCGCCGAGATCGCCGACCGGTTCGGCCGGCAGGTGCTGGTGCTCTCGCTGGACGTGCGTCGCGCCCCGGCCGGGGTGACGCCGAGCGGTTTCGAGGTGACCACGCACGGCGGCCGGCGCGGCACCGGGCTGGACGCGGTCGAGTGGGCGGCGCGCGGCGCCGAGCTGGGCGCGGGCGAGATCCTGCTCAACTCGATGGACGCCGACGGCACCAAGGCCGGGTTCGACCTGCAGCTGATCGGGGCGGTCCGTGACGTGGTCGAGGTGCCGGTGATCGCCAGCGGCGGCGCGGGCGCGGTGGCGCACTTCCCGCCGGCCGTCGCCGCGGGCGCCGACGCGGTGCTCGCGGCCAGCGTCTTCCACTTCGGTGAGCTGACCGTCGGCGAGGTCAAGGACGCCCTGCGCGGCGCCGGGCACCCGGTGCGCTGAAGCCGGTCGGGCCGGCGTTCAGGGCCGGCCGGAACGCCCCTCGGGGGAGCGGCGTGGCATCGGGATGGACCGGACCACGTACTCCTGGACGGCCGCCGCGTGGTCGTCCTCGGCGAGCTGCCACTCGGTTTCGCCCGGCGGGTGCCGGCGGGCCAGCACGCCCTGCACGGTGTCCACCGTGGTGCCCAGCCCGGCGCTGGGCCGGGTGCGCCAGAGCCGTTCACCGTCCGGGGTGACCCGGAACCAGCCGTCGGAGACGCTGACCAGGCCGGCCCCGGCGAGCCGGCGGACCGCCCCCTCGACCTCGTGCCGTTCGGGAATGGCCTGGTTGAGGTGGTCGGCGGTGGAGAGGACGTCGGCGAGGCGCACCCCTTCGGGGCGGCGTGTCGAGGCGGCCCTGCGGTGCCGGCCGGCACCGCTCGCGATGACCAACGCGACGAAGATCCAGGCGTCGCTCCAACGCCATCCGTTCTCCCCCATGCACGAATGATGCCCGCCCGCGACGGCAGAGGAAACACCCGGTTTTGCCGTCGTACGTCGTCGCAGCTCAGGGCCGTGCGGGCGGACGGGCCCGATGGCGGTGGGCCCGGCGACGTTCACGCAGCGTAGGCGTTGGCCGGTCGGGCCGGCAGTGCGAAGATCGGAATGAACAGCTGGGCGAGCGGCCCGATCGCCAGCGCGTAGGCCACGGTGCCGAGGCCGACGGTCCCACCGAGCAGCCAGCCGAGGCCCAGCACGGTGACCTCGATGACCGTGCGGACCAGCCGGAGCGACAAGCGGGGGCGGCGGGCGGTGAACCCGGTCATCAGGCCGTCGCGCGGCCCGGGGCCGAGGCCGGCGCCGAGGTAGAGACCGGTGGCGGCGCCGTTGGCGACGATCCCGACGACCAGCAGCGCGGCGCGCACCGGCAGACCCTCGCCCGGCGGCAGCACGACCAGGGTGCCGTCGACGACCAGCCCGATCACCACGACGTTGCTGACCGTGCCGAGTCCGGGGCGCTGCCGCAGCGGGATCCAGAGCAGCAGCACCAGGGCGCCGACGGCGATGGTGACGGTGCCGAAGGAGAGGCCGGTCTGCCGGGCGAGCCCCTGGTGGAACACGTCCCAGGGGTCCAGACCGAGCCCGGAGCGGATCATCAGCGCCATGCTGAGCCCGTAGAGGACCAGGCCGGCGTAGAGCTGGGTGAGTCGCCGCACCGGACGGTGCCGGAGATTGCCAAGCTGTACCATGCATGCCACCCTAGGGTCCAATTGCCGGCCATGAAGAGGCCAATCGGGGAGAGGTGGCCATGACCAGCCAGGTGCGTGGTGTCCAATTGGCGCGACTGCTCGGTCAGTGGCACGCGCTGCCCGGCCGTCGCCGCAGCCCCGACTACGTCGCGCTCGCCGCCGCCGTGCGTGGCCTGCTCGCCGACGGCCGGCTCCCCCTCGGTGTACGCCTGCCGGCCGAGCGGGAACTGGCCGAGGCGCTGCGGATCAGCCGGACCACCGTCACCGCCGCCTACCGGGAACTACGGGAGAGCGGCCACCTCGCCAGCCGGCGTGGAGCCGGGAGCTGGACCATGCTGCCGGGCACCCACCGGGTGGCCAGCACCGGCCTGTGGACCCCGCTCGACGACCGGGACATGATCGACCTCGGGGTGGCCGCGCTCTCCGCCCCGCCGCAGCTCGTCCCGGCCGCCCGGGCGGCCGCCGAGGACCTGCCCCGCTATCTCGGCGGCGCCGGTTACCACCCCACCGGCATCATCGAGCTGCGCGAGGCGGTGGCCCGGGGCTACACCGAACGTGGGCTGCCCACCAGCCCCGAGCAGATCATGGTCACCAGCGGCACCCAGCACGCGCTGGACCTGGTGCTGCGGCTGGCGCTGTCGCCCGGCGGGCCGGTGCTGGTGGAGTCGCCCACCTACCCCAACGCGCTCGCCGCGCTGGGGGCCCGGCGGGCCCGGATCGCCACGCACGGGCTCTCCGACGAGGGCTGGGACGCCGACCTGCTGCTCGGCAGCCTCCGGCAGACCCGGCCGAAGCTCGCGTACGTCATCCCGGAGTTCCACAACCCGACCGGTCACCTGATGGCGGCCGACCTGCGCGAGCGGCTGGTCGGCGCGGCCCACGCGGCCGGCACCGACCTGGTGGTGGACGAGTCCTTCGTCGACCTGCCGCTGGACGGCACCCCGCTGCCGCCACCGGTCGCGGTCTTCGACCGGCACTCCCGGGTGATCAGCATCGGCGGGATGAGCAAGCCCTACTGGGGCGGGCTGCGGATCGGTTGGGTACGCGCCTCCGCGCCCCAGGTGCAGCGGCTGGCCGCGGCCCGGGTCGGGGTGGACATGGCCAGCCCGGTGCTCGACCAGCTCGTCGCGGTGCACCTGCTCGCCCAGGCGCCGACCATCGTCGCCGCCCGCCGCACGCAACTCGCCGCCCAGCGCGACGCGCTGGTCGCCGCGCTCGCCGACCGGCTGCCCGACTGGCGGGTCACGGTGCCACGCGGCGGCGTCACGCTCTGGGCCGAGCTGGACGGCCCGATCTCCAGCGCGCTGGCCCGGGCGGCCGAGGAGGTCGGCGTACGGCTGGCGCCCGGGCCGCGGTTCGGCCTGGACGGCACGCTGGAGCGATTCCTCCGGCTGCCCTTCACGCTGCCCGCCGCCGAGCTGGTGGAGGCGGTGGGGCGGCTCGCCGCGGTCCGCTACGACCTGGACCGGGCCGGCCGGCCGCAGTGGCGGGAGCCCAGCGTCATCGCCTGACAGCGCCCGCGCCCGTTCCGGTGGCGATCGCTGGAACCGTGCCACCGGGCCGGGCGCGCGCCGCACACTGCCCGGGTGGGGAACCGGAGCGACGCCCGCTGGTCGTGGGCACTACGAGCGGCCGCCCCCGGCTCGCGCACCACCCGGCTGGAACTCTTCTACGACCTGGTCTTCGTCTTCGCGTTCCTCAGCGTCACCACCCTGACCGCCACGTACCTGACCCCGGTCAATCTCTACCGGTTCCTGCTGGTGCTGGCGCTGCTCTGGTGGTCGTGGACCGGGTTCGCCCGGGTGGGCAACGCCTGCCGCGCCGACCAGGGCATCCTGCCGCTGGTCGGCTTCGTCACCGTGGCGGCGACGTTCCTGCTGGTGCTCAGCGCGCCCGAAGCGTTCAAGGACCGCGCGGGCGGCCTGTCCGGCCCGCTGGTCTTCGCCGGCTGCTACTTCGTGATCCGGATGGCCCAGCTGAGCGTGTTCGGCCGGGTGGACCGCACCGACCCGGTGCGCCGACGGCGGTTCCTGCTGCGCCTGCTGGTGCCGACGACGGCGACCGCGCTGCTGGTGGCCGCCGGGGTCGTCCGCGCCACCCTGCCCGAGGGCCGGTTCGTGGTCGGGCTGCAACTGACGCTCTGGACGCTTGCGGTGCTGGTCGAGTACGTGGTCGGCACCACCGTCGCCTGGCACTGGTGGGTGGTGCTGTCGGCCGGGCACTGGGCGGAACGGCACGCGCTGATGGTGCTCGTCGCGCTAGGCGAGTCGATCATCGCGCTCGGGCTCGGCCCGAAGACCGGGCTGCCGCTGACCGGCCCGGTGGCGGTGGCCGCGCTGCTCGGCATCCTGGTGGTGGCGGCGCTCTGGTGGGCGTACTTCGACACCTTGGCGTTCGCGCTGGAGCAGGCGCTGCACCACGCCCGCGACAAGGGCGCCCGGCTGCGGCTGGCGCGCGCGGTCTACACCTACCTGCACCTGCCGATGGTCGCCGGGACCATCCTCTTCGCGCTCGGCCTCAAGGATCTGCTGGCCGAGGTCGCCGACCCGGCGACCCCGCCCTGGGGCTGGCCGGTCGGCGGTTTCTGGGGCGGTGTCCTGTTCGCCGGCGTGTGCCTCTACCTGCTCAGCATCGCCGGCTGCTGGTGGTTGGCGGTGCACGAGGTGCACCGCGCGCTGCTGGTCACCGTGGTGGTGCTCGCCGCGGCCGGCCCGCTCGCGTTCCGGCTGCCCGAGGTGGGCGCGCTGGGCGTGCTGGCGGTGCTCACCGTCGCCGGCGTCGGGTGGGAGACGCGGAGTGAGAACGACCACCGGCGTCGGGTGCGCCAGCTCGCGCTGGAGGAACAGCTCGCCACCGAGGCCGAGCAGAGCCGCTGGCGGCAGCGGCATCTGTGACCGGCGCGAGCCGCCGGGGCCGGTCCGGCGCGGGCCGTGCCCCGGGACGGTGGGGCACGGCCCGCGCGGCGCCGGGGCGGGCTACAACTCGGCGAGCGAGCCCTCGTACATCTTGTCGATCTCGCCGGCGAAGTTGGTCTCCACGCTGCGGCGCTTGATCTTCAGCGACGGGGTGACCTCGCCGTCGGCGATGGTGAGGTCGCGGGGGAGGATCGTCACCTTCTTGATCGTTTCCCAGCGGTTGAGCTTGGCGTTCAGCTCGGCCACGTAGCCCTCGACCATCGCCTGCGCCTCCGGCGAGGTGACGATCGTGGTGTAGTCGCGCCCCGCCAGCGGCGTGCCGGCGGCCCAGGCCTGGATCGCGTCCGGGTCCAGCGTCACCAGCATGGTGCAGTAGTTACGGGCCTGCCCGATCACCACCGCCTGCGAGGTGTACGGGCAGACGGCCTTGAACACGCCCTCGATGTGCGACGGCGCGACGTACTTGCCGCCGGACGTCTTGACCAGGTCCTTCTTGCGGTCGGTGATGCGCAGGTAGCCGTCGTCGTCGAGCGTGCCGATGTCGCCGGTGCGGAAGAACCCGTCGTCGGTGAACGCCTCCGCGGTCTCCCCGGGCAGGTTGTGGTAGCCGCGCATGACCGGGCGGCCGCGGACCAGGATCTCGCCGTCGGTGTCGATCCGGCACTCCAGGTCGCCCATGGCGCGACCCACGCTGCCGATCCGGAGCCCGTCGGGCGGGTTGACGAACGCGCCGGCGCTGGTCTCGGTGAGGCCGTACCCCTCCGAGATGGGCAGGTTGGCGGCGGCGAAGAAGGTGGCGATCTCCTGGCTCAGCGGCGCCGCGCCGGACACCAGGACCCGCATCCGGCCGCCGAGCCGCGCCTGGAGCTTGCTGAAGACCAGCTTCTCGGCGAGTGCGTACTTCAGTCGCAGCCCGGCCGGGACCGGCTTGCCGGCCTGCTCCAGCGCGACCTTCTCCTTGCCGACCGCGACCGCCCAGGCGAAGATCTTCGCCTTCGCGCCGCCGGCGGACTGCGCCGTGGTCACCGCCTTGTTGTAGACCTTCTCGAAGACCCGGGGCGCGCCGCACATCAGCGTCGGCCGGACCACGCCGAGCAGCTCGACCAGCTTGTCCACCCGGCCGTCGACGTAGGTGGGCAGCCCGACGTGGGTGGCGCCGCAGAGCAGCGTCTTGCCGAACGAGTGGGACAGCGGCAGCCACAGGTACTGCAGGTCGTCGACGCGCAGCAGGCCCAGCTCGGCCTGCGCCACGCCCTCCCAGCACCAGCCGCCGTGCAGCAGCTCCACACCCTTGGGCCGGCCGGTGGTGCCCGAGGTGTAGATCAGGGTGGCCAGGTGGTCCGGGCCGATGCCGGCGACCAGCCGGTCGACCAGGTCCGGCTCGGCGGCCAGCGCGGCGGCGCCGCGTTCCTCCAGCTGAGCCAGGGTGAGCTGCGGGATGCCGGCCGCCGGGTCGGGCGTGCCGTCGAGCAGCACCACGTGGGTCAGCGCCGGCAGGTCCGCGCCGGCGATCTTCGCCGCCTGGGCCGGGTTCTCGGCGAACAGCACCCGCGAGCCGGAGTCGGCGAGGATGTAGACCGCGTCCTCCGGCTCGGTGGTGGGGTAGACGGTCGTGGTGGCCCCGCCGGCGCACATGACGCCGAAGTCGGCGAGCACCCACTCCAGCCGCGTGTTCGCCAGGATCGCCACCGGATCCTCGAGCCCCACACCGAGCCCGTGCAGCCCGGCCGCGATCGCCCTGGCGCGCTGCCCGACCTGCTCCCACGTCAGCCAGACCGGGCCCGAGTCGTCCTGGGCGGGGTGGGCGAACGCGTGCCGGTCGGGGGAATCCGCCACGCGCTTGAGGAACATGTCCGGTACGGAACGGTACGGTATATCGAGAGCCATCGCGGTAGCCGCCTTCAGGGGTGGAGGGGCGTGACGGGGGTCACGCCGGTCTGCGGTTACCGAAGAGTATTGGGTGCACCGGGGCAGCGGCTAGTGCTGAATGGCCAGGGTGCCGGCTCAGGTGTACCGGGCGGCGGCGCGGGACCAGTCGTAGGTGGCCCGGATCCAGTGCCGCCGGGTGGCCAGGAACGCCCGTACCCCGTCGTCGGCGTCGGCGAGCAGCGTCGCGTCCCGCTCCGCGTACGCGGCGAGCGTCGCGTTGAAGCGGGCGGCCGCCGCGCGCAGCGCCGCCTCCTCGCCCTGCCCGGTCTCGCCCGCGATCGTGGTGACCAGATTGTGCGTCGCCGGGGCGAGGCCACGCTCCTTGTCGTAGGAGAACAGGTCGTTGCACCAGCAGACCAGATCGGTGGCGAGGCCGTCCAGCGCGGTCAGCGCCGGATCGGCCCGCCGGCTGGAGCCGGGCCGCGCCGGGTTCGCCAGGTCGGTCACCGTGAAGCTGGGCCGTACGCCGCCGGTGTGCCGGCGCATCTGCACGTACTCGGCCACCCCGGGCACCCGCCGGTGCTCCCGGTTGGCCGCCTCCCAGAGCAGCGCCAACAGGTATTCGCGCAACTGGCTGACCAGGCGCAGCAGCAGCGCGGGCCGCCGCACGTCCCGGGCCCGCCGGCACAGGTCGTGCAGGGCCGTCGCGAGCGGGCCGGCGCCGGTCGGGGCCGGCGCGGCCGGGTCGCCGTGCCCGTCGAGCACGGTCAGCAGCGCCGCCACGGTGGGGGCCAGGCGGGTGGGGTCGACGCCCAGGCCGTCGTCGTCGCAGGCGTCGTCCACCACGAACAACCAGTTGATCAGGTCGGTGAGCAGACGCAGGCCGGCCAGGGGCGCCTCCGGGCAGGCCCGTCCGGCCAGCTCCGCGGCGTGCGCGCCGGCCAGCCGGCGCCGCGCGGCCGGATCACCGACCAGGCCGAGGTCGCGTACCCAGTCGGCGCTCTCCGCGGCGACCCGATCGACCGCGGGGTGCCGTCGCGCCGGGAAGGGTGGCTCGTGCAGCGCCGAGAGCGCGAATCCACGCATCCCTGCCCCCTGTCCGCCGCCGGGGAGGCCGGGCGGCGGCCAGGAGCGTACGGCAGGGGAGATCGGATTTCATCACTGGGATGTGCGTTTTTCACAATAAGCCGGTCACGGTTCGCACACGCTCGGTCAGAAGCCCAGCTCGGCGGTCCGCAACCGGTCAGCGGTCCCGACCGGGCCGTCCACCTGCACCCGGGCCACCCGCTGCCGGCCGCTCAGGAACAGGACCAGCTCGCCCGGCGCGCCCACCAGCCGCAGCCGCTCGCCGCCCCGCCCGACCCGGAGCTCGCCGTGCCCGGGCGCCTGCACCAGCACCTCGGCGGGGAAACGCCGCAGCGCCATCCGCGCCAGCAGGGTGACCCGCTTCCAGAGCATCGCCTGCTGGCCGGCCGGCAGGTCGCGCGGGCGCCAGCCGGGCCGGCCCCGGCGCACGTCCTCGTGGTGGACGAAGAACTCCACGCCGTTGGCCAGCTCGTCGGTGAGCGGATTGCTCACCGGGCTCCACACCGGCGGGTGGCGGACCCGGTCGACCAGGTCGGCGTACGGGCCGGCGGCGACCCTGAGGCGGACCGCCTCGCCGTGGCCCCGCAACGGCGGCAGCAGGATGCCACCGGCCGCGTCCGGCCGGCGCTCCCGCACCAGCAGGTGCGCCGCCAGGTCACGGGTGGTCCACCCCTCGTTGACCGTCGGCGCGTCCGGTCCGAGTTCCAGCATCAGGTCGGCGAGCGCCTCGCGCTCCGTCCGGGCGTACCGCGGCATGACCCGATGGTAGGCCCGATCGGGCCGATCGGCGCAGCGCGGCGGCGCGGCGGCGCTGGTCGACCGCCCGCGGCCGGTCGTCGGACGCGCGGTCCGTGGAACGTGACCGCGGACATATCCCGGCCGGGTCGGCGGACGTGGCGGCGAGCGGTAAGGATGGGGGAGAATATTGCGGCTTACGGCGGGGGAGAGCGTGGCGAGCGGGACAAGTCGGGACGTGCTCGGCAGGGGGCTACGGGTGCTCGGCCAGGCCATCCGGGAAGAGCCGAGGATCTTCGCCGTGGCGGTGAGCGGCAGCGTGCTGTTCGGCCTCCTGGTCATCGCCAGCGCCCGGGTGGTGGGAGCGGTCGTCGGCGAGGTGGCCATCCCCGCCGTCCTGCGGGGCGCCGTCGGCACCGGGACCCTCGCCCTGGCCGCGGCGACCCTGTTCGGCATCAGCGTGCTGCGGGTGGTGGGCATCTTCGGCCGGCGGCTCGGCGCCGGCTACATGCAGTACCGGCTCCAGGCCGCCTACCGCCGCCGGGTCACCCGCCGCTACCTGGACCTGCCGCTGGCCTGGCACCACCGCAACTCCACCGGCACGTTGCTCTCCAACGCCAACTCCGACGTGGAGGCCGCCTGGTACCCGATCGCGCCGCTGCCGTTCGCGGTCGGCACGCTGGTGATGCTGGTCGGCGCCGTCGCCTCGCTGTTCCTCACCGACTGGGCGCTCGCCCTGGTCGGCCTCGCCGTCTTCCCCGCGCTGTTCGCGCTCAACGTGGTCTACTCCCGCCGGATGGCGCCCCGGCAGGCCCGAGCCCAGCGACTGCGCGCCGAGGTCAGCGGCATCGCGCACGAGAGCTTCGACGGCGCGCTGGTGGTCAAGACCATGGGCCGCGAGTCGCAGGAGACGGCCCGCTTCGCCGCCCGCGCCGGTGAGCTGCGCGACGCGCTGATCTCCGTCGGCCGGCTGCGCGGCGTCTTCGACCCGATGCTGGAGACGCTGCCCAGCCTCGGCACGCTCGCCGTGCTGGTGGTCGGCGCGGTCCGGCTCAACCAGGGCGCGATCACGGTCACCGAGCTGGTCAGCGTCGCGTTCCTGTTCACCGTGCTCGCCTTCCCGGTGCGGGCCATCGGCTGGGTGCTGGCCGAACTTCCGCGCAGCGTCGCCGGCTGGGACCGGGTGCGTCGTGTCCTGGACGCCACCGGCGACATGCCGTACGGCACGACGGCACTCGACCCGGCCACCCCCGCCCCGGCCACCCTCACGTTCCGCGACGTCCACTTCTCCTACGAGCCGGCCGAGGCGCACCTGCCCGGCGCCGAGGTGCTCGGCGAGGTGACGTTCACCGTGCCGGCCGGGAAGACGGTCGCCCTGGTCGGGCCGACCGGCGCCGGCAAGTCCACCATCGCTTCGCTGGCCGTGCGCCTGGTCGACCCGCGTACCGGCCGGGTGACCCTGGACGGCGTCGACGTGCGCGACCTGACCGCCGCCTCGCTCGCCGCCACGGTGGCGCTGGTGGCCCAGGTGCCGTTCGTCTTCGACGACACGGTCCGGGCCAACATCTCGCTGGACCGGGCCGGCATCGGCGACGACGAGGTGTGGGCGGCGCTGCGGTTGGCCGAGGCGGACGGCTTCGTCGCCGCGCTGCCGGACGGGCTGGACACCATGGTCGGCGAGCGGGGCACCTCGCTTTCCGGCGGGCAGCGGCAGCGGCTCACCCTGGCCCGGGCGCTCGCCGGCCGGCCCCGGCTGCTGGTGCTCGACGACGCCACCAGCGCCGTCGACCCGCGGGTCGAGGCGGCCATCCTGGCTGGCCTGCGCGCCCCCGCGGACGGCGGCGCGCCCGCGTCGATCCTGGTGGTGGCCTACCGGCGGGCCACCATCGCGCTCGCTGACGAGGTGATCTACGTGGAGCAGGGCCGGGTGGTCGCCCGCGGCACCCACCCCGAGCTGCTGGCCACCGTTTCCGGCTACGCCGACCTGGTCACCGCGTACGAGCAGGCCGAGCAGGAGCGCGAGCAGAACCGCACGTACGACGAGGTCACCCCGATGACCTCTGGCCTGGAGGTGGACCGGTGAGCGCGAGGAGCGCAGCGCAGCGGAGCCCCGCAGTCGCGAACGAAAGGCGGGCCCGGTGAGCAGTGTCGCCGCCGAGGAGCGGACCGAGTCGACCTGGGGGACGCTGCGGCGAGGGCTGGCGCTCTCCCCGGAGCTGAGGACCGGGCTCGCCGGCACGCTGGCGCTGGCGCTGGTCTACATGGTCGGCCGGGTGGCCGTGCCGGTGGCGGTGCAGCGCGGCATCGACCACGGCATCGTCGGCGGGCTCGACCTGAATGTCATCTCGCTGACCGTGGCGGTCACCGCCGCCGTGCTGGTGGTCACCACCACCTGCGGCTACCTGATGATGCGCCGGCTGTTCACGGTCAGCGAGACCGCCCTGGCCGGCGTGCGCACCCGGGCGTTCCGGCACGTGCACGACCTGTCCATGCTGCACCAGCAGTCCGAGCGACGCGGGTCGCTGGTCTCCCGGGTCACCAGCGACGTCGACCAGATCACCCAGTTCCTCCAGTGGGGCGGGGTGATCCTTCTCGTCAACCTGGGCCAACTGGTGGTCACCACCGCGGTGATGCTGGCGTACTCCTGGCAGTTGACGCTCGTGGTGCTCGTGGCGTTCGCGCCGGCGGTGCTGGTCATCCGGCGGCTCCAGCGCCGGCTGGCCGGCGCGTACGGGCTGGTCCGGCAGCGGACCGGCACGCTGCTCGGCGCGATCGGCGAGAGCGTGGTGGGCGCGCCGGTGATCCGGGCGTACGGGATCTCCGGGCGCACCGCCCGCCGGCTGGACGCGGCGATCGACGGGCAGCGGGTGGCCCAGCAGCGGGCGATCCGGATCAGCATCGTGGGCAGCTCGGTCGGCGAACTGGCCGCCGGCCTGGCGCTGGCCGGCGTGGTGGTGGTCGGGGTGAGCCTGGGCGTCGACCGCACCCTGTCGGTCGGCCAGCTCACCGCGTTCCTGTTCCTGGTCACGCTCTTCATCCAGCCGGTGCAGATCGCCACCGAGGTGCTCAACGAGGCGCAGAACGCGATCGCCGGCTGGCGCCGGGTGCTCGACGTGCTGGACGTCGCCCCGGACGTGGCCGACCCGGGCCGGCAGGGCCGGGAACTGCCGTCCGGTCCGCTCGACGTCCGCTTCGCCGGCGTGACGTTCGCCTACCCGGGCGGGCCGCCGGTGCTGCACGGCGTGACGCTGGACATCCCGGCCAAGAGCCGTGTGGCGGTAGTGGGGGAGACCGGCAGCGGTAAGACCACGTTCGCCAAGCTCCTCACCCGGTTGATGGACCCGACCGAGGGCGAGGTGCTGCTCTCCGGCGTCGACCTGCGCCGGGTGCGCTTCGACTCGCTGCGTACCCGGGTGGTGATGGTGCCGCAGGACGGCTTCCTGTTCGACACCACGGTCGGGGAGAACGTCCGTTTCGCCCGCCCGGAGCTGACCGACGCCCGCCTCACCGCCGCCTTCACCGAGCTGGGCCTGGCCGACTGGCTGGACGGGCTGCCGGCCGGGTTGGACACCCCGGTCGGGGAGCGCGGCGAGGCGCTCAGCGTCGGCGAGCGGCAGCTCGTGGCGCTGGCCCGCGCCTACGTGGCCGACCCGGACCTGCTGGTGCTCGACGAGGCGACAAGCGCGGTCGACCCGGCCACCGAGGTCCGCCTGCAACGCACGCTGGACGCGGTCACCCGGGGGCGCACCACGCTCGCCATCGCGCACCGGCTCTCCACCGCGCAGGCGGCCGACGAGGTGATCGTGGTGGACCGGGGCCGGATCGTCCAGCGCGGCCCGCACGAGGAGCTGGTGCGCGACACCGACTCGGTCTACGCCCTGCTCTACGCGTCCTGGCTGGAGCAGACCCGCTGACCGCCCTGCGCGCTTCCGCCCGCTCGCAGCCGGCGGTTGTCGTGCCCGTGCCCGCGCCGCACGGCCGGGGCGCCTGCCAGTCCGCCACCACGGCGGCGAAGTCGCTCAGTCGGGCCGTCGCCCGTCCGGGGCGGGCAGCGGGCCGGTGAGGTAGCGCTGGAGGGTCGGGCCGATGGTGAGGGCCAGCGTGTCGGGAGACGCGGACGCGACCGGTTCCAGGCGGATCACGTAGCGCATCATGGCCAGGCCGGCGACCTGGGTGGCGACCAGCGCGCCGCGCAGCGGCGCCTCGGCCGGGTCCAGGTCGAGCTGGGTGAGGACCCGTCGCAGGATCTGGGTGGTCAGGAACTCGCGTAGCAGGCGGGCGGTCCACTGGTTGCTCACCGCGGAGCGCAGCAGGGCCACCGCGGCGACTCCGGCCGGCGAGTCCCACACGCTCAGGAACGTGCGGACCAGCCGCTCGCCGACCTCGTCCGCGCCGCCGGCCATGACCCGCGGCACCAGCTCGGCCGGGTCGACCGGGATCGCCATGGCAGCGCGGAACAGCTCCTCCTTGGCGCCGAAGTAGTGGTGCACCAGCGCCGGGTCCACGCCGGCGGCGGCCGCGACCGCCCGGATCCCGGTGGCGTCGTAGCCGCGCTCGGCGAACGCGGCCCGGGCCGCCGCGAGGATCGCCTCCCGGGTGTCCGGGTTGCCGGGCCGCCGCCCGGTGCGGCGCCGGCTCGTCCGCCGCGCCGGCTCGGCGTCGCCACGCGGGCTCATCCGCTGCGCCGGCGCAGCGTCGCGGCGGCCAGCACCAGCGCGACCACCGCCGCCCCGGCCACGATCGCCACGTCGCGCCACATGGTGCCGGTCGCGTCGGCGTGCGCGCCGACCTCCTGGAGCGCCTCGACCGCGTACGACAGCGGGAGCACGTCGCTGACCGCCTGGAGCCAGCCGGCCATCTGGCCGCGTGGCACGAACAGCCCGCACAGCAGCAGTTGCGGGGCCACCACCACCGGCATGAACTGCACCGCCTGGAACTCGGTACGGGCGAACGCCGAGCAGAACAGGCCGAGCGCCACGGCCAGCACCGCGTTCACGCCGGCGATCAGCACGACCAGCCACGGGCTGCCGGCGGTGTCCAGCCCGAACACCTGGTAGGCCACCAGCGAGGCGACGGTGGACTGGAGCACCCCGGCCAGGCCGAACGCGATGCCGTAGCCGAAGAGCAGGTCGAGCTTGCCCAGCGGCGTGGTGAGCAGCCGCTCCAGCGTGCCGGTGGTGCGCTCGCGGAGCATGGCGATGCTGGTCACCAGGAACATGATGATGAACGGGAAGAAGCCCAGCATGATCAGCGCGACCCGGTCGAAGGTGCGCGGCGCGCCGGGCCGGGTGGGCTGGTCGACGTACATGAAGTAGACAAGCGTGAGCAGCACGGCCGGCACCACGACCAGCAGCGCGACGGTCCGTCGGTCGTGCCGGAGCTGCCGCAGGATCCGCCCGGTCGTGGCGGCCAGGATGCGCCCGTTCATGAGGTGGCCTCCGGCTCGGCGTCGCGGATCAGGCGGAGGAACGCCTCCTCCAGGTCGTCTACGCCGGTGGCGGCGCGGACCGCGGCCGGGGTGTCGTCGGCGATCAGCCGGCCCTCCCGGATCAGCAGCAGCCGGTCGCAGCGCGCCGCCTCGTCCATCACGTGGCTGGAGACCAGCAGCGTGGTGCCGGCGGCGGCCATGGCGTGGAACCGGGCCCACAGGTCGGCCCGCAGGACCGGGTCCTGCCCGACCGTGGGCTCGTCGAGGACGACCAGCTCCGGGTCGCCGACCAGGGCGCAGGCGAGCGAGGCCCGGCTGCGCTGGCCGCCGGAGAGCGTGCCGACCAGTTGGTCGGCCGCCCCGGCCAGGCCGACGTCGGTCACCGCGCGGTCGGCCTCGGCGCGGCCCCGGCCCTGGAGCACGGCGAAGTAGCGGGCGTTCTCCCGCACCGTGAGGTCGGCGTAGACGCTCGGCGCCTGGGTGAGGTAGCCGACCCGCTGGCGCAGCTCGGTCGAGCCGGCGGGCCGGCCGAGCACGTCGACGGTGCCGCCGCCGATCGTCTGCACACCGACCATCGCGCGCATCAGCGTGGTCTTGCCACTGCCGCTGGGGCCCAGCAACCCGGTGACCGTGCCCCGGGGGACGTCGCAGCTGATGCCGTGCAGCACCCGCCGCCCACCCCGGTCGACCACCAGGTCACGGACCGACACCGCGTCGTCCATGACCGCCTCCGACAATTCGTCAACTGTTGAAATCAACGCTAGATGAATTCTTCGCGCCGGGCAATAGCGGTTGACTTCGAGTGGGCTCGAACTGGAAGCCTGGGCGGGTGGACATCGGTATCCGGGAGAAGAGCCTCAGCGTCGGCGAGGCGGCGGAGCGGGTCGGCCTGACCACCTACACGCTGCGCTGGTACGAACAGGAGGGCCTCGTCGCCCCGGTCGGGCGGGACTCCGCCGGCCGTCGGCGCTACACCGAGGCCGACGTCAGCTGGCTGTTCCTGCTGACCCGGCTACGGCGTACCGGGATGCCGGTGCGCGACATGCGCCGCTACGCCGAGCTGGCCCGGCAGGGCGACCGGACGCTCGGCGCGCGACGGGCGCTGTTCGAGGCGCACCGGGTGCGGGTGCTGGCCCGGATGGCCGATCTGACCGAGGACCTGAAGGTGCTCGACCACAAGATCGACGCGTACCGGCGCGCGGAGGAGGAACTAGGCTGAAGCCGCCCGCAGCGGACACCCGGTCCGCCATCGGTCATTGCGCCGAAGATCGGACTTCCGGCACCATGTCGCGGTGGGTCCCGCTTCGTTGCCCGAGTCCGGATTCCTCGACGACTGGGCCGCCCGCCTCCGGCAGGCCGCGGACCGACCGGTCGTCGGGATCATGCTGCGTGGCAGTCACGCCCGGCGGGCCGCCACCGAGCACAGCGACGTCGACGTGGACGTGCTCGTCGCGGCCGACGACGACCGTCCCGCCTCGTCGACCCGCCCCCGCCCCGCCGACCGCTACGCCGTGCGGCGCGCCTACCTGGCCGAGTTCGACGGCCGCCTGGTGCACGTCTCGGTGGCGTCCCGGGACGTCCGCTCCTGGGTGCACCGGCTCGGCCAGCCCGCCGACTGGGCGTTCGGGCTCCCGGTCACCGCACCGGCCCGACTGCTCTGGGCGGTGCCGGAGTGGCGCCGCCGGATCGACCTGCCCGTGCTGTGCCAGCCCGCGGACGAGCCGCGCCTGGAGGAGTTGATCGCCACGCTGGGCAAGGTCGCCGGCGCCCGCTGGGCCGGCGACCCGATCGGCGTCCGGCTCGCCGCGGCCGACCTGGCCCGGCTCTGCCCCTCGGTGCTCCGGCTGGCCAACCCGTCGGTCCGGGTGGTGTCCCGGCGGGCGGCCCTGACCGCCGCGCTGGACCTGCCGGTCGCCCCGCCCGGCTACCGCGCCGACATGCTGCTCTGCCTCGGGCTGCGCGACGGCGACCCGACCGAGGTCGGCGCCGCCGCCGGCCGGCTGGTCACCGGGATCGTCCCGCTGGTCCGCCCGTACGCCGGGGAGGTCGCCGCGGTGGCCGGCGCGGACCTGGCCGAGGCGCTGGCCGACGGTCGGGTGGACCGCTACCTCGGTCAGCTCAGGCAGGCCCTGCACGCGGTGCCGCCCGTCACCCGGGACACGTCTTCGGTGCCGGCGCCGCGTGCGGGAGAATGGTCAACCGTGCCCGCCTCTGACGCGCCGGTGACCGGCGCACCCACCCGCCCCGGCGCCCCAGCCCGCCCCGTGGCCCCCGGCCCGGACCGCCCCTCCCGGCTCGACCCGGCCATCGCGGCCAAGCTGCGCCGCGGCCCGGACGGCCTGGTCGCCGCCGTGGTCCGCGCGCACGACTCGGGGGAGGTGCTGATGGTCGCCTGGATGGACGACGAGGCGCTGCACCGCACGCTCACCACCGGCCGGGCCACCTACTGGTCCCGCAGCCGGGGGGAGTACTGGGTCAAGGGCGCCACCTCCGGCCACCACCAGTACGTCCGCTCGGTCGCGCTGGACTGCGACGGCGACGCGCTGCTGGTCAGCGTGGAGCAGGTCGGCGCGGCCTGCCACACCGGGCACCGGACCTGCTTCTTCACCGACCTCCCGGTCAGCTCGCCGGAGGTGACCCCGTGACCGACGGCGCGGTCCGCCCCAACCGGTCCGCCTTCGCCGAGCTGGCCGACCGCTGGCGGGTCGTGCCGGTCACCCGGCGGCTGCTGGCCGACGCCGAGACCCCGGTCGGGGTCTACCGCAAGCTCGCCGGCGGTCCCGGCACGTTCCTGCTGGAGTCCGCCGAGCAGGGCGTCGGCTCGGCCGGCACGGCCTGGTCGCGCTACTCGTTCATCGGCGTACGCAGCGGCGCCACGCTCACCGAGCGCGGCGGCGAGGCGAGCTGGACCGGCGCCCCGCCGGCCGGCGTGCCCACCTCCGGCGACCCGGTCACCGTGCTCCGGCAGACCGTCGCCGCGCTCGCCGGCCCGGCCTGGGACCCGGACGGCGACATGCCGCCCCTCACCGGCGGCCTGGTCGGCTACCTCGGCTACGACCTGGTCCGCCGGTTCGAGCGGCTGCCGGAGCTGACCGAGGACGAGCTGGACGTGCCCGAGCTGGGCATGATGCTCGCCACCGACCTGGTGGTGCTCGACCACTACGAGGGCTCGGCGATCCTGGTCGCCAACGCGGTCCTGCCCCCGCCGGACGCGCCCGACCGGCCGGAGCGGGTGGCCGCCGCGTACCACCACGCGGTGGGCCGCCTGGACGCGATGACCACCGCCCTGTCCCGACCGATTCCGCCCATGGTCGCCACGGTCGACCGCCCCGGCGTGGGCGAGGTGGCCAGCCGGACGCCCGACGGCGGCTACCCGAAGGCGGTGGAGGCGGCCAAGGAGGCGATCCGGGCCGGTGAGTGCTTCCAGATCGTGCTCAGCCAGCGTTTCGAACGCGCCACCGAAGCCGACCCGCTCGACGTCTACCGGGTGCTGCGCACCACCAACCCCAGCCCGTACATGTACCTGCTGCGTTTCGACGGCTTCGACATCGTCGGCTCGTCGCCGGAGGCGCACCTCAAGGTGAGCGCCGGCCCGGACGGGCGGCGCCGCGCGCTGCTGCACCCGATCGCCGGCACCCGGCCGCGCGGCGGCTCGCCCGACGCCGACGCCCGGCTCGCCGCCGAGCTGCTCGCCGACCCGAAGGAACGCGCCGAGCACGTCATGCTGGTCGACCTGGGCCGCAACGACCTGGGCCGGGTCTGCCGTCCGGGCACCGTCCAGGTGCCGGAGTTCGCCACCATCGAGCGCTACAGCCACGTCATGCACATCGTCTCGACGGTGGTCGGCGAGCTGCGCGACGACCGCACCGCGTTCGACGCGCTGGCCGCGACGTTCCCCGCCGGCACGCTCAGCGGCGCGCCCAAGGTGCGGGCCATGGAGATCATCGAGGAGCTGGAGCCGGTCCGCCGCGGCGTCTACGGCGGCACCGTCGGCTACTTCGCCTTCGGCGGCGACCTGGACATGGCCATCGCCATCCGCACCGCGCTGATCCGAGACGGCCGGGCCTACGTGCAGGCCGGTGCCGGTGTGGTGGCCGATTCCGATCCCGCCGCCGAGGACCAGGAGACGCGGAACAAGGCCGCCGCCGTGCTCGCCGCGATCGCCGCCGCCGAGACGCTGCGGCCGGCCCGATGAGCGCGCCGGTCACCGCCGCGGCCGGCCGGACCGCCGCCCGCGGCCGGCGCGAGCTGGCGTACGCGGTGCTGCTCTGCCTGGCCGGGGCGGGCCTGGCCGCGTGGGCGGTGACCCGGGCCTGGTCGGTGGAGCTGACCGCGCGCGGCGCCC
Organism: Micromonospora sp. NPDC049282; assembly: GCF_043197045.1. NCBI lineage: Bacteria > Bacillati > Actinomycetota > Actinomycetes > Micromonosporales > Micromonosporaceae > Micromonospora > Micromonospora sp. NPDC049282. Next base: position 235,915 of record NZ_JBICSL010000005.1, read on the forward strand.
TGCCGCCCGGGCAGCGGGCCCGCACCGGCGCGGACCTGCTGCCCTGGGTGTCGGCGCTGGCCTACGTCGGGTTGGCCGGCGGCGGTGCGGTGCTGGCGACCCGGGGGCGGCTGCGCCGGCTGCTGGGCGCGGTGCTGACCGGCGTCGGGCTGGCCGTGGCGGTCGGCGGCGGCGTCGGTCTGGCCGAGGCCGGGGTGAGCCGGCACTGGCCGGCACTGGTGCTGGTGGGCGGCCTGGGCCTGGCGGCCGGTGGGGCGTTCACCGCGTCGCGCGGCGACGGCTGGCCGGCGATGGGGGCCCGCTACGAGCGGCGGTCGGGGCCGGCGGCTGCCGGCGCCGACCGGCCGGCGGTCGAGCGGGGCACCCGGGACGCGTGGGACGCGCTGGACCGGGGCGAGGACCCGACGGTCAGCTGACCGGCTGCGCCTCGCGCGCGTCGCGGCGTTCCCGGGCCGCGGCCCGGGCGGCGGTCAGCTCGGCCACCAGCCGCTCCAGTTCGCGGCGCTGGGCGGCCCGGGCGCGGTCGGCGCAGACCGCCTCCCAGGCGTTGCCCCGGGCGGTACGCGTACGCCCGTCACCCGCCGCGGCGCGTTCGAGCGTGTGCACCACCCCGACGGCGAGCGAGGCGACGGTCCGGGAGATGGTCGTCAGCCCGAGGTTCTGGTTCGGCCCGTTGGCGCTCATGGTTCACCCCACACGAGATCGTTGGCTACGGTCTGCGGCAGCCTCGACGAGTCTGCCCGAGGACGATGCTGCCGGTGGAACGTTTCGCCGTCGTGAAGTACAGGTCAACGGTCCGGCAGCGGGCGCGACCTGGGCAGGGCCGGAGGTCCTTGACGTTGGTCACAACGGGTCCGATGCCGGCCTGCGGCGCGCGCCCGGCCGTGGTGAGATAGGGCATGGGCAGCGGTCGATGCCTCCGGTGGCGCTGCGTGACACGGCGTTCACCGGAAGTCGGTCATCATGCCACAGCCCATGTGGTGAGGTGCGCCATACCCCCGGCATGTGTCGCCAGGTGGCGCCCCCTAGCATCGGCCCATGACGCCCGGAGAGGGGAGTCCGTTGGTGACTGCTGAGCATGCGCACGCGGAGGGGGACGACGCCGGAGCGGCGCCGTCCGCAGGCGTGCTCGACGAGATCCTGGCCGGCGTGCGCGAGGACGTCGCGCGGCGGCAGGAGCAGGTTCCGCTGGAGCGGATCCGTGACCTGGCCGCCGCCGCGCCGCCGCCGCTCGACGCGTACGCGGCGCTGCGCCGACCCGGCGTGGCCGTGATCGCGGAGGTGAAGCGCTCGTCGCCGTCCAAGGGGCGGCTGGCCGAGATCGCCGATCCGGCCGACCTGGCCGGTGACTACGCGGCCGGTGGCGCGCGGGCGATCAGCGTGCTGACCGAGGGGCGCTGGTTCGGTGGGTCGCTGGACGACCTGGCCGCCGTGCGCGCCGCGGTGAACGTGCCGGTGCTGCGCAAGGACTTCGTGGTCTCCAGCTATCAGGTGCACGAGGCCCGGGCGCACGGCGCCGACCTGGTGCTGCTGATCGTCGCCGCGCTGGAGCAGAACGCCCTGGTCGGCCTGCTGGAGCGGATCGAGTCGCTGGGCATGACCGCGCTGGTCGAGGTGCACACCGAGGAAGAGGCGGACCGGGCCCTGGAGGCGGGCGCGCAGGTGATCGGCGTCAACGCCCGCGACCTGCGTACCCTGGAGGTCGACCGCTCGGTGTTCGAGCGGATCGCACCCGGCCTGCCGAGCAGCGTCGTCAAGATCGCCGAGTCGGGCGTGCGCGGTCCGCACGACCTCATCCGGTACGCCTCGGCCGGCGCCGACGCCGTCCTGGTGGGCGAGGGCCTGGTCACCCAGAAGAGCCCCCGCGAGGCGGTCGCCGAGCTGGTCAACGCCGGTAACCACCCGGCCACGCCCCGCCCGGTGCGCTGAGCCGCGCCGGGCCACCCGAACCGAGAGGACGCCCGCGATGAGCGCCGCACCCGCAGCCGGCCAGGTTCCCGACGCCGCCGGCCACTTCGGCCGGTTCGGCGGCCGGTTCGTCCCCGAGGCGCTGGTCGCCGCGCTGGACGAGCTGGACGCGGCGTACCGGAAGGCGATGGGCGACGACGAGTTCCTCGCCGAGTTCGACGCCCTGCTGCGTGACTACGCCGGCACGCCGTCCGAGCTGTACGAGGCCCGCCGGCTCTCCGCCCAGCTGGGGGCGCGCGTCCTGCTCAAGCGCGAGGACCTGAACCACACCGGCGCCCACAAGATCCGCAATGTGCTCGGCCAGGCGCTGCTCACCCGGCGGATGGGCAAGCGGCGGGTGATCGCGGAGACCGGCGCCGGCCAGCACGGCGTGGCCACCGCGACCGCCGCCGCCCTGTTCGACCTCGAGTGCGTCGTCTACATGGGCGAGGTGGACACCGAGCGGCAGGCGCTCAACGTGGCCCGGATGCGGATGCTCGGCGCCACCGTGGTCCCGGTGACGGCCGGCTCGCGCACGCTCAAGGACGCGATGAACGAGGCGATGCGCGACTGGGTCGCCAACGTCGAGGACACCCACTACCTGATCGGCACCGCGGCCGGACCGCACCCGTTCCCGGAGATGGTGCGGGACTTCGTGCGCGGCATCGGCGTGGAGGCCCGCCGGCAGTGCCTGGACCTGACCGGCGCGCTGCCGGACGCGGTCGCGGCCTGCGTCGGCGGCGGCTCCAACGCGCTCGGCATCTTCCACGCCTTCGTGCCCGACGCCGACGTGCGGCTCTACGGCTTCGAGGCGGGCGGCGAGGGCGTGACGACCGGCCGGCACGCCGCCAGCATCACCGGCGGCTCGGCGGGGGTGCTGCACGGCACCCGCACCTACGTCCTGCAGGACGCCGACGGCCAGACCATCGAGTCGCACTCGATCTCGGCCGGCCTGGACTATCCGGGCGTCGGGCCGGAGCACGCCTGGCTGCACGACGCCGGCCGGGCCACCTACCTGCCGGTCGACGACGCCGAGGCGATGGCCGCGTTCGAGCTGCTCTGCCGCACCGAGGGGATCATCCCGGCGATCGAGAGCGCGCACGCGCTGGCCGGCGCCCGGCGGATCGCCCCGGACCTCGCCGCCGAGCTGGGCCGGGAGCCGGTGATCGTGGTCAACCTCTCCGGCCGGGGCGACAAGGACGTGCACACGGCCGGGGCATACTTCGGCATCCTCGACAAGGAGTGACAGCGTGAGCCGCATCGGGGTCACCTTCGACAAGGCCCGGGCCGACGGGCGGGCCGTGCTGGTCGGCTGCATGCCGGCCGGCTTCCCGACCGTCGAGGGCAGCATCGCCGCCATGACCGCCATGGTCGAGGCGGGTGTCGACGTCGTCGAGGTGGAGATCCCCTACTCCGACCCGGTGATGGACGGCCCGGTCATCCAGAAGGCCAGCGACATCGCGCTGGCCGGTGGCGTGCGCACCGCCGACGCGCTGCGCGTCGTCGAGGCGGTCGCCGCGACCGGCGCGTCGGTGGTCACGATGACCTACTGGAACCCGGTCGAGCAGTACGGCGTCGACGCGTTCGCCCGTGACATGGCCGCGGCCGGCGGCACCGGGCTCGTCACGCCGGACCTGATCCCGGACGAGGCCGCCGAGTGGCTGGCCGCCTCCGACGCGCACGGCCTGGACCGGACGTTCCTGGTGTCGCCGTCCTCCACCGACGCCCGGCTGCGGATGACCGTCGAGCACTGCCGCGGCTTCGTCTACGCCACCGCGATCATGGGGGTCACCGGCGCGCGGGCGCAGACCTCCGAGGCGGCGCCGATCCTGGTCTCCCGGGTGCGCGGGGTCACCGACCTGCCGGTCGGGGTCGGGCTGGGCGTGGGCACCGGCGCCCAGGCGGCCACCGTCGCCGGCTACGCCGACGCGGTGATCGTGGGCAGCGCGCTGGTGCGGTGCGTGCTCGACGCGCCGGACCAGGCCGCCGGCCTGACCGCCCTGCGCAAGCTCAGCGCCGAACTCGCCGAGGGCGTCCGCAACCCGGTCCGCTGACGCCGCCCCGACCTCGCTGTCGCCCGTCGCTCCGCCCCGTCACCGGGCCGCTGGGCTCGCCCCGCCGTGGCCCGGCGCGCTGAGTCGTGCACGCCATCAACTTCGCAGGCACTCGGACGGCAGGGCCGCAGGCGCGTGCTCGGTAGAGGATGACCAACGGTCGATCCGATCGGGCGGACCGGCCGCGCCGGCGGACGTCGGCCCGTTCGACGCGCGCGGCGGAGCGGCCCGGGGTGCCGCGCACCCGGTCCGCACCGGTACCGTGTGCACCCGTGACCCTCGCCCCGATGACCCCCCTGGCGGCCATGCCCAGCCCCAGCACCGCCGTCTGGCAGCTCGGTCCGGTTCCGATCCGGGCGTACGCGCTCTGCATCATCGCCGGCATCGTGGTGGCCTGCGTGGTCACCGAGTACCGGTTGCGCCGCCGTGGCGTCGCTCCGGGCGCGGTGCTCGACATCGCCGTCTGGGCGGTGCCCGCGGGCATCATCGGCGCCCGGATCTACCACGTGATCACCTCCCCGGAGAAATACTTCGGTGACGGCGGCCAGCCGCTCAAGGCGTTCGCCATCTGGGAGGGTGGTCTCGGCATCTGGGGCGCGGTGGCCGGCGGCGCGGTCGGCGCCTGGATCGCCGCTCGGCAGCTCGGCATCCCGCTCACCGTGGTCGCCGACGCGCTGGCCCCGGGCCTGCCCCTGGCGCAGGCCGTGGGCCGGTTGGGCAACTGGTTCAACAACGAGCTGTACGGCGGGCGCACCAGCCTGCCGTGGGGGCTCGAGGTGCACGTGATGGATCCGGACAATCCTGGTCACGCGCTGCGCGACGACGCCGGCAGCCCGGTCCTGCAACCGGGGCTCTACCATCCGACGTTCCTCTACGAGTTGATCTGGAACGTCGGTGTCGCCGCGCTGGTGCTGATCCTCGACCGCAAGCTGCGGCTGGGCCGGGGCCGGGCCTTCGCGCTCTACGTGATGGGCTACACGGCGGGCCGGTTCTGGATCGAGCTGATGCGCACCGACGAGGCCAACCACATCCTCGGGGTCCGGCTCAACGTCTGGACCGCGGCGCTGGTCTTCCTCGGCGCGCTCGCCTACTTCGTCCGGGTGCGCGGCCCGAGGGAATATCTCGTCCCGGTGGGCGAGCCGGGCGTGCCGGTGACGGCGGCCGGCGACGTGTCCCAGGTCGACCTCTCCGCCCGGGAGGCCGGGGCGGCGACGGTGGCGCCCGAGGGCTACCGGGTGGTGACGGAGGAACAGTTCCGCGCGTACCGGGAGACCGGCGCCCTGCCCCCGGTGGAGCCGGCGGCGACCGACGGGCCCGACTCCGACGGCGCCGCCACCGACCGGCCCGACTCCGACCGTGCCGCCACCGACGGCGACGACCCGACCGACCGTGCCGCGACGGGCGGCGACGACCCGACCGACCGTGCCGCGACGGGCGGCGACGACCCGACCGACCGTGCCGCGACCGACGGCACCGGCGAGGCCGAGCACGCCGGCCGGGCGGACACCGGCGGGCGCCCGGCGGACCGGGACAGCTGAGCGGAGGAGCCATGCGCAGCGCGGTGGTGGTCGGCGCAGGCCTCGGCGGGATGGCGGTGGCCGGCGCGCTGGCCCGCTCCGGATGGCAGGTCACGCTGCTGGAACGGGCCGACCGGATCCGGCCGGAGGCGACCGCCGTGGTGCTCTGGCCGAACGGGGTACTCGCGCTGCGCGCCCTCGGCCTCGGCGCCGGGCTGGACGCGATCGCCACCCCGCTGCCCGACGGCGGGATCCGTCGCCCGGACGGGCAGTGGCTGGTGCAGCCCCGCCCCACCCCGGCCGACCGGATGCCGGTGGTGGTGCACCGGGAGGACCTGCACGACGCGCTCGTCGCCGGGCTGGGCGAGCAGGTGGAGCTCCGTACCGGGGTGAGCGTGCGGAGCGTGCGCACGGCGGCGGGGGAGCGACCCGCGGTCGGCGACGGCCGGCACCTGTTCGAGGCGGACCTGGTGGTGGCGGCCGACGGCACCGACAGCGAGATCCGGCGGCAGCTCGCCCCGGAGACCGCCGTGGTGAGTTCCGGCTGCGCCGCCTGGCGGGCGGTCATCCCCTGGTACCGGGCTCCGCAGCTCCCCGCCGACCAGCCCGCGCACGGCGAGACGCTCGGCGCCGGCTACCGGTTCGTGGCCGCGTCGCTCGGCGAGCGGGGCACCGCGGGCGCCTCCCGGCGGGGCGGCATCTACTGGGTGGCCACCGCCGCGGGGGCGCCCCGCCCGGAGCCGCCGGAGATCCGGCTCGCCCTGCTCAAGCGCTGGTTCGCGGGCTGGCCGGCGCCGATCGGCACGCTGCTGGAGGCGACCGACCCGGCCGACGTGGTGCAACAGGAGGTCCGCGAGCTGCGGCCGCTGCCCCGGTCGTACGGCTTCGGAGTGGGCCCGGGCGGGGTGGTGCTGCTCGGCGACGCCGCGCACGCCATGCCGCCGCACCTCGGGCAGGGCGCCTGCCTCGCGTTCGAGGACGCGGCCACGCTCGCCGCCCTGCTGCGCGAGTCGCGGTTGCCGGACGCGGTGACCGCCTACGACCGGCTGCGCCGTCCCCGCGCGGCGACCATGGTCCGGCAGACCCGCCGGATGTCGGCGGTGCTGCAGGCCCGGGGCCGGTTGGCGCTGCGTGCCCGGGACGCCGCGCTGGGCACGATCAGCCCCCGGCTGCGCAACACGGCCGCCGCGGCGGCCGCCGCCTGGCAACCGCCGTCCTGACCGGGCGCGGCCCGGCGCTTCTAGATGACCGCGGCCGGCTCGGCGACGCAGGCCGTGCCGACCCGGCGGAAGCCGACCCGCAGGTAGACCCGGGCGATCTCCTCGCTGCCCGCGCTCAGGAAGATCAGTTCGGTGCCGGCGGCGCGCAGTTCCCGGGCCAGCGTGGCGGTCACCGCGGCGCCCAGCCCGCGCCGCCGGGCGGACGGCAGGGTGGCCACCCCGGCGATCTCCGCCACGTCGCCGACCCGCATCGCCATGCCGCTGGCCAGCGCCCCGTCCGGTCCGGTGGCGGCGAGCACCGAGACGCGCCGTCCGTCGGCCACCCGGGCCGCCTCCTCCTCCAGTGCGTCGACGTCCAGCCGGGCGAGCGCGGCGTCCCGTTCGGCCGGCCCGGCCTCGCCCCGCGCGGTGCCGCCGTGGGCGAAGCCGACCGCGGCGACGGCCCGGCGCAGCGCGATGTCCGCCGCGAAGCCCGGGTCGCCCGGGTCCAGCACCCGCACCGGTACGTCGCTGAGCGTCGCCGGGTCGGGCAGCCGCTCCGCCTCCAGCAGCATGAGCGGCGCCTCCAGCACGTTCAGCCCCGCCGAGCGGGCCACCGCCAGCAGGTCCGGCTGGTGCTCGTGCACCCACTCGAACGCCTCCGGCAGGCCCAGCTCCCGCTGCCGGGCGCGGACGGCGGTCACCTCGGCCAGCGTGGGCGGGTCGGTGGCGTCGAGACGGGGGCGGGCGTAGAACGGCCAGCCGGCGCCGTCGCGGACGAACAGCACCAGGGAGTCGAACTCCTCCGTCCGGGCCCCGTCGCGGGGCACCGCGTCGTAGAACCGCTCCAACCGGTCGAGTACGTCAGCTCGTACGACATCCACCGCGCGAGACTACATGTCCCAGCATCTGGAAGTGTGATCAATCTGAACTGGCCTTGCGCCGTACGCCCTAACGTAGACTCAATAACCCCCAGCGGGCCGACGTCGTCCCCACCATGTACCAACCTGAGTGACGACAGGAGGCCCGGTGGCCTTTCCGTACCCTCACAGCCCGCAGTCGGCCCCACCGGCGACCGGGCTCTACGACCCCGCGTACGAGCACGACGCCTGCGGCGTGGCCTTCGTGGCCGACCTGCACGGGCGGCGTTCGCACCAGGTCGTCGCGAACGGCCTCGGGGCGCTGCGCCGGCTGGACCACCGGGGCGCCCGGGGCGCGGAGCACAACACCGGTGACGGCGCCGGCATCATGATCCAGGTGCCGGACGCGTTCCTGCGCGCGACGGTCGACTTCCCGTTGCCCCCGGCCGGTCAGTACGCCACCGGCCTGGTGTTCCTGCCCGACGACGACGCGGCCGAGGCCCGCGCCCGTCAGGTGGTGGACAAGTACGCGCTGGTCGAGGGCGCCGACGTGCTCGGCTGGCGGACGGTGCCGACCGACGCGTCCGGCCTGGGCGAGACCGCGCTCGCGGCGATGCCCCGGGTCCGGCAGCTCTTCCTGGCCGCGCACCGGCTGACCGACTCGCCCGCCGGCGCGGCCGGCTCCCCGCTGACCGGGCTCGACCTGGACCGGGTGGCGTTCTGCCTGCGCAAACAGGTCGAGCGGGAGACCGCCGAGCGGGGCGTGCCCGCCTACTTCCCGTCGCTGTCCGGCCGGACCATGGTGTGGAAGGGCATGCTCACCCCCGACCAGCTCCCGGCGTTCTACCCGGAGCTGGCCGACGAGCGGCTGGTCAGCGCCATCGCGTTGGTGCACTCGCGCTTCTCCACCAACACGTTCCCGTCCTGGCCGCTGGCGCACCCGTACCGGTTCATCGCCCACAACGGCGAGATCAACACGATCCGGGGCAACCGCAACTGGATGCAGGCCCGGGAGGCCCTTCTCCGCAGCCCCGGCATCCCGGGCAACATCCGGCGGGTCTTCCCGGTCTGCACCCCGGCCGCGTCCGACTCGGCCAACTTCGACGAGGTCCTGGAGCTGCTGCACCTGGCCGGGCGGAGCCTGCCGCACGCGGTGCTCATGATGATCCCCGAGGCGTGGGAGAACGACCCGGACATGCGCGCCGACAAGCGCGCGTTCTACCGCTTCCACGCCAGCCTGATGGAGCCGTGGGACGGTCCCGCCTCGGTCGCCTTCACCGACGGCGAGATCGTCGGCGCCGTGCTGGACCGCAACGGCCTGCGGCCGGGCCGCTGGTGGCACACCAGCGACGGGCTGGTGGTGCTGGGCAGCGAGGCGGGCGTGCTCGACCTCGACCCGGCCACCGTGGTGGCCAAGGGCCGGCTGCAGCCGGGCCGGATGTTCCTGGTCGACACCGTCAACGGCCGGATCGTCTCCGACGACGAGATCAAGACCGAGCTGGCCGCCGCCCAGCCCTACCAGGAGTGGTTGCACGCCGGCCTGATCGAGATGGACGACCTGCCCGCGCGCGAGCACACCGTCTACACGCACGACTCGGTGCGCCGCCGGCAGCAGACGTTCGGCTACACCGAGGAGGAGCTGAAGATCCTGCTCGGCCCGATGGCCCGCAGCGGCGCGGAGCCGATCGGCTCGATGGGCACCGACACCCCGATCGCCCCGCTGTCCACCCGGCCGCGCCTGCTCTACGACTACTTCCACCAGCTCTTCGCCCAGGTCACCAACCCGCCGCTGGACGCCATCCGGGAGGAGCTGGTGACCAGCCTGGCCTCCACCATCGGGCCGGAGGGCAACCTGCTCGACCCGGGCCCGGCGAGCTGCCGCCAGATCGTGCTGCCCTACCCGGTGATCGACAACGACGAGCTGGCCAAGATCCTCTCGATCGACGACGACGGCGACCTGCCCGGCTTCAAGGCGGTCCGGGTCTCCGGCCTCTACCGGATCCGCGACGGGGGCGGCGGCATCAAGGCCCGGCTGACCGAGATCTGCCGGCACGTCTCCGAGGCGATCGAGGACGGCGTCCGGATCCTGGTGCTCTCCGACCGGGACTCCAACGCGGACCTGGCCCCGATCCCGTCGCTGCTGCTCACCGCCGCCGTGCACCAGCATCTGGTACGCGAGCAGACCCGCACCCAGGTGGCGCTGATCGTGGAGTCCGGCGACTGCCGGGAGGTGCACCACGCGGCCGTGCTGATCGGGTACGGCGCGGCGGCGGTCAACCCCTACCTCGCCTTCGAGTCGGTCGAGGACATGATCTCCACCGGCATCCTGGCCGGCGTGGACCGGGTCAAGGCGGTGCGCAACTACGTCAAGGCGCTCGGCAAGGGCGTCCTGAAGATCATGTCCAAGATGGGCATCTCGACCGTGTCGTCGTACTGCGGCGCCCAGGTGTTCGAGGCGGTCGGCCTGGACACCCGCCTGGTCGACCGCTACTTCCGCGGCACCCCGAGCACGATCGGCGGCATCGGGCTGGCCGAGATCCACGCCGAGGTGGCCGCCCGGCACGCGCTGGCCTGGCCGGCGCCCGGCAGCCAGGCCAGCGACCGGCTGGAGGTCGGCGGCGAATACCAGTGGCGCCGCGAGGGCGAGCTGCACCTGTTCAACCCGGAGACCGTCTTCCTGCTCCAGCACGCCACCCGCAGCCGCCAGTACGACGTCTTCCGGCAGTACACCGCCAAGGTCGACGAGTTGGCCGCGAAGGCGGGCTCGCTGCGCGGGCTGTTCACGCTGCGCACCGGCGTCCGCCCGGCGGTGCCGCTGGACGAGGTCGAGCCGGCCACCGAGATCGTCAAGCGGTTCGCCACCGGCGCCATGTCGTACGGGTCGATCTCGGCCGAGGCGCACGAGACGCTCGCCATCGCGATGAACCGGCTCGGCGGCAAGTCCAACACCGGCGAGGGCGGCGAGGACGTCGACCGGCTGCACGACCCGGCACGGCGCTCGGCGGTCAAGCAGATCGCCAGCGGCCGGTTCGGGGTGACCAGCGAATACCTGGTCAACGCGGACGACCTCCAGATCAAGATGGCGCAGGGCGCGAAGCCCGGCGAGGGCGGGCAGTTGCCCGGCAACAAGGTCTGGCCGTGGATCGCCCGGACCCGGCACGCCACCCCGGGCGTCGGCCTGATCTCCCCGCCGCCGCACCACGACATCTACTCCATCGAGGACCTGGCCCAGCTGGTCCACGACCTGAAGTGCGTCAATCCGGCCGCCCGGGTGCACGTCAAGCTGGTCAGCGAGGTGGGCGTGGGCACCGTGGCGGCCGGCGTGGCCAAGCTCAAGGCCGACGTCATCCTGATCTCGGGGCACGACGGCGGCACCGGCGCGTCCCCGCTCAACTCGCTCAAGCACGCCGGCACCCCGTGGGAGATGGGCCTGGCCGAGGCGCAGCAGACGCTGCTGCTCAACAAGCTGCGGGACCGGGTCACCGTGCAGGTCGACGGCCAGCTCAAGACCGGCCGGGACGTGCTGGTCGCGGCGCTGCTCGGCGCGGAGGAGTTCGGCTTCGCCACCGCCCCGCTGATCGTCGAGGGCTGCGTGATGATGCGGGTCTGCCACCTGGACACCTGTCCGGTCGGCATCGCCACCCAGAACCCGGTGCTGCGGGAGCGGTTCACCGGCCGGCCGGAGTTCGTGGAGAGCTTCTTCCTCTTCCTCGCCGAGGAGGTCCGCGGCTACCTGGCCGAGCTGGGTTTCCGCAGCATCGACGAGGCGATCGGGCACGCCGAGCTGCTCGACGTCGCCGGCGCGATCGACCACTGGAAGGGGCACGGCCTCGACCTCGGTCGGGTCCTGCACCTGCCCGAGCTGCCCGAGGGCGCGGCCCGGCGGGGCGTGCGCGCCCAGGACCACGGCCTCGACGTCGCCCTGGACAACCGGCTCATCGACCTGGCCGGCCCGGCGCTTCGGGACGGCGCCCCGGTGCGGTTCGAGGTCGACGTCCGCAACGAGCACCGCAGCGTCGGCGCGATGCTCGGCGGCGAGGTGACCCGCCGGTTCGGCGGCGCCGGGCTGCCCGACGACACCGTCGAGTTCCTGCTGCACGGCACCGCCGGCCAGTCGTTCGGCGCGTTCCTGCCGCGCGGGGTCACGCTGCGCCTGCACGGCGACGCCAACGACTACGTCGGCAAGGGGCTCTCCGGCGGCCGGATCGTGGTCCGGCCGGACGCCGCCGCGCCCTTCGTCGGCGACGACGCCGAGCCGGGCCGGCGCGCCGAGGACCAGATCATCGCCGGCAACACGATCCTCTACGGCGCCACCGGCGGCGAGGTGTTCCTGCGCGGCCGGGTCGGTGAGCGGTTCGCGGTGCGCAACTCCGGCGCGGTGGCCGTGGTCGAGGGACTCGGCGACCACGGCTGCGAGTACATGACCGGCGGCACGGTGGTGGTGCTCGGGCCGACCGGGCGCAATTTCGCCGCCGGCATGTCCGGTGGCACCGCGTTCGTGCACCGGCTCGACCGGAGGCTGGTCAACGCCGAGCTGGTGGACCTGTCGCCGCTGCGCGACGAGGAACGGGACCGGCTGCACGTACTGGTCCAGCGGCATTTCGCGGAGACCGCGTCGGCGGTCGCCGAGGCGCTGCTGAAGCGCTGGCCGGAGGCGGTGGAGGAGTTCACCGCCGTGGTGCCCCGGGACTACCGCCGGGTCATGGAGATCATGCGGGCCGCCGAAGCCGCCGGCCACGACGTCGACGACGCGGTGATGAGCGCGCTCGCCCCGGCGCCTTCCGCCGCGTCCGTGCCGCCCGCGCCGCGGGTGGTCGCCCAGGAGGTGGCTCGTGCCTGACCCGAACGGTTTCCTGCGCTACGACCGGCGGCTGCCGGCCCGCCGTCCGGTCCCGGTGCGGATCACGGACTGGCGGGAGGTCTACCCGCCGGCCGGCGAGGAGCTGATCCGCGAGCAGGCCACCCGGTGCATGGACTGCGGCATCCCGTTCTGCCACGACGGCTGCCCGCTGGGCAACCGGATCCCGGACTGGAACGACCTGGTCCGCACCGGCAACTGGGACGCCGCGGTGGAGTCGCTGCACGCCACCAACAACTTCCCCGAGTTCACCGGGCGGCTCTGCCCGGCGCCCTGCGAGGCGGCCTGCGTGCTCGGCCTGGGCGGCCAGCAGCCGGTCACCATCAAGCAGGTCGAGGTGGAGATCGCCGACGCGGCGGTGGCCCGTGACGGCCTGCGGCCCCGGCCCGCGTCGACGCCGACCGGCCGTTCGGTCGCGGTGGTCGGCTCCGGCCCGGCCGGCCTGGCCGCCGCGCAGCAACTCGCCCGCGCCGGCCACAGCGTCACCGTGTACGAGCGCGACGACACCCCCGGTGGCCTGCTCCGCTACGGCATCCCCGACTTCAAGTTGGAGAAGCACCACGTCGACCGCCGGGTCGCCCAGCTCGTCGCCGAGGGGGTGCGGTTCCGCACCGGAGTCGACGTCGGCGTCGACGTGACCGCCGAGCAGCTGCGCGCCGAGCACGACGCGGTGCTGCTCGCCTGCGGTGCGCTGCAGGGCCGGGACACCCCGGAGACGCCGGGTCGGGCGCTGCGCGGCGTGCACCAGGCGATGGCGCACCTGGTGGCCGCGAACCGGGTGGTGGCGGCGGCGGGCGACGGGCGGCCGGCCCTCGCCACGCTGCCGGACGGCACCCCGATCGACGCGGCCGGCAAGCACGTGGTGATCATCGGTGGTGGGGACACCGCCGCGGACTGCCTCGGCGTGGCCCACCGGCAGGGCGCTGCCGGCGTACACCAGCTCGACCTCTACCCGGAGCCCCCGGCGGACCGGGACGGCGCCCGGGACCCGTGGCCGACCTGGCCGTGGGTGCTGCGCTCCTATCCGGCGCACGAGGAGGGCGGCGAGCGGGTCTTCGCGGTGGCGGTGCAGGAGTTCGTCGACGACGGCACCGGGCAGGTCCGGGCCGTCCGGATCGTCGAGGTGACCGTGACGAAGGTCGACGGGCGGCGGATCGTCACCGCGCTGCCCGGCTCGGAGCGGGAGATCCCGGCCGACCTGGTGCTGCTCGCGATCGGCTTCGAGGGCACCGAGGAGCAGCCGTTGCTGGCGCAGCTCGGGGTGGCCCGCAACGGCCGCGGCGCGATCGACGCCCGCCCCGACTGGCAGGCGGCCGACGGCGTCTTCGTCGCCGGGGACATGCACCGGGGCGCCTCGCTGATCGTCTGGGCGATCGCCGAGGGGCGGGCCGCCGCGGCGGCCGTCCACGCGTACCTGGGCGGGGCGGGCGAGCTGCCCGCCCCGGTCGACCCGGCCCGGCAACCCCTCGCCGCCCGCTGAGAGGTAAGGCGGGGCCCCTTCTTAACGGGCGGGGGCCCCGCTTGACAGCCGCCGGACGTGGGCGACGTCTCGTCCCGCGGGACCCCGAGAGCATGAAGATCATCGTTACGCTGCGGGCATGGACGTCGAGGTACGCCTGCGGCGGGTGCGCCGCTGGCTCTGGGTCGTGGTGGTGGGGCTCTTCCTCAGCGGGGTGACCGCGTTCCCGCTGGAGATCGAGGTGCGCTGGTTGCTGGCGGCGCTCGATCCGCTCGCCGGCCGGTTCCCCGCGTTGCTGGGCTGGATCGAGCGGGTCCACACCGGACTGGTGGCCGCCGACCGCGACTATCCGTTCCTGCTCTACGGCACCGACTGGCTGGCCTTCGCCCATCTGGTGCTCGCGGTGGCGTTCTGGGGGCCGCTGCGCGATCCGGTGCGCAACGTCTGGGTGGTCCAGGTGGGCATGATCGCCTGCGCCGGCATCGTGCCGCTGGCGCTGATCTGCGGCCCGATCCGGGACATCCCCTGGTTCTGGACGCTTGTCGACCTGTCGTTCGCGGTCGGCGCGTTCCCGCCGCTCTGGTTCGCCTACCGGCACATCCGCGCGGTCGAGGCGGCTCAGGCATGAAGCGGGGCCCCCGCTCGCGCAGGGGGCCCCGCCCAACCTGACGGTCAGCGGTGGAGCAGGTCGTGCGCCGCCCGGATCTTCGGCCAGGAGGCCGGCCGTGCCGGGGCAGCCGACGTGCGCGCGGTGGCGCCCACCTCGGGCCGGCCGGCGGTGAACAGCCAGGTGGTGAACACCGCGTCGAGGTCCCGACCGGAGACCTGCTCGGCGAGTGCCTGGAACTGCTCGATGGTGCCGTTGCCGTACTGGTGCTGGGCCGTCCAGGTGCGCAGGATCCGGAAGAACGCCGGATCGCCGACGGCCAGCCGGATCTGGTGCAGCGCCATCGCGCCCCGGTCGTAGACGGCGTCGTCGAAGACCCGGTCGGCGCCCGGGTCACCGGGGAGCACCTGCCAGAACTCCGAGTCGGCCGGGTAGCTGTCGTAGGTGAAGTCGAACAGCTCCTGCGTGGTGCCCTCGTCCTGCTCCTCCGACCAGAGCCACTCGGCGTACGAGGCGAAGCCTTCGTTGAGCCAGATGTCGCGCCAGTCCGCCACCGAGACGGAGTCGCCGAACCACTGGTGGGCGTTCTCGTGCACCACCACGTACGGGTTGGCGCCACGGCGCCAGAACCCGGGGCCGTAGACCGGGCGGGTCTGCGTCTCCAGGGCGAAGCCGATGCCGTCGATCGGGCCGGCCACGCCGCCCTGCGCCTCGAACGGGTACGGGCCGAACACCCCGCTCTCCCAGTCGACGATCTCGGCGGTGCGTTCGATGCTGGCCCGGGCGGCCGGCCCGCGCTCGCCGAGCGTGGTGCTGTACGCGTTCACCACCGGCTGCCCGTTCGGCGCGGTGTCGGTGACGATGTCGTACTGCCCGATGGCCAGGAACGACTGGTAGGTGGCGCCGGGCTTGACGCTGCGCCAGCTCCACCGGGTGCGGTTGCCGGCCTCGGGCAGCGGGTCGCGCGGCTGCACGCCGTTGCTGACCACCTCGACGCCGGTCGGCACGGAGACGGAGATGTCCCAGGTGGCCTTGTCCTTCGGGTGGTCGTTGCTCGGGTACCACCACCAGGTCGACTCGGGCTCGTTCACGGCGAGCGCGCCGTCGGCGGTACGGGTCCAGCCGGTGTAGCCGTAGACCTTGGTCTGCGAGGGGATGCCGGCGTACTTCACCACGACGGTGAGCTGCTGGCCCTTGACCAGCGACCGGGGCGGGGTGACCACCAGCTCGTGGTCGCCGGCCCGGGCGAAGCCGGCGACCCAGCCGTTGACCCGGACCGACTCGACGTCGAGCGCGAAGTCGAGGTTGAACCGGGACAGGTCCTGGGTGGCGGTGGCGAGGACGGTGGTGGTGCCGCTGAGCCGGTCGGTGGCCGGCTCGTAGCGCAACCGGATGTCGTAGTGGTCGACGTCGTAGCCACCGTTGCCGTAGTCGGGGAAGTAGCTGTCGCCCAGCCCGGGGCTGCCCGGCGTGGGGGTGGCCGCCGAGACGTGCGGGCGGCCCCATCCGGTCGGGGCGGCCTGGCCGGGTGCGCCGGTCACGGTGGTGACGGCGGTGGTGAGGGTCAGGGCGGCGATCGCCGCCGAGAGTGCGCGTGGCACGGGTGGGACTCCCTCCGTCGGGTGTACGCACCGCCAACCTAATCGACACATGTAAACAGATCTGCCCCGCCCCAGGGGTCGGCGCTGTTCAGTTCTGGTGAATGTTTCGATAGCATTACCGACTAGTAACAAGCACGACCCCTCGGCCACGCGCGCGGTCAACGGGCTCCACCACCCCTGTCCCGTGGAGGTCCTGTCATGTCCCGTCGCGTCCGTACCGCCCTCGCCGCGGTGTTGGCGGCCGTCCTCGGCGCCGTGCTCCTGCCCGGTGCCGCCCGGGCGGCCACCGTCAACTACGTCGCCCTCGGCGACTCCTACTCCTTTGGGGTCGGCGCCGGACCGTACGACCTCTCCACCTGCCTGCGCAGTCAGAAGTCGTACGCCCCGCTCTGGGCCGCGGCGCACGCGGTCGCCGGCTTCCGCTTCCCGGCCTGCGGCGGCGCGGTCACCGCCGACGTGCTCAACAGTCAGGTGGGGCAGCTCAGCGCCAACACCACGCTCGTCACCATCACCATCGGCGGCAACGACGCCGGTTTCGCCGACGTGATGACCAGCTGTCGCTTCGGCAGCACGTCGAGCTGCGAGAACGCGGTGGCCGGGGCCAAGGCGTTCGCGACCGCGACGCTGCCCGGCCGGCTGGACGCCACCTACGCCGCGATCCGTGAGCGGGCCCCGAACGCCCGGCTCGTGGTGCTCGGCTACCCGCGCCTGTTCGAGACCGGCTCGTGCGGCCTGCTCGCCATGAGCAGCTACAAGCGGACCATCCTCAACCAGGCCGCCGACGTGTTGAACGGGGTCACCGCCGGCCGGGCCGGCGCCGCCGGGGCGACGTTCGTCGACGCGCGGCCGTACTTCACCGGGCACGGCGTGTGCGCGGCCGAGCCGTGGATCCGTGACGTCAGCGGGGTGATCGAGGCGTACCACCCGAACGCGAACGGCTACCGCTACGGCTACCTGGCCGCCCTCACGGCCGCCATCGGCTGAGGTGTGAGGAGGGGGCCCCGGTTAACGCATCCTGCGGAGAAGGGGCCCCCTTCCAACACCTCGCCGGGCGCGTCCAGGCCGGGCGATCGGACCCCTGTGCCGTACGGCGAAGGCAGTTGACGGCCGGAGAGCCTCAGTGGATGATCCGCCCCGGGATGCTGGTCCTCACGGCGAACATGATCGTCGTCATGCGGTGGCTTCAGGAGAGCGGATTGTGATGAAGTTCCTTCTCACGTCGTCGGGTATCTGTAATCCGAGCATCTCCGACGCGCTCGTCGACCTGCTGGGCAAGCCGATCGCCGAGTCCACCGCCCTGTTCATCCCCACCGGGGTCTACCCCTTCCCCGGCGGAAGCATGAGGGCGTGGAAGGCGATCCACGGCCAGGCTTCGATCCCGCTGTCCCAGCTGGGTTGGAAATCCCTGGGGAATTTGGAGCTCACCGCGCTGCCGACCATTCGGGAAGAGAACTGGGTCCCGGCGGTCCGGGAGGCCGATGCCCTCCTCGTCTGGGGCGGTGATGTGCTGTACCTGACCTACTGGCTGCGCCGGTCGGGCCTGGCCGACCTGCTGCCGTCGCTGAGTGACACGGTCTATGTCGGGGTCAGCGCCGGGAGCATCGCGGTCACCTTGTACAACTGCGACGCCGAATTCGACCTTGGATTCGTCCCTGCCGGCAGCGACCGGGCGCAGGACGCCGACCGGGCGCTGGGGCTGGGGCTGGTGGATTTCACGCTGTACCCCCACCTCAATCATCCGGACATGGAGGACGCCGAGCTGTCCAACATCCAGAAGTGGGCGTCCGGAATCCCGGTCCCGACCTACGCCATCGACGACAACACCGCCATCAAGGTGGTCGATGGGGTCGTTGACGTCATCTCCGAAGGCGACTGGAAACTGATCAATCCCTGACCGGAGTCTTCACGCTCGTGGTCCGAGACTCACCGACACCGGCACCGGTTCGACACGCCGCCGAGGTCGCGCGTGGCGGACGGAGGGGTACGGCGAGCGCGGCCAGCGAGATACCGGTGAGCAGGAGGAAGCCGGCGGTGAAGCCGGCCTCCGGGGCAGCCCCTCCTTGCCTCTGGTCCCGGTTGCGCCGGGTGTCGACAATGGGGCGACACCCGGAGGTGACCATGCGCGAACCGGCGAACCGGCGACCCGGCCGCGGCCCGCCCGGGAGCAGCTTCCGGCCGGCGGGCTGGAGCTGCTCACCCTGCTGGCCCGGCTGCTGCGGCGGCCACGCCGCGGTGACCGCAAGCTCCCGCTGCTGTGGCTGCTCCGGCCGGCCGGCGACGGTGCGGTGGCCGCCCTGCTGCGCCGCTACACCGCCCGGGGCACCGGGCGTCGGGTGCCGCACGCCGTGCTGGACCTGACCGACCGGCCGCCCACCGACGACGTGGCGACGGCGTTGCGCGAGCTGCACCGGCAGCTCTCCCTGGAGGCGTTCGGCGCGCCCCGGCTGCGGTTCCGGCACTATCCCCTCGCCGACTGGCTGATGCACCAGACGCTCGCCGTCGACGTGGACGCCGCGGACAGCGGCCGGGCCTCGCTGGTGCGCCGGCTGCGGGACTGGCGGGGCCGGCGGGTCGGCGACGACCCCCAGGTGGGCGGCGGCTCTGGGCTCGGCACCGCGTTGCAGGTGCTGCTCTGGCTGCTGCGCCGGGCGGTGCCGAGCGTGGTGTTCCGGATCGCCGTCTCCGGCCGGGTGCCGGTGGTCGGCCGGCAGTACCGCTGGTTCATGCGCCAGCAGTACCTGGCTCCCCGGCAGTCGGTGACGTTCCTCGGCTTCGCCGAGCGGCTCACCGCCGGCTGGCGGGACGGCGAGCACCCGGCCCAGGTGGAGAAACTGCTGCTGCACGCGTTCCTGGAGGACCTGCGGCTGGCCTACCGCCGACGGTTCTGGCGACCGGGGGACTGGCGTCGCACCGCCTACCCGGTGGTGCTGCTCGACGGCGTACGCCCGGACAACGTCGGGCACACCCTGGTCCGGATCTTCGACGAGGTTCGCAACGAGACCGGCCGCAACGACCCGCTGCTGCTGGTCGCGGTCGCCGCGGACCCGCCGCCGGAACCGGCCGCGCCCCGCCCGCTGACCCAGGCGGAGGAGGCGTACGAGGAGTGGTCCGAGGCGCTGCCGGAACGTCGGCGGCTGCGCCGCCCCGGCGCCTGGCTGATGGTGCTGGCGGCGGAGGAGGACGCTGCCGGCGTACCCCCGGGGGTTGCCCCGCCGGCGCTGGTGGCGCCGGATCCGCCCTGGTGGGCGCGGCGGTTCCTGCCCGCGGCGGTGGCCCTGGTGCTGCTCGCCGGGGTGGGGGTGTGGGCGCACGGGCGGTGGGCGTCGGACTGCCGGCCCTGGCCGACCGACCGGGTGAGCGTGCGGCTGGTGGGCGGCGAGTGCGTCGGCTACAGCGACACCGCCGGGCAGGTCTTCAACAACGAGCCCGGGCAGGACCGGCTGCGTGCCGTGCAGCGGCGTATCTTCGCCCAGAACCGGGCCACCGAGGAGGTGTGGCGGCGCAGCGACCACCGCCGCCCCTACCTGACGCTTGTCTACCTGGGCAGCCTCACCGGCAACCGGACCCGCGCGGACGAGGAGTCCTACGTCTCCGAGCGGGAGGAGCTGGAGGGCATGGCCACCGCCCAGTACGCGCTGCTGAAGGAGTCGGCGGCGGCGGACGACGCGGCGCTGCTGCACATCGTGGTGGCCAACGCCGGCCGGCAGATGCGGCACGCCGGCGACGCGGTACGGATGCTGGAAGGACTGGCCCGTGACGACCCGACCGTGCTCGGCGTGGTCGGCTTGGTGGACAGCCGCACCAGCACGGCGGCGGCGCTGCGCGAACTCAACCGGGTCGGCCTGCCGGTGCTCGCGCCCACCCTGTCCGCCGACCGGATGGACGAGAACTCCAGCCTCTACCTGGCCATGTCGGCGCCCAACCGGGAGCAGGCCCGGATGGTCGAGACGTACGCCCGGCAGGTGCTGCGGGTGGGGGAGGCGCACGTCTACTGGACCACCGGCGAGGGCAGCTCGCTCACCGACGACCTCTACGTCGGCACGCTCGTCGACGGCCTGCGGGAACGGTTCGGCGACCGGCTCACCCGGCTCGACGAGTGGCGCAGCGGCCGGCGGCTCACCCAGGAGTGCGGATACTCCGGGATGCTCTTCTTCGCCGGCCGCTGGTCGGAGTTCGACGGGTTCCTGCGGGCGCTGAAGGAGTGCGGCGCCGACCCGCCCCGGCACCTGGTCGCCGACGACTCGGTCAACCGCTACATGGCGAATGCGGGGCTGCGGGCCAGCGCGCCGGGCAACCTGCCGGTCACGTACGTGTCGAAGGCGTCGCTGGCCACCTGCGCCGCGCTGCGGGCCGCGCAGGCCGCCCGCGACGATGCCCGGGGCAGCTTCCTCACCTGGATCGGCGCGGCCGACCTGCTCGACCCGCCGCGCTGCCGGGAGGGGGCTGGCCCGCCGGTCGGCGAGCGGGTCAGCCTCGCCTACGACGCCGCGATGATGATGGTGCGCGCGTTGGAGAGCCTGGCCGCCCGGCTGCGGCACGCCGACACCGGTCGCCGCTGGGAGCCGCGCGCGGTCAACCCGGTCGGCGTGCACGCCGAGGTGCTGCGGCAGAACGCCGCCGGCGGCTACCCGGGGGTGAGCGGCCTGATCCGGTACGCCCCGGACGCCGGCGAGCCGGTCGCCAAGCGCCTGGCGCTGCTCACCGTGGCGAAGGTGCCCGACGTGGCCGCCGCCCCGACCGAGGTCTTCCACTGCGGAGTGGCCGACACCCCGGTCCCGAACCCCGGTTGCGCGCGTGTGGGCGGCAGGTGAGGAGTGCGTGTGTCATTCGAGGAACGGACGCCAGTCTCGGATCTGTTCGATGCTGACTCCCGGGGTGGCGAAGTACGGGTCGGCCGCGAGGATCGCCTCGACGGCCGCACGGTCCGGAGCATCTACGACGATCACCGCGCCGGTGTCGTCGGCGAGCGGGCCGGCCATCCAGACGACGCCTCGGCTGTGCAGCGCGGTGAGGTGACCGCGGTGCGCCGGACGGGCGGCCAGCCGCTCAGGGGCGGGAGTGAAGCTTAATTCGATGATCCACATTGGGGCAGGCTAGGTCCGGTCGACCGGTCGAGGCTGTATCAGGTGACACATGAATTCCTTGGGCTCCATCCCGGCACTGCGAGCCCTGACGCCCGCCGTGCTCGACGAGTTGGCAGGTCGGACCCGCGCGGCACGCCTCGCTGCCGGCACGGTGTTGCGACCGGCCGGTGGCGTGGCCCGTGACGCGGTGTTCCTGCTCTCGGGCACGCTGGTGGCCACGCACACCAGCCTCGGTGGGGTCGAGGCGTGGCCCGACCGGTGGGTCGGCCCGGCGATCGCGGACAAGCCCGCGACGCTGGCCGGAGGACCGTCCCCCACCGGTCTGGCGGCGCTGACCGCCGTCGCCGTCCGGTTGCTGCCACGTACCGGCTTCCTGCGCCTGCTCGACGATCAACCGACGGTGCGCCGGCACGCGCTCGCCCAGGTGGCGCGGGAGGCGGTGGCGGTGCGGTCCAGACTCGCCCGCGCCGTCACGCTGCCGGCCGTGGCCCAGGTCGCCGCATGGCTGAGCGAACAGGACCGGGATCCGCGTTTCGCGTGGCGTGGATCCCAGGAACAGTTGGCTCGGGTGCTTGGCCTCAGTCGCGTGACCGTGAACAGGGCACTGGCGCACCTCAGTCGGGCCGGCGCCATCACGGTGACCGCACGCGGAGTTCTCATCGTCGATCACAAACGTCTCGCACTCCTCGCCGAGCATCCCAAGTAGCGGTGACCTCGGGGACGCAAGATCTTGGAAGGTGCGCGAGGCACATTCGGCGTCTCGGCTCGATCACGTGTCGGCAGGGCCTACCGTCAACGGCATGCCGGCTGCTGATGCCTCTGACTCCGAGCCTTCGCCTGCTCTCACCGTGGCGGTCGTCGAAAGGCTCCTCGTGGCGGCGGAGACAATCGTCGAAAGTGACCCGGAGAACGGCGAGAGGCTGCTGAAGACCTGGATCACCGATGTGGAGGCGGCCGGAGACGACGAGCCGGCTCGGTCCTTGGGCGCGGAATTGCGGGACATGCTCGACGATCTGTGGGAACTGCCGGGCGCGGTCGATCGGCTGGCTGCCTACCGCGCTGGCTACGGGAGCGGGATTCCCTGGGAACAGGCCAAGCGGGAGCTTGGTCTGTGACGACCGCATCAGCTTGGAGGCGGTGGCGAGCGTAGCGGCGCCCAGCCGACGAACCGGGCGTACAGCGCGCGCGGGCTCGGCGCCTCGTCCGGGTTGAGGCGGTGCAGCTCCACGGCCGCGTCGTAGAGCTGCCCGCACAGGTATACCGACAGGGCGAGGCGGTCACCCCCGTACTCGGCCAGCAGGGCGAGCCGCGCCTCCGCACACGGCCACGGGTGGGCGCAGCGCTTGCAGATCCAGAGCGGGCGCATGGGCAGATGGGGGCGAGTGCCGGTGCTCACGCCGGCACCCGCATCCGGGTTGTGGTGCGGGCTGGCCCTACTCCGGCCTCGGCGTCCATCCGGCGCAGCCCGGCCGGCTTCACGAACAGCTCCCGTTTGGCGACCGCTTCGCCCCTGCCGTTCAACTCGTACGCCTCGATCCACGCCCAGCCGTCGAACGTGGAGCGGCCGACGATCTCCCGAATGACCCGCACGGTGATCGGGCGACAGAACTGCACGCTCGCCGTGCGGTCGAGGCGTACCAGGTCACCTGCCCTGATCGGACGAGCGCTCACCGGGGCTCGTCGGGACTTGTCGCGGCGGCCTTGACCAGGCGCGCGAAGACCACCTCCAGGCAGGGGTAGTCCTCGCCGCAGCCGCACAGCCAGCGGACGACCCGGCGCGGCGGGTGCGCGAAGAGGATGTCGTCGGCGTCCTCGATGTCCTGCGCCGAGGCGAAGACTTCGCCGGGACGGGGGTCGTCGGTGCGCTCGCCCATCGGGCCTCCGTCGGGGTGCGACGTGCGGGTGACAGGTACGCACGCCCGGCCGTCCGGGGGTTGGTCGGCCGAGCGCTCTGCGCGGTGGGAACAGGCCAACTCCGGGTTTGCAGACCAGGGAGAAGGCCGCTTCGAACTTTGTCATACTAGTCTGTACAAGTCAATGACGAACTAGTCCGTAGTTGTCCTGACCACCTGGCTGTGATCGAATGGCGATGCAGACCAGGGAGAAGACATGCCCGCCAAGCCCAAGTGGGCGCAGCTCGCGGACCATATCCGAGAGCAGATCGCGTCCGGTCAACTCGCGCCGGGGGACAAGATCCCCTCGACCGCGCAGCTCCGCGCCGAGCACGGCGTGTCGGCGGGCGTGGTGCGTCAGGCGGTGCTGGTGCTCCAAACGCAGGGTCTCGTCGAAGGTGTCCACGGCCTCGGCGTGTTCGTCGCGGACCGTTCGGAGTCGCGATAAGTCGCGGAGCGCGAGATCTTGGAAGCTGAGGGCCCTTCTGGGGGCCGTTTCCTTCCAAGGTCTACATCTGAGGCGCGGGGAGGCGGGATGACGCGGGACGGCGGGGAGCTGAGCGGCTTCCACATCGGATATGTGCCGGCCGACGTCGGTGATGCGGTGTCGGACTTCGCCAGCGAGTGGGAGGACGTCCGCTTCGCCACCCGCGTCTGGGAGCGCCAGGTCGGCGACGGCTACCGCGTGGACCTGCGCGTGCACGTGCTGCGGGGCGAGCGCCTCACCGACCTGAGCGCGGTCCGCGAGTTCCTCACCGACTACCACGAGCGCGACCCCGCCACCTGGGGGCTGACCGACTTCGCCCACCCCGACGGGCCGGGCCTGGTCGGTGACACCGAAGCGTTCTGGCTCGTCGAGCCCGGTGTCGCGGTCGACGTACTGGTCGACCCGGAGGCGGCGGACGCGATCGAACTCCGCACGCTCGTCCACGGCATCGTCCGGTCGCACGAGCGCTGATGCCACGACGCTTCGGTGACCGCGCCACCTTCGCCGTCGAGGTGGGCGACCCGGTGTCACCGGCGCTGCGCGTGGTCGACCTCTGGGCCGCCGGCGATCCTGCTGACCGTCCACGACAACTGGGCCTTCCTGCCGTACTTCTGCCGCGCCCTGCGCTCGACGGCGGCGCGGGTGCGGCAGCGTGAGGTCGAAGCCCGACCCTGGCCGGGCCGGACGCCGGAGGAGACCTTCCGGCTCCTGCACGCCGACCGGACCGAGTTCCGGGAACGATACTGGTTCCTCCAGTGGGGCGAGACCGTCGACAACGCGTCGAAGTACGCCTACCTGGACGACGGCGACCTCGTCGTCGTCTTCGCGTTCTGGCGGATCGAGCACCCCCACCCGCGGGACCGGGGTCGGGTCTTCTGCGCCCGCCTGGATCCGGACCGGTTCGCCGCCGTCACCGAGGCGGCAGCGGACCTGCTGGAGGCCGAGGGCGCCGGCTGACGGAGCGCTCAAGCCAGTGGGGCGTCGCGGAGGGCGGCGGCGGTGCGGACGAGTGCGGCGACCGCTCGTGATCGGCTGTCGGCGAGCCAGGCCAGCACCGTGGTGATGTGTGGCGCGTCGACCACGGGCACGGCGATGTGTTGTGGCCACTGCCAGGCGCGGCTGGAGGCCGGGATGACCAGCAGCGTCCGGCCGAGCGCCACGAGCTGGGCGAGCTGCGACTGGGTGCGTACCTCCGGCCCGGGCCCTTCCGGGTAGGTGCCGTCGAGCCGGGGCCAGCGGGCCATCGGCAGGCCCGGCACGTCGCGTACCTCGGCCAGGGTGAGCCGGTCGCGGGCGGCGAGCGGATGCCCGGCCGGAAGCATCGCGACCTGGCCCTCGGTGAGCAGGTCCTCGGTGTCGAACCCGGCGAGGTCGTCGACGGGCCGGTGCATGATCGCCACGTCGGCGCGGCCGGTGCGGAGCAGCCCGGCCTGCTCGCCGACCTCGCACAGCAGCACCTCGACCGGTGGGGCGCCGGGCTCGTCCGCGACCGCGTCGAGGAGGCGTCGCAGCAGCTCGTGGGAGGCGCCGGCCTTCGTCGCGAGCACCAGCGGTCGCGGCGAGGCACCGGCCCGTCGGGTACGCCTCGCGGCGGCCGTCACCGCGTCGAGGGCCGTCCCGGCCTCGCGCAGCAGCACCCGGCCGGCGTCGGTGAGCGCCACGCCGCGCCGGTCCCGGTCCAGGAGTCGTACGCCGAGCCGCCGCTCCAGTCGACCGATCGCCCGGGAGAGCGGCGGCTGGGCGATCCCGAGCCGCACGGCGGCGCGGCCGAAGTGCAGCTCCTCGGCGACGGCGACGAAGTAGCGCAGCTCGCGCGTCTCCAGGTCGTCCATCGGCCGAAGCCTAGCGCTGATACCCGGCCGGTATCACTGCCCACCGGATCGGTCTTGGCCGGCGCGCGGGCCGCTCGCCAGCATGGGTCGGGTGAACGAGAACAGGACCGCGCTGGTCACCGGCGCGAACAAGGGCATCGGCTTCGCCGTCGCACAGGGCCTCGGCGCGATCGGCTTCACGGTGGCGGTGGGCGCCCGCGACGACACGCGGCGGGCGGAGGCGGTGGCGCGCCTGCGTACCGAAGGGGTCGACGCGTTCGGGGTCGCGCTCGACGTCACCTCCGACGACAGCGTCGCCGCGGCGGCGACGACCGTCGAGCGGACCGCCGGGCGGCTCGACGTGCTGGTCAACAACGCGGGCATCTCCGGGCCGGCCGACGACGGCGCGCAGGACCCGACCACGCTCGACCTCGACGTGCTGCGCACCGTCCTCGACACCAACGTGTTCGGGGTGATCCGGGTGACCAACGCGATGCTGCCGCTGCTGCGCCGCGCACCGTCGCCGCGCATCGTCAACATGTCGAGCAACATGGGCTCGCTGACGTTGCGGACCGGCCCGGTGCTGGCCGCCTACGCCCCGTCGAAGACGATGCTGAACAGCATCACCGCCCAGTACGCCCGCCGGCTCGCCGACACGAACGTCATCGTCAACGCGGCCTGCCCCGGCTGGGTGGCCACCGACTTCACCAACTTCGCCGCGCCGCGTACTCCCGAGCAGGGCGCCGCGATCGCCGTGCGGCTGGCCACCCTGCCGGACGACGGGCCGCGCGGCGGCTTCTTCGACGACAACGGCGTCGTTCCGTGGTAGGCGTCGACCGGCGGCCGCCTGGCAAGGTCGTCAACCCGGCGAGGAGATCGCCGTGCCTGGCCATTGACCGCAAGCTCGCCTGGACAGGTCTGGCTCTCAGAGCCGATCGTCGGCGTATGGCACAGGTTCCCGAGTGGAGAACCTGGCTGGCATCGCAGGCGTGAGCAGGTCGGTTCGCAAGGAGTCGTTCGTGCTGCCGCTGGACGTCGGGGAGCGCCTCGAGCGTGAACCGAACGCGACCGAGTACGTCGTCGGCATCGTGCGAGCGCGGATGCGAGCCGAGGATCTCGATGCCGAACCGGCCAGGCGTGGGCTGACCGTTTCCGATCAAGGGCGGGCTCGCGCGAACAGCGCGCACAGGTGGAGCAGGAGTGGCCGCCCAGCCGTCGGAAGGCCCTGCGCGAGCGGTCGCGCCGGGCGGCGCAGGACGCATGGCGCGTCTTCGACGACACACTCGATCGTCCGGCTGGGGATGTGCCGGGGTTGCGAGAACTGCTGAGCCCACCAACCGTGCTCGAACCGCAGACCGACGTTCTCCACGAGTGAGGCGAGCGCGCGTCGCCGAGCGCCCGCAGCCGCAGTAACCCGGAAGAACGCTAGATCTTGGAAGCGGAAGGCCCCTCTGGGGGCCATTTTCTTCCAAGATCGCCAAGATCGCCGACGCTGCCAGTCGTTTATCCGGGCCAGCCGGCGGCCCGGAGGGCGGCTCGTAACTGGTCGATCACTGTTTCCGGGTCGTCGCGCAGGGCCCAGGAGGGGAACCGGAGGACGCGATCGCCCTCGACCCAGAGCGCGTTCTGTCGGTGCATGTCCGCCCAGGCGTGCGCCGGGTCGAGATGCTGCGCCCCGTCCACCTCGACGTGCACCCGCCACTCGTCGAAGTAGGCGTCGAGGTAGCGTCGCCGGCCCGCGGCGTCGCGCCGGACCACCTGGCGGGTCGGTTCGGGCAGGCCGGCGCGACGTACGAGGTCGAGCAGGTTCAACTCGCCCAGCGAATGTGCACCCCCGGCCGCGTCCGTGGCGGTGGACAGGAGGAGCCGCCGACGGCGCACTCGTAGCATCCGGCTCAGCACCTCGTGCAGGTCGTCACCGCCCACTAACCGTTGCTGGAACGCCGCCGCGACGATCGCCCGGGCCTGCGCGTCGGAAGGCGCCCACTGGGCCGCGTCGATCACCGACCTCGCAGCCGTCGTCCGGGGAGGCTGGCCGACCCGCACCACGTCCCGCTCAGGCAGATGGGTGGTCCGGTGTGCTCGCACCCCGGCCGGCAGTGGAGCACGACGACAGGTGGCGGGCAGGAGCAGATGGATGACGCGGTCCGGAAACCCACGAAGGCCACCCGCCTGAGCGGCGGTGATGCCACCGAGCAGCGCGGACGGGCCGGCGGCCAGCACCGCGATCCAACGGAGCTGAGCGGGACCGACAGGGCCGTTGTGCGCGACGAGAACAGCACGGTGGGCTTGACGCCATCGACCGGTAGCCACCCGATGTCGGATCGCTCCTCGCGTGAGA
This sequence comes from Micromonospora sp. NPDC049282, assembly GCF_043197045.1. Classification (NCBI taxonomy): domain Bacteria; kingdom Bacillati; phylum Actinomycetota; class Actinomycetes; order Micromonosporales; family Micromonosporaceae; genus Micromonospora; species Micromonospora sp. NPDC049282. The sequence goes on from NZ_JBICSL010000005.1 coordinate 263,632, forward strand.
TGTGCCCGTGCCTGACCGAGGCTGAGCACATCGTCCTGACGGAACAACAACCAGGTCAACTCGTCCGCGTCGTCCGATGGCAGCGCCCGCCGCATCCCCGCCCATGACTCTCCCACCCGCCCGACACTGCCCGCCCCGGTGCCGGCCGCGTGGCCCCTGTGGACAACGCGCTCAGATCTTGGAAGCGGAGGGCCCCTCCGGCGGCCATTTCCTTCCAAGGTCTGCAACTGAACCGGTAAGGCGAAGCCGGCGGCTCCCGCCAGGGAGCCGCCGGCCCACGGAGCGAGGTCAGCGGTGCGCGTTGGTCGGCCGCCCCCACGGCCCGGTGATCGCGAACACGTACCCAGGCGTCTGGATGTTGGCGAACAGGATCTTCCCGTCCGGGCTGAACGTCGGCCCGGTGAACTCGCTGTCGTTCAGCTCGTTGCGGGCCAGCGCGTACGGCTTGCCCTGCTCGGTGACGCCGACCAGGTGCGACACGCCCTCGCCGTCCTCGGCCAGGATCACCCCGCCGTACGGGGAGACGGTGATGTTGTCCGGCCCGTCGTAGTTGCCGTGGTCGGCCTCCGGGTCGGTGTTCACCCCGAAGATGGTCTTCAGCGTCACGGTCTGCCGACGCGGGTCGTAGAACCAGACCTGGCCGTCGTGCTCGTTGACGCTGCCGTCGGTGTGCCGGGCGAAGCTGGCCACGAAGTAGGCGCCGCCGTCGCACCACCAGGCGCCCTCCAGCTTGCGGCTGCGGGTCACCTCGCCGTCGGCGAACTGCTTGCGCACCGACACGCTCCGGGCGTCCCGGTCCGGCACCTCCACCCACTCCACCCGGTAGCGGGTGCCGGGCGTGGTGGCCTCGGACAGGTCGGCCACGTGGGTGTCGCCACGCCGGCAGCGCATCGCCTCCAGGGTGCCGGCGGTGCCGCCGTCCGGCCGCTCGGCGAGCGCGCGCAGCGCGCCCTTGCCGGCCCGGAAACCGGGCGGCGGCGTCCACCGGAAGTACAGGCCGTTCGGGCCGCTCGCGTCCTCGGTGAGGTAGATCGAGTGGGTGTACGGGTCGACCGCCACCGCCTCGTGGGAGTAGCGGCCGAGGAACGCCAGCGGCACCGGGTCGGTGTTGGCGGCCCGGTCGTGCGGGTCGACCTCGAAGACGTACCCGTGGTCCTTCTGGTATTGCCCACCGGCGCGCTGTTCGGTCTCCTCGCAGGTCAGCCACGTTCCCCACGGGGTGATGCCGCCGGCGCAGTTGTTGTGCGTGCCGGCCACGCTGACGTACTCGCGCAGCCGCCGGCCGTGCCGGTCCACCTCGATGGTGGTGGTGCCGCCGCGCGCGCCCGGGTCGTAGGTGAGGCCGGGCAGCGCCGGCACCGGGTAGGGCTCGTCGCCGCCGATCTCGTGGTTGTTCACCAGCACCGACCCGCGCGGGCCACGGAAGCAGCCGGTGCCGTCGGCGTCGCTGGGGGTCGGCTGACCCGACTCCAGCAGCGTCGCGCCCGCCTGGGCGACGACGGTGTACGAGAAGCCCGGCGGCAGGGCCAGCAGGCCGGCCGGGTCCGGCATCAGGTCGCCGTAGCCGACCGCGGGGCGGCACGCGGCCCGGGCCGCCGCCGGTCCGGCGATGGCGTCCAGGTTGCCGGCCACCACGATGCCGAGGCCACCGGCCGCGCCGCCCAGCAGGGACCGCCGGGAAAGGGGAGAGGAGGTCACGTCGTTGCCTTCCTGTGCACACGAGGTTGCACCGGTAGGCAAGTCGGGTCGGGGGAACGGCGGGCGGCGGGACCGGCCGCCGCCGGGTGAACAGTGGACGAACCTCGGGTGCCGAGCGTGCCGTGCTCCGCTCGCCCGCGTCCGTTAGGGTTCCCTCGATCGCAGACGGCGTCGGAGGGCGGACGGTGAACAGGCTCGCGGCGGCGTACCGGCAGGCGGTCGACCGGCACCGGCAGGCGCTGCGCCACTGGGAGGCGGCCCGGCGGATGCTGGGGGCGGCCGGCCCGGCCCCGGTCGGCAGCCCCGAGCTGGTCGCCCGGCTGGCCCGCCTGGGCGGCGAGCTGGCCGCCGCGGTGCCCGGCACCGCCCGCGTCGCGACGCATCCCGTTCCGGTACGCCTCGGCGAGGCGACGACCGTCGACGGCGCGTTCCCGGTGCTCGTGCCGGTGGGGGCCGGCGCCCACCTGGCGATCGACGCGGACGCCCGCGACCCGCGTGTCGGCGAGCTGCTGCGCGCGGTGGTGGTGCGGCTGCTCACCGCCGCCCCGGCCGGCGCGGTCCGGGTGGTCGGCATCGACCAGGCCGCGTTCGGCGCGGCGTTCCTGCCGCTGCGCCCGCTGCACGACGCCGGGGTGCTCGGCGCGGCGGCGACCACCGAGGCGGAGACGACCGCGTTGCTGAACGCCGCGGAGCGGCACGCGCGTACCGCCCAGCGGGCCGACCCGGAGGACCGCGAGTTGCTTGTGGTGGTCGTCGCGTCGGCGCCGCCGGCGCGGGAGCTGGCCCGGCTGGCCGCGCTGACCCACGCCGGCCCGGCCGCGGCGGTCTGCGTGTTGCTGGCCGGCCACCGGCCGGCCGGGGCAGGCGCTGTGCCCGGCCAGTCCGGTCAGTCCGGCCACCCGCCGGCCGGAGTCGGCGCGGCGCCGCCGCTGGGCGCGACCACCCAGCTCCGGGTCACCGAGCGCTACACCCTGGTCGGCGACCCGCCGGGGCGCCCGTTCAGCGTCGACGGCAGTGGCCTGGCCGCGCCGGTGGTGCTCGACGGCGACCCGTCGCACGCCGTGGTGACGGCGCTGGCCCGCCGGCTCGCCGAGGCCGCCGACGACAGCTCCGGCGTCACGTTCGCCGACCTGCTGCCGGCGTCCCGCTGGACCGAGTCGGCCGGCGCCGGCCTGCGGACCGTGCTCGGCCGGGCGGGCCGCAGGCCGGTGACGGTCGCGTTCGACGACGCCACGCCGCACTGGCTGGTCGGCGGGCGCACCGGCGCCGGCAAGACGGTCCTGCTGCTCGACGTGCTCTACGGGCTGGCCGCCCGCTACTCCCCGGCCGAGCTGCGGCTGATGCTGCTCGACTTCAAGGAGGGCGTCAGCTTCACCGAGTTCGTGCCCACCCCGCGCGACCCGTCGTGGCTGCCGCACGCCCGCGCGGTCGGCATCGAGTCCGACCGCGAGTACGGCGTGGCCGTGCTCCGGGAGCTGCGCGCCGAGCTGACCCGCCGGGCCGACCTGCTCAAGCGCCACGGCGTCAGCCGGCTCGCCGACCTGCCGCCGAACGCCCGGCCGCCCCGGATCGTCACCGTCGTCGACGAGTTCCACGTGCTGTTCGCCGGCAACGACGCGCTGGCCCGGCAGGCGGTCGACCTGATCGAGGAGCTGGCCCGCAAGGGCCGCTCGTACGGCCTGCACCTGGTGCTGGCCAGCCAGAGCACCACCGGCATCGAGGCACTCTACGGCCGGGCGGAGGCGATCTTCGGCCAGTTCCCGCTGCGCATCGCGCTGCCCGGCGGGGACGCCGTGCTGGACCCCCGTAACGACGCCGCTCGCGGGCTGACCGTCGGCACCGCCGTGGTGAACACCGCCGCCGGCGCGCCCGGCGCCGACGTCGAGGTGCGCTTCCCGGACGCGCACGCCGCCGCGACCGACCTCGCGGCGCTGCGCCACGAGCTGCACGCCGCCCGGCCGGAGGGGTCCCGACCGCCGTCGGTCTTCCGCGGCCACGAGACGCCCCGGCTCGCCGACGACCCCGCCTGGGCCGCGCTGGCGCCCGGCGCCGACCCGCCGTACGCCCTGGTCGGCCGCGTCGTGGACGTCGCCGGCAGCCCGGCCGGGTTCGCCCTCGACGCCAGCCCCGGCCGGCACCTGGCCGTGGTCGGCACCGCCGCCACCGGGGCGGAGCTGCTCCGCTGCGCCGCACTGTCGCTGGCCCGGCAGCACGCCCCGGGCACCGCCCGGTTCCTGCTCGCGCCGCTGGCCCCGGGCACCACCGACCTCGCCGACGACCTGGCCATGACGCTGGCCGCCGCCGGCCACCCGGTCCGCCGGCTCGACGTCGACGCGCTGCGCGCGCTCCTCGCCGAGCTGGCCGGCGACGCCCCCGGGGCGGGCCGCACCTATCTGGTGGCGTTCGGGATGGACGCCGCCGCCGGCACGCTGGCCGCCACCGACCCCGGCACGTTCCGCTCCGGCCACGACGACCTGCGCGCGGTGCTGCGGCACGGCCCGGCGCGCGGCGTGCACGTGCTCGGCTGGTGGCGCGGGCTGCGCCGGCTCGCCGACGACCTCGGCGGCAGCGGGCACCGCGACGACATGACCGGCCTGGTCGCGTTGAACGTGCCGGCCGCCGACCTGGGCCTGCACCTGGGTGCGCACGACCTCGCCTGGACGCCGCGCGAGGGCCGCGCCCTGCTGGTCGACCGGCACGACCACCGCACCGCACTGATCGTGCCGTTCGCCGACGAGCGGGACAACTCATGAGTGGGTTCGACGAGTACGCGGCGCTGATCCGGGAGCTGTCCACCCGGCAGCGCGGCGGGGAGCGGGCGATCGCGGCCGAGGCGGAGCGGCGGCGTGGTCTCCAGTCCGGGGTGGACACGCTCGGTCAGCGGCTGGCCGCCCAGGGCGCGCATCTCGACCGGCTCGGGGAGGCCGTCGGCGTACCGATGGGGTCGGTCCCGGACGCGCCGCCGCCGGCCGGACCCGCACCGGGCGCGGGTCCCGGAGCGGTCCCCGGACCCCCGGCGAGTGCCGGACCGGGACCGGGGACCGGACCCGCGACGGCCGTGGGACCCGGACCGGGGGGCGGACCCGTGACGGGCGTCGGACCCGGACCGGGGGACGGGGGGATCGGCGGCGGAGCCGCCGCGCCGGGGCGGCCGGGCGTCGGGGCGTACCCCGGAGATCCGGCGGCAGAGCTGGCGACGGCCGGGCGGCTGGCCGACGAGGCCGACCGGCACGGGCAGGAGACCGAGGCGCTGGCGCGGCGGCCGGCGCTGCTGCCCACCTGGTCGGCGCCGGCCCGGGCGGTCGCGGTCTACGTCGGGTGCGCGCTGGTCGGCTCGCTGTTCATGTTGGTCGCGTTGGTCGGCTCGCCGCTGCCGGTGTCCGGGCTGGACCTGGTGGCGGCGCTGTCCTGCGCGGGGGTGCCGCTGATGTCCTTCGTGGCCGGCCAGTTCGTGCTGGCCCGCTGGGGCCGGCCGGTGCTGGCCGACGCCGAGTCCCCGCCGGGTCGCTACGTCCCGCTCGGCTTCGTCATCTGCGCGCTGGTCTCGCCGTCCCTGTTCTGCCTCTACCTGCTCCTCTTCCGCCTCCTCCGCTGACTGTGAGCATGGCGGGGTGGGGTGGGGCGCGGTGGGGTGGGACGGCGTGGGGTGGGCGGTAGGGTGGCGTGAGGTGGACAGGGGAGGGCTTTGTGAGTGCTGCGGAGGTCATCGCCAGGCTGGCGGCGGCGGCACAGAAGCTGGACGAGGCGAAGGCCCGCACGGCCGCCGCCGCGCAGGACGCTGCCGAGGCGCGGGCGCTGGTCGCCGGCGCGCTCGAAGGCGCGACGGCGGGGCCGCTGATCGGGGTCATCGACGCCTACCGGCAGGCGCTCGCCCAGGCCGCGCAGGGCGGCGGGCCGGCCCGCCAGCACGTGCAGGAAACCATCGCCAAGGTCCAGGCCCTGGGCAACTGACCAGCCGTCACGGGTCGGTGAGCACGAGCCAGTCGTCGTCGCGCCGGGTGACGGTGACGTCCGGGGGCCAGACGTGGGTGGCGGACGTCGACGCGCGGGCCTGGTCGACCAGCGGCCGGCGGGCCAGAGAGGCGCCCTCGAAGCGGGCTCGACCGTGGAACACGGCCCGGCCGAAGTTGGTGCCGCCCTCGAAGCGCGCGCCCTCGAACCACGCCTCCGCGCCGAACTCGGTCCAGCGGAACAGCGCCAGGTCGGCGAAGTGTGCCCGGCGGAAGCCCGCGTACGCGCCGAAGGTGGTGTGCTCCATGGACAGTCCGCCCAGGAACGTCGCCTTGCGGAAGGTGGCGGTGCCGGCGAACGTGGCCCGGTCGAAGCTGCTCGGCTGCCGCAGCGTGGCGGCGTGGAAGGACGCCTGACCGAAGCTCGTTCCCCGGCAGGACAGCGTGCCACCGAGGTCGGCCCGGTCGAAGCTGGCCCGGCCGGTGATCCGGGCGTCGTCCAGCACGAGTTCGGCGTCGCCGGTGAGGTCGTCGAACACGACGTCGGCGAACTCGGCGGTCAGCCGCAGTCGGCCGTGCACGACCGCGCCGGCGAAGCTGGTGGTGCCGGTGCAGACCGCGCCGGTGAGGTCGAGGTCCGCCAGGGTGCAGCCGGCGGCGTCGAAGCCGTCCAGCCGGGCGCCGGTCAGGTCCAGCGTGACGCCGGGCCACCAGCTCTCCTGGTCGGCCCGCAGGTGCCGGGTGAGCGTCCGCTGCGCGGTGCGGCGCACCTCGGTCTCGCGCGGGTCGTCGGGGGCCGGCATCCGGAGGTACGCGCAGAGCACCGCCACGGTGGTCGCCCGCTGCTCCGGGTTGTCCTGACCGAGGCGTTCCAGGGCGTGCAGGCCGCCGAGGCGTACCGCCGGGTTGTCGCTGCCGACCAGCTCGATCGCGCGGACGTACAGCTCGGTGAGCCGGCGCTCGACGGCGTCGTGCTCGGCGGCGGTGGCCTGGCGCTCCTGGTGCCGCGTCGCGGTCTCGGCGACCGTCTCGGCGTGCGCCTGCACCCGGTCGCGGTGCGCCTGGTCGCGGGCGGCGACGGCCTCCTGGTGTCGCTGGCCGCGCTCGCTGATCCACTGTCGACGGGCGGCGAGGAGCAGCGCCAGCCCGCCGCCGGTGCCGGCGACCACGGTGAGGCCGGTGCGGATGGCGTCGACGCGTAGCGTGGCCCGGGTGTCGGGCTGGACGGCCCGGTCGGCCTCGGCGAGCAACCGGTCGAGCGCCAGCCAGCCGAGACCGACGGCCAGTAGCAGCCCGAGCAGCGCGAGCCACCAGGGCATCACCCGGAGCGGCTTCTCCGGCGGCGGTGCGGCGGACACGGCTGGCGGTGGAGCGGACACGGCGCCCAGCATGCCATCCGCGCCGGCCGCCCGGGGCGCCGCCGTCCGTCCCATTTGGGGATTCACGCGCCCTGCGTAACAACGGGTTACCGGCGCGTAACTTTTCATTGACGTGTGTGAAATCGGCCACGCATCATCGTTCCCACGATCGATCGGATCCCACCCGTCCCTCCCGGTTCCGACCGGGTGCCTCCCATCGGAGGTGCAGCCCATGCTGCTCCGAACGATCCTGGCCACCACCGCCGCCACCGCCCTGCTCGTGCCGGCCACCGCCGCCCACGCCGCCGCGCCCACCACCCGGCCGAGCGCCGTCACCACCACCGTTGCCGACACCCCCGTCAGCACCGTCACCGCCGCCGAGCGGGCCGCCGCCGCGGCCGCCGACCCGGTCGTCGTGGTAGGCGGCCTGATCGGGATCTCCATCGCCTACGAGCCGATCGCCGCCCGGCTGCGCGCCGACGGCTACCGGGTCTCCATCTACCAACTGCCCAACCTCGGCCTCGGCGACATCCGCGAGTCCGCCCGGGCGCTGTCGTCCTACCTGGACCAGGTCCGCGCCGCCACCGGCGCGAGCCGGGTCGACCTGGTCACCCACTCCGAGGGTGGCCTGGTCAGCCGCTGGTACGTCAAGTTCCTCGGCGGCGCCGACAAGGTCGACCAGTACGTCAGCCTCGGCAGCCCGCAGTACGGCACCTACGTCGCCAACATCGTCAACTTCGTCGGGCTGGGCAGCTGCGCCGGCATCGTCGCCTGCCAGCAGATGACCATCGGGTCCAGCTTCCTGGCCGACCTGAACGCCGGCGACGACACCCCCGGACCGGTCCGCTGGACCACGCTGCGCACCTGGCAGGACGAGCTGGTCCGGCCGGTCGACAACGCCGTGCTCGCCGACGGCGCGACGAACGTCCTGGTGCAGGCGTGGTGCCCGCTGCGGGTCGTCGGCCACCTCGGCCTGGTCCTCGACGGCACCACCTACACGGCGGTGCGGCAGACCCTCGCGGGCGCCGCGATCCGGCCGAACTGCCTCGCGGTCTGAGCCGTTCCGGGCCCGCCCCCGGGCGGGCCCGGAACGAACACGCTCACCCGTCGGCGCGGCCCCGGATCAGGTCGGCGGCCCGCCAGGCCAGCGCCGTCACCGGGGCGCTCGTCCAGCCCGCCACCATCACCGGCAGCACCGAGGCGTCCACCACCCGCAGCCCGTCGACGCCGCGCACCCGCAGCTCGGCATCGACCACGTGGTCGTCGTCCGCGCCCATCGCGCAGGTGCCGATCGCGTGGTAGCCGCAGTAGCCGCGCGCCACGGCCGCCTCGACGATCTCCTCGTCGGTCCGGGTCGCCGGGCCGGGGACCGTCTCCGCGTGGATCCGCTCGGCGATCGGCCCGGTGCCGAAGAACTCCCGCATCCGGCGGAACAGGTCCACCGCCGCCCGCCGGTCGTGCTCGGTGGCGAGATAGTTCGCCACGATCGCCGGCGGGACGCGCGGGTCCGGGTCGGTGACGGCGAGGCTGCCCTCGCTGTCCGGCCGGGTCACCGTGCCCAGGCACATCACGCCCGGCTCCCGCTCCAGCTCCAGCGCCCGGCCCGGGCGGGGCGGCGCGGCCGAGAACGGCGCCATCAGCAGGTGGCCGTCCGGGCGGTCCAGATCCGGGCGGGACTTCACGTGGGCGGCCACGTCCAGCACCGGCAGGGCCAGCGGGCCGCCGCGGGTGAGCAGCCAGCGCACCGCCGCGCGGGCCTGCCCGAGCGGGGTCCCGAGCCGGGCGTTGTGGCCGCCCGGCCCGGCGAGCCGGTACTGCAACGCGATCGACCGGTGCTCCCGCAGGCCGGCGCCCACCCGGGGACGGTCGAGCAGCACCGGCACGCCGGCGGCGCGCAGCGTGTCGGCCGGCCCGATGCCGGAGACCTGCAACAACTGCGGGGTGGCCAGGGCGCCCGCGGCGAGGATCACCTCGCCGGCCGCCCGGTGCTCGACCTCCCGGCCCCGGTGCGCCACCCGTACGCCGACCGCCCGGCCGCCCTCGACCAGCACCCGCAGCACGACCGCGCCGACCGCGACGGTCAGGTTGGCGCGGCGCCGGGCCGGGTGCAGGAACGCGTCGGCGGCGCTGACCCGGCGTCCGCGGTGGATGGTCGCGGTCGGATAGCCGATCCGCTCGTCGTCGTCGGCGTCCAGGTCGTCGACCGGCCGCCAGCCCAGCTCCGCCCCGGTGGCCACCATCTCCTCGGCCAGCGGATCGGTGCCGGTGGCGACGGAGAGCCGCACCGGCCCACCGACGCCCCGGTGCGGCGCGGGCCCCAGCGGATGGTCCTCCAGCCGCTGGAACGCCGGCCGCACCGCCGACCAGCCCCAGCCCAGCGGTGCCAGCGCGTCCCAGTCCCGGGCCGCGCCGCGGCTCCAGATCATGCCGTTGACCGAGGTCGAGCCGCCGACCATCCGGCCGCGTTGCCAGGTCTCCCGCCGGTCCGGCCCGATCGTCGCCGGGTAGTGCCAGGCGGTGCGCGGATCGTCCATCAGCCGGGAGAACGCCTTCGGCACCCGGACGAACGGGCTGCGGTCCCAGCCGCCGGCCTCGAGCAACAGCACCCGGGTGCCCGGGTCCTCGGTCAGCCGGTCGGCCAGCACGCAGCCCGCCGCGCCGGCGCCCACGACGACGTAGTCGAATTCCACCACTGAGGACCCCCACTCACGAGAATCCTTCCCACCGTAGTTTCTCGATCACGCCACGCATAGAGGGCCGGTCAGGCCGCCGCCACGTTCTCCTCCGGGTGCCCCGGCGCGACCGAAGCCTTGTCAGCCGAGGTGCCGCAGCACCACCAGCGCCTGGTCGTCCTCGGAGCCGGCCAGGTCGTGCAGCAGCGCGTCCGCGATCGCCTCCACCGGCTCGTCGCGCACCGCGACCAACGACCGGTACAGCGCCGCGACACCCTCGTCGTACGGCCGGCCGCGTCGCTCCACCAGCCCGTCGGTGTACGCGACCAGCACGTCGCCCGGGGAGAACGCGATGGTGGTGACCGTCATCGGCTGGTCCACCATGCCCAGCGGCAGGGCGTGCGCGGTCCGCACGGCGCGCGGCGGCTGCCCGGCCGGCAGCAGCACCGGATGCGGATGCCCGGCCCGGGCCACGCGCGCCGTACGGGCCACCGGATCGACCACCACGACCAGGCAGGTCCCGAGGAAGCCGACGCCGAGCAGCTCGGTGAGCCGGAGGAAGACCTCCTCCAGCGGCACGCCCAACCGGATCAGCGTGTTCAGCATGGTGCGCAGCTGGGCCATGTCGGCGGCGGCCTCGACCTGGTGCCCGACCACGTCGCCGACCACCACGGCCAGCCGGTCGCCGTCCTGCCGCACCAGGTCGTACCAGTCGCCGCCCAGGTGCAGGCCGCTCATCGCCGGTCGGTAGCGGGTGGCCACCTCCATCCCGCGCGGCGTGGTCAGCGCCGAGCTGCGCAGCCGGCCGGCCAGGCGGGTCACCAGGTTGTGCTCGGCGGCGGCCAGCCGGACCCGCTCCAACGTCTGCTCGCACAGGTCGGCGACGGTGTCCAGCAGCGCCAGGTCGGTGTCGCGCAGCGGGCGCTCCCGCCGCCAGCCGAAGCCCAGCGAGGCGATCGGGCGGTGCCCGGCGCCGAACAGCGGCAGTGCCACGGTGGTCACCAGGCCGTGCCCGCCGACCGGGTCGGGCAGGCCGGGGAACCGGGCGGCGAAGTCGGCGCGGTCACGCAGCACGATGCGTTCCCCGTCGCGCAGCGCGCGCACGATCGGACGCGGGTCGTCGACGCTCAGGTCGTGGAACGTGGCGGCCAGCGTGCCCGGGACGTCGTCGTGGTGCCAGAGCCGGACCCGGCGGCCCTCGGCCCGCATGGCCAGGCCGGGCAGCTCGGCGCCGAGCGCGGTGGTGGCGGCGTCCAGGATCACCTCGATCGCCTCGGCGGTGGAGCGGGTCACGCTCAGCCGGGCGGCGAACCCGGCCATCGCCTGCGCCGACCCGGTCAGCTCGGCCCGCTGCAGCGCCTGGCTGCACAGCGCCGCCACCGCGTCGAGCAGGTTGCGCAGCGCCTCGTCGTCGGCGACCGGGCCGACCCAGCGCATCTCCAGGGCGCCGAGCGTGCCGCCGTCACCGGAGCGCAGCGGTAGGCAGAGACCGGTCGGTCGGCCGTCCGCGCCGGCCAGCGGCAGCACCGCGTCGTCGCGTACCGCCCGGGCCAGCGGGACGTCGGCGTCGATCGGCAGCGGCCCGGCAGGCGCGTCGTCGCCGGCCACGTCGAGCACGGCCCGGCCGGGCGACGCGATCGCCACCCGCAGCGCGACGGCGTCCACCACGGTCGGGACGACAGTGGTCAGCACCTCCACGACAGCCTCCCGGCCCCGCGCCGAGCTGAGCGCCCCGGCCAACCTGGCCAGCGCCTCCGCCCGCCGCAGCGCGCGGTCCGAAAGCACCCGGGACAGCCGCAGCTCGGCGCGGTCCGCGGACCGGTGACGGTGCGCCCGGGCGACCGCCAGCGCGGCGCCGATCTGCCTGGCCAGCAGCTCGACGAACGCCCGCTGGTCGGCGTCGACCGGGCGGCGCGGGTCCAGCGCGGCGACCAGGACCCCGGCCGGCGCGGCGGCGCCGGGGTCGGGCACCGGCAGCACGGCCACCACCGGGTCGGCCGGTCGGTCGCCGGCCGGGGGCACCAGTCGGGGCGTGCCGTCGGCCAGGACCTCGGCCAGCGGCCACCCGTCGACCGGGCCGGGCGGGTTCTCGACCCCGTCCGCGGCCGCCAGCCGTGTGCCGTTCGGCGTGGCGAGGTGGAGCTGGACGAACGGAACCGGGGCGGCACCGGCCAGCGTCTTGACCGCCCGCCGGGCCACCTCCTCCGGGTCGGTGACGTCGGCCAGCGCGGCGCCCAGCGCGGTGAGCAGCCGCAACCGCCCCGCGCCGACCACCCGCGCGGTGGTTTCGGCGCCGACCGTGAGCACCCCCGCCGGAAGGCCCGACTCGTCGGTCACCGGGCTGTGCGTGAAGGTGAACCAGTGGTCCTCGCCGGCGTCCTCGGGCGCGCGTCGCACCGGCACGTCCGGGCTGTCCGCGGCGCCCCGGCCCGCGCGTACGCCGGCCAGCAGCGGGGCGAGCGCGTCCCAGTCGCCCGGCCACACCTCGGCGCCCGGCCGGCCGGGCGCGGCGTCCCGGCCCGGCCCGAGCAGCCGCCGGTACGCGTCGTTGGGCAGCGGAAGCGGCCCGTCGCCCCACCACAGCACGGTCGGGGCGGGGGAGTGCAGGCAGAGCGCCAGCGCGGTGCGCAGGCTCTGCGGCCAGTCGTCGATCGGGCCGAGCGGCGTGTCGGACCAGTCACGTGCCGTGATCGCCGCGCCCGCGCCCCCGCCGGTGGCGGCGACGGCGTCCGGCCACCGGACGCCGTCGGGCGGAGTGTCGCTCACCCGGAACCTCCGCTGGGGCTGGGCTCGGCAGTACCGGGAAACGTACCAGCGGCCTGGGACGCCGGGCGATCGTCGATCCGGTTGGGACCCGGGCGGCGGGCGAACGGCCCGCCGCGTCGGCAACCGGTCGGCCGGGTCGGGCCAGTTGTCGCGAGCGCCCACGGCGGCCGGGACGCCGTGCGAGGCTGGGCGGGACGCCGTCGCAGGAGGTGCGCATGGGCGCGACGCCCCGGCTCGACTTCGCGCTGGACACGTACGAGTGCATCGTGCTCTACCCCGGGCCCTCCGGCCGGGCCCTGCCGGAGGAGACCGTGCGGCGGTTGCAGTCCGAGCACCTGCGGCACATGCAGGCGTTGCAGCGGCGCGGCATCGTGCTGGTCGACGGCTCGGTGGACGGTCCGGCCCGCGAACCGGATCCGCCGATCGGGTTCGGGCTGGCCCGCACCGGCTCGGTGGACGACGTGCGCAGCGTCATGGCGGCCGACCCGGCGGTGCAGGCCGGGCTCTACCGGGTGGAGGTGCTCACCTTCCTCTGCCCGGCCGGATCGTTGGAGTTCCCGCTGGTCAAGACGGAGAGCTGAGGCACTGTCGCGAGGGCGACGGCGGTCGCGTGCCGGCGGTGCTACGGTCCGGCGCAGCAGCGACCCCGGCCCGTCCCGGCGCCGCCGGCCCGGGGTCGGCCGAGGAGTCCGCCATGACCTCCGCCCCGGATGTTCCGCGCGCCGCCGGCCTGCTCCGCGAGACGCTCGGCGACCGCCTGCTCACCCCGGCCGACGCCGGCTTCCCGGCCGCCGTACGACTCTGGAACGGCGCACCGGGCGCGACCCCGGCGCTGGTCGCCCGCGTGCGGGACGCCGACGAGGTCGCCCTGGCGGTCCGCGTCGCCCGGCGCTGCCACCTGCCGCTGTCGGCGCGCGCCGGCGGCCACGACTGGGCCGGCCGGGCGCTGCGCGACGGCGGCCTGGTCGTCGACCTCACCGCGCTGCGCCGGGTGGACCACGACCCCGACACCGGGGTGGTCACCGTGGGCGGCGGGGCGACGGCCGCCGACGTGCTGGCCGCCCTGCGGCCGTACGACCGGGTCGTCCCCACCGGCGTGGTGCGCGCGGTCGGGATGGCCGGGCTGACCCTGGCCGGCGGCTACGGCCCGCTCTGCGGACGCTTCGGGCTGGCGCTGGACAACCTGCTCGGCGCCGAGGTGGTGCTCGCCGACGGCCGGCGGGTGACCGCCGACGCGCACCACGAGCGCGAGCTGTACTGGGCGCTGCGCGGCGGCGGCGGCAACTTCGGGGTGGTCACCGCGCTGCGCTACCGCACCCACCGCCTCACCACCGTGCTCGCCGGCATGCTGTTGTTCCCGCTGGGGCAGGCGACGGCGGTGCTGCGCGGCTACGGCGCGGCGGTGCGGGACGCGCCGGACGAGTTGACGGTGATGGGCGGTTTCCTGCCCGGCCCGGCGGGGGAGCCGGTGGTCTTCCTCGCCCCGTTCCACACCGGCGACCCGGCGGCCGGCCGGGCCGCGGTGGACCGGCTGCGCGCGCTCGGCACGCCGCTGGTCGACCAGGTGACCCCGCTGGCGTACGAGGACGCGCTGCGCCTGTTCGACGGCGGGATGGCGGACGGCAACCACTACCTGCTGCGTACCCGGTGGTTGGCCCGGGTGGACGAGCCGGTGGTGGCCGCGCTGACCGCCGCGGCCGGGGCCGTCTCGTCGCCGTGGTCGGCGATCGCGCTGCACCACTTCCACGGCGCGGCCAGCCGGGTCGGGTTGGGAGAGACCGCGTTCGGCCTGCGCGCCGACCACCTGATGGCCGAGGTCATCGCGGTCTGGACGCCGGGCGACGATCCGGCGCCGCACCGGGCGTGGGCCGAGCGCACCGGCGCAGCCCTGGCCCCGCACGCGCTGCCCGGCGGCTACCCGAACCTGCTCGCGCCGGAGGAGATCGACCGGGTCCGCCTCGCCTACGGCCCGAACTGGGACCGGCTGCGCCGGGCCAAGCGCGAGTACGACCCGCACCGGGTGTTCTCGGCCGTGCCCACGCTGCCGCCGGCCGGCCCGCCGGCGCCCCGCGGCGAGGCGGGCGGGCGGGATCCCCGGGAGCACCCCGTCGACCGGTGACGGCGAGCGGTACGATTTCCGCCGCGCGGTCGCCGATGCCCGCCACACACGACGTTCCGGTGCGGTACGCCTACCGCCCGCCCGCGCGGGTTTCTTCGCGCGTCGTTGGACAACTGTTCCGCAGTCCGCAAGGGGTCGGCCGGCAGGTCGATCCGGAGGAGAGACTAGCCTGATGGGCGTGACCCGCCGCGTGAAGATCGTCTGCACTCTCGGCCCCGCCACCTCGTCCCCGGAGCGCATCCGGGGGCTCGTCGAGGCCGGCATGAACGTGGCGAGGCTCAACTTCAGCCACGGCAGTCACGCCGACCACGAGTCGGTCTGCCGGATGGTCCGGGAGGCGGCGGAGGCGGCCGGGCAGCCGGTCGCGGTGCTCGCCGACCTCCAGGGCCCCAAGATCCGTCTCGGCCGTTTCGCCGACGGGCCGCACGAGTGGCGCACCGGCGACTCCGTGGTGATCACCAGCGACGAGATCGTCGGCACCAAGGACCGCGTCTCCTGCACCTACCGCAAGCTGCCGCAGGAGGTGAAGCCGGGCGACCGGCTGCTGATCGACGACGGCCGGGTCGCGGTCGAGGTCAGCGACGTCACCGGCAACGACATCCGCTGCCTGGTCACCGAGGGCGGCCCGGTCTCCAACAACAAGGGCATCTCGCTGCCGAACGTGGCGGTCAGCGTCCCGGCCATGTCCGACAAGGACGCCGAGGACCTGCGCTTCGCCCTCGGCCTCGGCGTCGACCTGGTCGCGCTCTCCTTCGTCCGCTCACCGGACGACATCAAGCTGGTCCACTCGATCATGGACGAGGAGGGCGTGCGCCGCCCGGTCCTGGCCAAGGTCGAGAAGCCGGAGGCGGTGGACCACCTGGAGGCGATCGTGCTGGCCTTCGACGGCGTCATGGTCGCCCGCGGCGACCTCGGCGTGGAGCTGCCGCTGGACCAGGTCCCGCTGGTGCAGAAGCGCGCCGTGCAGCTCTGCCGGGAGAACGCCAAGCCGGTCATCGTGGCCACCCAGATGCTCGATTCCATGATCGAGAACTCCCGCCCGACCCGCGCCGAGGCCTCCGACGTGGCCAACGCGGTGCTCGACGGCGCGGACGCGGTGATGCTCTCCGGCGAGACCAGCGTCGGCAAGTATCCGGTGCTCACCGTCAGCACCATGGCCAAGATCGTCACCACCACCGAGGCCGGCTCGATCGCCGTGCCCCGGCTCCAGCACGACCCGCGTACGCACGGCGGCGCGCTCACCGTCGCCGCGTCGTCGATCGCCCGGGCCATCGGCGCCAAGGCCATGGTCGCGTTCTCGCAGACCGGTGACACCGTCAAGCGGCTCAGCCGGCTGCACTGCGACCTGCCGCTGCTGGCCTTCACCCCGGTGCCGGAGGTGCGCAACCAGCTCGCGCTCTGCTGGGGCGTGGAGACGTTCCTGATGCCGTTCGTCCAGCACACCGACGACATGTTCCGCCAGGTCGACCAGGCGCTGTTGGGCCTCAACCGGGCCAACCCGGGCGACTACGTGGTGATCGTGGCCGGCAGCCCGCCCGGCACCCCCGGCTCCACCAACACGTTGCGCGTGCACCAGCTCGGTTCGCTGGTCGACGCCGCGGCGGCCCGGGCCCTCCAGTGAGGCGGGTCGGGCGACGTCGACCGGGGGTCGTGCGGTGAGTGAGGCTCCGGCGGCGACCGGGCAGGCGGCGGTCGACCAGCTCCTGGAGGTGCTGGACCTCGCGCGGACCGGCGAGATGGCCTTCCGCGGGATGAGCCCGCCGGTGGGCCCGCAGCGGGTCTACGGTGGCCAGGTCGCCGGCCAGGCGCTGGTGGCGGCCGGCCGCACGGTCGACCCGGAGCGCGCCGTGCACTCGCTGCACGGCTACTTCGTGCGGCCCGGCGACCCGGCCGAGCCGATCGAATACCAGGTGGAGAACGTCCGCGACGGCCGCTCCTTCTCGGTGCGCCGCTCGGTGGCGTTGCAGCACGACGAGCCGATCTTCTTCATGTCGGCCTCGTTCCAGCGGCAGGAGGAAGGGCTGGACCACCACGCCCCGGTCCCGCCCGACGTGCCCGGTCCGGACGACGTGCCGACCATGGCCGACCGGCTCGCCCGCTATCCGGAGCGGCTCGGCATCTGGGGTCAGATCCCGCGCCCGATCGACGTCCGCTACGTCGGCGAGCCCGGCTGGGTGCGCCCCGGTGACCGCCCGGCCGAGCCGCACCAGCGGGTCTGGATGCGCATCGACGGCAAGCTGCCCGACGATCCGCTGCTGCACGCGTGCGCGCTGGCGTACGCCTCCGACCTGACGCTGCTCGACTCGGTGCTGTCGGTGCACGGCGAGGTGTGGGGGCCGGGCGGCGTGGTCGGCGCGAGCCTCGACCACGCGCTCTGGTTCCACCGGTCCTTCCGGGCCGACGAGTGGTTCCTCTACGACTGCTGGAGCCCGTCCGCGTCGGGCGCCCGGGGCCTGGCCACCGGCCGGATGTTCACCACTGACGGCCGGCACATCGCCAGTGCCGTGCAGGAGGGTCTGCTGCGCCGGGTCGGCGACTGAGCAGACAACCGTGACCGTTCGGCCGAGGGGTGGGAGACCGGGCGGCTGAGCAGGCGACTAACCTTGCCGGCATGCGCCTATCCGCCCGGGTCGACTACGCCCTCCGTGCGGCCGCCGAGCTGGCCTCGGTCGCCGAGGGCACGACCTCCGGGCGGAGCCGGCCGGTGACCGCCGAACAGGTCGCCCGCTCGCAGGACATTCCGCCGAAGTTCCTCGAGAGCATCCTGCTCCAGCTGCGCCGGGGCGGCATCGTGCACGCCCAGCGTGGCCCCGAGGGGGGTTACTGGTTGGCCCGTCCGGCCGCGGAGATCTCCCTGGCCGAGGTGATCCGGGTGATCGACGGGCCGCTCGCGCACGTCCGCGGCCAGCGGCCGGAGCAGCTCGGCTACCAGGGCGCGGCCCGCGCGTTGCAGGAGGTGTGGATCGCGCTGCGGGCCAGCGAGCGGGAGATCCTGGAGCTGGTCACCATCGCCGACGTGGCCGCCGGCACGCTGCCCGGCCGGGTCAACGAGCTGGCCGCCGACCCGCGCGCCTGGAGCTGACCGCCGGCATCGGGCTCTCGCGGCTCCCTCTCGCGGGCCGTCCGGCGTGTCCCACCAACCGGATGGGGGACTTGACCGGGGGCGCCTCCGTGCCGCATTGTCGACCAAGTTGATAGGAGATGCCGTAAAGTCTGGGGGCGCTCGTGCGCAAGCTGCTGGTTCTCGCCCTCGTCGGGCTTCTCGCGCAACTGGTCGACGGCGCGCTCGGCATGGCGTACGGGCTGACCTCCTCGACCCTGCTGCTCGTCGCCGGGGTCGCGCCGGCCGCCGCCTCCGCCTCGGTGCACCTCGCCGAGATCGGCACCACGCTCGCCGCAGGCGTGTCGCACTGGCGCTTCGGCAACGTCGACTGGAAGGTGGTCGGCCGGATCGCGCTGCCCGGCGCGATCGGCGCGTTCGCCGGCGCCACGTTCCTCAGCTCCATCTCCACCGAGTCGGCCGCGCCCTGGATGGCCGCCATCCTGTTCACCCTCGGCGCGTACCTGCTGATCCGCTTCTCCCGGCCGTTGCGCGCCAACCGCGCCGGCGGCCGGCTGCGTAGCCGTTTCCTCGCCCCGCTCGGCCTGGTCGCCGGCTTCGTCGACGCCACCGGCGGTGGCGGCTGGGGCCCGGTCGCCACCCCGGCCCTGCTGGTCTCCGGCCGGATGGAGCCGCGCAAGGTCATCGGCTCGGTGGACACCTCCGAGTTCGTGGTGGCCGGCGCGGCCAGCGTCGGCTTCCTGATCGGTCTCGGCTCCGAGGGTTTCCTGCTGCCCACCGTGGCCGCGCTCCTGGTCGGCGGCCTGATCGCCGCGCCGATCGCGGCCTGGCTGGTCCGCATCGTGCCGGCCCAGGTGCTCGGCGCCGTCATCGGCGGCGTGATCGTGCTGACCAACGCCCGCACCCTGCTGCGCGCCGGCGAGCTGGGCGGCCCGGTGCCGGCCCTGGTCTACGCCGCGCTCGGCGCCGGCTGGGTGGCCGCCGTGGTGCTGGCGGTGCGGGCGTTGCGTCGTGCCCGCCGGGCCCGCGCCACGGTCGACGCGGCGCTCGCCTCGGCGCCGGCCGACGACGCCCTGGCTCCACCCGCCGCGGTGGCCGACGCTCCGGCTCCGTCCGCCGCGGTGGCCGACGCTCCGGCTCCGTCCGCCGCGGTGGCCGACGCTCCGGCTCCGTCCGCCGAGTCGGGGGAGTCGAGGCGGCTCGCCGCCGCCGTCGAGAGCTGAGCCTCCGCCGGGGCCGGTGGGCGCGTCTCGTCGCTTCGGGAAGCCGGCGCGGCGCGCTGCTCTCCCGCGCGGCGCTCCTCGGCGTGTCGCCCTGCAGTGACTTGTGCTGTGGTGGCGTTACGCGGGGTGGTCGGCGAGGAGCGGGGTTCCGCCGGGCGCCGCGCGTGGGATGCCGTGCCCGCCCTGCGAGCCGGTCCGACGCCCGGTCCGTGCTTGTGGGGGTGTGCGGCGGTGGCTACGCTGGCGGGGCGCGGAGCCTAATCATAGACGTCGATATGTCGGCGTCCCGTCGCGTCAGGGCGCGTGCACTCCCGCCGGTCCGGGCAGGCCGGCGTCGCCGCGTGCCCGACCTTCGCGAAAGGCAACCCCGTGCACCACACCACCTCACGTCGGCTCGCGCTGCTCGCCGCGGCCTCGGCGGCCACCCTGACGGCCGGCGCGCTCACCGCGGTGACCGCCGAGGCGGCGGCCGCCGCCTGCCGGGTCGACTACCGGATCACCAACCAGTGGAGCGGCGGCTTCGGCGCCGACGTCACCGTGACCAACCTCGGCGATCCGGTCAACGGCTGGACGCTCGGCTGGAGCTTCGCCGCCGGTCAGCAAATCGTCCAGGCCTGGAACGCCACGGTCAGCCAGTCCGGCACCCAGGTCACCGCTCGCGACGCCGGCTACAACGCCGCCCTCGGCACCGGCGGCAGCGCGAACTTCGGCTTCAACGGCTCCTGGAACAACGCCGCCAACCCGGTGCCCTCCGCGTTCACGCTCAACGGCACCACCTGCACCGGCGCGCCGCCGACCTCGACGCCGCCGACGTCCGGCCCGACCACGCCACCGCCCACCACGCCGCCGCCGACCACGCCGCCGCCGACCACGCCGCCGCCGACCACGCCGCCGGCGGGCGCCAAGCAGATGGAGAAGCTCGACCGAGGGTTGGTCAGCGTCCGTTCCGGCAGCGGGAACCTCGTCTCCTGGCGGCTGCTCGGCACCGAGACCTCAGGAGTGTCCTTCAACCTCTACCGGGGCACCACCAAGGTCAACGGAAGTCCGATCACCGGCGCCACCACGTACCTGGACAGCGGCGCGGCCGCCGGGTCCGCGTACACCGTGCGGGCCGTGGTGGACGGCGCCGAGCAGGCGGCGTCCGCCCCGGCGCTGCAGTTCGCGAACGGCTACCTGGACGTGCCGATCCAGGCCCCACCCGGGGGCACCACGCCGAGCGGTGAGGCGTACACCTACTCGGCCAACGACGCCAGCGTGGGTGACCTCGACGGCGACGGCCGCTACGAGTTCGTGCTCAAGTGGGACCCGTCCAACGCCAAGGACAACTCCCAGTCCGGCTACACCGGCAACGTCTACGTCGACGCCTACACCCTCACCGGCGCCCGGCTGTGGCGGATCGACCTGGGCCGCAACATCCGCGCCGGCGCCCACTACACCCAGTTCCAGGTCTACGACTACGACGGCGACGGGGACGCCGAGGTGGCCATGAAGACCGCCGACGGCACCCGCTCCGGCACCGGCCAGGTGATCGGCTCGTCGTCGGCCGACCACCGCAACTCCAGTGGCTACGTGCTCGCCGGCCCCGAGTACCTGACCATGTTCGACGGCCGCACCGGCGCGGCACTGTCCACCGTCGACTACGACCCGCCGCGCGGCACCGTCTCGTCCTGGGGCGACTCGTACGGCAACCGGGTGGACCGGTTCCTCGCCGGCACCGCCTACCTGGACGGGCAACGCCCCTCGCTGATCATGGCGCGGGGCTACTACACCCGGGCCGTGATCGCGGCCTGGGACTTCCGCGACGGCACGCTGCGCAAGCGCTGGACGTTCGACTCCAACGCCTCCGGCAACGGCGCCGCCGCCGGCCAGGGCAACCACCAGCTCTCCGTCGCCGACGTGGACAACGACGGCCGCCAGGAGATCGTGTACGGGGCCGCCACCATCGACGACAACGGCCGGCTGCTCTACTCCACCGGCAACGGGCACGGCGACGCGCTGCACGTCGGCGACCTCGACCCGAGCCGCGCCGGCCTGGAGGTCTTCAAGGTCGACGAGGACGGCAGCAAGCCCAGCTCGTGGATGTCCGACGCGCGCACCGGCCAGATCCTGTGGCAGACCGCCCCGAACGGCGACAACGGTCGCGGCGTCTCCGACGACGTCTGGGCCGGCAGCCCCGGCGCGGAGTCCTGGTCGTCGGCGGCCGACGGCCTGCTCAACACGCGCGGGCAGAACGTGGGCCGCAAGCCGTCCTCGGCGAACTTCCTGATCTGGTGGGACGGCGACCCGGTTCGCGAACTGCTCGACGCCACGAAGATCGACAAGTACGGCACCGGCGGCGAGACCCGGCTGCTCACCGGCAGCAACGTCGCGTCCAACAACGGCACCAAGTCCACCCCGGCGCTATCCGGCGACATCCTCGGCGACTGGCGCGAGGAGGTGGTCTGGCGCACCGCCGACAGCAGCGCGCTACGCATCTACAGCACGCCCGTCACCACCGGCCTGCGCCTGCCGACCCTGATGCACGACCCGCAGTACCGGGTCGCCGTCGCCTGGCAGAACACCGCCTACAACCAGCCGCCGCACCCGGGCTTCCACCTCGGTGACGGCATGAGCACGCCGGCCGCGCCGAACATCTACCTGCGCTGAGCCGAAACGAAGGCACCGGGTCGCCGGCCGCGGAATCCGCTCAGCCGGCGACCCGGTGCACCACACCGCAGCATTCCCGACCCGTCCCGACCGGGAATGCCGTACCACCACCGGGGACCAAGTTATGCGTCCCACGCGACGCTGCGGTGACGTCGCTATGAAGAGCGTGTTTCAGCCTTCCCGGCGCAGGCCGCCGGCCACCTTCTCGGCGATCAGCTCGAACGAGCGGACCCGGTCGTCCACGTCGTAGACCATCGAGGTCAGCATCAGCTCGTCCGCGCCGGTGCGCTCCAGCAGCGTCCCGAGCTGCCGGGCCACCGTCTCCGGCGAGCCCGTCGCCTGACCGTCGCGGCGCTGCGCGACGAACTCCCGCTCCAGCTCCGAGTACGGATAGGCCGCCGCCTCCTCCGGCGTGACCAGCGGCTCCGGCCGCCCCGACCGCAGCTTCAGGAACGACAACCCGGCCGGCCCGGCCAGCCACTCCGCCCGCTCGTCGGTCTCCGCGCAGACCGCGTTGACCGCCACCATCGCGTACGGCCGGTCCAGCCACTGCGACGGCCGGAAGTGCTGCCGGTAGAGCTGCAACGCCGGGATCGTGTGCTGCGAGCTGAAGTGGTGCGCGAACGAGAACGGCAACCCGAGCAGGCCGGCGAGCTGGGCGCTGAACCCACTCGACCCGAGCAGCCACACCTGCGGCGACTGCCCGCGCCCCGGCGTCGCGGTGATCGGGCCCGGCTCGGCGCCGCTGAAGTAGTTCATCAGGTCGGCCAGCTCGCGCGGGAAGTGCTCGGCGGACAGACCCTCCATGGTGCGGCGCAACGCCAACGCGGTCACCTGGTCGGTGCCGGGCGCCCGCCCGATCCCCAGGTCGATCCGGCCCGGGTGCAGCGCGTCGAGGGTGCCGAACTGCTCCGCCACCACCAGCGGCGCGTGGTTGGGCAGCATCACCCCGCCCGAGCCCAACCGGATCGTGGAAGTGTTCGCGGCCAGGTGGGCGAGCAGCACCGCCGGCGCCGAACTGGCGATCGCCGGCATGTTGTGGTGCTCGGCGACCCAGAACCGGCGGTAGCCCAGCTCCTCGGTGCGCCGGGCCAGCTCGGTGGTGTGCCGCAGCGCCTCACCGGCACTGCCGGTCGCGGCCACCGGGGCAAGGTCAAGAACAGACATCGGTACGTCGATCACGTCACGGTGCAACCCGCCCGGTGCCGGATTTGTTCCGTCGGTGGCTCAGCCCATACCCCGGGCCTGCTCGAAGATGAGACTGGTCTCGGTGTGCCGCACCGCCGGATCCACCGCCAGGTGGTCGAGCACGAAGTCCCGCAGCGCGTCCCCGGACGCCGCCCGCACGTGCAGCACGTAGTCCTCCGCGCCGGCCACGTGGAACACCGACACCACCCCCGGCAGCCGCACCGACCGGGCCCGGAACGCGTCCACCGCGGCCCGCTCGTGCGCCGTCAACCGCACCGACACCAGCGCCTGCAACGGCAGCCCCACCGCCGCCGGGTCGACGTCCGCGTGGAACCCGCGGATCGCCCCGCACTCGCGCAGCGCCCGGGTACGGGTCAGACACGTCGACGGGGCCACCCCCACCCGCTCGGCGAGCGCGTTGTTGGGCAGCCGCCCGTCGGCGGTCAGCTCGGTGAGGATCGCGCGGTCGACGTCGTCGAGGCCGGAGAACGACCGCACATCGTTCGGTGCGAGAGGCATGCCGCCATCCTCCACCGAAGATGCGTCGGACGGAAGCGAGATCATCAGAATCTTCTTCGCCGCTATTGCCTCATCCCGCCATCATGTTCGACGCTTCCGGGCATGACCGCCCTGGACACCGCAGCCGTGCACGCCGGGCGTGACGACCTCGCCGGCCTCGGCGTCCACGTCCCGCCCATCGACCTCTCCACCACCAACCCGCTGCCCTCGGTGGCCGACGGCGGCGACGCCTACGAGACGCTCGCCACCGGCAACCCGCTCCCGGCCGGCGGCAGCGCCGTCTACCAGCGGCTCTGGAACCCCACCGTGGCCCGCTTCGAGACCGCCCTCGCCCAGCTCGAAGACACCGCCGAGGCGGTCGCGTTCGCCAGCGGCATGGCCGCGCTCACCGCCACCCTGCTCGCCGCCACCCGCGACGGCAAGCGCCACGTCGTCGCCGTCCGCCCGCTCTACGGCGGCACCGACCACGTCCTCGCCAGCGGCCTGCTCGGCACCGAGGTCACCTGGGCCCGCGCGACCGACGTCGCCGCCGCGATCCGCCCCGACACCGCCCTGGTCGTCGTCGAGACGCCGGCCAACCCCACCCTCGACCTGGTCGACATCGCCGCGCTCGCCACCGCCGCCGGCGACGTACCGCTGCTTGTCGACAACACCGTCGCCACCCCCGTGCTCCAGCAGCCCGCCCGGCACGGCGCCGCGCTCGTGCTGCACAGCGCCACCAAGAGCATCGGCGGCCACGGCGACGTCCTCGCCGGCGTCGTCGCCTGCGCGCCCGACTGGGCCGCCCGGCTGCGCCAGGTCCGCGCCGTCACCGGCGCCGTCCTGCACCCGCTCGGCGCCTACCTGCTGCACCGCGGCCTGCAGACCCTCCCGCTGCGGGTCCGCGCCCAGCAGGCCGGCGCGGAGAAGCTGGCCGCCTGGCTGGCCGGCCACCCCGCCGTCGAGCGGGTCCACCACCCGTCCCGGCACGACCCGGCCGGCCTGGTCGGCCGCCAGATGTCCGGCGGCGGCAGCCTGCTCGCCTTCGAGGTACGCGGCGGCGCGCCCGCCGCGGCCACGGTCGCCGGCGCCTGCGAGCTGATCACCCACGCCGTCTCGCTCGGCGGCATCGACACGCTGATCCAGCACCCGGCCTCGCTCACCCACCGGCCGGTCGAGGGCGACGCGAAGCCGTGCGGCGCGCTGCTGCGGGTGTCGGTCGGCCTGGAGGACCCGGAGGACCTGCGCGCGGACCTGGCACGGGCGCTCGCGTCGATCTGACCCGCGCCGGGGCGGTGCCGGCAACGGCCGCCGGACCGGGAGCGCCGCCGGCGTCCTGCCCACAGCGCGCCGTCCGGTCAGGACTTCGGGCCGACGTGCCGGTCCAGCGCGGCGACCGCCTCCCGCCGGGCCACCGACAGTGAGTTGCGGCGGTTCATCCGCCAGGCGATGCCGAGCAGGTCGAGTGCCCACTGACAGAGGCCCATGATGTCGGTGGATTCGTTGACGAACATGTAGCGCGGGTAGACGTATCGCTTTCCGCGCACCGTGACCCGGTTGCTGACCCGGCAGCCGTCGGAGTGGAAGAGGCCCCGCAGGAAGTGACCTGGGTGGGCTTCGACGATGGTTCGCTGCCAGTCGGTCAGGACGATCGGGCGCTCGTGCTTCTTGCCGGGCCCGTGCTGCGGCAGGAGGCACGGCCAGTGCTTGCCGTAGCTCTGCACGTTGACGCAGCCCTGCTGCTGGACGCGCTGCACCTTCTCGGCCAGCACCGCTCGCATGGCGTCGTCACACGCCTCGATCAGACCCGGCCAGCAGTCGCTGCAGGAGATGCGGAGCACCGGGACCCGGGCCCGGGTGACGAGATGCCCGTCGCCGAGATAGAGGCCGAGGAGGTAGGCGTAGGCCGCCGGATCTGTCGGAGCGCGGACACCCTCGCGACAGCGAAAACATCGCAGCGCCGTGCCATGCTGCTTCGGCTCTGGTCGATCCTTGCACCAGTGGCGGACGGTCGGGTAGGAGAGCCCCACGGTCCGCGCCACCTCGGCCACAGTTGCGCCGCCGAGGTAGAGACGTCGCGCCTTGGCGCGAATTTCGGGTGGATGCACAGGCCCATGGTCGAACGCCTGTATGACATTTCTGGTGCCCTCGGTGGGATTCGAACCC
The DNA here is from genome assembly GCF_043197045.1 of Micromonospora sp. NPDC049282. Lineage (NCBI taxonomy): Bacteria > Bacillati > Actinomycetota > Actinomycetes > Micromonosporales > Micromonosporaceae > Micromonospora > Micromonospora sp. NPDC049282. The sequence continues at coordinate 288,977 of NZ_JBICSL010000005.1, forward strand.
ACACTGTATGGAGTTTGAATCCATTGCCTGCTGCCAGTTGGGCTACGAGGGCGTTCCGTGATTCGGCCTCGACAGCCTACCCGCTAGGCTGAGGGCGGCGACACCCGGCATGGCGGGTGCCCGGTTCGAACTGGTGGGAGTGGCTCGTGGGCGAGATGCAGGCGGACGCCGAGCGCAAGCGCGTTCTGATCGCCGAGGACGAGGCGCTGATCCGGCTGGACCTGGCCGAGATGCTTGTCGAGGAGGGCTACGAGGTGGTCGGCGAGGCCGGCGACGGAGAGACCGCCGTCAAGCTCGCCGAGGAGCTCAAGCCGGATCTGGTCATCCTCGACATCAAGATGCCGATCATGGATGGGCTGGCCGCCGCCGAGCGGATCGCCGGCGCGCGCATCGCCCCCGTGATCATCCTGACCGCGTTCAGTCAGCGCGACCTGGTCGAGCGGGCCCGGGCGGCCGGCGCGATGGCCTACCTGGTGAAGCCGTTCCAGAAGAGCGACCTGGTGCCGGCGGTGGAGATCGCGCTGTCCCGCTACTCGGAGATCTCCGCGCTGGAGGCCGAGGTGGCCGGCCTGACCGACCGGCTGGAGATCCGCAAGACCGTCGAGCGGGCCAAGGGCGCGCTGATGACCACCTATGGCATGACCGAGCCGCAGGCCTTCAAGTGGATCCAGCGCACCGCGATGGACCACCGGATGACCATGAAGGAGGTCGCCGAGCGGATCCTCGCCGAGACCGCCGGCGGTGAGGTGGCGCAGCAGCCCGCCTCCTGACCGCCGAGCGGGGGAGCGACCGATCGATAGGATCGGATCCATGCCTCTTCCGCGCCTGAGGTCGGTGTTCGTCGTGGTGGCCGGTGTCGCGGTGCTGCTCGCCGCCGGCCGGTCGGCGCCGGAGAGGCCGGCCGGGCCGGCCCCGGTGCGCCCGGCCTGGCGGGCGGTCGAGCTGCCCGTGCCGGCGGGGCCCGCGGGTCGCCCGCTGTTGCGCGACGCGGCGCGCTGCGCCGGCCGTTGGTACGCCGTCGGCGGGCTCGTCGACGCGGCGGGGGAGACCCGGCCGGCGGCCTGGTCCAGTTCGGACGGTACGTCCTGGTCGGCGTTGCCGGTGCGGGCGCAGACGTTCTACGGCCGTCAGCACGTGCTCTACGCGGTCGCGTGTCGCGACGACGGCATGGCGGCGCTCGGGGCGAAGACGGGTGGCGTGCACGGCAATCCGCGTACCGGGTCATGGGTGTGGCGGCCGGGCGGGCCGTTGCGGGAGGTGCCGGCGGCGTTCGAGCTGTTCGGCGGGCCGCGCGCGGTGAGCGCGTCGCGGCTGGCGGCCGGTCCGGGCGGCTGGTTGATCGCCGGGGCGCGCACGGACGGCGCGGCGGTGTGGACGTCGCCGGACGCCGGCGGGTTCGTGGTGCGCGAGGGGGTCGCGGAGCTGGCCGGCGACGGCCGGGGCCGGACGGCGGCGTACGACGCGGTGGCGCTGGGTGCGGGCTGGCTGGTGGTGGGGTCGTTGCTGCCGGCGGGCGGCACGGCGTTGACGCCGCTGGCCTGGTCGTCGGCGGACGGCCGGTCGTGGCGGCGGGCGGCGCTGCCGGCGGACGCCGGTGGGGCGGCGCAGCGGGTGGTGGTGCTGGGCGACGGCGTGCCGACGGCGGTGGGGCCGGTCCGTGACGGCTTCGCGGTGTGGCGGTCGCTGGCCGGTGGGTCGGACGGGTGGCGGCGGGTCGGCGGGTTCGGCACGGCCGGGCCGGGGGTGTCGTCGGTGACCGGCCTGGTGGCGACCGGCGGGCGGCTGGTCGCGGTGACCGGGGACGGCGCGGATCGCCGGGTGTGGATATCGGGTGACGGGGGCGTGTCGTGGCGGCCGGTGATCGTGCCGACGCCGGTGCCGGCGCGCGGCGACGCGGCGTTGGCGGTGTCCGCGGGCGATGTCGGGCTGGTGGTGGTCGCGGATGACGGAAAAAGCTCCCGTGCCTGGTGGGCGGCGTTGCCGAACGTCGATGAGTAGCGGGTGAGGCCTGTTTGACCCGTTACCGAGGAAACCTCGGCGAAAGCCTTACGACGCCTTCGGTTCTTACGGCAAGCGTCGGAAATCCGCCACGGCGTGTAACGGTTCGGTCAACCCCGCTTTCCGGGTCTTACGCCATCGCTCGCCGGTGGGATAACGTCCCGGCCCAGACCGGCGACGACGGTCTGGTTCGTCCGCCCCCGCAAGTGCCAATCCGCAGCGGGTGGTTCGGACCATGGACGGAGGAGGGTTCGGGCCTTGAGGCAGAAGCTCGCACGGGTGATCGGCGGGGTCGCCATGCTGGCGCTCGTCGCCGGTGGTACCGCTTGTTCCAGCGGCAGCGACGATGAGGGTTCCGGGGGCAGCGCCTGCGGGAGCAAGATCGCTTTCTTCGGCGCACTGACCGGTAGCTCGGCCGCGCTGGGCATCAACGAGAAGAACGGCGTCAAGCTGGCGGTCGACAAGTACAACAAGGAGAACGCCGACTGCAAGGTGGAGCTCGCCGAGCTCGACTCGCAGGGCAGCCCGGACCAGGCGCCCGGGCTGGCCCAGAAGGCGATCGACGACACCAAGATCCTCGGTATCGTCGGCCCGGCCTACTCGGGTGAGTCGGAGGCCGCCGGTCCGCTGTTCAACGAGGCCGGTCTGGTCACCATCACCGCCTCCGCGACCAACCCGACCCTGGCCAAGAAGGGTTGGAAGACCTTCTTCCGCGGCGTCGGCAACGACCTGAGCCAGGGCCCCGCCGCCGGCGTCTACATCAAGAACGTGCTCAAGGCCGACCGGGTCTACGTCATCGACGACCAGTCGGCGTACGGCGCCGGTCTGGCCGACGAGGTCAAGAAGGTGCTCGGCGCCTCCGTCGTGGACAGCGACAAGGTCCAGGGCGAGGGCAAGCAGACCGAGTTCTCCGGCGTGGTCACCAAGGTCAAGGCCGCGAACGTCAAGGCGGTCTTCTACGGCGGCTACTACCAGGAGGCCGGCCTGATCCGCAAGCAGCTCACCGCTGCCGGGGTCACCGCTCCGCTGGTCGCCGGTGACGGCGTGAACGACGGCGCGTACATCACCTCCGCCGGTGCGGCCGCCGCCGAAGGCACCATCCTCACCTGCCCCTGCCAGCCGGCCACCGAGGCCCGGGGCAGCTTCGCCGCCGACTTCAAGGCCCTGAACGGCACCGACCCGGGCACCTACAGCGACACCGCGTACGACGCCGCGAACATCCTGCTGGCGGGCATCAAGGCCGGCAAGACCACCCGCACCGACCTGCTGGAGTTCGTCAAGGGCTACAGCGGCGAGGGCGTGGCCGCCAGCTACAAGTTCGTCGAGGGCGGCGAGCTGGACCCGGCGCAGGTCAAGGTCTGGGCGTTCAAGGTGCAGGGCGGCAAGGTCGTCCCGGACCAGGAGATCCCCAAGTCCTGATCGTCGATCGCTGCGACTGGCGATTGAGTTGTGAATCGCGGGTGCGGCCGGGAGCTGGCTCCCGGCCGCACCTTCTTTTTCTCTTCAGCGACGGAGCGTCCCTCCCTTGAACTTCGACGGACTGTTCTCCAACTTCGGGGAACTCACCACGACCGGCCTGACACAGGGTGCGATCTACGCCCTGGTCGCGCTCGGCTACACGCTTGTCTACGGCGTGCTCAGGCTCATCAACTTCGCCCACTCCGAGGTGTTCATCGCGGGCGCGTTCGCCGCGATCTGGACCTGGAACGGTTTCGGTCTCGACCAGAACTCCCAGGTCAGCGGCGTCGGCTCGATCCTGTTCTATCTGCTGGTCGCGATGATCGTGGCGGCCATCGCCTCGGCCGGCACCGCCACGGTGATCGAGCGGGTGGCGTACCGGCCGCTGCGCAGGCGCAACGCCCCACCGCTGGCGTTCCTGATCACCGCCATCGGCGCCTCGATCGCGATCTCCGAGGCGTTCGGCGTCTACACCCGGCGCCTGCCGCAGGGCGCGCCGTCGCTGGTCAGCTCGAAGCCGCTGTTCCACGTGGCGGGGGTGCCGATCGACAGCATCCAGCTGCTCACCATCGGCGCCGCGCTGGTGATGATGTTCGCGCTGGACCAGTTCATCAACCGCAGCCGCACCGGCCGCGGTATCCGGGCGGTGGCGCAGGACGCCAACACGGCGGCCCTGATGGGCGTCAACAAGGACCGGATCATCCTGATGGTCTTCATTGCCGGCGGCAGCATGGCCGGTGTCGCGGGCCTGCTCTACGACGTACGGATCCAGACGCTCACCTACAGCGTCGGCTTCCTGCTGGGCCTCAAGGCGTTCACCGCGGCGGTGCTCGGCGGCATCGGCAACCTGCGCGGCGCGTTGATCGGCGGCCTGCTGCTGGGCGTCGTGGAGAACTACGCCTCCGGCCTGTTCGGCAGTCAGTGGAAGGACTTCGCCGCGTTCGCGGTGCTGGTCGTGCTGCTGATGTTCCGCCCGACGGGTCTGCTGGGCGAATCACTGGGGAGGGCACGCGCATGACGACCACCATTGACCCGCCGGAGCGGCGGGAGACGGCGGTGGACAAGCTGCGGCAGGGCCGGGCGGCGATCTCCGAGCGCTGGCGCCACGCCCCGCGCTGGGTGCGCTGGGTGCTGCTGGCCGCGGTCATCGTGTTCTTCTACGCGTTGCCGAACAAGGAGTTCTACCAGTACCTCGGGCCGATCCCGACGCCCGGGGCGAACTTCACCCAGGTGCTCTTCACCGTCTCGATCTACGTGCTGCTGGCGGTCGGGCTGAACATCGTGGTCGGTTTCGCCGGCCTGCTCGACCTCGGCTACTTCGGCTTCTTCGCGGTCGGCGCCTACACCGTCGCGGTGCTGACGTCGCCGAGCAGCGACCTCAAGACGCTGTGGCCGTGGCTGGTGGTGGTGCCCATCGCGATCGCCATGACCATGGTCTCCGGCGTCATGCTGGGCACGCCGACGCTGCGTCTGCGCGGCGACTACCTGGCGCTGGTGACGCTCGGGTTCGCCGAGATGATCCGGATCGCGGCGGTCAGCTCCCCGTTCCTCAAGGGGCAGCGGGGCTTCAGCGAGATCCCGCACCCGCCGGGCAAGTACGCCGACGGCAAGCCGTTCTTCGGCGTGCTCGACGCCCGCCCCTACTACTGGCTGGTGCTCACGCTGATCATCCTGGTGGTGATCGGGGTGCGGAACCTGACCCACAGCCGGGTCGGCCGGGCCTGGATCTCGATCCGGGAGGACGAGGACGCGGCCCAGCTGATGGGTGTGCCCACGTTCAAGTTCAAGCTGTGGGCGTTCGCCTCCGGCGCGGCGATCGCCGGCCTGGCCGGGGCGTTGTTCGCCGGCAAGCAGAACTTCGTCAACTCGCAGAACTTCGAGCTGCTCAACTCGATCATCATCCTGGCCGCGGTCATCTTCGGCGGCTCGGGCAACATCGTCGGCGCGATGGTCGGCGGCGGCCTGGTGGCGTACATGATCGAGCGGTTCCGCGGCATCGAGTTGTTCGGCATCGAGCTGTACGAGTACCGGTTCCTCTTCTTCGGCCTGGTGCTCGTGATCATGATGATCTTCCGCCCGCAGGGTCTGATCCCCAACCGGCGACGAGCGGCGGAGTTCAAGGACCGCCGCAAGGAGGTGATCGTCGGTGAGTGACACCGAACAGACCCCGGCCGTTCCGGCCCAGGCCGCGGCGCCCGCGGTCGAGACGGTACGCGAGCGGGAGCCGCTGCTGGAGGTCGACCACGTCACGCTGCGCTTCGGCGGCGTGGTGGCCCTCAACGACGTGGACTTCACCCTCTACAAGGGCGAGATCCTCGGGCTGATCGGGCCCAACGGCGCGGGCAAGACCACCTGCTTCAACGCGATGACCGGCATCTACCAGCCCACCGAGGGGCAGATCCGGTTCCGGGGCGAGAAGATCAGCGGCAAGAAGCGCCACCAGATCACCCGGATGGGCATGGCCCGCACGTTCCAGAACATCCGGCTCTTCCCGGAGATGACCGCGCTGGAGAACGTCCAGGTCGGCGCGGACGCGCACCACAAGACCAGCGTGGTCTCCGCGTTGCTGCGGCTGCCGCGGCACTGGAAGGAGGAGCGCGAGGGGCGGGAGAAGGCCGAGCGCCTGCTGGAGTTCGTCGGCATCCGCAAGCGGATGCACGAGTTCGCCCGCAACCTCTCCTACGGCGAGCAGCGGCGGCTGGAGATCGCGCGGGCGCTGGCCACCGACCCGGTGCTGCTCTGCCTGGACGAGCCGGCCGCCGGCTTCAACCCGGCGGAGAAGGAGGAGCTGCTCCAGCTCATCCGGCAGATCCGCGACACCGGCGTGACGGTGCTGCTGATCGAGCACGACATGCGCCTGGTGATGGGCGTGACCGACCGGCTCGTGGTCCTGGAGTTCGGAAAGAAGATCGCCGAGGGGTTGCCCGCCGAGGTGCGGGACAACCCGAAGGTGGTCGCGGCGTACCTGGGGGTGCCGGACGATGCTGCTTGAGATCGAGGACGTGAGCCTGCTCTACGGGCGGATCCAGGCGCTGCACGGCATCAGCCTGACCGTGGACGAGGGCGAGATCGTCGCGCTGATCGGCGCGAACGGCGCCGGCAAGTCCACCACCATGCGGGCGATCTCCGGCATCCGGCCGGTCGCCTCCGGCACCATCAAGTTCGCCGGTGAGGACATCACCAAGCTCCGGGCCGACCTGCGGGTCCGGCGCGGGCTGTGCCAGGCGCCCGAGGGTCGGGGCATCTTCCCCGGCATGTCGGTGCTGGAGAACCTCGACATGGGCGCGTACACCCGGCGGGACAGGGCCGGCATCGCGCAGGACCTGGCGCGGGTGCTGGACCTGTTCCCGCGACTGGCCGAGCGGCGCAAGCAGCTCGGCGGCACCCTCTCCGGCGGCGAGCAGCAGATGCTCGCGGTCGGCCGGGCGCTGATGAGCCGGCCGAAGCTGCTGCTGCTCGACGAGCCGTCGATGGGTCTCGCGCCGATGCTGATCCAGCAGATCTTCACCATCATCACGGAGATCAACCAGCAGGGCACCACCGTCCTGCTGGTGGAGCAGAACGCCCAGCAGGCCCTGGCCCGCGCGCACCGGGCGTACGTGCTGGAGACCGGCCGGATCGTCAAGAGCGGCACCGGCGCGGACCTGCTGCACGACCCCTCGGTCAAAGAGGCCTATCTCGGCGTGGCCTGACCGACGCCCCCCTCGTAAAGGAGTACCCCATGTTCCACCCCAACCCCGGCCGGCGGGCGGCGCTCGGCGTCGCCGGCGCGGCTGTCCTCCTGCTCTCCCTCGCCGCCTGCGGTGAGGAGGAGAGCACCGAGCAGCCCGGCGGCGGACCCAGCGCCTCGTCGTCCGTCGACGCCGCGCTGGCCGCCAAGGTGCCGGACGCGATCAAGTCGGACGGCAAGATCGTGGTCGGCACCGACTCCACGTACGCCCCGGCCGAGTTCCTCGACTCCGACGGCAAGACCGTCATCGGCTTCGACGTCGAGCTGTTCACCGCCGTGGCGGCCAAGCTCGGCCTGAAGGCGGAGTTCGTCTCGGCGCCGTTCGGCGACATCATCAACGGCGTCAACTCGGGCAAGTACGAGGTCGGCGTCTCGTCGTTCACCATCAACGACGAACGCAAGGGCCAGGCCAACATGGTCAGCTACTTCCAGGTCGGCACCCAGTGGGTGACCAAGAAGGGCAACCCGGCCGGGATCAGCCTGGACAACGCCTGCGGCAAGAAGATCGCGGTGCAGAAGGACACGGTCCAGGTCGAGGACATCCAGAAGCGCTCCAAGACCTGCACCGACGCCGGCAAGCCGGCGATCAGCGTCGACCAGTTCCCGGGCCAGGACGCGGCCACCGCCGCGGTCGTGTCCGGCAAGGACGACGCGATGCTCGCCGACTACCCGGTCGGGGTGTACGCGGTGACCCAGTCCAACGACGCCCTGGAACTGCTGGACAAGCAGTACGAGGCGGCCCCGTACGGCTACGTGGTGGCCAAGGAGCAGGCGCAGTTCGCCGAGGCGGTGCGCGACGCCACCAAGGCGCTGGTCACCGACGGCTCCTACAAGCAGGTGCTGGACAAGTGGAAGGTGGGGGACGGCGCGATCACGGATCCCGCGATCAACCCGTGACGACATGACCACCGAGGAAGCGACAACCGCGCGGGCACGGCCGGAACCGATCAAGGCCGTGCCCGTACGGCACCCGGGACGATGGGTCGCGGTGGCGGTGCTCGCCGTGCTGACCGCGATGTTCGTCCACCTGTTGGTGACCAACCAGGCCTTCAACTGGTCCTTCATGGTCGACAAGATGTTCCGGCCACCGATCATCGAGGGACTGCTGCGCGGCACCGTGCTGATGACGGTCAGCGCGATGCTGATCGGCGTCACGCTCGGCGTGGTGATCGCGGTGATGCGACTCTCCGACAACCCGATCCTGCGCGGCGTGGCCTGGCTCTACACCTGGTTCTTCCGGGCCGTGCCACGGCTGGTGCTGCTGGCCGTCTTCGGCAACATCGGGATCCTGTGGAGCCGGGTCGAGTTCGGCGTGCCGTTCGACACCCAGCTCGGTCAGTTGTTCGGCATCGACAACCTGCAACTGCGGTTGTTCGGGTTCTCGTCCCGCGACATCCTCACCGGCTTCATGGCCGGCCTGCTCGGGCTCGCGCTCTCCGAGGCCGCCTACATGGCGGAGATCGTGCGGGCCGGCATCCAGTCGGTGGACGAGGGGCAGACCGAGGCGGCCCAGGCGCTCGGTCTGAGCCGGGGCCAGTTGCTGCGGCGGGTGGTGCTGCCGCAGGCGATGCGGGTGATCATCCCGCCGACCGGCAACGAGACCATCGCCATGCTCAAGGACACGTCGTTGCTGCTCTACGTGCCGGTGAGCGTGGAGCTGTTCTTCCAGCTCGACGCCGTCGGCAAGCGCACCTTCCAGATCTTCCCGATGTACGTCGCGGCCTGCCTCTGGTACCTGTTCCTGACCAGCATCCTGCTGGTCGGCCAGTATTTCCTGGAGCGCCACTTCGGCAAGGGCTACGGGCCCACGCAACGGGCCAGGGCGCGGCTGCGGACGCTGGCCGCGGAGACCGGTGGAGGCGGCGGCGGAGGGGTGGGGGCACCGTGACCGAGCTGATCGTGCCCACGCAGCCGACCGCGCCGGCCGCCGAGTCCGAGCTGATGGTGCGGGCCGAGCAGGTGCACAAGTCGTTCGGGCCGCTGGAGGTGCTCAAGGGCATCGACCTGGAGGTCCGCGCCGGCGAGGTGTCCTGCCTGCTCGGGCCCTCCGGCTCCGGCAAGTCCACGTTCCTACGCTGCATCAACCACCTGGAGAAGATCGACGCCGGCCGGATCTGGGTGGACGGCGACCTGATCGGCTACCGGGAGCGCGGCGGGAAGCTGCACGAGATGCGGGACAAGGAGGTGGCCGCGCAGCGCCGGGTGATCGGCATGGTGTTCCAGCGGTTCAACCTCTTCCCGCACATGACCGCGCTGGGCAACGTCTGCGAGGCGCCGGTGCTGCTGCGCCAGTCGAAGAAGGCGCAGGCCCGGGAGCGGGCCGCGCAGCTGCTGGAGCGGGTGGGACTGGGCGACAAGCTCGGCGCGTACCCGGGTCAGCTCTCCGGCGGCCAGCAGCAGCGGGTGGCGATCGCCCGGGCGCTGGCGATGCAGCCGAAGCTGATGCTCTTCGACGAGCCGACCAGCGCGCTCGACCCGGAGCTGGTGGGTGAGGTGCTGGACACGATGAAGGACCTGGCCCGCGACGGCATGACGATGATCGTGGTGACCCACGAGATCGGCTTCGCCCGCGAGGTCGGCGACCACCTGGTCTTCATGGACGGCGGCGTGGTCGTCGAGCAGGGCGACCCGCGCGAGGTGATCGCGGCGCCGCGGCACGAGCGGACCAAGGCGTTCCTGGCCAAGGTGCTCTGACCTCGGCCTCCGGTGCGGCACGCGCCGCACCGGAGGCCGAGCTTGTCGGGCGTACGGACTAGAGTCGCTGCCGTGACAGCTACGACGCCGCGCCTGCTCCTCGTCGACGGACACTCCCTGGCATACCGGGCCTTCTTCGCCCTGCCGGTGGAAAACTTCTCCACCACCACGGGGCAGCCGACGAACGCCGTCTACGGCTTCACCTCGATGTTGATCAACGTGTTGCGTGACGAGCAGCCGACCCACATCGTGGTCGCGTTCGACGTCTCCCGCCGCTCCTTCCGCACCGACAGATATGCCGAGTACAAGGCCGGCCGCAGCGAGACCCCGACCGACTTCAAGGGCCAGGTGAGCCTGGTCAAGGAGGTCCTCGCGGCGCTGCGGGTGCCGGTGGTGGAGAAGGAGGGCTACGAGGCCGACGACGTCATCGCCACGCTCGCCTGCCAGGCCCGTGACCAGGGCATGGACGTGCTGATCACCTCCGGCGACCGGGACGCGTTCCAGCTCGTCGGCGACCAGGTCACCGTGCTCTACCCCCGCAAGGGCGTCTCCGACCTGGCCCGGATGGACCCGGCGGCGATCGAGGCGAAGTACGGCGTCACCCCCGGCCGCTACCGCGACCTGGCCGCGCTTGTCGGCGAGACCAGCGACAACCTGCCCGGTGTCCCCGGCGTCGGCCCGAAGACCGCGGCCAAGTGGATCAACCTGTACGACGGGGTCGAGGGCGTGGTGGCCCGCGCCGACGAGATCAAGGGCAAGGCCGGCGACAGCCTGCGCGAGCGCCTCTCCGACGTGATCCGCAACTACGAGATCAACTGCCTGGTCACCGACCTGGAGCTGCCGGTGCGCCCGGAAGACGCCCGCTGGCAGGGCTGGGACCGGGAGGCCGTGCACCAGGTCTTCGACACGCTGCAGTTCCGCATCCTGCGCGACCGGCTCTACCAATACCTCGAGGCCGTCGAGCCGGAGGCCGAGGCCGGCTTCGAGCTGGCCGGCGAGGTGCTGACCGAGCCGGGCGCGCTCGCCGGCTGGCTGGACACGCACGCCCCGACCGGCGCGCCGGTCGGCCTGGCCGCCACCCTCGACACCGGCCCCAACCGGCGGCACACCGCGGCCGTGACCGGCATGGCGCTGGCCACCGCCGGCGGCGCGGCCGCCTGGTTCGACCCGAGCCGGCTGGACGCCGGCGACGAGTCCGCCCTGGCCGGCTGGCTGGCCGACGCCGAGCGCCCGAAGGTGCTGCACGACAGCAAGCCGGCGGTGCTGGCGTTCGCCGCGCACGGCTGGGATCTGCAGGGCATCGCCCGCGACACCCAGATCGCCGCCTACCTGGCCCGCCCCGACCAGCGCTCCTACGACCTCACCGACCTGGCCCTGCGTTACCTGCACCGGGAGCTGCGGGTCGACGCGCCGGAGACCGGCCAGCTCACCCTGGACGGGTTCGGCGACGAGGGCGCGGCCGAGCAGAACCTGATGCTCCAGGCCCGGGCCACGCTCGACCTGGCCGACGCGATCGACGCCGAGCTGTCCCGCGACGGCGAGCAGTCCGCCCGGCTGATGGCCGAGGTGGAGCTGCCGCTGATGCGGGTGCTCGCCGACATGGAGCGCACCGGCATCGCCGCCGACACCGACTACCTCTCCGAGTTGGAGGCGCACTTCGCCGCCGAGGTGAAGGCCGCCGCGCAGAGCGCCTACGGGGTGGTCGGCCGGGAGTTCAACCTGGGCTCGCCCAAGCAGTTGCAGGAGATCCTCTTCACCGAGCTGGCGCTGCCCAAGACCAAGCGGATCAAGACCGGCTACACCACCGACGCGGACGCCCTGCAGTGGCTGTACGCCCAGACCGAGCACCCGCTGCTGCACCACCTGCTGCGCCACCGCGACGTGGCCAAGCTCAAGTCGACAGTCGACGGGCTGCTCAAGTCGGTTTCCGACGACGGCCGGATCCACACCACGTTCAACCAGACGGTGGCCGCGACGGGGCGGCTCTCGTCCACCGAGCCCAACCTGCAGAACATCCCGATCCGCACCGAGGAGGGGCGTCGGATCCGCCGCGCGTTCGTCGTCGGCGAGGGCTACGAATGCCTGCTCACCGCCGACTACAGCCAGATCGAGATGCGGATCATGGCGCACCTGTCCGCCGACGAGGCGCTGGTCGAGGCGTTCAACTCCGGGCACGACTTCCACGCCGCCACCGCGTCCTCGGTCTTCACCGTCGAGGTCGGCGCGGTCACCGCCGACCAACGCCGCAAGATCAAGGCGATGAACTACGGCCTGGCCTACGGGCTGAGCGCGTTCGGCCTGTCCCAGCAGCTCGGCATCACCGCCGAGGAGGCGCGCGGGCTGATGGAGAACTACTTCGCCGGGTTCGGCGGGGTCCGCGACTACCTCCAGGAGGTGGTGGCCCGGGCGCGGCAGGACGGCTACACCTCCACCATCCTGGGCCGCCGCCGCTACCTGCCCGACCTGGTCAGCGACAACCGGCAGCGCCGGGAGATGGCCGAGCGGATGGCGCTGAACGCCCCGATCCAGGGCTCGGCGGCCGACATCATCAAGGTCGCCATGCTGCGCGTCGACGCCGCGCTGCGCGACGCGGGGCTGCGCTCCCGGATGCTGTTGCAGGTGCACGACGAGCTGGTCTTCGAGGTCGCGCCGGGGGAGCGGGAGGCGCTGGAGGCGTTGGTGCGCAGGGAGATGGGCGCGGCCCACCCGCTGTCGGTGCCGATGGAGGTGTCGGTGGGCGAGGGCCGCGACTGGAACAGCGCCGACCACTGACCACCGCCGTGTCCGTTCAGCGATAGACGCGCGACGTCAACCCTTGAGCGGGTCGTGCCCCCAGTTCATCAGCGACCAGCGCCAGCGGGTGTCCCGGACGTCACCGGAGGGCCGCTGGGCGAGGTGCCGGTGCACGTACCCGATCACCTTGCGCATGTGCTTGTAGTCGGCGTCGGTGAGCTGGTCGCGCTTGCGGCGCAGCAGGTCCACGATCCGGCGGCCGGAGTCGTGCCCGACCGATTCGCCGCCCTTCGTGCCCGGCTTGTGCCAGCCGACGTGCTTGGACTCGTCGGTCTCCAGCCAGCGGGTCAGCTCGGCCGGCTTCATGTTCACCGCGTCGGTGAACTCCCGGTACGTCTGCTGCGGGTCCTCACTGCGGCTCATCGCGCAGCACCTCCGGTCGGTGGGCGACGTCGCGGCCGGAGTCGTCGTTGGTGATCCGGTACTGCGGCTGCTCCGGCGAGGCGTTCACCGGGTGACCACGGACGTGGGTGCGTTCGGTCAGCTTCTCCTTGACCACGCCGTACGCCCGGCCGCTGTGGCTGGCCCAGGAGACGTGGTCGCCGGCGCGGAACTCCTTCTCGGCCATGCCGCCCGGTTACCCGCCGTCGACGTCGAGTAACGGCCGCCGGCGGTCAGGGCCGGATCTCGGCGATCGGCAGCTTGAGCACGAAGGGCTCGGTCAGCTCGATGACCTCGCTGCCGTCGGCGACCAGCTCGTACTGGCGCTCGCCGCCCGGGCCGATCCGGTCACCGAGGCGGTACGCGTAGAGGTGCACCGGGTCCTGCTCGATCCGCCAGTAGAACGGGATGCCGGCGGCGGCGTACTCACCGGGCTTGGCGAACCGGTCCACCCGCCGGGTGCCGGGCGAGACGATCTCCACGGCCAGCACGACGTCGGCCGGCCGCAACCGGGACCGGTCGTTCGGCAGCCCGGCGTGGTGGAGCAGCACGTCCGGCTGTCGGCTGGTGTTCGGGCTGAGCCCGACGCCGACAGCGAGGGATGCTTGAAGGTGCGTCGGTGCGTGGGACCGGAGCCAGAGCCAGAGCAGGCTGGCGATGGTCTGGTGGCCCAGGGTGGGGGAGGGTGTCACCTGGATTACTCCGTCGACGAGTTCGACGCGGGGGGCGTCGTCCGGCAGGGTGAGCAGGTCCTCCAGCGTGTAGTCCGCACGCTGCTGCCGCATCGGGTCCGGACACCAGGGGCCAGGTGATGTCGGGATGGGCTCGGCGCTCATGCGGCGAGCGTACCGCCGGGTGGCGGCGTCCGTGCCGCACCGGAGGTGCGACGCGCGCTCAGGCCGCGGGCTTCTCCGCCACGAAGATCGCGGTGCCGGGGAAGAGCCGGCCGCGCAGCGGGCTCCACTGGCCCCAGATCCCCTCGTGCCCGGCCGGCCACTCCGGCTCCACCAGGTCCAGCAGGCGGAAGCCGGCGCCGACCAGCTCCCGGACCCGGTCGCCGAGCGTGCGGTGCTGCTCCACGTAGGTGGCCACGCCGTGCGCGTCCTGCTCGACATAGGGGGAGCGGTCGAAGTACGAGTGCACGGCGGTCAGCCCGCCCTGGCCCGGGTCGTCGAGGAAGATCCAGCGCATCGGGTGGGTGACCGAGAAGACCCAGCGGCCGCCGGGGCGCAGCACCCGGGCCACCTCGCGCATCGCCGCCGCGGAGTCGTCCACGAACGGGATCGCGCCGAACGCGGTGCAGACGGTGTCGAAGGCGGCGTCGGCGAAGGGCAGGGCCAGCGCGTCGGCCTGGACCAGCGGCACGCGTACCCCGGTCCGGTCGGCGGCCTCGGCGGCGTGCCGCAACATGCCGGCGGACAGGTCCACGGCGACCGGTCGGGCGCCCTCGGCGGCGAGCCAGCGGGCGGCGGCGGCCGCGCCGGCGCCGAGTTCGAGGATCCGCCGGCCGGTGACGTCGCCGAGCAGCCGGGCGTCGGCCTCGCGCAGGCCCTCCGGGCACCAGACGAAGTCGACCTCGCCGAGGAACGTGCCGTGCTCGGCCTGGTAGGCGTCGGCGTCGGTGTCCCACCAGCCGCGGTTGGCGCGGCGGATCTCGGCGGCGTCGACCCGCCGGCGGGTCACCCTGTCGTCGTCCACCCGTCCACGCTAGGGCCGGTGCGGGTGGGTGGCGCGACCGGGTCCGGCGTGTTGCGGCCGGGACGGATGTGACGGACGAGACTTCGGTGGCACCTTACCGCGCGAAATCTCCGCTTTCGCAGCCGATGAGCTCGCACCGACCCGGGAGGGCTTGCACGCTGTGGTAATGCAGCGGGTAGGCTAGACGATGCGCTCGCGGATCGTGTGCCTCGGCAGGGAGCAGGTGCTCGGTCACCGGAGCCACTAATGATCTTCTCGCGTCGATCGTTCGGTGTGCCCGGCGACGGATCCGCTGGCGCGGAAGAGTCACCGCGACACCCATGCCCGCTGTGACAACCCATCCGACCGGAGCAACCGCCCACATGACGAGCAGCATCGAGGCCACCTCGAGCGCCAACAAGGTCACGCACGACGATCTCGGCTCTGAGGAAGCTTTCCTCGCCGCTATCGACGAGACCATCAAGTACTTCAACGACGGCGACATTGTCGAAGGCACCGTCGTCAAGGTCGATCGGGACGAGGTCCTGCTCGACATCGGCTACAAGACCGAGGGCGTGATCCCCTCTCGGGAGCTGTCGATCAAGCACGACGTGGACCCGGCCGAGGTGGTTTCGGTCGGCGACCACATCGAGGCCCTCGTCCTCCAGAAGGAGGACAAGGAGGGTCGGCTGATCCTCTCCAAGAAGCGGGCGCAGTACGAGCGGGCCTGGGGCACGATCGAGAAGATCAAGGACGAGGACGGTGTCGTCCGCGGCTCGGTCATCGAGGTCGTCAAGGGTGGTCTCATCCTCGACATCGGCCTCCGTGGCTTCCTGCCCGCGTCGCTCGTCGAGATGCGGCGGGTGCGTGACCTGCAGCCGTACGTCGGCCGGGAGCTCGAGGCCAAGATCATCGAGCTGGACAAGAACCGCAACAACGTGGTCCTGTCCCGCCGGGCGTGGCTGGAGCAGACGCAGTCCGAGGTGCGCACCGAGTTCCTCAACAAGCTGCAGAAGGGCCAGGTCCGCAAGGGCGTCGTCTCGTCGATCGTCAACTTCGGCGCGTTCGTCGACCTGGGCGGCGTGGACGGCCTCGTGCACGTCTCCGAGCTGTCCTGGAAGCACATCGACCACCCGTCCGAGGTCGTCGAGGTGGGCCAGGAGGTCGAGGTCGAGGTCCTGGACGTCGACCTGGACCGCGAGCGGGTCTCGCTGTCGCTGAAGGCGACGCAGGAGGACCCGTGGCGTCAGTTCGCCCGCACCCACGCGATCCAGCAGATCGTGCCGGGTAAGGTCACCAAGCTGGTGCCGTTCGGCGCGTTCGTCCGGGTGGACGACGGCATCGAGGGCCTGGTCCACATCTCCGAGCTGGCCGAGCGCCACGTGGAGATCCCGGAGCAGGTCGTGCAGGTCGGCTCCGAGGTCATGGTCAAGGTCATCGACATCGACCTGGAGCGCCGCCGGATCTCGCTGTCGCTCAAGCAGGCCAACGAGGGCTTCGTCGAGGGCGAGGAGCACTTCGACCCGACCCTCTACGGCATGGCTGCCACCTACGACAACGAGGGCAACTACATCTACCCCGAGGGCTTCGACCCGGAGACGGGCGAGTGGCTCGAGGGCTACGACAAGCAGCGGGAAACCTGGGAGAACCAGTACGCCGAGGCGCGTCAGCGTTGGGAGGCCCACACCAAGCAGGTGCAGACCTCCCGCGCCGCCGACGCCGAGGCCGCTGC
The DNA here is from genome assembly GCF_043197045.1 of Micromonospora sp. NPDC049282. Classification (NCBI taxonomy): domain Bacteria; kingdom Bacillati; phylum Actinomycetota; class Actinomycetes; order Micromonosporales; family Micromonosporaceae; genus Micromonospora; species Micromonospora sp. NPDC049282. Next base: position 305,440 of record NZ_JBICSL010000005.1, read on the forward strand.
CAACCCGGCTCCGCCCGCCACCTCCTCGACCTCCTCGACCTCCTCGACCTCGTCGGCCCCGAGCCGGCAGGCCGAGGAGCCGGCCGGCACGCTGGCCACCGACGAGGCGCTCGCCGCGCTGCGGGAGAAGCTCGCCGGCGGCAAGTGACCGGTCGCTGACGCCGGTCCCGTCCGTACGGACGGACCAGCTCTGACGACGGGCCCCGTCCCCGCGTTCCGCACCAGCGGAGCGCCGGGGGCGGGGCCCGCGGTCGTTCCGGGCCGGTGCGGCCGGTTTGGCACGGGCAGTGCGATCGGGTTGACTGTCCGGATGCTGAAGGTGGGGCTGACGGGCGGCATCGGGTCCGGCAAGAGCGCGGTGGCGAGCCGTCTCGCGGCGCTCGGCGCGGTGGTCGTCGACTCGGACCGGATCGCCCGCGAGGTCGTCGCCCCCGGCACCGACGGGCTGGCCGAGGTGGTCGCCGCGTTCTCCGACCGGGTTCTCGGCGGCGACGGCGCGCTGGACCGGGCCGCGCTGGGCGCCCTGGTCTTCGGCGACGAGGCGGCACGCCGCCGGCTGGAGGCGATCACCCACCCACGGGTGCGCGCGCGGGCGGCCGAGCTGGTCGCCGCCGCGCCCGCCGACGCGGTGGTGGTCAACGACGTGCCGCTGCTGGTCGAGGTGGGGCTCGCCCCGACGTACCACCTGGTGCTGGTGGTGCAGACGGCGGTGCCCATCCGGTTGGCGCGGCTGTCGCGCGACCGGGGCATGGATCCGGCCGAGGCCGAGCGGCGGATCGCCGCGCAGGCCGACGACGCCCGTCGGCAGGCGGCCGCGGACGTGCTGCTCACCAACGACGGCACGCTGGCCGACCTGCACGGCGCGGTGGACGACCTCTGGCGGGACCGGCTGCTGCCCTACGAACGCAACGTCCGCGAGCGGCACCCGGTCCGGCCCGACCGGTCGACGCTCGCCGAGCCCGACCCGACCTGGCCCGAGCAGTACGCCCGGCTGGCCGCCCGGATCCGCCACGTCGCCGGCGCCGACCTCCGGGTGGACCACGTCGGCTCCACCGCCGTGCCCGGCCTGGCCGCCCCGGACGTCATCGACATCCAGCTGACCGTGCCCTCGCTTGCGGAGGCGGACGGCCCGCTCGCCGACCGGTTGGCCGAGGCGGGCTTCCCCCGGCTGCCCGGCGAGTGGTGGGACGCGCCGCGCCGCGCCGACCGCGTGCACTGGGCGAAGCGGATGCACGCCGGCGCCGACCCGGGCCGTCCGGTGCTCCTGCACCTGCGGGCGGCCGGCTCGGCCGGCTGGCGCCACGCGTTGCTGATGCGCGACCACCTCCGTGCCGACCCGGCGCGGCGGTCCGCGTACCTCCAGGTCAAGCGCGACCTGGTGGCCGCCGCCCCGGAGAGCGCCGAGCAGGGCACGCTCGCCGATCCCTGGTTCGACGAGGAGCACCTGCGGGCCGAGGAGTGGGCCACCCGGACCGGCTGGCGGCCCTGACGCGCCCCCGCCCGTCAGCGAGCCTCAGGGGACGGGGAAGAGGTCGAGGTGGATCCAGACGCCTCGGCTGGTGCGCAGTTCCAGCCGGTGCGCCAGCCCGGTCCGGTCGAGCCACCAGCGCATGCCGTCCGCCACCTCGACGACGTCGACCGTGCGGTCGGCGGTCTGGTCCTCCCGGATCCGCACCGCCGGCTCGCCCGGGGGGTGCAGGCCGGCCCGCAGCGCGGCGGCGAGCAGCCGGTCCAGCTCGTCGGCGGGCGCCGGGGGCGACGGTGCCCCGGGATGGTCGGGGGAGGTCTGCGGGTGAGCCACCGGGCCGGTCCCGACGTGCCGCCGGGTGCGTCGGCCGGTGTCCTCGTCGGTCACCGTGACCGACGCCGAGGCCGTCGTCCAGCTCAGCGTGCCGGCGCCGGCCAGGTTGGCGGACGGGCCGAGCGGGGCCGCCGCGGACACGGTCGCGCTGCCGGTGGCCCGCAGCCGGGCGGGCAGCCGGGCCAGCCGGCCGGCCTCGTCGTCGGTCAGCGCCCGGGGCTGGCCGGGGCGGCCGCCGAGCGCGTCCACCGGGTGCGGTGTGGGTCGGTCCGCGCGGACCAGGTCGACCGTGACCGCCGTGCCGTCGGGCAGCCGGCCGCTCAGCCGGTGCAGCCGGGCGTCCCGGTCGACCCAGAGCGTCGGCCGGGGGTCGCCGGCCGGGGTCGCCAGCGGGGCTCGGAGCACGTCCACCGGTACGCCCGCGAGGCTTTCCCGGCGCAGCCAGCGGCCCTCCCGCCCGGCCGGGTCGACCCGGTCCGCGCCGAGTCCGAGCAACAGGTCCCGGACGGCGGAGAGGCCGTGCCCGGCGGAGGGTTCCCGGAGCCGCCACCGGTCGCCCGGCGGCACCAGCGGGGGACGCGCGGGGGTGGGGAGCGCGGCCGGGTCGGGGCGTACCAGCAGGGCTGACGCGGTGGCCTGGACGAGACCCCGGTCGGCCCCCGCGCCGGGACCGCCGACGTCCAGGTAGACCAGCGGCCGGGCCCAGTCGACCCAGCCGAGCACGTCGGTCCGGTCCCGGCCGGCGCCGACGGTGACCCGGACGCCGGCGCGGACGTCACGCAGGTTGGTGACCCGCAGCGCGGCCACCCGTTCCGCCTCGGCCGCGCTCAGCGGGCGCTCCTCGCCGGCCGGGGTGGGCCGCTCCGGCGATCGGCCCGGCAGACCGGCGACCAGGACGGCCGCCGAGGCGGCGGCGGCCACCACGAGCGCGGCGAGGGTGGCCCGCCGTCGGGTCGGGCGCTCCGGCGGGTCGTCCGCGCCGTCCAGCGCGGGGTCGTCACCCGGTCGGGCGGTGGCGGCCGGCGGACGGCCGGCGGTGGGATCGGTCCGCCGGCGGCGGCCGGTGGCGGGTCGGTCCGGGGTGTTGGAGCGGGCCCGGCGGTGACCCCGACCCGGCTCGCGCGGCACCGGTTGGTCGCTACCGCCACGGGCGGTGAGCCGGTGGGGGCGTCCCGCGGCGCGCTGCCGGCCCGGCTCCTGGGCCGGGGTGGGCGCGCCGCCGCCGGGCGCGCGGTCGCGTCGCGGCCGGCGATCGGGAGAGGTCCCCACGAGTGGAGAACGCGAGAATGGGGTTTCGGGTGACGTGCAGGGGCGCTCGCGGCGGCCGGTGAGCGCGTCAGCGCGACCACCGTGGGCGCGCACGCCGGTCGTCCCGGGTGCTGCGGCCCCTGGCGCCGGGGGCGGCCGGGCCCCGCGAGGGGGCGGCCACCTGCCCGGTCGGCCGCCGCGAGCGGCCTACGGTACGAGGGTAGTCCGGTGAGATGAGCCACACAATGGGAATATCGAAGCCGATCAGGGACGGTCCGTGGTCGCGGAGGAAGTGTCGGACCGCGGGCGTACGGTTGGTGTCATGGCGCTCGACATTCCCCGGCTCGACGGCCGCTTCCAGGTCGTCAGCGAGTTCCAGCCGGCCGGTGACCAGCCGGCGGCCATCGACGACCTTGAGCGTCGTGTGCGGCGTGGCGACCGCAACACGGTGCTGCTCGGCGCGACCGGCACCGGCAAGAGCGCCACCACGGCGTGGCTGGTCGAGCGGTTGCAGCGGCCCACCCTGGTGCTCGCGCCCAACAAGACCCTCGCCGCGCAGCTGGCCAAGGAGTTCGCTGAGCTGCTGCCGCACAACGCGGTCGAATACTTCGTCTCCTACTACGACTACTACCAGCCCGAGGCCTACATCCCGCAGACCGACACCTACATCGAGAAGGACTCCTCGATCAACGAGGAGGTCGAGCGGCTGCGACACTCGGCGACCATGTCGCTGCTCACCCGGCGCGACGTCATCGTCGTCGCCACCGTGTCGGCGATCTACGGCCTGGGCACACCGGAGGAATACCTCGACCGCGCGGTGCGGGCCAAGGTGGGGCAGGAGCTCGACCGCGACCAGTTGCTGCGCCGGCTGGTCGACATCCAGTACACCCGCAACGACATGGCCTTCCAGCGCGGCACCTTCCGGGTCCGCGGCGACACGCTGGAGATCATCCCGGCCTACGAGGAACTGGCCGTCCGGATCGAGCTGTTCGGTGACGAGATCGAGAAGCTCTACTACCTCAACCCGCTGACCGGCGACGTGGTCCGTGAGGTCGACAGCCTGGTGATCTTCCCGGCGACGCACTACGCGGCCGGCCCGGAGCGGATGGAGCGGGCGATCCGCGACATCGAGGTCGAGCTGGCCGACCGGCTGGCCGAGCTGGACCGGCAGGGCAAGCTGCTGGAGGCGCAGCGGCTGCGCATGCGCACCACCTACGACATCGAGATGATGCGGCAGGTCGGCTTCTGCTCCGGCATCGAGAACTACTCGATGCACATGGACGGCCGGCTGCCCGGCAGCCCGCCGCACTGCCTGCTCGACTACTTCCCCGACGACTTCCTCACTGTGGTCGACGAGTCGCACGTGACCATCCCGCAGATCGGCGGCATGTACGAGGGCGACGCCTCCCGCAAGCGGATGCTGATCGACCACGGCTTCCGGCTGCCAAGCGCCGCCGACAACCGGCCGCTTCGCTTCGACGAATACCTGGAGCGGGTGGGCCAGTCGGTCTTCCTCTCCGCGACTCCCGGCCCCTGGGAGCTGGAGCAGGCCCAGGGCGAGTTCGTCGAGCAGGTGATCCGGCCGACCGGCCTGATCGACCCCGAGGTGGTGGTGAAGCCGACCAAGGGGCAGATCGACGACCTCATGCACGAGATCAAGCTGCGCACCGAGCGCAACGAGCGGGTGCTGGTCACCACGCTGACCAAGAAGATGGCCGAGGATCTCTCCGACTACCTCCTGGAGAACGGCATCCGGGTGCGCTACCTGCACTCCGAGGTGGACACGCTGCGCCGGGTCGAGCTGCTGCGCGAGCTGCGCAAGGGCGACTACGACGTGCTGGTCGGCATCAACCTGCTCCGGGAGGGCCTCGACCTGCCCGAGGTCTCCCTGGTGGCGATCCTCGACGCCGACAAGGAGGGGTTCCTGCGCAGCGGGCGGTCGCTGATCCAGACCATCGGCCGCGCGGCCCGTAACGTCTCCGGCCAGGTCCACATGTACGCCGACAAGATCACCCCGTCGATGGCGTCCGCGATCGACGAGACCGACAGGCGTCGGGCCAAGCAGATCGCGCACAACGAGGCCCACGGGATCAGCCCCGAGCCGCTGCGCAAGAAGATCCACGACATCCTCGACGACATCTACCGCGAGGCGGAGGACACCGAGAACACCACCGTCGGCGGCGCCGCGAGGCAGCTGTCCCGGGGCAAGGCGCCGGTCAAGGAGACCCGTAGCCGGGGCGGCCGGGGTGGCGCGGCGACTCCGTCCCGCGAGGGGATGGCCCGGGCCGACCTGGCCAACCTCATCCAGGAGCTCAACGACCAGATGCTGGCCGCCGCGCGGGAGCTCCAGTTCGAGCTGGCGGCGCGCATCCGCGACGAGGTCTCCGACCTCAAGAAGGAGCTGCGGGGGATGGACGCCGCCGGGGTGCGGTGACGACCGTTTGTCGCTCTGCGCGAGCGAGGTATTGCCGTGCGTGATGGTCATGCGTACGCTCCCACCGGGAGGCGCGCATGCCGTTGTCAGCAAGTCCTGTCGTCCGGCGGGTGCGGCTCGGCGTCGAGCTGCGCCGGCTGCGCCGCCGTGAGTCGCTCACGCTCGAGCAGGTCTGTGTTCGGCTCGGCTGGGCGTCCACGTCCAAGCTGTCCCGCATCGAGCTGGGCCAGAGCCGCCCCGACCTGGCCGACATCCTCGATCTGCTCGACGTCTACGAGGTGCCGCCGCACCAACGCGACGACCTGATCGTCATCGCCCGCGACGCCGCCACCGGGCGCGGCTGGTCCAAGGCGCTGGGCGAGATGGGCGAGCGGCAGCGGGCGTACGCGGAGCTGGAGGCGGGCGCCGAACGCATCGTGGAATACCAGCCGGCGCTCGTGCCCGGCCTGCTGCAGACCCCGGCGTACGCCCGGCTGCGGGTGGCGGCCGGCGCGTCGCTCGCCAGCGAGGTGGACGTGGAGGCCGACGTCCGCGCCCGGGCCGTGCGCCAGGAGCTGCTGGTCCGGCCGGAGCCCCCGCACTACACCGCGCTGCTCGACGAGCGGGCCTGCGAGCCGGCCGGCCTGCCGACCGAGGTGTGGCGGGAGCAGGTGCGCCACCTGCTGGTGCTGGCCGAGCGGTCGCACGTCACGGTCCGGGTGCTGCCCGGCGGCGCCTCGTCCGGTGACGACCTGCACCCGCTGGCGCCGTTCTCCTACTACGCCTACCCCGACCCGGACGACCCGCGCACCGTGCTGGTGGAGACGCTCACCACCGACCTGCGCCTGGTCGCCGAGGCCGACGTGGCCCGCTACGAGCAGGTGATCGAGCGGCTGCTCGCCGTGGCGCTGCCGGAGGACGCCACGGTCGAGCTGCTGACCCGGCGACTCGGCACCCCACCGGTGCCCCGGCAGCGTGACCCGCACGAGCTGGAGTGAGGTCGCCGCGCGCCCACCGGGCCCGGCGCCCCCGATGCCCGTCGGGACCGGTGACCGCGCGTCGCGCGCAGGCTACGTGAGGCGTACGACAGTTCAGGCCGGCACGTCGACGAAGTGCTCGACCAGCGGCGGGCCGGCGAAGTAGGGCCCGATCAGCCCGCGCCACTGCCCGAAGCGCTCGGTCTGCCGGAAGTTGACGTCGTGCGCCTCGACCGAGTCCCACTCGACCAACAGCACGAACCGGGTGGGTGACTCCACCCCGCGGGTCATCCGCACCGAGCGGCATCCCTCGCTGCCGGCGAGGATCGGACGCGCCTGCGCGTAGGCGGCGGCGAAGTCGTCCTCTTGTCCGGGCGTCACGTCGATCAGCGCGACCTCAAGAACCATTCCCGAAGCCTCCCATGCCCGGGTCCACCGGTACGCTCCGGGTGCGCTCGGGCGGGCCACGTCCCTCCACCAAGGCACCGGCCTCCACCGTGGCACCGGCGGCGGGGGAGGACACCATGCTCGACTGGCTCACCGGCACCGCGTTCAGCGTGTGGGGCGCCGGCACCACCTGGGCCGAGCTGCTCGGCTTCGTCACCGGCGTGGTCAACGTCTGGCTGGTCGCCCGCCAGCACATCGCGAACTGGCCGATCGGCATCGCCAACGTGCTGCTGCTGATGCTGCTGTTCTGGACCGCCGGCCTGTACGCCGACGCCGGGCTGCAGATCGTCTACGTGGCGCTCGGGGTCTACGGCTGGTGGCACTGGCTCTTCGGCGGTGACCGGCGCAGCCGGCTCACGGTGGCCCGCACCGGACGGCGGGAGTGGTGGGCGCTGGGTGTGGCCGGTCTGCTGCTCACCGGCGGCCTGTGGGTGTTCCTGGACCGGGCCACCGACTCCACCGTCCCGCTGGCCGACGCGGTCACCACCGCGCTGTCGCTGCTGGCCACCTACGGCCAGACCCGCAAGCTGGTGGAGAGCTGGTGGCTCTGGATCGCCGCCGACCTGATCTACATCCCGCTCTACGCGTACAAGGGACTCTGGCTGACCGGCGGCCTCTACCTGATCTTCCTGGCCCTCTGCGTGATCGGGTTGCGGGCCTGGCGCGCGGACCTGCGCCGGCGCGCGGGTTTGCGAGCCCCGCAGTCGCGAACTCAGGTGGTCGCGTGAGCGCGACCGGGACGAACCGGCGGTTCCGGCACGGCCTGGTGGTCGGCAAGTTCTACCCGCCGCACGCCGGGCACCACGCGCTCGTCGAGGCCGCCGCGGCCCGGTGCGCGGCGGTGACCGTGGTGGTGGCGCCGTCCCGACGGGAGTCGATTCCGCTGGACCTGCGGCTGGACTGGCTGCGCGAGGTCCATGCCGGCACCCCGTGGGTGCGGTTCGTCGGTCGGTACGACGACCACCCGGTCGACTACGCCGACCCGGCGGTATGGGAGCTGCACTGTGCGGTGTTCGCCGACGCGCTCGGCGGCGCGCCGGTGGATGCCGTCTTCTCCTCCGAGGCGTACGGCGAGGAGTTGGCCCGCCGGTTCGGGGCGGTCGCGGTCGACGTGGATCCGCGGCGGCTGGCCGTGCCGGTCTCCGGCACCGCGGTGCGCGCGGACCCGGCGGCGCACTGGCGGTGGCTGAGCCCGCCGGTACGGGCGTGGCTGGTCCGGCGGGTGGTGGTGGTCGGCGCCGAGTCCACCGGCACCACGACCATGGCGCGGGCGCTCGCCGCGCACTACCGCACCGCCTGGGTGCCCGAGTACGGCCGCGAGCTGACCGAACGCAAGCTCGCCGCGTTGCGCCGGTGCCGGCCGGACGCGACGGTCTTCGACGTCACCTGGGACCGGGCCGACTTCGTCGAGGTCGTACGCGAGCAGCAGGCCACCGAGGACGCGGCGGCGCGGGTGAGCGGCCCGCTGCTGTTCGGTGACACCGACGCCCGGGCCACCGCGGTCTGGGAGGAGCGCTACCTCGGGTCGTCCGCTGCCGCGGTACGCGCGGCCGCCCGCCGTCCGGCGCTCTATCTGCTCACCGACCACGAGGGGGTGCCCTTCGCCGACGACGGCCTGCGCGACGGTGAGCACCTGCGGGCGTGGATGACCGGCCGGTTCCGCGCGGAGCTGTCCGGTAGCGGGGTGCCGGTCGTCGAGTTACGCGGTACGCACGAGGAACGGCTGGCCGCCGCGATCGCCGCCTGCGACGCCCTGCTCGCCGCCGGCTGGTCCTTCGCCGACCCGGTGCTGCCCGCCACCCCGATGCCTCGCTGCTGATGGGAACCACCTGTCCGGGTCGCTGACCGCCGTGGCCGCCGGTCTGTCTCGCCGTGATGGCAGATTCCCGCATGATCAACACCAGGTCGGCGAGGTGGTGCCGTCGACCTGGCCCTGAGGTAGCCACCTCGCCGAAACGGAGTCGGCCAACGAGGGGAATGGAGCTAGCCTCCTAGGATGCGCTGCGCGGTGTGACGTGAGGCGTGGCACGTGACAGCGAACGATCGGCGCCCGGAGATGCGCCACCCGGGTGCGATGGTGAACAATGGCGGCCGAGGAGGGGAGTATTCCCCCGCGACGGAGTCGTCAGCACGGAAGAGCGCCAGCACCCCACCGGTCGCTCGACCCGGCTCCGTCGGTCGGAGCCCACGGGTCCCGGCGGAAGAGACCTCCGACAGTCACCACAGTCAGCGTCGACGCACCCCGGCCCCACACCCGGCGTACGGTGTGCCCGACGCTGCGTGTCTGCCGGAGGATGGATTTGAACGTGTCCGCATTGGTGTGGGCGGTAACCCTGACCGCGATGATCGCGGTCCTGTTGGCCGACCTGTTCATCATCGGCCGCCGCCCGCACGAGCCCAGCGTCCGTGAGTCAAGCCTGTGGGTCGGCTTCTACGTCGGGCTGGCGCTGCTCTTCGGCGTGGTGCTCTGGCTGACCGCCGGGCCGAGCGTGGCCGGGCAGTTCTACACCGGATGGCTCACCGAGTACAGCCTCTCGGTGGACAACCTCTTCGTCTTCGTCATCATCATGGCGCGCTTCGGGGTGCCCCGGCAGTACCAGCAGAAGGTGCTGCTCGTCGGCATCATCCTGGCGCTGGTCATGCGGGGTGGGTTCATCGCGGCCGGCGCGGCGCTGATCTCCCAGTTCTCCTGGGTTTTCTACATCTTCGGCGCGTTCCTGATCTACACGGCGGTGAACCTGGCCCGACAGGGCGAGCCGGACGAGGACGAGTTCAGCGAGAACCTGCTGATCCGGTGGAGCCGCAAGGCGCTGCCGCTGTCCCGGGACTTCGACGGGGCGCGGATGACCACCCACCAGGACGGCCGCCGGCTGTTCACCCCGATGCTGATCGTGATGATCGCGATCGGCACCACCGACCTCATCTTCGCGCTCGACTCGATCCCGGCGATCTTCGGCATCACCCAGGAGCCCTACCTGGTCTTCACCGCGAACGTGTTCGCGCTGATGGGGCTCCGGCAGCTCTACTTCCTGCTGGGCGGTCTGCTGGACCGGCTCATCTACCTCAGCTACGGGCTGGCCGTGGTGCTCGGCTTCATCGGGGTCAAGCTGGTGCTGGAGGCGCTGGCCGACAACAACCTGCCGTTCATCAACGGCGGCGAGCACGTCGGCTGGGCCCCGCACATCCCGATCTGGCTGTCGCTGACCGTCATCCTCGGCACCCTGGCCGTGGCCACGGCGGCGAGCCTGATGAAGTCGTCGCGGGACCGGCGCCGGGAGTTGGCCGAGGCGCGCCGCTGACCGACCGGCTTCGTCGGGGGCGTTTCCGCCGGTCGGGAACGCCCCCGCGGCCGTTCGGCGGTCAGATCCGGTGCGCGCCGACCAGCGTGTCGACCCGGGCCGGGGGCAGTTCCTCCTCGACCACGCGGCGGGTGCGGTAGCAGGCGTGCAGCATCCGGCGCCGGCCGCCGTGCGGCTCGGCCGAGACGATGCCCACGTGGTGGATCCGCCGGCCGGGGCGGGCGAAGAAGTAGAGGTCGCCGGGGCGCTCGTCGTCGAGCGCCAGCGGGATGGTCGCCTCGGCCTGGTCGTCGGCGTCGCGGGGCAGCGTGACGCCGTACCGCCGCCAGGCCAGGTGGACCAGTCCGGAGCAGTCGATGCCGTCGGTGGACCGCCCGCCCCAGACGTAGACCAGGTCACGCAGCCGCTCGGCGACCGCGAGCACCTCCTTGGCCTCGGGCCGCTCGGCGGGCAGCGGCACGAGGTCGCCCTCCGGGGCCCAGAGCGCGTCCGTCCGGCCGGGTGCCCGGACCGGCCGCCAGCCGTCGGTCGGCCTTCCGGCGGAGGTGAGGCGGGTGCCCAGGACCACCCCGGCGAGCGCCGGCGGTCCGTCCGCGGCCTCGTGCAGGGTGGTGCGGCGGACGTCGACCACCAGCGCGGGCGCGGTCGGCTCGGCGTCGGCGGGCGCGCTGAGGTGGGCGGCCCGCATCCAGCCCGGGTAGCCGCGGGGGTCCAGCTTGGCGGCGGGCTGCCCGAGGGCGACCACCCGGACCCAGCCGTCCGGCCCGGCGTCGGTGACCAGCACCGCCTCGCCGAGCAGCAACTGGGTCAGGACGCAGTCGCCGACCTGCTGTTCATGGTCCATCCCGGCGACCCAGGCGGCCACGTCGGGGGAGTCGCGCAGGGCGGGCTCGTCGATCGGGCGGACCGCATCGGCGGATTTCCACAGGGTCGCCACCGGGACCCGGACGACGGCCTGGTGGCCCGGTTGAGGCGCCATCCGCACCCCTCCTCCCACGCTCCTGTGGGCGACCCTATGAAAAAAACCAACGACACTCAACTGCGGCGCTGAACGTTAGCTTCACTCACGTCGGTGATGCCGAGCCCCGGAGCGTCCGGCAGCAGCACGTTCGCGCCCTCGTACCGGATCCCGCCGGTGACCGGCGACCAGGCGAGCCACCAGGCGGCGTCGAGGTCCGACACGGCCGTGGTGCCGGAGGCGGCGACCAGGCTGGCGGCCGCGCCCACGCCGATCGGTCCCTCCATCATCGAGCCGACGATCGTGCCCATGCCGTGCGCGGCGGCCAGGTCGAGCAGGGTGCGGGCCGCCTGCAGGCCACCGCACTTGGCCAGCTTGACGTTGACCATGTCGGCCGCCCGGCGCCGGATCACCTCGACCAGGTCGCGCACGTCGAACACCGACTCGTCGGCGAGGATCGGCACGTCCACCCGGTCGCTGACCCACGCCAGCCCGTCCAGGTCGCGGCGGTGCACCGGCTGCTCGACCAGCTCGACGTCGAGCCCGGCGTCGGAGATGCCCCGGATCACCCGGACCGCCTCGCGCGGCGTCCAGCCCTGGTTGGCGTCCAGCCGGATCCGCACGTCCGGGCCGACGGCGGCGCGCACCGAGCGGACCCGCTCCAGGTCGCCGCGGGCGTCGGTGCCGACCTTGAGCTTGAGCGTCGTGAATCCCTCGGCGCGCCGCCGGCCGGCCGCCGCGGCCAGGTCGACCGCGTCGCCCGCGGCCAGCGTGACGTCCGTCGGCACGCGCAGCGCGGTGCCGCCGAGCAGGCGCACCAGGGGTACGCCGAGCCGCCGCGCGGCCAGGTCGTGCAGCGCCACGTCGACGGCCGCCTTCGCGGACTCGTTGCCCACCACCGCACGGCGCACCTGCGCGCAGCGGGCCTGGAGGTCGTCGGCGTTCCGGCCGGTCAGCAGCGGCGCGAGCAGTTCGCGTACGCACGCCTCGGCGCCGCCGATCGACGCGCCGGTGACCTGCCACACCTGCGGGGCCTCGCCGAACCCCGAGCGACCGTCGCTGTCCACGACCTCGACGATCAGGGTCTCCACCGTGGTGGTGCTGCGCAGCGCGGTGACGAAGGGCGTGTGTAAGGGCGCCGAGAGCCGGTGGGTGCGTACCGCCGCGATCGTCATGTGGGGCACCCTATAGGCAACTGGCGGCGAGCAGGGGAGGGCCGATGACCGGGCGGGACTGGGAGCTGGTGGGCGCGCCGAACGCCCGTGACCTGGGCGGGTTGCCGACCACCGACGGACGGCGGGTACGCGCCGGGCGGCTCGTCCGCACCGCGGCGCTGGGCCGGCTCACCGATGACGACCTGCCGGTGCTGGGCAAGCTCGGCCCGGCGTGTGTGGTGGACCTGCGCGCGGCGCAGGAGCAGGAGGTGGCCCCACCGGACCGGCTGGCGGGCGAGCCCCGGGTCGTGCACCTGCCGGTGTACGACGCGGCCCACCCGGTGTTCACCTACGTCTCGGCGGTGTTGCAGGGCCACGACCTGGACGCGTACGCGGAACTGGCCCGCGAGGGCATGCCGGGGGCGATGACGGCGATCTACCGGTGGTTCGTCACCGGAGAGCCGGCGCGGGCCGGGTTCGGCGCGGCGGTGCGGCTGGCCGCGGACGGCGCGAACCTGCCGCTGCTGTTCCACTGCTCCGCCGGCAAGGACCGCACCGGCTGGCTGTCGGTGGTGCTGCTGACCGCGCTGGGGGTGGCGGAGCCGGCGATCCGGGCCGACTACCTGCGGCACAACGAGCTGACCGAGAGCCTGCGGGAGGTGCTGTTGGCGGCGATGACGCGGCGCCGGCCGGACCTCGACCCGGCGGCGGCGCGCACGCTGCTGGAGGTGCGCCCGGAGTACCTGGACGCCGCCTACGACGAGGTGCGCCGGGTGCACGGGTCGTTCGAGGCGTACCTGCGCGACGGTCTGGGGGTGACCGACGACGTGCGGGCCGCGTTGCGGGAGCAGTTGCTGGAGTAGCGGCCGGCGTCAGCCGGCGAGGTCGTGCCGGGCCGCCCAGACCTGCGCGGAGACGTGCGCGATGAGCCGGCAGGCGTCGTCCTCGACCTGCTCGCCGTCCGCGCCGCCGTCGGCCAGGTCGGTGGTCGTGCAGACCACGATCTGGTACGGCGGCGCGTCGTCCGGGAACACCACGCCGGCGCCGTGGCGGACGCCGCGTACCCAGCCGTTCTTGTGCGCGACGCGGGTGCCGTCGGGCAGCCCGGCGGCCAGGTCCTCGCGGTGTTCCTGGGCGGTGAGCACGTCGAGCATGGCGGCGCAGCCGGCCGGCGAGGCGAGCGGGCCGGGCCGGGTGGCGCCGAGCGCCAGCTCGCCGAGCAGCGCGGCCAGGTCGGCGGCGGTGACCAGGTTGTCGATGCCGGCGTCGCGGGCGGCGAAGTCCTCGATGCCGCGGCCGGTGACGCTGTGCCGCGCGCCGGCCAGCGACCACGCCTGCGCCACGGCCGGCAGCCCGACCCGGCCGACGCAGAGGTTGGTGGCCAGGTTGCTGGAGCGGACGATCATCCGTTCGGCGAGCCAGCGCAGCGGCGCGACGCCGCCGACCCGGTCCCAGACCGCCTCGTCGTTGTCGTAGTCGCGGTTGTTGGCGAAGCGGGGCGCGCCGGGCAGCGCGGAGTCGAACGCGTTGCGCACCGGCACCGGCGCGTCCAGGTCGAGCCGGCCGGACTCGGCGGCCCGGTGCAGCGCCACCAGCACGGCGACCTTCATGGTGCTCGCCGCGTAGTGGGTGGCGTCGGCCCGCCGGGTCCAGGTGGGGCGGGCTCCGGGACGCCCCACGTACGCGGAGACGGTGCCGGGCACCTTGTCCAGGTGGGCGTCGAGCTCGTCCCAGGTCATGCAGGTGACCGTAGCGGATCTTCGTGGTGGGCGCGGGGCTGCGCCGCCACCCTGCCCGGGGCTAGCGTGCGGGAATGACGACCGCCCGGTACGACGAGATCGCGGACTGGTACGAGGAGTACGCCACCGACACCTCGGCCCCGTACATGGACCGGGTCCGGTCGGTGCTGGCGGAGCTGTTGGGCGCCGGCCCGGGTCGGTGCCTGGACCTGTGCTGCGGCACCGGGGCGCACGCCGCCGAGCTGCGTCGGCTCGGCTGGACGCCGGTGGGCGTCGACCTGTCGGCCGGGCAGTTGCGGCACGCCCGGGCCCGGCTGCCGGTGGCCCGGGGCGACGCCACCGCGCTGCCGCTGGCCGGCGGCGCGGTGCCGGCCGCGGTCTGCGTGCTGGCGCACACCGACATGCCGGACTATCCGGCGGCGATCGCCGAGGCGGCCCGGGTGCTGGCGCCGGGCGGCCGGCTGGTGCACGTCGGGGTGCATCCGTGCTTCTGCGGCGCGTTCGCCGACCGGACCGACCCGGAGCACATCGTGATCGACGGCGGGTACGCCGAGCGGGAGCGCACGGTCCGGTCGTGGAACCCCACCGGGGTGCGGGCCCGGGTGGGCGCCTGGCACCTGCCCCTGGCCGACCTGCTCACCGCCGTCACCGCCGCCGGCCTGCTCCTCGACCGGGTGGTCGAGTCCGGCTCGACCCCCATCCCCGACGTCCTGGCCCTCTCCGCCACCAAACCCCACCCCGTCAGGGAGCACTGATTCACGGAAAGAGTGGCTGTTCCGCGCGGAACAGCCACTCTTTCCGTGGACGTGCGACTGCGGGGTAGTGCGGGTGGGTCAGCCGGCGTGCTTGCGGCGGGCGGCGGCCCGGCCGCGCTGCTGCTGGTCCAGCACCACCTTGCGGATGCGCACCGCGACCGGGGTGACCTCGACGCACTCGTCCTCGCGGCAGAACTCGAGGGCCTGCTCCAGCGACAGCTTGCGCGGCGGGATCAGCTTCTCGGTCTCGTCGGAGGTCGAGGCCCGCATGTTGGTGAGCTTCTTCTCCTTGGTGATGTTGACGTCCATGTCGTCGGAGCGGGAGTTCTCCCCGACGATCATGCCCTCGTACACCTCGGTGGTCGGCTCGACGAAGAGCTGGCCCCGCTCCTGAAGGTTGATCATGGCGAACGAGGTGACCGCCCCGGCCCGGTCGGCGACCAGCGAACCGTTCTGGCGGGTGCGCAGCTCGCCGAACCACGGCTCGTACGACTCGAAGACGTGGTGCAGGATGCCGGTGCCCCGGGTGTCGGTGAGGAACTCGGTGCGGAAGCCGATCAGGCCGCGCGCCGGGACCAGCCACTCCATCCGGATCCAGCCGGTGCCGTGGTTGACCAGCTGCTCCATCCGGCCCTTGCGGGTGGCCAGCAGCTGGGTGATCGCGCCGAGGTATTCCTCCGGGGCGTCGATGGTCAGCCGCTCGACCGGCTCGCAGGTCTTGCCGTCGATCTCCCGGGTGACCACCTGCGGCTTGCCGACGGTCAGCTCGTAGGACTCGCGGCGCATCTGCTCGACCAGGATGGCCAGGGCCAGCTCGCCACGGCCCTGCACCTCCCAGGCGTCCGGCCGCTCGGTGGGCAGCACCCGCAGCGAGACGTTGCCGACCAGCTCCTTGTCGAGCCGGTCCTTGACCATCCGGGCGGTGACCTTGGCGCCCTTGACCCGGCCGACCAGCGGCGAGGTGTTGGTGCCGATGGTCATCGAGATGGCCGGCTCGTCCACCGTGATCAACGGCAGTGGGACCGGGTTCTCGGCGTCGGCGAGCGTCTCACCGATCATGATCTCCGGGATGCCGGCGACGGCGATGATGTCGCCCGGCCCGGCGGAGTCGGCCGGCTTGCGCTCCAGGCCCTCGGTCATCAGCAGCTCGGAGATGCGGACCCGCTGGCTGCTGCCGTCGGTGCGGCACCAGGCCACGGTCTGCCCCTTGCTGATCGTGCCCTGGCGGACCCGGCACAGCGCCAGCCGGCCGAGGAACGGCGAGGCGTCCAGGTTGGTGACGTGCGCCTGCAACGGCGCGTCCTCGTCGTAGGAGGGCGGCGGGATGGTGTCGAGCAGGGTGCGGAACAGCGGCTCCAGCGAGGTGCTGTCGCCGGGCACCGAGCCGTCGGCCGGCTGGGTGAGCGAGGCGATGCCGTCGCGGGCGCAGGCGTAGACGATCGGGAAGTCGATCTGCTCCTCGTCGGCGTCCAGGTCGAGGAAGAGCTCGTAGGTGTCGTCCACGACCTCCTTGATCCGGGAGTCCGGCCGGTCCACCTTGTTGATCACCAGGATGATCGGCAGCCGGGCGCGCAGCGCCTTGCGGAGCACGAACCGGGTCTGTGGCAGCGGGCCCTCACTGGCGTCGACCAGGAGCACCACGCCGTCGACCATGGTCAGGCCGCGCTCCACCTCGCCGCCGAAGTCGGCGTGGCCGGGGGTGTCGATGATGTTGATCGTCACCGGGTCGGAGCCGTCCGCCGGGAGGTATCGCACGCCGGTGTTCTTGGCCAGGATGGTGATGCCCTTTTCCCGCTCGAGGTCCCCCGAGTCCATGACCCGCTCGGTGTCCTCGCCGCGGGCGCCGTAGGCGCCGGCCTGCCGCAACATGGCGTCGACCAGGGTCGTCTTGCCGTGGTCTACGTGGGCGATGATGGCGACGTTGCGGAGGTCGGTGCGAAGCTGCATACCCTCCATACTCCTGTCTGCGGTTGCCGGGGCACGCCTCGGGGTCACCCCGAGATGGCCCGGATCTGTGTCGAAAGTGCTGTGCCGACCGTTCCAGCGACTGGCATGCTGGCTCCCGTGCGGGGTGCCGAATGCCTGACCTGCTGAACTGGCTGCAGGAGCTGCCGCCGCTGCTGATCTACCTGGTCGCCGCGACGATCGTCGCGGGAGAGACCGCGGTGATCTTCGGGCTGCTGGTGCCGGGCGAGGCGACCCTGCTGCTGGTCGGCTTCCTAGCGTACGCGGGGACGCTGCGGCTCGCCCCCGCGCTGGTGGCCATGATGGCCGCCGCCGTGATCGGAGACACACTCGCCTACCGTGCCGGGCGGCGGTACGGGCCCCGGTTGCGCGCCTCCGGGCTCGGCGCCCGGATCGGGCCGCACCGCTGGCGGCGTGCCGAGGAGTTGCTGGAGCGGCTGGGTGGGCGCGGCATGATGGCCGCCCGCTGGATCGCCTTTGCCCGCACGCTGGCGCCCCGGCTGGCCGGCGGGGCCGGGATGCCGTACCGGCGGTTCGCGCCGTGGAACCTGGCCGGCGTGGCGAGTTGGGTCGGCGGCTCGGTGCTGGCCGGCTACCTGGCCGGCGAGTCGTACGAGCGGGTGTCGGAGCTGCTGGGCCGCGCCACCGGGGCGGTGCTGGCGCTGCTGGTGTGCCTGCTCGGCGTGGTGCTGGGCGGTCGCTGGCTGGGCCGTAACCCGGATCCGGTCCGGGCGCTGGCGGCGCGCGCCGCCGCGTTGCCGCCGCTGCGCTGGCTGCGGTCCCGCTACGGGGTGCTGTTCTTCCTGGTCGGCATGCGGGTCGGCCCGGTCTGGACACTGCTGATCAACCTGGCGCTCGGGCTGGCGCTGCTGTTCGGCGTGGGGCTGGCGGTGGCCGCGTTGCTGGAGGCGGTGGTCCGGCACAGCGGGCTCGGGGTGCTCGACGGGCTGGCCGCCGACTGGTTCGCCGCCCGGCGTACCCCCGGGGTGGCCGAAGCGGCGCTGGCCGCGGTGTCGGTGCTGCGCGGCTGGGTGCTGATCGCCGCGGTGGCGGTGGTGGCGGCGGTGGTGGCCCGGCGGTACCGGCCCTGGCGGGCCGACCTGCTCGGCGTGGTGGGCACGGTCGGGGCGGCCGTGCCGCTGGTGCTGCTGGTCGTGGTCGCCGACCTGACCGGTCCGGGCGGCCCGGACCGTGTCCGGGACCTGTTCCCCAGCCAGAACGCGGTGGTGACGGCGAGTTTCGGCACCTTGGCGTGGCTGCTGTCGCGCGGGTCGCGCTGGCCGGTCGCGGTGGCCGTCTGGACGGTCGCCTCGGCCGGCGTGGTCGCGGTCACCGGCGCCCGGCTCTACCTGGGCTGGAGCGCGGTCAGCGGCACCGCCTCGTCGGTGCTGCTGGGGGCCGCCTGGACCACCGTGTTCGTGATCGCCTGGGCGACCCGGGAGCGGGTGGCGGCCGGCGGCCCGCCGGTCGGGGTGGACGCCCGCCCCGGTCCGGTCGCCGGGGCCGACCTGCCTGGTCCGGTCGCCGGGGCCGAGCTGGCCGGGCCGGTCGCCGGGCGCGACGCCGGCCCGCTCGGCGCCGGCCCCGGGGAGCGCCCGCCCCGGCCCCGGGAGCGCCGGCCGACGTCGCGGGGACCCCGTGGACCCGTCGATCCCTGTTAGGGTGCGCCGACGGAACCACGGGGAGGTTCGATGCGGCGAGGAGTCGGCCGGTTGGCCGCGGCTGCGGTGGTGGCGCTGCTGGCGGCGGGGACGGTGACCGGGTGCGGCGGCGACGAGCCGCCGGCTCGCGGGGTGGCGGCGGAGCTGCCCACGGAGGCGCCTGTCGAACAGCCCGCGGCGGAGGAGCCGGTCGACGCGCCGGCCGACCCGCCGAGCGAGCAGCCGCCGGCGGTCCAGGCGATGGGCGGCCGACCCAGCCCCGGCGCGTCGGCGTCGTCTGCGAAGCCGAGCGCCGGCCGCCCCGGCGCGCCCCGGCGCCCGGTCAAGGCGTTGACCGAGACCAAGGCGCCGCCCGCGCCGAAGCCGCCGGTCGCCGGTTGCAAACCCCACTACAAGGGGACCGCGGCCACGAAAGCTCAGGTCAAGAAGGCGTTGACCGACGCGGCCGGGAAGACCTACTGGCCGTCGTCCGCGCCGGAGATCAAGGTGCCGCTCAACCTGGTGAAGGCCACCGCCTGGCAGGAGAGCGGCTGGCAGTCCAACATCTATGCCTGCGACACCGGGGTCGGGTTGATGCAGGTCCAGCCGCCGACGGCAAAGTTCGTCAACGACCGCTTCGAGAAGCAGTACGACCTGGACGACTACCGGGACAATGCGGTGCTCGGTGCCAACTACCTGGCCTGGCTGACCAAGAAGATCGGCGACTCGCACTTCGGCTCGGATTACCGGCTCGACGTCTCGCTGTGCACTCCCGAGCTGACCTCCTGCCTGCTCAACGCGGTGATCGCCGCGTACAACGTCGGCCCGGGCAACGTGGCGCCGGACTGCGACGACGGTGGCAACCCGCCGTGTGACCCGTTGCCGTTGCGGATCCCGAACGAGGCCTACGTCTACAACGTGCGAGCGCTGATGACCGAGTGCGAGTGCCTGGCGTTCTGACCGGACCGGGACCGGCCGGGGGCCGGCGCGCCGCCGCCCCCGGCCGGTGGGTCAGTCCCGGGCGGTGACCGGCTCGGCCGGCGTGCCGGCCGCCTCGGCGGGTGCGCCGGGCTCGCGGGTGATCTTGCCGGGCCACCAGAACCGGTCGCCGAGCAGGAACGCCAGCGCCGGCACCAGCACGGTGCGGACCAGCAACGTGTCCAGCAGCACGCCGATGCAGACGATGATCCCGATCTGGGTGAGCGTGATCAGCGGCAGCACCCCCAGCACCGCGAAGACCGCGGCCAGCAGCACACCGGCGCTGGTGATGACGCCGCCGGTGACCCGCAGCGCCGACAGCATGCCGTCGCGGGTGCCGGCGCGGCGGGCGTCCTCGCGGGCGCGGGTGACCAGGAAGATGTTGTAGTCCACGCCGAGCGCGACCAGGAACACGAAGGCCAGCAGCAGCACCCCGCTGTCCAGCGCCGGGAAGTCCAGCACGTGGTCGAAGAGCAGCCAGGCCGCGCCGAGGCTGGCGAAGAACGACGCGATCACGGTCAGCACCAGCAGCAGCGGGGCCAGCAGGCCGCGCAGCAGCAGCACCAGCACGGCGCCGACGAGCAGCAGGATGATCGGCAGGATCAGTTGCAGGTCCTTGGTGTTGGCCTGGCTCGAGTCGTAGGTGGCGGCGACCGGGCCGCCGACCAGGGCGCCGCCGGGGGCGTCGGCGCCGTCGACCGCGGGGGGCGCGGAGTCGGGCACGGCGGCGACCGCGTCGCGCAGCGCCACGACCGCGCGGTCGGACGCGGCGGTGCCGGGCTCGGCGGTGAGCACCACGTCGACCTGGGCGACCCGGTCGTCGGCGGTGCTCGGCCGGGCCGAGGCGACGCCCTCGACCGCGCCGGCGGCGGCGAGCACCGCGGGCGCGGCCTGCGGATTGGTGAGCACGGCGACCGGCTGGGTGCTGCCGGCCGGGAACGCGCGGGCCAGCGTCTCGGCGCCGGCGACCGCCTCGGGGCGCTCCCGGAACTGCTCGGTCTCGGACAGGCCGGTGCGGATGCCCAGGCCGCCGAGGGCGAGGCCGGCGAGGAGCAGGGTGGTCAGAACCGCGACCGGCAGCGGCCGGCGGACGACCAGCTCGCCGAGGCGGCCCCAGAGCCGGCCCTCCCGGGCGGCGCTGCCCATCTTCGGGACGAACGGCCAGAACAGGCCCCGGCCGAAGAGCACCAGCGCGGCGGGGAGCACGAACATGGCGGACAGCATGGCGAAGACCACGCCGATGGCGCACGCCACCGCGAGCGCCCGGTTGGTCTCCTGCTCCGACAGCAGCAGCGTCAGCACGCCGAGGACGACCGTGCCGCCGCTGGCCAGGATCGGCTCGGCGGTACGCCGCAGTGCGGCCCGCATGGCGGTGAACCGGTTCTCCTCGCGGCGCAGCTCCTCGCGGTAGCGGGCGATGAGCAGCAGGGCGTAGTCGGTCGCGGCGCCGAAGACCAGCACGCTGGCGATGCCGGTGACCTGGCCGCTGGGCAGGTAGATCCCCAGCGCGGGCACGACGGTCTCCACCGTGCGCAGGGTGAGCTGTTCGGCGGCGGCGACCACCAGCAGCGGGACGAGCCACAGGAACGGGCTGCGGTAGGTGATGAGCAGCAGCAGCGCGACGACCGCGGCGGTGACCAGCAGCAGCGTGGTGTCGGCGCCCTGGAACACCTTGCTCAGGTCGGCGGTGAACGCGGGCCCGCCGGTGACCTCGACGGTCAGGTCGCCCGGCAGGTCGGCCACGGCGTCGCGCACCTTGACCACCTCGTCGACCACGGACTGCTGGTCGCCCGCGGTGGACAGCGGCACGGCGACCAGCGCGACGGTGCCGTCGGGGGAGACCTGGGCGGGGGAGACCCGGCCGCCGGCGGCGAGCGCGCCGAGCTTGCCGGCGGCGCCGTCCAGCGCGCCCCGGTCGGACGCGCTGAGCGGGGCCCGGTCGGCGCGGCTGACCACCACCAGGGCGGTCTGGGTGTCCCGCGAGGGGAGCTGGTCCTGGAGGCGTTCGACCTGCGTCGACTGCCACTGCACGGACAGCCCGGTGGCGGAGACCGGTTCGGGGTTGTCCGGCTTGGGTAGACCGAAGACCACCGCGCCGACGACCAGGGCGGCGACCACGGTGAGCCAGGCGGC
Source organism: Micromonospora sp. NPDC049282 (assembly GCF_043197045.1). Lineage (NCBI taxonomy): Bacteria > Bacillati > Actinomycetota > Actinomycetes > Micromonosporales > Micromonosporaceae > Micromonospora > Micromonospora sp. NPDC049282. The sequence continues at coordinate 326,947 of NZ_JBICSL010000005.1, forward strand.
CAGCCGGCCCCGGGCGACGCGGGTGAACAGTGACATCGGATGCCTCACATGGTTTCTGCCGGTTGATTCTTGGTGAACGAGTATCTTGATGAGCGAGATTATCCGGGAAGGCTCTATGCTGCAACCGGACCGGACCGGACCGGGCAGGGGGTGGCGGCGAGCGGTGACGGGGCACGGCATGTATCGGCGACGGGACGACCCGCGAGGGCGGATGGTCGCCGAGATCACCAACGACCTGCGTCGCTACTCGGTGGACGCGCAGCACGTCGGGCACGCGTTCGCCGGCCTGCACGGCCTCAACCCGACCGACCTCCAGGCGCTGATCGCGGTGATGGAGGCCGAGCTGGTGGGCGACCCGATCACCCCCGGCCGGCTCGGCGACGTGCTCAACCTCTCGTCCGGCTCGGTCACCGCCCTGGTCGACCGGCTCGAACGCGCGGGCCACATCCGGCGTGACCGGGACACCGCCGACCGCCGCAAGATCCTGCTGCACTACGCCGACCGGGGCGCCACCCTGGCCCAGAGCTTCTTCGGGCCGCTGGGCCGGCGCACCGACGAGGTGATGGAGCGGTTCACCGACGACGAACTGGCCGTGGTGCACCGGTTCATGGGCGAGATGGTGCACAGCATGCGGGCACACCGGGACGAGGTACGCGCCGCCCGGGTCACCTCCGAGCCGTCCGGCGACCGCTGACCGTGAGCCTGGTCACCCGGCTCGCCGCGGCGGCGTTGCGGCTGCCCGCCGCCCGCACCGGCCGGGTCACCGTCACCCGCGACATTCCGGTGCGGGTCCGCGACGGGACCACCCTGCGTACCGACCACTACGCGCCCGACCTGCCCGGCGCCGCCTGCGTGCTGATCCGCACCCCGTACGGGCGGGGTGGGCCGGTCCGGCTGCTCGGCCGGCTGGTCGCCGAGCGCGGCTTCCACGTCGTGATCCAGTCCTGCCGCGGCACGTACGGCTCCGGTGGCGAGTTCGCCCCGCTGGTGCACGAGCGCGACGACGGCCTGGACACCCTCGACTGGCTGCGCCGCCGGCCCTGGTGGACCGGCGCGTTCGGCATGTTCGGCGCCAGCTACCAGGGGTTCGTGCAGTGGGCGGTGGCCGCCGAGGCGGGCGACGAGCTGCGCGCGATGGTCACGGTGGTGACCGCCTCGGCCACCCGCGACTCGACGTACGCGGGGGAGTCCTTCGCGCTGGACACGGTGCTCACCTGGGCGGAGCTGCTGCAGGCGCAGACCGTGCCCTGGCTGGCCCGGCAGTGGGAACTCAAGCGTGGCCAGCCCCGGCTGGTCCGCGCGCTGACCCACCTGCCGCTGGCCGAGGCGGACCGGGTCGCCACCGGCGTGACCGTGCCGTTCTTCCAGGAGTGGCTGCGCCACCACACGCCGGACGCCGACTACTGGCGTGCCCGGGTCTTCGGCGACCGGATCGGCGAGGTCTGCGCGCCGGTCGCCATGGTCAGCGGCTGGCAGGACATCTTCCTGCCGGCCCAGCTCGACGACTACGCCCGGCTGCGGGCCGCCGGCGCCCGCCCGAGGCTGACCGTCGGCCCGTGGACGCACGGCAGCCCGGGGCTGCTGGTCGCCTCGCTGCGGGAAGGGCTGGACTGGTTCGCCGAGCACCTGGCCGACCGCCCCGCCACGCCGCCCGCGGGAGCGGAGCGCGCCCCGGTCCGGGTGCACGTCGGCGGCGCCGGGGGCGGCTGGCGGGACCTGCCCGACTGGCCGCCGCCGGCCACGCCGACGCGTTGGCACCTGCAACCCGACGGTGGCCTCGCCCCCGGGCCGCCGGCCGGCGGCGGACCGGACCGGATCCGGTACGACCCGGCCGACCCGACCCCCTCGCTGGGCGGCCCGCTGCTGGTCGCCCAGCGGGCCGGCGCGGTGGACAACCGGCCGGTGGAGTCCCGCCCGGACGTGCTGACCTACACCAGCGACCCGGTACGCGAGCCGGTGGAGATGGTCGGACCGGTGCGGGCCGAGATCCACCTGCGCAGTGAGTTGTCCTACCTGGACGTGTTCGTGCGGCTGTGCGACGTGGACCGACGTGGGCGCTCCTGGAACGTCTGCGACGGCCTGGTCCGGGTCGAACCGGGACGGTTCCCGGCGGACGGGTCCGGGGTCCTCCGGGTGTCGGTCGCGCTCTGGCCGACCGCCCACCGGTTCGCGGCCGGGCACCGGTTGCGGGTCCAGGTCTCCGGCGGCGCGCACCCGCGCTACGCGCGCAATCCCGGCACCGGTGAGCCGCTCGGCACCGCCGTCACGCTCCGTGCCGGATGGCGGGAGGTGCTGCACGACCGCGCGCACCCGTCGGCGGTGCTGCTGCCGCTGTTGACCGCGTCGTCCACAGCGGGCAGATAATCGCAAATATCGACCCTGAGCTGGGATTTTCCTCTGATGGGGGATACTCTCCAGGCAAGTGCTGGTGTCGTGCAGTCAACCGGTAGGGGCGCGTCAGTAGACCTCACCTCATCACGCGTCGTGACTGTTGGGCCCTTGTCGACCATCGATCGGAGGGGATCTGTCATGACGTCGGCCCCGGCAAACCTGCTGGCCGTCCGGAACCTGTTGCTCGCCTATCTCAACGTCGACAAGAACGTCGTCCGGGACTCCGACCTCGAGCCGGCGGAGGTCGGCATCGTCGGCGATCCCAGCCACCGGGGCGGCTACCACTGCGGCTCGGACCGGGTCGTCGTCAACGACTACTCGGTGGTGGAGTCCACCCGGGACCGTGCCGGGTTGACGCTGTACGCCTCCGCGCTGGACGTCGGCATGTTCTCGGTCCGCTCCGGCGGCGCCACACACACGCTGCGGACGTTCTCCACCTGGATGGTGGCGCAGTGCGCGGCGAACGCGACCGACACCCGGGACATCCGGGAGATCATCTACTCCGCGGACGGCCGCACGGTGCGGCGGTGGGACCGGCTGGGCAAGCGCATCAGCGGCGACAGCAGCCACCTGTTCCACACCCACGTCAGCTTCTTCCGCGACTCGACCAGGGCGGTCCGGGACCAGACCCCGCTGTTCCGCCGCTATCTCACCGCGATCGGCCTGATCGTCCCAGCGAACCCGGAGACCGACATGGAACAGACCGACAAGCTCATCGAGAACACCGGCTCGCCGAACCGTACGGTCGGCAACGTCCTCGCCGACCTGCAGAACCTGCGCAACTGGCTGGTCTCGCCGGTCGGCACCACCGGGCTGGTCAACCCGCCCAAGGCGAACTCGCCGCTGCAGCAGATGCTGGCGATGCTGCAGAGCTGGCCGGCGCTCGTGGCCCAGGTGAACGAGTTGTCCGGCAAGGACTTCACCGACGAGCAGCAGATCGTCACCGGTGTCCTCGCCGGGTTGCCGCCGGAGAAGATCGCCGAGGCCATCCCGCCGCAGATCGCCCGGGACGTCGCCGACGAGCTGTCCCGGCGGCTCACCACCTGATCCGCCCGCGCCGCGACGACTGCCGCGTCGCGGCGCCGGGACGCCGAAATTAGGCAACAGATGTTGCGCAACAACTCTTGCTAATGCCACACTCGAACGCATGGATCAGCCCACGGTCAGACAGGTCACCGACTCGCGGGTGCTCGCCGCGCTCGCCCATCCGCTGCGCCGCCGCCTCATGGACGTGCTCAAGGTCTACGGCCCCTGCACCGTGGGCATGCTCGCCGAGCGCACCGACCAGTCGCCGGCGAACGTCAGCCACCACCTCAAGGTGCTGGCCGCCGCCGACCTGCTGGTCGAGGCGCCCGAACTGGCCCGCGACCGCCGGGAACGGTGGTGGAAGCCGCGGAGCAGGGGCGTACGGTGGTCCGAGTCAGACTTCGACGAGGACCCGTCCACCCGGGTGGTGGCCGACGCGGCCGGCTCGCTCAACCTGGAGCGGCACGCCTCCCTGGTGCGGGCCTGGCACGCGGCCCCCGACGAGGCCCGCGCCGCCTGGGGCGACGCGCCGTTCAGCACCGACCACTGGCTGCACCTGACTCCGGACGAGCTGGCCGAGCTCAGTCGCGAGGTGATCGCGCTCTTCACCCGCTGGGCCGACCGCCCCGCACCGGACGACGGGCAGACCCGCGAGCCGGTCTTCCTGTTCGCCCATGGCGTCCCGGCCCGCCCGTGACCGCCCCGGCCGGCGCATCCGCGCCGCCTGCGACATCACCGCCCGGCGGGCTGTTCCGGCACCGCGACTTCCGGCTGCTCTGGACCGGCCACACGATCAGCGCCGTGGGCAGCAACATGACCACCGTGGCGCTGCCGCTGGTCGCGGTGGCGGTGCTCGACGCCACCACGTTCCAGGTGGCGGTGCTCACCGCCGCCGCCTGGCTGCCCTGGCTGCTGGCCGGCCTGCCGGTGGGCGCCTGGGTCGACCGGGTCCGCCGCCGCCCCGTGATGATCGCCGCCGACCTGTTCGCGGCCGCGCTGTTCGCGAGCCTCCCGGTGGCCGCCCTGCTCGACCTGCTCACGGTCGGGCACCTGCTGGTCGTGGCGCTCGGCGGCGGCCTGGCCCGGGTCTTCTTCGAGACCGCCGACCAGGTCTACCTGCCCACCCTGCTGCCACCCGAGCAGGTGCCGCCGGCGAACTCCCGGCTGCACGCCACCCAGACCGCGAGCTATCTGCTCGGGCCCGGGCTGGCCGGCCTGATCGCCCAGCTCGCCGGCGCGGTGACCGCGGTGGCGCTGGACGCGGTGAGCTTCCTGGCGTCCGCGCTGTGCCTGCGCCGCATCCGGGCGGTCGAACCCCCACCGCGGCGCCCGTCCGGAGCCGCGTCGATGCGCCGGGAGGTGGTCGACGGGCTGCGCTTCGTCACCCGGGATCCGTACCTGCGGGTGCTGACGGTCTTCGGCGCGGCCAGCAACATCGGGCTCACCGGCTACCAGGCGCTGCTGGTGGTCTTCCTGGTCCGCTCGGCCGACCTGCCGGCCGGCCTGGTCGGCCTCCTGATCGGCCTGGCCAGCCTCGGCGGGGTCGTCGGGGCGGCCCTGGCCGCCCGGGTGGCCCGCCGGGTCGGCACCGCCCGCGCCCTGCTGCTCGCCGGCGCGCTCACCGGCCCGCCCGCGCTGCTGATCCCGCTGGCCGGCCCCGGCGCGCGGACGGCCTGGCTGGTGCTCGGCGGCGTGCTGGTGAGCCTGGGCGTCGCCATCGGCAACGTGGTCAAGGGCAGCTTCCGGCAGACGTACACGCCGCACCGGCTGCTCGGCCGGGTCACCGTGAGCATGCAGTTGCTCAACTACGGCACCATCCCGCTCGCCGCGTTGGTGGCCGGCGCGCTGGGTGCCGCCTGGGGGCCGGCCGGCGCGATCCGGGTGATGACCGCGTGGCTGGCGCTGACCCCGTTGATCCTGCTGGTCGGGCCACTACGGCGGCGGCGTGACCTGCCGGCGGCACCCGCCGGATAGCGTGCTGCGGCGGCGGTCGGAACCCGACCGCCGCCACCGGCACATCGTCACATCGGACGAACGTTGTCCGCCTGCGGGCCCTTCTGGCCCTGCGTCACCTCGAACTCGACCTTCTGGCCCTCGTTGAGCTCGCGATACCCACCGCTCTGGATGGCCGAGTAGTGGACGAACACGTCCGGGCCTCCGCCGTCCTGCTCGATGAAGCCGAAGCCCTTTTCCGAGTTGAACCACTTGACCGTGCCGGTTGCCATGCGTCTCTCCCTGTTCAATGCGGGTGAGCACCGGCCCGCGGCCGGTGATCGCCCTGTACCTCCCCGACAGTAACCGCCCGAGCCCGAATCCGCTGGCGGAAGTGCCGGCGTGGCTCGCGAATACCTTCGAGCCGGAAATGCCACCGGTGGCACCCGGGGCGCGGCATGCTTGCCCCGATGAGCACTCCGACGGCGCTGACCGACCTGGAACGGGAGATCACGGCACCTGGAGCGGGGCCCGACCGCCTGCGCCTGATGGCCACGCCGTTCGTGCCCGAGGTGCGGTTGCACCTGGCCGAGGACGCCATCCTGTGGTGGGCGCGGATGGAGGCCGCGGCCGGCCGGTCGCTCCCGCCGCCGTACTGGGCCTCCGTCTGGGCCGGCGGACAGGCGCTGGCCCGACACCTGCTCGACCACCCCGAACTCGTCGCCGGGCGGCGCGTGCTCGACCTGGCCGCCGGATCGGGGCTGGTGGCCATCGCCGCCGCGCTGGGCGGCGCCGGTGACGTGGTGGCCAACGACGTCGACCCGTACGCGCTGGCCGCCGTGACGGTGAACGCCCGGGCGAACCGGGTCCGGGTGACCGCCGACGGCGCCGACCTGCTCGACGGCGTGGCGGGCGTCGACCTGCTGGTGGCCGGCGACGCCCTCTACGACGCGGCGCTGGCCGCCCGGGTCCTGCCCTACCTGCGGCGGTGCGCCGACCGGGGCGTCGAGGTGCTCGTCGGCGACCCGGACCGCGGCCACCTGCCGCCGGACGGGCTGGAGCTGGTGGCCAGCTACCCGGTGCCCACCACCGAGCCCGCCGTCGACTCCCCGGTGCGCCGGGTGCAGGTGCTGCGCCCCCGCTGACGCCCGGGGGTTCCTCCGGATGCGGCCTCGGGGGCGGGTGGGGGATCACGCCGGATGTGCCGGGTGGCCGACCGGGCATAGCGTGCGACCCATGACGGATCTCCTCGCCCAGTTCGGGCAGCTGCCCACCATGCTGCTGATGGGCCTGCTGGGCGTGGTGATGCTCGCCGACGCCGTACCCCTGCTCGGGGTGCTGGTGCCCGGCGACGCCGCGGTCCTCGCCGCGGTCGGCGCGGGCCGGCCGGTCGGTGGGGCGGCGGCGGTCGCGGCGGTGGTCGCCGGCTGCCTGGCCGGCTGGTCGTTGAGCTTCCTCGCCGGGCGGCTCTGGGGCGGCCGGCTGCGGCGCGGCCGGCTGGGCGACTGGATCGGCGAATCCCGCTGGGCGGCCGCCGAGACGCTGCTGCGTCGTGGCGGCGGGCGGATCGTGCTGGTGGCGCCGTTCCTGCCGGTGTTCAACGCGCTGCTGCCGCTGGCCGCCGGCGGACTGCGGATGCCGTACCGGCGGTTCGTCACCTGCGCGGCGCTCGGCGCCACCGCGTGGGCCGGGCTCTACGTGGCGCTCGGGCTGGCCGCGCGGGCGCTGACCGGCCTGCTGCCCGGCGCGCTCGACCCGACGGTGCTCACCATGGCGGTCGGGCTGCTGCTCGCCGGCCCGATGCTGCTCGGCACCCGGCGCCGGCTGCGCGCGGTGACCGGCTGAGCGGGTCGGGCCCGGCCGCCACGGGGGAGGCCGGGCCCGGCGCGCTCACCAGCCGCGCGCCCGCCACTGCGGCACGGCCGGCCGCTCGGCGCCGATCGTGCTGTCCTTGCCGTGCCCCGGGTAGAACCAGGTCTCGTCCGGCAGCCGGTCGAAGAGCTTGGCCTCGACGTCGTCGATGAGCGGGCCGAACCGTTCCGGGTCCTGGTCGGTGTTGCCCACGCCGCCCGGGAAGAGCGAGTCGCCGGTGAACAGGTGCGGCCCGCCGGCCGGGTCGCGGTAGAGCAGCGCGATCGACCCCGGGGTGTGCCCGCGCAGGTGGATCACCTCCAGCTCGCAGTCGCCGACGGTGACGGTGTCGCCCTCGCGCAGCGCCTCGGTGGCGATCGGCAGGCCCTCGGCGTCGTCGGCGTGCACCAGCGCACGGGCGCCGGTCTTGGCCACCACCTCCTCCAGCGCCACCCAGTGGTCCATGTGGCGGTGGGTGGTGACCACGGTGGCCAGCCCGCCGTCGCCGATCAGCTCCAGCAGGCGGGGCGCCTCGTTCGCGGCGTCGACCAGCAGCTGCTCGCCGGTGCCGCGGCAGCGCAGCAGGTAGGCGTTGTTGTCCATCGGGCCCACCGACAGCTTGGTGACGGTGAGCCGGTCGAGCTCGCGCACGGCCGGCGGACCGCCGGGCGTGACGTCTCCGGTGTAGGTCATGACGATGTTCAGATCCATTCCGGTGGGTTCGGCAGGGGGCCGTCGGGGTCGACGGTGAGCAGCTCGCCGGTGCCCCGGCCGGTCAGCCAGGCGGCGAGCTCCGGCGCGGGGCCGGTGACCGTGGGCGCCCCCTCGGGATCGCCCACGACGATGTCGTGCCCGGCGCCGTCGACCCGCAGCACCATGGCCGGCGCCTCCGGGTTGCCGGTCAGCCCGGTCGTCACCTCGTGCAACAGCCGGTGGGCGAACGCCGCCGGCCAGTCCGCCGGCCGGTAGCCGGTCGCCAGGTCGACGTGGTGCACCTCGACCTCGCGCAGCCGGCCCCAGACCAGCAGCGCCGCCGGCCACGGGCCGCGCCGGGCCTGCACCATGGCGCCCCACGCCTCGGCCGGCATCTGCGCCACCGCCGCGTCGAAACGCTGGCCGCCGCGCCGCAGGTCGTCCAGCAGGTCGGCCGGGCCCCGGCGGGCGCCCGCCTCGATGTCGGCGTTACGCGCCTCGACCGAGGCGTACATCGGGATCGGCTCGCCGGTGCGCGCGGCGGTGAGCAGGTTGACGAAACCGTCGGCGTTGCGGGCCAGGTGGGTGAGCACGTGCGCGCGGGTCCAGCCCGGCAGCAGCGACGGCGCCGCGACGTCCGCGGCGGTCAGACCGGCCACGGTACGCAGCAGCCGGTCGTTCGCCTCGGCCAGCTCGCCGGTCAACAGCAGGGGATCACTCGTCATCGCTTCGACCCTAGCGGGCCGCGAGCCGCCGCGCCCGGAGTGGAAATCGCTTTCGGCGCGTCGGCGCGCCCCTTACCGTCGGGGCCGACGACTTCGGGTCGCGGCGCCGGAGGAAGCTCGGTGAGCGCGAGGAGTGAGCCGGTGTTGCGAGCCCCGCAGTCGCGAACGGAGGAAGCTCGGTGAGCGCGAGGAGTGAGCCGGTGTTGCGAGCCCCGCAGTCGCGAACGGAGGAAGCTCGGTGAGCGCGAGGAGTGAGCCGGTGTTGCGAGC
>NZ_JBICSL010000005.1:335929-343848 GCF_043197045.1 Micromonospora sp. NPDC049282
CGAGCCCCGCAGTCGCGAACGGAGAAAGCTCGGTGAGCATGCCGGTCGCAGCGCGCGTGTTTCGCCCCGGATCCCCACGACACCGATGAGGACCTCATGACCCTCGACCTGACCGCCCTCGGCTGGGACGCCGACTGGGCGACCCACCTCGATCGACGCGCCGACCACCGACCCGGGCGGGTGGCCCGGGTGGACCGCGGCGTGTGCACCGTGCTGCGGCCGGAGGGCCCGGTGCGGGCGAGCCTCGGCGGCGGCGTGCTCGCCGCCGCGGCCCGTGACCTGACCGCGCTGCCCTGCGCGGGCGACTGGGTGCTGCTGGCCACCTGGCCGGACGGCCCGGTCACCGTGGAGGCGGTGCTGCCCCGGCGCACCGCGCTGGTGCGGCGCACGGCCGGCAAGGACGCCAGCGGCCAGGTGCTGGCCGCCAACCTCGACGCCGCCGCGGTGGTCGAGCCGGTGCACCCGGCGCCGGACGCCGCCCGGATCGAGCGCCTGCTCTCCCTGGCCCACGAATCCGGCGCCGAGCCGCTGGTGGTGCTCACCAAGGCCGACCTGGCGGCCGACCCGGCCGCCGTGGCCCGGCAGCTGGCCGAGCTGGCCCCCGGGGTGCCGGTGCTGCCGGTCAGCGCCGAGCGGGGCACCGGCCTGGCGCCGCTGCGCCGGCACGTCGCCCCGGGGCGCACGCTGGGCCTGCTCGGCCCCTCCGGCGCCGGCAAGTCGAGCCTGGTGAACGCGCTGGCCGGGGCGGAGGTGATGCCCACCCAGGCGATCCGCCGGGTCGACGGCAAGGGCCGGCACACCACCACCTGGCGGGCGCTGGTGCCGCTGCCGGGTGGGGGAGCGGTGCTGGACACCCCGGGGGTACGGGCGGTCGGCCTGCTGGACGGCACGGTCGGGCTGGACCGGGCGTTCGCCGACATCGCCGAGCTGGCCGCCGGCTGCCGGTACGCCGACTGCGCGCACGACGCCGAGCCGGCCTGCGCGGTGCGGGACGCGTTGGACCGCGGCGAGCTGCCGGCGCGCCGGTGGGAGAGCTGGCGTCGGTTGCAGCGGGAGATCGCGTACGAGAGCGGGCGACGCGCGGTCCGGCTCGCCGCCGAGCGGCGGGGCGGCTGGCGCGGCGGGCGGCGGCGCACCGGGCGGTCGGCGACACCGCCCGCTCCCGGGGCGCTCTGAACTGGGGGAATGGTCGCGCGACGGAAGTTGTCACACCTCGGGGCTAGAGTTGCCGGGGCGCTTTCCCTGCGCTGCCGTAGTGGGGAAACCAGCCTGGCAACTCATGAAAAACAGACTTCGCCTCACATTCTTCTTCCGGGAGCACACGCACCGTGGCCGACCGTCTGATCATCCGTGGCGCGCGCGAGCACAACCTGCGTGACGTCAGTCTCGACCTGCCCCGGGACGCCCTGATCGTCTTCACCGGGCTCTCCGGTTCGGGCAAGTCGAGCCTGGCGTTCGACACCATCTTCGCCGAGGGGCAGCGCCGCTACGTCGAGTCGCTGTCGTCGTACGCCCGGCAGTTCCTCGGCCAGATGGACAAGCCCGACGTCGACTTCATCGAGGGCCTCAGCCCCGCGGTCTCCATCGACCAGAAGTCCACCTCCCGCAACCCGCGCTCCACCGTCGGCACCATCACCGAGGTCTACGACTACCTGCGCCTGCTCTTCGCCCGCATCGGCGAGCCGCACTGCCCGGTCTGCGGCGAGCGGATCTCCAAGCAGAGCCCGCAGCAGATCGTCGACCGGGTGCTCGCCATGCCCGAGGGCACCAAGTTCATGGTGCTCGCGCCGGTGGTGCGTGGCCGCAAGGGCGAATACGTCGACCTCTTCGCCGAGTTGCAGGCCAAGGGCTACGCGCGGGCCCGGGTCGACGGCGTGGTGCATCCGCTGACCGAGCCGCCGAAGCTCAAGAAGCAGGAGAAGCACACCATCGAGGTGGTGATCGACCGGCTCAGCGTCAAGGCGAGCGCCAAGCAGCGGCTCACCGACTCGGTCGAGGCCGCGCTCGGCCTCTCCAGCGGCCTGGTGCTGCTCGACTTCGTCGACCTGCCGGAGGACGACCCGGCCCGGGAGCGCCGCTACTCCGAGCACCTCGCCTGCCCGAACGACCACCCGCTCGCGATCGAGGACCTGGAGCCCCGGGTCTTCTCCTTCAACGCGCCCTACGGCGCCTGCCCGGAGTGCACCGGCCTGGGCACCAAGAAGGAGGTCGACCCGGAGCTGGTCATCCCGGACCCGGAGCGCACGCTGCGCGAGGGCGCGATCCAGCCCTGGGCCACCGGCCACAACCTGGAATACTTCCTGCGCCTGCTGGAGGCGCTCGGCGAGGCCGAGCACTTCGACGTCGACACGCCGTGGCGGGCGCTGCCGTCGCGGGCGCAGAAGACGATCCTGCACGGCTCCGACGACCAGGTGCACGTGCGCTACCGCAACAAGTACGGCCGCGAGCGCTCCTACTACACCGGCTTCGAGGGCGTGGTGCAGTGGATCGAGCGCCGGCACACCGACACCGAGTCGGAGTGGTCCCGCGACAAGTACGAGGGCTACATGCGCGACGTGCCCTGCGCGGCCTGCGGCGGGGCCCGGCTCAAGCCGGAGGTGCTCGCGGTCACCCTGGCGGGCAGGAGCATCGCCGAGGTCTGCAACCTCTCCGTCGGCGAGGCGGCCGACCTGCTCGCCGGCATCGAGCTGACCGACCGGCAGAAGATGATCGCCGAGCGCGTGCTCAAGGAGATCAACGCCCGGCTGAGGTTCCTGCTCGACGTCGGCCTGGACTACCTCTCCCTGGACCGGCCGGCGGGCACGCTCTCCGGCGGCGAGGCGCAGCGCATCCGGCTCGCCACCCAGATCGGCTCCGGCCTGGTCGGCGTGCTCTACGTGCTCGACGAGCCCTCGATCGGCCTGCACCAGCGGGACAACCACCGGCTCATCGAGACGCTGCTGCGGCTGCGCGGGCTGGGCAACACGCTGATCGTGGTCGAGCACGACGAGGACACCATCCGGGTGGCCGACTGGATCGTCGACATCGGTCCCGGCGCGGGCGAGCACGGCGGCCGGATCGTGCACAGCGGCTCGGTGCCGGCCCTGCTCGACAACGACGAGTCGGTCACCGGCGCCTACCTGGCCGGGCGGAAGACCATCCCGACCCCGCCCGCCCGCCGGCCGCAGACGCCGGGCCGGGAGCTTGTGGTGCACGGCGCGCGCGAGCACAACCTGCGCAACCTCACCGTCAGCTTCCCGCTCGGTCAGCTCATCGCGGTCACCGGGGTCAGCGGCTCGGGCAAGTCGACGCTCGTCAACGACATCCTCTACACGGTGCTCGCCAACCAGATCAACCGGGCCCGGCTGGTGCCCGGCCGGCACACCCGGATCACCGGCCTGGAGCACGTGGACAAGGTCGTCGGCGTGGACCAGTCGCCGATCGGGCGCACCCCGCGCTCCAACCCGGCCACCTACACCGGCGTCTGGGACCACGTCCGCAAGCTCTTCGCCGAGACCACCGAGGCCAAGGTCCGGGGGTACGGCCCGGGCCGGTTCTCGTTCAACGTCAAGGGCGGGCGCTGCGAGGCGTGCTCCGGTGACGGCACCATCAAGATCGAGATGAACTTCCTGCCGGACGTCTACGTCCCCTGCGAGGTGTGCAAGGGCGCCCGCTACAACCGGGAGACGCTGGAGGTGCACTACAAGGGCCGGACCGTCGCCGAGGTGCTGGACATGCCGATCGAGGAGGCCGCCGAGTTCTTCTCCGCCATCCCGGCCATCCACCGGCACCTGAAGACGCTCGTCGACGTCGGGCTGGGCTACGTGCGGCTCGGCCAGCCCGCGCCGACGCTCTCCGGTGGTGAGGCGCAGCGGGTGAAGCTCGCCTCCGAGCTGCAGAAGCGCTCCACCGGCCGCACGGTCTACGTGCTCGACGAGCCCACCACCGGCCTGCACTTCGAGGACATCCGCAAGCTGCTGATGGTGCTGGAGGGCCTGGTCGACAAGGGCAACACGGTGATCACCATCGAGCACAACCTCGACGTGATCAAGACGGCCGACTGGCTGATCGACATGGGGCCCGAGGGCGGTCACCGGGGCGGCACGGTGCTCGCCACCGGCACCCCGGAGGAGGTCGCCGAGGTGGCGGAGAGCCACACCGGTGAGTTCCTGCGGCCGATCCTCAAGCTGGCCGGCGAGGCCAAGGGCGCCAAGGCGGCGACCACCCGGGCGGCCAAGGCCAACGGCGCCACCAAGTCGCGCGCCCGCAAGGTGCCGGCGGGAGTGCGCTGACCGACGCGTACCACGGGCGGGCCGGGTGACCGGCCCGCCCGTGCGTGTCCGCGCCGGTGCCCATTTCGTGACGCGTCAGTATGAACCGTGCACCACGCTGGTGCGTGTACCGCAGTGTGGCCCCGGGATCATGACCGGTGGCGACAGTCGAGAGAGAGGCCGGAGATGAGTGATGATCAGGTGCTGACCGGGCCGGTCACCCAGAGCCGCCGAGCCCTGCTCGCGGGCGCCGGCGCGGTCGGTGCGGCCGTGGTGCTCGCGGGCTGCGGCGACGACGACGCGACCCCGGGAGCGGCCCCGACCAGCGGCGGACCGCCCGGAGCAAGCGCCACCGGCGACGCCGGCGGCGGCGACCGGGACAGCAGCGGTCCGCTGGCCCGCACCACCGACATCCCGGTCGGCGGCGGCGCGGTGTACGCCAGCAAGGGCGTCGTGATCACCCAGCCCGAGGCCGGCCAGTTCAAGGCGTTCGACCCGATCTGCACGCACCAGGGCTGCCCGGTGTCGAACGTCGACGGCGGCACCATCAACTGCACCTGCCACAACAGCCGGTTCTCGATCGCCGACGGCTCGGTGAAGGCGGGCCCCGCCACGAAGCCGCTGGCGGCCAAGGAGATCAAGGTCGAGGGCGACCGGATCGCGCTGGCCTGATCGCCGGCGCCGCCTCCGTCCGCCGCCCGCGGGCGGGGTGCGGCGGCGGCCGGGTGTCGGGGGTGCGGACTAGGCTTGACGCGTGGCTGACCCCTCGACCTACCGTCCCGCGACCGGCACCATTCCGGAGTCCCCAGGGGTCTACCGCTTCCGCGACGGCACCGGCCGGGTGATCTACGTCGGCAAGGCGCGCAACCTGCGCAGCCGGCTCAACTCCTACTTCGCCGACCCGGTCAACCTGCACCAGCGCACCCGGCAGATGGTCTTCACCGCCGAGTCGGTCGACTGGATCACCGTCGCCACCGAGGTGGAGGCGCTCCAGCAGGAATACACCTGGATCAAGCAGTACGACCCCCGGTTCAACGTCCGCTACCGCGACGACAAGTCCTACCCCTACCTGGCGGTCACCCTCGACGAGGAATACCCGCGCCTGCAGGTGATGCGCGGCGCCAAGCGCAAGGGGGTGCGCTACTTCGGGCCCTACTCGCACGCCTGGGCCATCCGCGAGACGCTCGACCTGCTGTTGCGCGTCTTCCCGGCGCGCACCTGCTCGTCGGGGGTGTTCAAGCGGGCCGGTCAGGTCGGGCGGCCCTGCCTGCTGGGCTACATCGGCAAGTGCTCGGCGCCGTGCGTCGGCACGGTGAGCGCCGAGCGCCACCGGGAGATCGTCGACGGTTTCTGCGACTTCATGGCCGGCCGCACCGACACCATGGTCCGCCGGCTGGAGAAGGACATGCTCGACGCCAGCGAGCAGTTGGAGTTCGAGCGGGCCGCCCGGCTGCGCGACGACGTGGCCGCGTTGCGCCGGGCGATGGAGAAGCAGACCGTGGTGCTCGGCGACGGCACCGACGCCGACGTGGTGGCGTTCGCCGACGACCCCCTCGAAGCCGCGGTGCAGGTCTTCCACGTCCGCGACGGCCGGGTGCGCGGCCAGCGCGGCTGGGTGGTGGAGAAGACCGAGGAGCTGACCACCGGCGACCTCGTGCACCACTTCTGCACCCAGGTCTACGGCGGCGAACAGGGCGAGGCCGACGTCCCCCGGGAACTGCTCGTCCCCGAGCTGCCCGCCGACGCCGACGCGCTCGCCGACTGGCTCTCCACCCGGCGCGGCAGCCGGGTGTCGCTGCGGGTGCCGCAGCGCGGCGACAAACGGTCGCTGCTGGAGACCGTCGAGCGCAACGCCCGGGACGCGCTGGCCCGCCACAAGCTCAAGCGCGCCGGCGACCTGACCACCCGCGGCCAGGCCCTCGACGAGATCGCCGACGCGCTCGCGATGCGCACCTCGCCGCTGCGCATCGAGTGCTACGACGTCTCCCAGATCCAGGGCACCGACGTGGTCGCCAGCATGGTCGTCTTCGAGGACGGGCTGCCCCGCAAGAGCGAATACCGCCGGTTCATCGTGCGCGGCGCCACCGACGACCTCTCCGCCATGTCCGAGGTGCTGCGCCGACGCTTCGCCCGCTACCTCGACGCGCGGGCCGAGACCGGCGAGCTGGGCGAGGAGACCGCCGCCGACCCCGACCGCCCCGGCATCGACCCGACGACCGGGCGGCCGCGCCGGTTCGCGTACCCGCCGCAGCTGGTGGTGGTCGACGGTGGCCCACCCCAGGTGGCCGCCGCCGCCAAGGCGCTGACCGAGCTGGGCATCGACGACGTGGCGTTGTGCGGGCTGGCCAAGCGGCTGGAGGAGGTCTGGCTGCCCGACGACGACTACCCGGTCATCCTGCCGCGCACCTCCGAGGCGCTCTACCTGCTGCAACGGGTCCGCGACGAGGCCCACCGCTTCGCCATCACGTTCCACCGCCAGCGGCGCTCCAAGCGGATGACCGAGTCCGCGCTGGACAACGTGCCCGGCCTCGGCGACGTCCGGCGCAAGGCGCTGCTGCGGCACTTCGGCTCGCTCAAGCGGCTCTCGGCGGCCACCGTGGAGGAGATCACCGAGGTGCCCGGCGTGGGCCGGCGTACGGCCGAGGCGATCCTCGCCGCCCTCGACGGCGACCCGGCGAAGACGCCGTCCTGACCACGGCCGTGATGGACTCCGGCGACTATCCTTCGGCCCATGGGAGCGATCAAGCCGTGGCACCTGTCCGTCCTGCTGCTCTGCTGCCTTCTGCCGACAGCCGTGGCGATCGCCGGCGGAATCTGGGCGTTCCGCCGCTCCGGTAGGCGGCGCTGACCGGGCTGACCTAAGGGCTCGCTGATCGACTCCAGTACGCCGAGGTGGCGGTATCCCCGCGCGTCCCATGACGCCACCTCGGCGAACCGGTGTCGGCCACAGCCGGACATTTCACTCTCCGAGACCAATCGTCCGCCTCGCGGGACGACCGGAGATCTTGGTGGCGAATGGCCCCCATAGGGGCCGCTCCGTACCAAGATTCACAGGCCACGCTTTTTGGCTGCGTTTTTATAAGATGAATGTGATTAGTGTCCGTTACGGCGGGGTCGGCCGTGGTCGACGCCACCGTCATGGCGGAATCGGCGCCGGGGGCGGGGCGTTATACCTGGCAGACCGCGTGGAGCCCGGCCCTCTCGGGCCGCCGGCAGCCCGGTCGGAATGACCGGCCACCGGCCGTGGTTACACCCCCGAGCCGCCGAACCGGCCCGGCCCGCGCCGGAATACGCGGCCACCGGCCGTCGTTACATCCCCCCGGAGCCGCCGCGCCGGCCACCACCCGTGGCCCGGCCCGCGCCCACCCCCGGGCCGCGCGTCAACACAGGCCCGAAGGCCCGCGCAGACCCCCGGGTCGCGCCAAGACTTCCCCCTCCACGCAGGCGTCCCCGCGCCCGCGTGATCCCCCAACCCCCTGGGAGGCACCACCATGGCTACCACCCTGCTGCGCAAGACCGTGCTCACCGCTGCCGGCATCGCCGCCACCGCCGGCGGCATCGCCGGACCCGCCATCGCCCACGCCGCCCCCGCCCACGCCGGCAAGGCCGCCGTCGTCGCCGACCGCAAGAGCGGCCACGGCGAACGCGAACTCGACGTGCGCTACGAAG
>NZ_JBICSL010000006.1:0-300404 GCF_043197045.1 Micromonospora sp. NPDC049282
GCACATCCTGCACTGGTCAATCTGGCGACGAACATCCCAAGCCCGAGCCCGCCGATCCCACTACCAGGGCAGACAGGCCAAGTGACGTTGGAGTATTAAGAGGGGGCCCCTCCTTCACCCACGACGGAGCGGGACCACGTGGGGGCCGTGCGGGCCGGGGATCACCCGGACGTGGGCGCGGTAGTGGCGGGCGAGCAAGGGCTCGGTGAGGACGTCCTCGGGTGGGCCGGCGGCGGCCACCAGGCCGTCGGCGAGCAGCACCAGGCGGTCGGCGTACTCGCCGGCGATGGAGAGGTCGTGCATGGTGGCGAGCACGGTCAGGTCGTGCTCGCGGCGGAGCTGGTCGACCAGCTCCAGCACCTCCTGCTGGTGCCCGATGTCCAGCGCGCTGGTCGGCTCGTCGAGCAGCAGCAGGGTGGCGCCCTGGGCCAGCGCCCGGGCCAGGAAGACCCGCTGCCGTTCCCCACCGGAGAGGGTGGCCAGCTCGCGGCGGCCGAACCCGCCCAGGTCGAGCCGGTCCAGCACCTCGTGCACGGCGGCCACGTCGGCGGCGGACTCCCGGCCCAGCGGCGGCATGTAGGGAGTGCGCCCCAGCAGGACGTAGTCGAAGACCGCCATGCCGGCCGGTACCACCGGCGACTGCGCGACCGTGGCCACCACCCGGGCCCGGTCGCGGCGGCGCAGGGCGTGGATCGGCGTACCGAAGAGGGAGACGGCGTCCGGCGCGGGCAGCAGGCCGCCGACGGCGCGCAGCAGGGTCGACTTGCCGGCGCCGTTGGGGCCGATCACGGTGACCCACTCGCCGACCGCGACGGTCAGGTCGACGCCGGCCAGGACCGGGTTGCCACCCAGCTCCACCCGCAGGTCCCGCACCTCGACCGCGGCTCGCGACAGCGGCTCACTCCGCGCGCTCATGCCCGCACCCCGCGGGCGGTACGCAGGATCAGCACGAAGAACGGGCCGCCGAGCAGCGCGGTGACCACCCCGATCGGGATCTCGGCCGGGGCGGCGGCGGTCCGGGCGACCACGTCGGTCAACGCCAGGAACGCGCCACCGAAGAGCATCGACAGTGGCAGGATCACCCGGTGGCTGGAGCCGGCGAGCAGCCGGACGGTGTGCGGCACGATGATGCCCACGAAGCCGATCAGGCCGGAGGCGGAGACCGCGGCGGCGGTGCCGAGGGAGGCGGCGGCGATCAGCAGGTAGCGGGAGCGCTGCGGGTGCAGTCCGAGGCTGCTGGCCTCGTCGTCGCCGAGGGAGAGCACGTCCAGCTCGCGCCGGTGTGCCAGCACCACCACGGCGGTGAGCAGGAAGTAGGGCAGGACCAGCAGCACGTCGTGCCAGCCGGCGGTGGAGAGCCGGCCGAGCAGCCAGGAGTAGACCTGCTGGAGGTTGTCGGAGTGCGCCTGCAACAGGTAGGTCTGGCCGGCGGCGAGGAACGCCGACACCGCCACCCCGGCCAGGATCAGCGTGGCCGGTGACCGGTCCCGGCCGCCGGCGGCGCCGAGCAGGTACGTCATCGCGACCGCGCCGAGCGAGCCGACGAACGCGGCGAGCGGGATGGTGACCGGCAGCCCGGTGAGCGCCCCGCCCGCCCCCGCGCCGAGCACGATCGCCGCGGTGACCGCGAGCCCGGCCCCGGCGGCGACGCCGAGCAGGTACGGGTCGGCCAGCGGATTGCGGAAGACGCCCTGGTAGCAGCCGCCGGCCAGGGCGAGCAGCGCACCGACGAGCAGGCCGAGCACCACCCGGGGCAGCCGCAGCTCGGTGACGATGGCGACCTCCCGCTCGGTGAGCCCGCTGTCCAGGTGCACCCCGGGCAGCAGGTTGAGCAGTTCGGCCGCGACGCTGCCGGGCGGCAGGCTGACCGGGCCGAACGAGACGCCGGCCACCAGCGCGACCAGCACCGCCACCAGGCCGGCGAGCAGCCAGCGCTTGCGCAGCCCGGCCGGCCGGGCCGGGGCGTCGGCGCGTGCCGCGCCTCGGCGTGGTCGGGGCAGCCGGCCGGCCGGCCGGGACGCGTCGGGCGTCCCGGCCGGCTCGGGGTCCACCTGTCGTACGGCCACGGTCAGGCCGGGACCTTGGCGGTGGCGTCGACGATCGTCCGGAGCAGGTCGACGACGCGCGGGCCCCAGCGCGAGGCGACGTCGTCGTCAAGCGCCACGATCTGGCTGTTCTTCACCGCGGTGACGCCGGCCCAGCCGCTGCGCGCCTTGACCGTGTCCGCGCTCTGCTGGCAGCACTTGGTGTCGGCCAGGAAGACGAAGTCGGGGTTGGCCTTGACGATGACCTCCTGCGAGAGCTGCGGGTAGCCGCCGCTCTTGCCATCGGCGTCGGCCGGGTCGGCGATGTTCTCCAGCCCGGCGAGGGCGTAGATGGTGCCGATGAAGGTCTTGCTGGTCGCGCTGTACAGCTCCGGGCCCAGCTCGTGGTAGTAGGTCAGCTTCTCGGCGCGCTTGGGCAGGTCCTTGGTGAGCGCCGTGATGTCGTCCTTCATCTTCCGCACCACGGCGTCCGCCTCGGCCGGGTGGCCGGTGAGCTTGCCCAGGTCGGTGAGCTGCCGGTAGGTGTCGTCGAGCGTGGTCGCGGCCGGGGCGAGCAGGACCGGGATCTTCAGCGCGACGAGCTGGCTGGCGATCTTGTTGGTGTCGTTGGCGATCACCACCAGGTCGGGGCTCTTCGCGGCGATCGCCTCGGCGTTCGGCTGGTAGCCGGAGAGGTCGCTCTTCGGCGCGTCCGCCGGGTAGTTCGACTGGTCGTCGACGGCGGTCACCTGCTTGCCGGCGCCGACGGCGAAGAGCATCTCGGTCGAGGTCGGCGAGAGCGAGACGATCTTCTCGGGGCGCTTCTCCAGCGTCAGGTTGCCCACGCTGGCGGGGAAGGCACCGCCCGAGGCGCCGGCGGCGGGGGTGTCGGGCGAGGTCTTCTCGGCGCAGCCGCCGAGAAGCAGCACGCCGGCCGCGAGCGCGGCGGCGAAGAGCCGAGGGGTACGTCGAATCATCGGTCCTCCTGTCGGTCGAGGAGCGTGGTGCTTCGCCGACAGGTGGAAGGCCCGTCCGCGAGGCGCCCTTCCTCGAGAGCGCATGTCGCGACCGGGCCGCAGGCGACCTGGCTCGTCCCACGTCCGTCGGCGCCGGCGGGAGGCCGACGCCGCGCGTACGGGGCATCACAGTTGCGGGACAGCGCCGGTTTCGCACCGGCTTCGCTGTGGCACGGTCGGTGCCACGGTAGCGCACGACCAGCGGAGATCGCCCGGACGGGAGGGTGGGTGGGGACCCCGGCGGGGGTGGAACCGGGGTCCCCACCACTGGTGGTGAGGTCAGCAGTACTGGCTCTGCTTGCCGATGGCCCGGTACGGGCAGTCGGCGTACTCGGACAGCATCAGCACGGCGTCCCGGTTGCGCGAGGTCTGCGCCGGGATCACCTCGTCGGGCGGGTAGAAGCCGCCGCCGGAGGACGAGCCGGGGTACATCTCGAAGGTGTACGCCCAGATCTTGTGGGTGCCCCACATCCAGTCGATGCTGGTGCCGTCGGCGATGTAGAGGTCGCTGGACTGTTCCGGGGTGTAGCCGTTGGTCGCCGCCATCTGCTGGCCGATGGTGGCGAACGTGTTGTACTGGTCGGCGTTCATCCCGGTGGCGGTGTTGCTGTACGTGTAGCCGTACGGCCAGAGCACCAGCTGGGAATAGGTGTGGAAGTCGATGTTCGTCTTGATCTGCTGCACGCCGCCGACGACCCGGCTGTTGACGAAGTTGCGCAGCGCCGCGGTCTCCGGGGCGGAGAAGGCGGACGGGCCGCGGTAGGTCTCCGACGACTTCGTGCTCGACGAGCCGCCGCAGCAGCCCCACTGGTAGCTCCAGTTGCGGTTCAGGTCGGTGCCGACGTACGTGGAGCCGCTGTTGGGCTGCCGGTTCTTCCGCCAGGAGCGGTAGGAGCCGGTGGCGATGTCGTACTCGCTGCCGTCGGGGTTGACCGTCGGCACGATCCAGATCTCCCGGGAGTTGACGATGTTGGTGATCCGGGAGTCGCTGCCGTAGTTGTCGGTGAAGAGGTTGAGCAGGTAGATCGCCATCTCGACGGTCAGGTGCTCGCGGGCGTGCTGCTGCGCGTTGAACAGGATCTCCGGCTCGTTCTCGTCGGTGCCGACGTTGTCGGAGATCTTCACGGCCATCAGGTCCCGGCCCTGGTAGGACGTGCCGATGCTGAGCTTTCGGGCGATCGTCGGGTGGTCGGCGACCACCTTGTTCACCACCGTGGTCAGCTCGGCGTAGTCGTGGTAGTTCGAGTCGGCGGGTGGGAAGGCGTACGCGGTCGCGCCGCCGGCGGGCGCCGGGGCCACGTCCTTCTCCAGCCGGAAACCGAGCCGGGTGATCGCGGCGGCCTCGGCGGTGGTCGCCGTGACGTGCAGCACACCGTGTTCGGAGTAGTCGATCGCGGCGCCGGTGCGGGCGACCGCGGTGCGGTCGGCGACGGTCCGTGGGCCGAGCACCCGGTAGGCGACGGCGGCCGGCTCGCCGGCCCGGTCCGGGGTGGGGCGGGCGCCGGCCGGCCCGGCTGCGGCGATGACCAGGGTCAGGCCGGCGGCGGCGACGAGCGCCAGCCGCCGGCGGATCGGGAGCGTGCGGAAGGCCATGAAAAACCTCCTCGGGGTACGGGAGATCCCGTTGTCCGCACACTTCACCAGGAGTCACATGGTCATATCAATATTCATCTTTCTCTGGGCCCATCCCGACCGGATCCTCACCCCGGCAATGATTTTCCATGGCCGAACATCTGGCGAAACTTCCCGCCAAGCGCGACAGTGAACGGCGACGATGCCGTTTCCCCCGTGGAGCTGCCATGTTCGGAAGACCCCTGCGTACGGTCGCCCTCGCCGGCCTGACCGCGCTCACCCTCCTCGCCACCACCGCACCCGCCCAGGCGCACGGCCCCCGGCCGGGCGTCACGCACGACGAACAGATCACCTTCCAGGAGTTCTCCCGGTACCCCGACTGGCGCGGCGGCTCGCACCAGGGCACCCGCGCCGTACCCGGCCGGCACCCCGCGCTGACGATCGGCCGGCCGGCCGGCACCACCGAGTTCACCGACGAGCACACCGGCGCCACCCGCACCTGGGAGTACGCCACCTGGACCTCGCCGGAGCGGCGGATCGGGTTCGACGCCACCGAACTGGTCGCGTCGTGGAACGCCAGCACCCCGGCCGGCACCTGGATCCAGGTCGAGCTGAACGGCACCTACACCACCGGGGAGCACACCCCCTGGTACGTGATGGGCCGCTGGGCCTCCGGCGACCAGGACATCAAGCGGTCCACCCTGGACGGCCAGGGCGACCCGTGGTCGAGCATCTGGACCGACACGTTCTCCATCGACGACGCCGCGGCCGGGGTGCTGCTGCGCTCGTACCAGCTCCGGCTGACGCTCTACCGCGCGCCCGGTCAGGCCGCCGCGCCGCAGGTGCGGATGCTCGGCGCGATGGCCTCGAACGTGCCGGACCGGTTCACCGTCACGCCCAGCCGGGGCGGCATCGCCTGGGGCACCGAGCTGGCCGTGCCCCGCTACTCGCAGAACGTCCACATCGGCGAGTACCCGGAGTACGACGGCGGCGGCGAGGCCTGGTGCTCCCCCACCTCCACCGAGATGGTGGTCGAGTACTGGGGCCGCAAGCCCTCCGCCGAGGACACCGCCTGGGTCGACCCCTCCTACGCCGACCCGACCGTCGACCACGCCGCCCGGATGACCTACGACCACGAGTACGACGGCGCCGGCAACTGGCCGTTCAACACCGCGTACGCCGCCGGTTTCCCGGGCCTGGAGGCACGGGTCACCCGGCTGCACTCGCTGGACGAGGCGGAACGGTTCATCAAGGCGGGGATCCCGGTGGTCACCTCGCAGTCGTTCCTCGCCAGCGAGCTGGACGGCGCCAACTACGGCACCTCAGGGCACCTGTTCGTGATCGTCGGCTTCACCGCCGAGGGTGACGTGATCGTCAACGACCCGGCCTCGTCGTCCAACGAGGCGGTGCGCAACGTCTACCAGCGCGAGCAGTTCGAGCAGATCTGGCTGCGTACCAAGCGCTACCGGGCCAACGGCACGGTGGCCTCCGGTTCTGGCGGCATCGCGTACCTGATCAAGCCGACCGACCGCCGGTGGCCGGCGGTCCCGGGCTCGACCAACTGGTGAGCGGCTCGGGCCCGGCGCGGAGTCCGCGCGCCGGGCCCGGCTGCCCGGGCTAACGGGACGGGGCGAACGAGACGGCCGGGGCGGCGGCCTTCGCCCGGCGACCGCGGATCTTCCGGATGATGATCACCACCCAGGCCGCCAGCGCGGCCACGCCGGCCACGGTCAACCCGGTCACCAGCAGGTAGGTGGAGCCGCCGGTGGTGGAGAACACCCCGGCCCGCGCCCCGGTGTCCCGGGCCGGTGCGGTGCCGCCCACGGCGAGACCGTCCGGCGCGTCGTAGAGGATCACGTCGGCGCGTCGGCCGCCGCCCTGGTCGGCGGCGAAGGTGCCGCGCCACTCGCAGTTGCGCCGGCCGCAGTCCTCGTGCACCGCGGTGAACGTGCCCGGCGTGCCGCCGCCGTTCTTCGCCTCCCAGGTGGGGGCGAGATCGGTGGCACCCATCATCAGCCCGATGGCCGCGATGACCGGCAGGCCGAACCAGACGAACACCTTGGTCCGCCATCCGTCGATCTTGTTCAGGAAACTCACGGCGGCTGACCCTAGCGGTCGGATCGGCCGCCCGCTGCCCCGTTTCCGGGCTCAGCCCTCCCGGCGCTCGCCCTCCGGCTCGGCCTGGTCGTCACCGGCCAGCGCGGAGCGCAGCCGGTCCTTCTCCGCGCGACGCCGCTCCGACGCCTCGGCCATCTCCCCGGCCATCTCGTCCCGCCAGCCCCGGAGCAGGAAGAACGACAGCGCGGCGGAGGACACCAGCGCCAGCATCAACCGGAGGAACATGTTCATCTCGACGAACCAGAGGGCCGCCAGCACGCCGACGAACAGCCCGACCCGGCCCAGCGTGTACTTGACCGCCGCGCTCATGCCCGATTTCCCACTCTCTCCGCGCCTCAGCCCGTACGCCGGGCCAGCCAGTGCACGCCATGAAACCAGATGACCGCGTAGACCACGGTGAACACCGCCGCGGCCAGCGCGCCGGTGAACAGCGCCGGCAGCCCTGCGGCCAGCCCGGCCGCCAACAGCCCGGCCAGGACGCCGACCCCGATGCCGACCAGCGCGGCCAGCACCCGGGCGGCGCCGAACTCCCAGGCCCGGAAGTCGTCCCAGAACAGCCAGAGCGGCAGGATCACCGCCAGCCAACCGTTGGTCCGCCCGAACCCGCCGGCGCCCACGGCGGCGAACGCCCACTCGAAGAGCAGCAGCGCCAGCACCCCGATCACCAGGCCGGCGAGCGTCACCCCGAGCAGGTCGCCCAGGGTGAGGATGCGTCCCTCGGCGTCCCGCCGGGGGAACGCGCGCTGCTGCTCCTGCGTACCCATCGCCGAGGTCAGGCCCAGACCTGCTGCGGCTCGGAGCGGCGCTCGGCCATCGACGGCGCGGCGTCGTACTCGCGGACGGTCTCGTAGCGGGTGTTCCGCTCCACCGGGCGGAAGCCCGCGTCCCAGATCAGGTGCAGCAGGTCGTCCCGGTGCATGGTGTTCGGCGTGCCGTACGAGTCGGCGTCGTGGGTGATCTTGTATTCCACAACCGAGCCGTCCAGGTCGTCCACGCCGAAGTTGAGCGAGAGCTGGGCCACCGAGAGCCCGTGCATGACCCAGAAGCACTTCACGTGCGGGACGTTGTCGAACAGCAGCCGGGAGACCGCGAACGTCTTGAGCGACTCGGCCGGCGAGGCCATCGTGGTGCGGGCCTGGATCCGGTTGCGCACCTTGCCGTCCGCCGAATCGACGAAGTCGTGCTGGTAGCGCAGCGGGATGAAGACCTGGAAGCCACCGGTCTCGTCCTGCAGCTCGCGCAGCCGCAGCACGTGGTCGACCCGGTGCCGGGGCTCCTCGATGTGGCCGTAGAGCATGGTCGCCGGCGTCTTCATGCCCTTCGAGTGGGCCAGCGCGTGGATCCGCGACCAGTCCTCCCAGTGGCAGGCGTGGTCGACGATGTGCTGCCGGACCTCCCAGTCGAAGATCTCCGCGCCACCGCCGGTCAGCGACTCCAGCCCGGCGTCCATCAGCTCGTCGAGGATCGCGTCGGCGGTGAGCCCGCTGATCTTCTCGAACCACTGCACCTCGGTCGCGGTGAAC
Source organism: Micromonospora sp. NPDC049282 (assembly GCF_043197045.1). Classification (NCBI taxonomy): domain Bacteria; kingdom Bacillati; phylum Actinomycetota; class Actinomycetes; order Micromonosporales; family Micromonosporaceae; genus Micromonospora; species Micromonospora sp. NPDC049282. The sequence continues at coordinate 8,254 of NZ_JBICSL010000006.1, forward strand.
GCCTTGAGGTTGACCTTCGGCAGCGCGGCCTTCAGCTCGCGCAGCACCTTGGGGTAGTAGCGCCAGGGCAGCGTCGGGTGCAGGCCGTTGACGATGTGCAGCTCGGTGAGCTGCTCGTCCTCCATCTCCTTGGCCTTGCGGACCGCCTCGTCGATCCGCATCGTGTAGGCGTCCTTCTCGCCCGGCTTGCGCTGGAACGAGCAGTAGGCGCACGACGCGGAGCAGACGTTGGTCAGGTTGAGGTGTCGGTTGACGTTGAACATCACCCGGTCGCCGTTGAGCTCGGTGCGCTTGTGGTGAGCCAGCCGGCCCAGCCAGGTCAGGTCGTCACTCGCGTAGAGCGCGACGCCATCCTCGCGGGTCAGTCGCTCCCCCGCGTAGACCTTTGCTTCGAGCTCGCGCTTGAGTCCGGCGTCCATCCGACAGCCACGTCCTTCCACCTGGGGTCCCGATCGAGCGTACGTCGCGGGTCGGACGGACCGCCGCCGCGGTCCACCGCAGCGACCCGGTTCACCGCCCGTCACCCTCCGCACATCGACATCGCTGCGTCGGTGAGGTAAGACAAGAGTGGGGCGGAACACACACCAGTGCCGTCCTGTCTCATCACGCCCACGACGCGTGGCGCGCACCAGACCGGACGGGGAGCGGAATGGTCGACAGCACCAAGGCCCGACGGCGACGAGGCCGGCCACCAGTGATCTCACCGGTGCTGCGTCCCGCGCTCTGGTCCGCCCTGCTCGGGGCGGTCGCGGCCGCGGCGCTGGCCACCCCCGCCTGGGCCGATCCGCTGCCCGACACCATCCCCAGCTCCGGCTCCCGACCGCAGGTCACCGGCACGCTCCAGCTGCCCACCGGGGCGGGCGCCGGTCCCGGCGCCACGATTCCCGGCGCCACGGTCCCGGGCGGCGTGGCGGGCCTGCCGGGCACCACGACCGGCGTCACCAACCCGGCCGACGGCCCGCTGATCGCGCAGATCAACCAGGTCGACGCCCGGGTCGCCCAACTCGGCGACGACCTCCTGCGGATCAAGGGCGAGCGCGACGCGGCCCAGACCGAGCTGACCGCGGCCACCGGCCGGCTCACCGAGGCCCAGGCCGCGCTCACCCGGGCCCAGGAGAACGCCAAGAGCGCCGCGGCCGAAGCGGTCAAGGCCGACGCCGCGCTGCCGCCCGGTGAGTTCGGCGCCAGCCTGCGTCAGTTCAGCGACCTCCAGCGGATCACCCGGGGCGACAAGGCCGAGGGCGCCAGCACGTCGGTGACCGGTGAGCTGCTCCGCGCCACCGACGACGAGCGGGTCGCCCGCGAGGCGCACGCCTCGGTCCAGCGGCGGGTCACCGAGAAGACCGCCGAGTTCACCCGTGTCGAGACGGACCTGCACAAGCAGGAGGCGGCGCTGCTCAAGCTGCGCCGCGACAACGCCGCCAGGCTGCTCGTCATCGAGCGCCGGGAGGACGCCGCCGAGCAGCAGCGCGGCAACCCCTACGTCGTCAACCAGAGCATCAACGGCCTGGTCGCCGACCCCCGGGCGCTCGACGCCGTGCGCTACGCCCTGGCCCAGCTCGGCGACCCCTACCTCTGGGCGGCGGAAGGGCCGGACCGGTTCGACTGCTCCGGCCTGATGCTCGCCTCCTACCAGGCGGCCGGCTACCGGGGCCTGCCGCGGGTCTCCCGGGACCAGTACTTCGCGACCCGGTCCCGCACCGTCAGCCCGAACGCGCTGCTCCCGGGCGACCTGCTCTTCTTCGCCTCGAGCAGCAGCTGGGCCAGCATCCACCACGTGGCCATGTACATCGGCAACGGCAAGATGGTCGAGGCGCCCCGCACCGGCGACGTGGTGAAGATCTCCGTGGTCCGCTGGTCCCGGCTCTACGCCGCGACCCGGGTGGTCGGCGCCGTGCCGGCCCCGGCCACGCCGGTGCCGGCCCCGACCGTGCCGACCAACCCGCCCACGTCGAAGCCGACGCCGAAGCCGACGAAGACCGGCACGCCGAAGCCCTCGGGCACGCCGAAGCCGACGCCGAAGCCGACCGGGTCCAGCCCGACGCCCACCCCGTCGACGAGCACCACGCCGCCGACGACACCGAGCCCGTCCGAGTCGCCGAGCCCGTCGCCGAGCCGCACCGCCACCGCCGAGCCGGACACGACCTCGGCGAAGCCGACCGAGAGCGCCGCAGCGCCGTCCAGCAGCTCGGCGAAGCCGGCCGAGAGCGCGGCCGGCAGCGACTCCGCGAGCCCGACCAGCGCCGGCTGACCCAACCGTCCGCTCCGACTGTGTTCCCGGGCCGGAATGTGGCACGGTGAGATCCAGGCACTTCCGACCGGCGCCACGGTCGGGGGCGAGCGTGGCTGCGGAGGGCGAGATGGGCGAGCAAGAGGTTCCGGCGGAGACGGTCCACCCGGGATCCAGGCCCGACCCCGTCGGTGACTCCGACGAGCGCCCGGCGGCGCCGGTGGCCGTGGCACGGGCCCGGGTCAGCGTGGCCGGCTCGGCCGTGCCGCCGCCGTCGGGCGGCGAACGCACCGGGCCGCCCGCCACCGCCACCACCTATCGCGCGGGCGCTCCGGCGGAGACCGCGCCGCCGCTCGACCGGCGCCGCCCCGGAGCGACGGTGCCGCCGTCCAGCTGGTCCGCCTTCGCGGCCGCCGACCTCCCGGCGCCCGACTCCGAACCGGCCGCCGACCTCCCGGCGCCCGACTCCGAACCGGCGGGCGACCGCCCGACGCCCGACTCCGAACCGGCTGGTGATCTCGCGGCGCCCCGTCCCGGAGCCGCCGATCTCCCGGCGTCCTCGCCCGTCCCGGCCGACCCGGGCCCGGCTCTCCCGGTCCCCGCCGCGTCGGCCCTCACCGCGCCGGCGTCCGCGACCACCGGCGAGGCCGCCGACCCGCCGTTCCAAGCCCCCGACGACGCCCGAGAAGCCGCGACCGGCGGTGGCTCGACGGCAGTCGCGCCGGCGCCCCGGGTCTCCGGGTCCGCCCAGGTGCCCGGGCAGCGGGAACCGGACGATCCGCCGGGAGGCGGCGCCGCACCGCGCCAGCCGGACGACCGGTTCGCCGGGCGGGCCACCCCCGCACCGCGTACCGACCCGCCGGCGGCGCGGGCCAGCGCGTCGGTGCCGGGCCTGAGCCGGGTGTCCGCCGACGAGGTAGCGGCCTCCGTGGCGACCGCTCCCGCCGCCGCGAAGGTCTACCGGGCCGGCCCGGTCAGTCCCGAGCCGCCGGAGCCCGCCCAGCCACCCGAGCCGGCGCAGCCACCGGCGCCGCACGGCCCCGAGCCCGACCCGGCACCGACCCCGGTCCCGGGTCCGACGCCCCCGTCGCCCGCCCCGCCGGTGCCCGAGCCGGAGCCGCCGCTCCGCCCGACGCCCCCGATGCCCATCCCGCCGGTGCCCACGCCGTCCCCGGCGCCCGGACCGGTCCCGCCCGGACCGATCCCGCCGGTGCCCGGGCCGCCCGCGCCGCCACCGGGACCACTGGTGCCCCCGCCGCCCGCGCCGCCGGGCCCGATGCCCGCGCCGCCGTTCCCGCCGCCGCCGGCGATGGCCGGTGCCGCCGGCACGCCGCCGGCCTGGGCCGGCACGTACCCGTCGCCCCCGCCGCCGGTGGTGCCCGCGCCGGCGCTGCCGACCTGGCCACCGCCGGCCGCCCCGGCCCGGGGCGCCGAGGCCACCCGTCCGGTACGCCCGCAGCCGGGCAGTCAGGACCTGGCCGGAACCGCGTACGGCGGCACCGAGGGTCCGGGCTTCGCCACCGTCTCGTTCCCCCAGGGCAGCCCGACGGAGAACTCCGGTTCGCTGACCGGCCACATCCTGGCCCAGGGCTGGTCCGAGGACGCACCGACCGCCCGGGCCAGCAACACCAAGGTCATCATCGTGCTGGCCGTCGCGCTGACGGCGCTGATCGCCATCAGTCTGCTCGTGGTCTTCCTGGCCAACGACGCGTTGAGCGGACTGACCGGCTCGATGCTGGCCCGCTGACGGGGTGAGCCCGCCCACTACGGCCGCGCGGTGAGGTGGCCGTGTCGGCGGATCGCCGTACACTTGTCGGGATCACTGACCCGGCGCGCGCCGACTGCGCGCCCATGGGCGATCTTGCGGGCGATTCGACGGCGTAACGGCGCCGCGGCGGGCCATCGCGAAGATGCGCCCCGCTCGAAAGGCATTTCTTGACCACCTTCGCTGCCTCCGGCACGTCCCCGTCCGTCGACCCGACCATCGACACCACCGACTTCGCCTCGCTCGGCCTGCCCCGGCCGCTGGTCGAGGCGCTCGCCCGGCAGGGCATCACCACTCCGTTCGAGATCCAGCGGGCCACCGTGCCGGACGCGCTCGCCGGCCGCGACGTGCTCGGCCGGGGCCAGACCGGCTCGGGCAAGACGCTCGCCTTCGGCCTCCCGTTGATCGGCCGGCTCGCCGACCGCAACCGGGCCCGGCCGCTGCACCCCCGCGGCCTGATCCTGGTTCCCACGCGTGAGCTGGCCATGCAGGTCAACGACGCGCTGGTGCCGCTCGGCAAGTCGGTCGGCATCTTCCTGAAGACCGCGGTCGGCGGCGTGCCGTACGACCGGCAGATCGACGCGCTGCGCCGAGGCGTGGAGATCGTCGTGGCCACCCCCGGGCGGCTCGGCGACCTGATCGCGCGCGGTGTCTGCCGACTCGACGACGTCGAGGTCACCGTGCTGGACGAGGCCGACCAGATGGCCGACATGGGCTTCCTGCCCGAGGTCACCGAACTGCTCGCGAAGACGCCCGCGAACGCCCAGCGGCTGCTCTTCTCGGCCACTCTGGACAACGACGTCGACACGCTGGTCAAGCGGTTCATGACCGACCCGGTCACCCACTCGACCGCGCCGGCGACGGCCGCCGTGTCCACCATGGACCACCACATGCTGCTGATCCCGCCGCACGACAAGTTCGCGGTGACGGCGTCCATCGCCGCCCGTGACGGCCGCACCATGGTCTTCGCCCGTACGCAGCTCGGCGTCGACCGGCTGGTCGAGCAGCTCACCGCGGTCGGCGTGCGGGCCGGTGGCCTGCACGGCGGCAAGACCCAGCGGGTGCGCACCAAGACGCTCGCCGAGTTCCGCGAGGGACGGATGAACGTGCTGGTCGCCACCGACGTGGCGGCCCGCGGCATCCACGTCGACGGGGTGTCGCTGGTGCTGCACGTGGACCCGCCGAAGGACCCGAAGGACTATCTGCACCGGGCCGGCCGTACCGCCCGGGCCGGCGAGTCCGGCGCGGTGGCGACCCTGGTCCTGCCCAAGCAGCGCCGGACCACGCTGGCCATGCTGGAGAAGGCGGGCGTCGAGCCGTCCCAGGCGCGGGTCCGCGCCGGCGACGAGGCGCTGGCCGAGCTGACCGGCGCGCGCGAGCCGAGCGGCGTGCCGGTGCGCGAGGAGCCGGAGCCGCGCCGCGGCGGTCCTCGCCGCTTCGGCGACCGGGACGGCCGCGGCTTCGACCGCGGCGGCCGGAGCTTCGACGGCCGCGGTGAGCGCCGCTACGGCGACCGGCCGACCGGCGACCGCCGCTACGGCGACCGGCCCACCGGCGAGCGTGGCTACGGCGACCGGCCCAGCGGCGAGCGCGGCTACGGCGACCGGCCGACGGACGGACGTGGTGAGCGCCGCTACGCGGACCGGCCCAGCGGCGAGCGTGGCTACGGCGAGCGCCGCTTCGAGCGGCCCGAGGCCCGGGACGACCGGCGCTTCGGCGAGCGGCGGTCCGACGACCGCGGCGACCGGTTCGGCGGCCGACCGGCCGGTGAGCGGCCCTTCGGCGAGCGCGCCGAGCACGGCCGGACCGGCGGCGACCGACCGTTCGCCGACCGGAGCCGGCCGGCGGGCGAGCGCGGCTACGACCGGGACGCCCGGCGAAACGACGACCGGCCCGCCGGCGGGCGCGGCCTCGGTGAGCGCCGGCCCGACGACCGCCCGCAGGGCGAGCGGCGTTTCGGCGACCGGGACGCTCAGGGCGAGCGGCGCTTCGGCGATCGGGGCGACTTCCGGCCGGCTGAGCGGCGGGGCGGGTTCCGCTCCGAGGGGCGCGGTCGGGACGACCGGCCGCGCGACGACCGGCGCGGTTTCGGCGGGCGCCCGCCGGCTCGTACGCACTGATCCGGGGCCCCCGGAGATCACCTGGCCGAACGCCGCCGTCGAGCATCCGCTCGGCGGCGGCGTTCGCGCATCCGCTGCCGGTGGCCGCCGGCTCGCGTAACGTCCGGTCCATGCCGAAGTCGCTCTTCTGGACCAGGACCGACACCGCCGGCTCCGAGCACGTGGTGCTCGACGACCGCGACGGGCTGACCGCGCAGGGCGTGGCGCTGGCCGTCGACCCGATTCCCTACACCTGCCGCTACCGCCTGACGATCGCGCGGGACTGGTCGACCAAGCGGTTGGAGGTCGACGCGGACGGCGCCGGTTGGGCGCGGAGCGTACGCCTGGAGCGGGGCCGCGACGGGTGGCGCGTGCGTACCGGTGAGGAGGGCGACCTGGACGCGGCGTTGCGCGCGGCCGGACACCCGCAGGCCGGCCTGCCCGGTACGGACGACCCGGACCGGCTGGCCGAGGCGCTCGACGTCGACCTGGGCGGTTCCCCGCTGACCAACACGCTGCCCATCCGCCGGATCGGGCTGGGCCGGCTCCCCGCCGACCTCGCCACCAGCGTGACGGTCGCCTGGGTGCTGCTGCCCGGGCTGGCCGTGGTGCCGGCCGAGCAGGTCTACACCTCGCTCGGCCCGGGTCGGGTCCGCTACGCCAGCGGCACCTTCAGCGCCGACCTGCAGGTGGATCCGGACGGCTTCGTGATGCGCTACCCGGGGCTCGCCGAGCGGGTCGACCCCCGCTGACCGCTCAGGCCGGCCAGTCGCCGCCGGTCAGGAACCGGTCGACGGCGGCGAGGTGCGGGGCGAGGTCGAGGCCCTGCGCGGCCACCCACTCGTCGGAATAGTAGGTGTCCGCGTAGCGGTCGCCCGGGTCGCAGATCAGCGTGACCACCGAACCGGTCCGGCCGGCGGCGAGCATCTCGGCGATCAGGCCGAACGCGCCCCAGAGGTTGGTGCCGGTGGAGCCGCCCACCCGGCGGCCGAGCACGGCCGAGCCGGCCCGCATGGCGGCCAGCGACGCGGCGTCCGGCACCTGCACCATCCGGTCCACCACGCTGGGCAGGAAGGACGGCTCGACGCCGGGCCGGCCGATGCCCTCGATCCGGGAGCCGCGACCGGTGCGGACCGACCAGTCGCCGGCCTGCCACGCCGGGTAGAACGCGGAGTTCTCCGGGTCCACCACGCACAGCTTGGTGGGCAGCCGGCGGTAGCGGGCGTACCGGCCGATGGTGGCGCTGGTGCCGCCGGTGCCGGCGCCCACCACGATCCAGGCCGGCACCGGGTGCCGCTCCAGCGCCAGCTGGGCGTAGATCGACTCGGCGATGTTGTTGTTGCCCCGCCAGTCGGTGGCCCGCTCGGCGTAGGTGAACTGGTCCATGTAGTGCCCGCCGGTGTCCTCGGCCAGCCAGCGCGCCTCGATCACCACCTTGGCCGGGTCCTCGACCAGGTGGCAGCGCCCGCCCTGGAACTCGATCTGGGCGATCTTCTCCGGGGAGGTGGAGGCGGGCATGACCGCGATGAACGGCAGCCCGAGCATGCGCGCGAAGTAGGCCTCGGAGACCGCGGTCGACCCGGACGACGCCTCGACGACCGTGGTGTCGCGGCGGATCCAGCCGTTGCACAGGCCGTAGAGGAACAGCGACCGGGCCAGCCGGTGCTTCAGCGAGCCGGTCGGGTGCACCGACTCGTCCTTGAGGTAGAGGTCGATCCCCCACGCCCGGGGCAGCGGGAAGGGCAGGAGGTGGGTGTCGGCGGAGCGGTTGGCGTCCGCCTCGACCGTGGCGATCGCCTCGGTCAGCCAGCGCCGGCCGGCCTCGTCACATCGGTCGAGATGAGTCACGCCGGCAACGTTACAAGCGAGGTGGGCTCGGGTCCGACCGGACCCGGCGCGCCTGCCGGCGCTGCCCGGCCCGGCCGGCGGCCCGCACCACCGGGGTGAGGGCCAGGGCGAGCCGGGGGTACGCGTCGAGCAGCCGCACCTGCGCGCCGCGCCAGCGCGGCAGGCTGACCACCGGGCGGGGCCGGCGGGCCAGCCGTACCGCCCGGGCGGCGACCCGCTCCGGCGTGAGCAGCGACCCGGTGAAGGAGGCCAGCGCGCCGGGGTCGTCGAGCTTGTCGTGCAGCATCGGCGTCCAGATCCCGTCCGGGCACAGGCACGACACGTGTACGCCCCGGACGCCGGCCATCCGCAGGTCGGTCAGGGTGCCGAGGCTGAACGCCAGCAGCGCGTGCTTGCTGGCCGCGTAGACGGTCTCCCCGGGCGCCGCGATCAGCCCGGCCAGCGAGACCACGTTGAGCACGTGCCCGTGGCCCTGCTCCCGCATCACCGCCACGGCGGCCAGCGTGCCGTTCATCGCGCCGAGCGCGTTGACCTCCACCACCCGGCGTCGGGTCTGCGCGTCGTGCTCCCAGGAGGGGCCGGTGACCAGGGTGCCGGCGTTGTTCACCCACAGCCCGAGCCCGCCCGGCGCGCCGGCCGCCTCGGCGGCCACCGCCGCGCAGGCGACCTCGTCGCGTACGTCGAGGGGTCGGGACCAGCCGCCCAGCGGCCCGGCGGCGTCGGCCGCCGCCGTGGCGTCGACGTCGGTCAGCAGCACCCGCCAGCCGTCGGCGTGCAGCGCGGTGGCGAGCGCGCGGCCCAGCCCGCCGGCCGCTCCGGTCACCACGGCGGCGCCCCGCCTCGAGGTCGTCATCGGCGCACGCTAACCGCCCGCGCCGCCGCTGGCCAGACCTCGGCGGTCAGGGGGTGGGGGGTTCGAGCGGCTGGGGGCGGTTCTCCCACTTGGTCGACAGGGCGATGCTGGTGCGGGTGGAGGCGACCCCGGGGGTGCGGTTCAGCCGCACGATCAACTGCTCCAGCTCGGCGATGGTGCCCACTCGGGCCTTGAGCAGGAAGGACTCGACGCCGGCCATGAAGTAGCAGGACTCGATCTCGGGGATCTGGCGGAACGCCTCCAGCACGTCGTCGGTGTCCGCGTCGGAGTTCTCCACGATGCCGATCAGCGCGGCGACCCCGAGCCCGATGGCCTCCGGCTCGACCTCGGCCCGGTAGGCCCGGATCACCCCACCGGACTCCAGCTTGCCGACCCGCTCGTGCACGGCCGGCGCGGAGAGGCCGACCTGCCGGGCCAGCTCCGCGTAGGACAGGCGGGCGTTGCCGCGTAGCAGCTCCACGAGGCTCAGATCGATCGTGTCCACGGAGAGTGACCCTATCTTTTGGGCGTGACCGGGCGTAACCGGGCGTGGTGGGCACCGTGGAACATGACGTCACGTCGCCATTCACAAACGCGCGGTCACGGGGGTTCTACGCCGGTACCATTTACTAACTTTCGCACTGTGTGCGTTTTTCGCGTTTGGCGGACACGCCCGGTCGCTGGTGCTGTAATTGCCATACGTCCCTCATGACGGCTCTGGGCTCGCACCGGCCGGGGGCAGTGTGTTCAGCCGGGGGCTTCGTCGACGCGAGGAGGGGGCTGTGGACACTGGAGATCGCCTGCTGACACCGGGTGAGGTCGCTGCGCTGTTTCGGGTTGACCCGAAGACCGTGACCAGATGGGCAGCGGCCGGCCGGATCGGCAGCATCCGGACTCCAGGCGGGCATCGCCGGTTTCGGGAATCCGAGGTGCGGGCCCTGCTTGAGGGGGAGGGCATGCTGGACGAGGCGGACGACATGGGCAAGGCACGCAACATGGGCCCGACCGCCTCGACCGGCCCCGGCCCGGCGAACGCCGGCATGTACTGAACGAGCGGGGCGCGGTCCGGCCGGTGGGCCGGTCGGTCTGCGCCCCGGCCGGTCGCGCACGGACGGTCAGGCCGGGTCGGCGTGGTCGGCGTCCCGGCGGGCCGCGGCCAGCTCACCGGACCAGCGCCGGAACAGCGTGTGCGGGACGCCGAGCGCGTCGAGCACCTTGCCGGCCACGAAGTCGACCAACTGCTGGGCGGAGGCCGCCGCCCCGGCGCCGTAGAAGCCCGGGCTGGCCGGCAGCACCACCGCGCCGGCGTCGTGCAACGCGATGAGGTGCTCCAGGTGGCTACGCGTCACCGGGGTCTCCCGGGGCACCACCACGACGGGCCGGCGTTCCTTGAGGTTCACCTCGGCGGCGCGTTGCAGCAGGTCCTTGGAGAGTCCGATGGCGATGCCGGCACAGGCCGCGGTGCTGGCCGGCACGACCGCCATGCCGCGTACCGGATAGGAGCCGCTGCTCGGGCCGGCCGCCAGGTCGCCGGCGGGCCAGTGCCGCAGGTCCGCCCCGGCCAGGTCACGGTCGAGCCAGGCGGCCAGGTCCTCGGCCCAGTGCGCGTCCCGGAAGGGCCGGCCGGTCTCGTCGAGGACGGTCAGCCGGGCAGCCCGGGAGACGATCAGGTCCACCGCCTGGCCGGCGTCGAGCAGGCCCCGGACGACCGCCGCCGCGTACGGGGTCCCGGAGGCGCCGGAGACACCGACCACCCATGGTTCGCGCATGCCGTCAAGCCTGCCAGGCCAAATGTCCGACGGGGCGACGGGGCTTCCCGCGACATGGGATTCTTCTTTCCGGAGTTTCCCCATCAACGGAAAGGCCCGGTGATGACGGCTGCGGTGCTGCGCGCGCTGCGCACCGACTGTCCCGTCACGCCCCGACTCTCCCCGTACGCCGACGAGGTGCAAAGCTGGCTGGTCGACCGCCTCGACCGGCTCGGCCTGCCGCTTGATCCGGACACCCGCCGGCGGCTGGCCCGGGCCGGCTTCGCCCGGTACGCGGGACGGCTCTACCCGGACGCCACCGAACCCGACCTGCGGGTGCTGACCGCGCTGTTCACCTGGTTCTTCCTGGTCGACGACGCCTGCGACGGCCCGGACCGGCTGGCCCCGCCGCAGATCCGCGCGCTGCGTGACGGCGCGCTCGCGCTGCTCCGCGACGGCCCCCGAGCCCGCCACCCCGGTTTCTCCGGCCCGCTGCGCCGACTGCTGGTGCAGGCGTGGCGGGAGCCGCGCCGGCGGATGCCGGCACGCTGGCGCCTGCGGTTCGCCGACGCCGTGGCCGACCACCTCGACGGCGTCTCACGGGAGGCGGCCGCCACCTCGGCCGGCCGGCCGCCCGGCGTCGCCGAGTACGTGCGGCTGCGCCGGGCCACCTCGGCGGCGTACGTGTCGTTCCCGCTGATCGAGTTCGCCGCCGGCCGGCCGCTGCCCGACGCGGTCTACCACCACCCGGCGCTGCGCCGGCACGCCGACCTCGCCAACGACCTGCTCTCCTGGTTCAACGACATCGCGTCGCTGGAGCGCGACCTGGCCACCGGCGGCGGGCACAACCTGGTGCTCGCGGTGGCCGGTGAGCGGGGCGTGCCGTTGCCGGTCGCGGTCGACCTGGTGGCCGGGCACTGGCGTGCCGAGATGAGCCGCTTCATGGCGTTGCGCGCGGCGGCGCCGTCGTTCGGTCCGACGCTGGACGAGGCGGTCACCGCCCACCTCGACGGGGTGGCCGCCGCGGTCCGCGGCACGGTCGACTGGACGCTGGAGAGCGCCCGCTACCCGGCCGCCGCGACGCCCTGACCGGCGAGCGGCCGGCCCGGCCCGGTCAGGGTCGCAGGCCGAGCCGGACCACCAGGTCGAGCAGGGCGAGCAGGAACAACGCGATGCCGACGAACCCGTTGGCGGTGAAGAACGCCCGGTTGACCTTGCTCAGGTCGGTGGGGCTGACCACCAGGTGCTGATAGGCGAAGGCGACCGCGGTGAGCGCCAGCCCGATCCACCAGAGCCAGCCGAAGCCGACCAGCGCGCCGAACCAGATGAACAGCGCGAACGTCACCACGTGCGCGACCGTGGAGGCGTGCAGCGCGAAGCGCCTGCCGTAGCGGGCCGGGACGCTGCGCACGCCGATCTCCCGGTCGATCTCCGAGTCCTGGCAGGCGTAGATCAGGTCGAAGCCGCCGATCCAGAGCCCGACCGCGGCGCCCAGCAGCCACGCCGGGCCCGAGCCGGCCAGCGTGCCGGTGACCGCCAGCCAGGCGCCGACCGGACCGACCGCCTGGGCGACCGCGAGGATGGCGTGCGGCCAGTCGGTGAACCGCTTGCCGTACGGGTAGACCACGAGCGGCACCACGGCCAGCGGGGCGAGCGCCAGGCAGAGCGGGTTGAGCAGGGCGGCGGCGGCCAGGAAGACCACAAGCGCGGCGACCGCGCCGGTCCAGGCCGTGCGCACGCTCACCGCCCCGGTGACCAGTTCCCGGTTCGCGGTACGCGGGTTCCGGGCGTCGATCCGCCGGTCGAGGATCCGGTTGGCGGCCATCGCGAACGTCCGCGCGCCCACCATCGCCACGGTGATCAGCAGCAGGTCGAGCCAGCGCACCCGCCCCCCGTGGACCTGCATGGCGGTCAGCGCCGACAGGTACGCGAACGGCAGCGCGAACACCGAGTGCTCGATCGCCACGAGCTTGAGGAAGGACTTGACCCGGCCGGGCCGCTCCGCTACCGCCGTCATCGGATGCCGTACTCCTGCCAGCGCTTGTCGACCAGGGAGACCACCTCGGGGGACATCCGCATCTCCTCCGGCCAGCCGCGGGTGTAGCCCTCGGTGGGCAGCTTGCGGGTGGCGTCCACGCCGGCCTTGCCGCCCCAGAACTGCTGGTACGAGGCGTGGTCCAGGTGGTCCACCGGGCCCTCGGTGAGGAGCAGGTCGCGGGCGTAGTCGACGTTGCCGAAGGCGCGGAAGGCGACCTCGTTGTAGTCGTGCACGTCGCAGTCCTCGTCGACGATCACGATCAGCTTCGTCAGCGACATCATGTGCGCGCCCCAGATCGCGTTCATCACCTTCTGCGCGTGCTTCGGGTAGCGCTTGCGGATCGACACGATCGCGCAGTTGTGGAAGACCCCGGCGGCGGGCAGGTCGTAGTCGACGATGTCCGGGATCAGGAAGCGCAGCAGCGGGGCGAAGATCCGCTCGGTGGCCTTGCCGAGGCCGTGGTCCTCCTGCGGCGGCTGGGACGTGACGATCGAGTGGTAGATCGGGTCGCGCTGGGTGGTCATGGCCTCGATGTGCAGCACCGGGAACGGCTCGACAGGCGTGTAGAAGCCGGTGTGGTCGCCGAACGGCCCCTCGGGCAGTCGTTCACCCGGTTCGAGGTAGCCCTCCAGCACGACCTGCGCGTGCGCCGGCACCTGCAACGGGACGGTCAGGCAGTCGACCATCTCGACGCGCTCGCCGCGCAGGAAGCCGGCGAACAGGTATTCGTCGATGTCGGCGGGGAGCGGCGCGCTGGCGGCGTAGGCGACCGCCGGGTCGGCGCCGATGGCGACCGCCACCGGCAGTCGCTGCCCGAGCCGCTCGGCGACCGCGTGGTGCGCGGTGGAGTTCTTGTGGATCTGCCAGTGCATGCCGAGCGTGTTCCGGCCGTGCTGCTGGAGCCGGTAGAGACCGAGGTTGCGCTTGCCGGTCTCCGGGTGCTTGGTGTGGGTCAGCCCGAAGTTGTGGAAGATCCCGCCGTCGCCCGGCCAGACCTGCAGCCCCGGCAGCCGGTTCAGGTCGACGTCGTCACCCCGGTAGACCACCTGCTGGCAGGGGGCGGTCCGGACCTTCTTCGGCGGCATGGACTTGAGCTGCATGACCTTGCCGAGCCCGCCCATCATGCCGGCGAAGCCCTGCGGCAGCTCCGGCTTGAGCATCTCGCCGATTCGCTCGCCGATCTCGTCCAGCGTGTCGACGCCGAGCGCCATCGCCATCCGCTTCTCGGTGCCGAACAGGTTCACCGCCACCGGCATCTCGCCGCGGGTGGGCCGCTCGAAGAGCAGAGCCGGCCCGCCGGCGCGGACGGTCCGGGTGACCACCTCGCTCATCTCCAGCGTGGGATCGACCGGGACGCTGACCCGCCGCAGCTCGCCCGCGCGCTCCAGGGCCGCGAGGAAGTCCTTGAGATCGTCGTACGGAAACCCACGCGCCATGCCCCCATCCTCCCCCACCCCCCTGAGGTGCAAGGAAGGGCCCCTTGTCAACGCATTCGGTAGAGGCGGGGCCCCCGCTTAACACCCCGCCGGGCGGGTAGTCGGCGGCATGAGTGGCGAACGGTTGCCGGCGGGGTTCACCGAGCAGCGGGCCCGGGTCGGCGAGGTGACCTGGAACTACGTCCGAGGTGGCCGGGGGCCCACGCTGGTGCTGCTGCACGGCTATCCGCAGTGCTGGCGGATGTGGCGGCACGTGCTGCCGGAGCTGGCCCGGTCGTACGAGGTGATCGCCCCCGACCTGCGCGGCTTCGGTGACAGCGACGCCCCGCCCGGCGGGTACGACAAGAAGACGGTCGCCGCCGATTTGCACGGCCTGCTGACCGGGCTCGACCTGGCCGGGGAGATCCGGCTGGTCGGCCACGACCTGGGCACCATGGTCGCGTACGCCTATGCCGCCGCCCATCCCGACTCCGTCGCCCGGCTGGTGCTCAGCGAGGCGCCGATCCCCGACGAGAGCATCTACGCGATCCCTGCGCTGACCGCCGCCGGGCCGGCCGTGTGGAACTTCGGTTTCTTCAACGTCCCCAACGGCCTGCCCGAGCAACTCGTCGCCGGCCGGGAGGCGCTCTGGGTCGACCGGTTCACCGACTCCATCATGGTCAACAAGGGCAGTCTGGGCCCGGAGGACATCGAGGAGTACGCGGGCCACCTGCGCGACGAGGGGCACCTGCGGGCCAGCTTCGGCTACTTCCGGGCGTTCGGACAGGACGTCGCGGACAACACGGCGTACCGGGGCACGAAGCTGCCGATGCCGGTGCTCGCCGTCGGCGCGCAGGCCAGCCTCGGCGGGCAGGTGGCCGAGCAGGTCCGCCGCTATGCCGACTCGGTGACCGGCGCGGTGGTCGAGGACTGCGGCCACTGGCTCTTCGAGGAGCAGCCGGCGAAGCTCACCGCTCTGCTGCTGCCGTTCCTGACGGGCTGACGAACGGGCGGGGCAGCTCAGTGCCGGCGGGCCGACTCCACGAACACGAGCGCTTCCTCGGCTGGGCCACCCCACGTCGACGATCGGAGTGAAGGCGGGGCCCCTGCTCAACGCCTTCGGTAGAGGCGGGGCCCCGTCTTGACAACGCAGCTCAGGCGGCCGGCGTCCAGGCGTACGCCTGGAGGGGTTCGTCGAGCGGCGCGGCGGTGAGCCGGTTCGCGAACGTCGAGATGGTGTAGGTCCCGACGCCGAGCACGACGTCGAGCGCGTGCCGTGGCTGCCAGCCGGCGGTGAGGAACGCGTCCAGCTCGGCGTCGGGGACCTCGCCCCGGTGGTCGAGCACGGCGACGGTGAATCGGCGCAGCGCCTCCAGCCGGGGTTCGGGCAGCGCCTCGCCGGCCCGCAGCGCGTCGATCAGCGCGGGGTCGGCGTCGTGGCGGGCGAGCGTCGCGGTGTGCATGGCCACGCAGAGGTGGCACCCGTTGCGGGTGGCGACGGTCAGCACGACCACCTCGCGGGCGACCGGGTCGAGGTCGGTGGCCTCGAACGCGGCGTTGGCGGCGAGGAAGCCCTTGAGCAGCTCGGGGGAGCCGGCCATCAGGCCGACGGCGGCGGGCAGGTGGCCGAGCTTGCGGTGGACGCCGGCCATGACGGGTCGGGCGGCGGCGGGCGCGGTCTCGGGGTCGTACGCGGTGAAGCGGGACATCTCCGCTCCCCTCTCGTAAGATAGTCAACGTGGTTGACGAAATAGTAAACGTGGTTGTCGAACATGGCAACGCCTGACCGTCCCGGCTTCGCGCTGCCACTGCTGCTGCTGGCCGGCTTCCGCACGCTCATCGACGACCTGCACGCCGAGCTGGCCCGGCACGGGCACACCGAGCTGCGCCCGGCGCACGGCTTCGTCCTGCAGGCGGTCGGCCCGACCGGCACCACCGCCTCCGACCTCGGGCAGCGGCTCGGCGTGTCCAAGCAGGCCGCCGGCAAGACGGTGGACCGGCTGGTCGCGCTCGGCTACCTGGAACGGGTGGACGACCCCGCCGACGCGCGCCGCAAGCTGGTCCGGATGACCGCCCGGGGCCACGACGGGCTGCACCGCTCCGCGGTCGTCTTCGACGAACTGCGCGAGCGCTGGGCGGCCACGCTCGGCGCCGACCGGGTCGCGGCGATCGAGGACGACCTGCGGCGGATGGTCCCCGCCGACGTGTTCCGCCTCGACGTCCCCGGTTGGTTCGGCGGGTGAATCTCAGTCGCCGAGGGGGCACCCGGCCTGGGCGCGGGTGCCCCTTCGCGAACAGATGTGCCCAGTGACTACCGGAAGATGACGTCACTCCTGTTGACCTTGCAGTTGGCGTCGTTCCAGCCCTCACCGAGGTAGCTGGGTTCACTGCCCTTGGCCACACCCTTGTACTTGCCGCAGATGGTGGCCGAGCCGATCACGACCACGCGGGTGATCGTCGCGGTGTCGTTCCAGTTGCTGTTGATGCCGGCGAGCATGTCGATGTCGTCGACGAGGACGTTGTCGACACGCACGTGGCGGGTGTAGGAGGTGGAGCAGTTGCCGCAGGCGCGGTAGAGCTTGCCGGACCCCTTCAGGTAGAAGCCGGAGATGTTGACCGTGCCGTTGCCGTTGTGCTGGAAGGTCTTGTCGCTGCCGCTGCGCGCGCCGCCTCCGATGACGTAGGAGGTACCGCCGTTGGTCTGCTTGAAGGTCGCGGCGTCCTCACCGATGTCGTTCCACCACACGTTGCGCAGCGTGCAGGTGCCCTCGCAGTGCACGCCGTCACCGGCGGGCGAACCGAGGATGACGTTCTGCAGCGTGCCACCGTTGGCGATCTTGAACATCGGGTCCTGCGACTCGCCCTGCCCTCCGTCACCCATGCAGCAGTAGGTCTTCATTCCGCCGTCGAAGGTGCCGGAGACGTTGACCGTGCTCGAGATGCTCACCGAGCCGGCCGACGACGGCCACGCGCCGGTCGGCGTGCCCGGGTTACCGGTCGGGCCGGACGTCGGACCGCTGGTGGGGCCACTGGTCGGGCTGGTGGTCGGGGTCGACCCGCCGCTGGAGTACGTCTCGAACTCGGCGATCCGCGGGGTGCCGGACGCGCTGGTGATGACGAAGGAGAGCTTCTTCAGCGACGTCGAGGAGAAGTTGATGGTGCTCGGGGCGCTGCCGCCGCTGGCCAGGACGGAGCCCGTGTCGTAGTTCTTGAGCTGCCAGCCGCTGATCGAGCCGCCGCCCGAGGCCTGCACGATGACGGCCGAGGACACCGTGGTGGCGCTGCCCCACTTGACCGAGATCGTGCCGGTCGAGCCGCTCGGCGACCAGTAGGTGCCGGCGTTGCCGTCGATGACGTTGCCATAGCTGGTACCGCTGGCCTTGCTGGAGCCGTCGGCGCCGGCGCCGAGGCTCAGATTCGTGGCGGCCGAGGCATGGGGCATCTGCAGCGTCAGCGCGACGACGGCACCTGCGACCGCAGTGGCACCGCAGGCCAGCCACCGAGTGGCTACTTTGCGTCTCATCCGGTTTCACCTTTCAGGCGTGAGCACCTTGCGTTAGAAAGCGCTTTCTGACAACCATAGATATCAATGAATGGCCAGGCAAGAGTCGCGCCTGAGTCGGGGTTTTTGTCCATAAAGGCTGACAAGCCTTCCGGGTGCTGTCGCGGCGGCCACCCGCAACAGTGGCGGGAGGTCCGCTGCTGGCCCATGCCGCCCTCACCCCCCGAGTCCCGCATTTCGCCACGCCGGTCCGCCATCATTGGCGAATGGACGACGCGTACGTGGTGGGCGATCCCGACGGCCTCAGCCCGCTCCAGACCCAGATCCGCGACGCGGTGGCCCGCGAGCTGCACGCCCAGTTCGCGCTGCGGGCCGACCGCCTCGACCTCGCCGACCTGCCCGAGGTGGCTTACCAGATCACCAGGCGGGTGGACGAGGTGTTGAGCGGGGTCACCGCCGTCACACGCTCCTCATGGGATCGGCACGCCGACCACTCGGCGTGACGCTGCGGCGCCGCCCGGCGGACACGGCGCTGCGGCTGCGCCCGGCCGGCCGGGACGGTGGTGACGAACACGCCGGAGCACTGCTCCGGCAGCGGGGACGAGGAGAACCCGGGCGCGCCGATCACCTGGTACTGCACGGTGCCGGACGGCGTCTTCCCGGCCGGCGGCAGCTTCCTGGTCGGATTCGCCCTGCGGATCGACGGCCCGCTCGGCGCCCCCGGCTCGGTCACCGTTCCGTACGCGTACCCCCGCCCCGACGACGACCCGGCGAACGACACCGCCACGGTCACCGTGGGCTGAACCGGTGGGGCACGACCACTCCCGGCGGTCGTGCCCCACCGGCAGCCGAGGTCGTCACGGAGTCCTGTCATCTCGTGACGGACAGGTCACGCTCCGTAATGTGCACTGGGCTCCCGCAACGAGGCGGCCCGCTGTGCCCGGACGGCACGAGCGGAGCGCCGTCGGAATGGAGCTCCCATGAAGAGGCACGCACTCCACGCCGGGCTGGCCGCCGCCGCCCTCACCGCGGGGTTGCTCACCGCCACAGCGCCGGCCGGCGCGGCCACCACCACCTTCCCGTTCGCCGCGAGCCAGGACAGCTACGTCAGCTCGTCCAGCCCGAACGCGAACTTCAGCGGCACCAACTCGCTCGTGGTCGGCGCCGCCCCGACCCGGATCTCCTACCTGGAGTTCAACGTCACCCGGCTGGTCGACCCGGTCTCCACCGCCCGTCTCCGGCTGCACGTCCAGAACACCGCCAACGCCCCCAGCCCGAACGGCGGCACCGCGCAGGAGGCCGGCACGGGCTGGTCGGAGAGCACCCTGACCTACGCGAACCGGCCGGCGCCCGTCGGCGCGCCGCTCGCCTCGCTCGCCACCGTGCGTGCCAACACCTGGTACGAGCTGGACGTCACCAGCGCCGTCACCGGGAACGGCCTGGTCGCGTTCTCGCTCTCCTCCACCAACCCGGACGGCGCCTTCTACGACAGCCGGGAGTCCGGCACCTACGCGCCAATGCTGATCATCACCACCGGCCCGCCGCCCACCGGGGACAACGTGCTGCTCAACGGCGGTGACATCGCCGCGTGCAGCACCACCGGCGCCGCCCAGACCGCGCAGATCATCGCCCGCGAGCCCGGCACCGTGATGGCCGGCGGCGACCTGACCGACAGCGGTACGGCCGCACAGCTCGCCAACTGCTACGGCCCGACCTGGGGCCAGTTCAAGGACCGTACGAAGCCCATCCTCGGCAATCACGACTACCTCACCGCCGGCGCGATCCCCACGTTCAACTACTTCGGCGCGGTCCTGCCACCCGGGAAGGGCTACTACTCCTTCGACAAGGCCGGCTGGCACATCGTGGTGCTGAACTCGAACTGCTCCCACGTCGGCGGCTGCCAGGCCGGCTCACCCCAGGAGAAGTGGCTGCGCGCCGACCTCGCGGCCCACCCGAACCGCTGCACCCTGGCCCAGTACCACCACCCGCTGTTCAGCTCCGGCGGCCGGGAGTCGTCGAACGTGCGCCCGCTGTTCCAGGCGCTCTACGACGCCGGCGCGGAGATCGTCATCAACGGCCACAACCACCAGTACGAGCGGTTCGCCCCGCAGAACCCGTCAGGCGTCGCCGACCCGACCCGGGGCATCCGGGAATGGGTGGTCGGCACCGGCGGCCGCCCGCTGATGAGCACGTTCCCCGAGCCCGCCGCCAACAGCCAGGTCAAGAACGGGAACACGTTCGGGGTGCTCAAGCTGACGCTCTCCACCAACGCCTACTCCTGGCAGTTCCTCCCGGTGGCCGGCAGGACGTTCACCGACTCCGGGATGGGCACCTGCCACTGAGACTCAGACGCCGGCGTACGAGTGCAGGCCGGTGAAGAAGAAGTTGACCCCGAACAGGTTCATCAGCACGGTCAGGAAGCCCACGACCGCGATCCAGGTGGCCACGTTGCGCTTCACGCTCGGCGTGGCCCTCGCGTGCAGGTAGCCCGCGTAGACCACCCAGGAGATGAACGCCCAGGTCTCCTTCGGGTCCCAGCCCCAGGCGCGACCCCAGGCCGCCTCGGCCCAGATCGCCCCGGCGATCACCGCGAACGTGAAGATCGGGAAGGCGAAGGCGTGCAGCGTGAAGGTCAACCGCTCCAGGCCGTCCGCCGCCGGCAGCCGGCGAGCCAGGGTGTACGGGAAGCTGCGCCGCCCCTGCTCCCAGCCGGCCCGCATCAGGTAGGCGGCGGCGGGCACCACGCCCAGCAGGAAGATGCCCGAGGAGAAGATGATCGTCGACACGTGGATGATGAACCAGTACGACTGCAGCGCCGGCATCAACGGCACGACCTGCACATAGAGCTTCAGCTCGGCGAATGCGAGCAGCAGCACCATCACCAGCGTCAGGAACAGGCCGAGCCGACGCAGCGACGGCTGCTTCCAGAGCACCACCAGCCACGCGGCCACCCCGATCCAGGTGACCGTCAGCACGAACTCGTACATGTTGCCCCAGGGCATCCGCTCGGCGGCGATGCCCCGGGTGACCACGGCGCCGAGGTGCAGCGCGGCGCCCAGCGCGGTGAGCCAGGCGGCGATCCGCCCGGCCAGCACGGCCCGCGTGGTGGAGCGGTCGGGACGCTGCGGCCCGGCCGGGGCGACCGGCTCGTCGACCGTCCCACCGGCGCCGCCGACGCCCGCGCCGACGAGCTGCCGGGCCGGGGCGGCGACCGCCACCTTCCGGGCGTTGCCCAGCGCGAACTCCACGGCGTGGCTGATCATCGCGACCAGGTACGCCAGGATCGCGAGCGTGACCAGCTGGTCGGAGAGTGCGGACATCACTCGTCTCCTTCTCGCGCCCGCCGCTGGTCCGGCGCGCCGCCGCTGACCGCGGCGACGAGCTGCGCGAACTCGTCGGCGAACCCTGGGTGCTCGGTGCGCGGCAGCCCACCGGCCTCCACCAAGCTACTACCGCTCGTCGGAGATCCACCCTCGGGGGGCGGAACGCGGAACCAGACCCGACGCCGGCGGGCGAAGAGCGAGCCCATCAGGCCCAGCAGCAGCGTGCCGCTGGCCACCAGCAGCAGCGTCTGCCCGGGCGCGTGCCGGACGGCGAGCGTGACGTACGGCCGGGTGCCGACGAACTCCAGCGTGCTGCCGTCGTCCAGGGTCCACTTCTCGCCGGGCCGGAGCAGCTTCGTGCCGACCTGCTTGAGCTTGCCGTTGGCGACCTGCCGCTGGTCGAGCTGGTAGACCGAGCCGGGGATGCCGGCGTCGAGCCCGAGGTTGCCCCGGTACGCGGTCAGGTTCAGCGCCGGGTTCCGCTCGGCCGGGAACTGCGACGCGACGTACGGCGGCTTGTCCCCGGCGGTGGGCAGGTAGAGCCCGTCGAAGGCGACCTGCTGGTCCGGGGCCCGCTTGCCGGTCTTCGGGTCGACGTTCGCGTCGGGGAAGAGGGCCACGCCCTCCTCGGTCGCGTTCGGGTCGCCGGTGCGCAGGAACGGGTCGTCGCTGGTCTGGCTCTTGCCGTAGCGGTCGGTGTACTTCAGCACCGGCGCGTAGCCGTTGCCGAGCAGGTAGACGTTGGCGCCGTCGAGCCGCAACGGCGAGTTGACCGAGAAGCCGGCGGTCCGGGGCGTGCCGCCTGGCGAGTCCACGCTGACCGTGGCCCAGAAGCGGGACGCCTGCCCGGAGTCGAGGTAGTCGGCCTCGAACTTCTCCAGCGTGAGGCAGAACGGCGGCAGGTCGGCGCTGTCCACCCGCGGGCCGAGCGACGCCTCGGCGTACTGCTGGCGGGTGTTGCAGAACGCGTTGTCCGCGCCGGCGACCAGGATGCGGTTGCCGTGCCAGCCGTACCAGGAACCGGCCGCGACGCCGAGCAGGACGGCGATCAGCGACGTGTGGAACAGCAGGTTGCCGGTCTCCTTGAGGTAGCCCTTCTCGGCCGAGACCTCGTTGCCGCGGACGGTGACCCGCCACCGGCGGCGGCGCAGCACCGCCGCGACGGCCTCCGGGTCGGCGGCGGCCGGGGCCTCCAGCACGGCGTGCTGCGGCAGCCGGTCCAGCCGCTTCGGCGCGGCCGGCGGCCGCATCCGCAGCGCCCGGACATGATCCCGGGTACGGGGCAGGATGCAGCCGATCAGCGAGGTGAACAGCAGCAGGTAGATCGCGGAGAACCAGACCGAGCCGAAGACCGCGAACGCGCCGATCTGATCCAGCCGGGGCGCCAGGTCGGGATGGTCGACGAACCACTTGTCGACCTTCTCCGGGTTGACCCCGCGCTGGGGCAGCACCGAGCCGGGGATGGCGGCGACCGCGAGCAGGAACAGCAGGATCAGCGCGGTACGCATGCTGGTGAGCTGCCGCCAGGAGTTGCGCAGCAGGGCCAGCACCGGGTTGACCCGGCGTCGGGGCGCCTCGGCCGGCGGGGTGGTCGGCCGGTCGTCCACGGTCGTCATCAGATGCTCACCTCGCCCACGCCCACGTGCGTCTGCAACCAGATCACCACGTTCTGCCAGCCGCCGGTGACCAGCGCCAGGCCGATCAGGATCAGCAGGGCGCCGCCGACGCGGGTGACCCAGCGGCTGTTGCGCCGGACGGCGCGGAACACCCCGAGCAGGCGTTGGAAGCCCAGCCCGAAGACGACGAACGGTAGCCCCAGCCCGAGGCAGTACGCCACGGCGAGCACCACAGCCCGCTCGGCGCTGCCCTCGGTGGTGGCCAGGCCGATCACCGCGCCGAGCGTCGGGCCGGTGCACGGCAGCCAGCTGAGCGCGAAGACGGCGCCGAGCACGGGCGCGCCGAGCAGCCCGGCCGACGGCAACCAACGGATGCGGAACTCGCGCTGCATTCCGGGGATGACGCCGAGGTAGCCCAGCCCGAGCACCACCACCAGCGCGCCGATGACGATCTCCAACGTGCGCTCGTACCGGAAGAAGAGCTTGCCGACGCTGGAGAAGAGGATCGCGGTGGACACGAAGACGGCGGTGAAACCGGCGATGAAGAGCAGCGTGCCGGCGAGCACCCGCCCCTTCACCGCGGCGGCGCTCCGCGCCGGCGCCGCCCGCTCCGCGACGCCCACGCCGCCTGCCTTGTTGAGAGGGGGCCCCTCCGCTACCGGAGGCGTTGAGCGGGGGCCCCTCCTTACCCCCTCCAGGTCGGCGCCGGCCAGGCCGGTGACGTAGGAGAGGTAGCCGGGCATCAGCGGGAGCACGCACGGGGAGAGGAAGCTGACCAGACCGGCCAGCGCCGCCGCACCCACCGCGAGCAGCAACGGCCCGGACGAGGCGAGTCGGGCGAACGTCTCACCCATCAGCGGGAGCCGTTCGGCGCCGGCTTCTCGCCGGCGATCTTCGCCACGATCGGTCGCAGCTCGTCCTGGGTCACCGCGCGCCGGATCACCACCGCCACCCGGCCGTCCCGGTCGAGCACCACGGTCGCCGGGGTCGAGTTCGGCGGGATGTCGAAGTTGAGCGCCTGCCGGCTGGACGGGTCGTAGAGGCTCGGGTAGGTGACCCCCTGGCTCTCCTCGAACGCGGTCGCCTTGTCCCGGCTGTCCTGCACGTTGATGCCGAGGAACGTCACGCCGTCGCCCTTGGTGGCCTGGTAGGTGGCCTCCAGGTCGTCCACCTCGGCGCGGCAGGGCGCACACCAGGAGCCCCAGAAGTTGACCACGACGACCTGGCCGCGGTCGCGGGAGATGTCGTAGCTGCCGCCGGTGAGCAGCTCACCGCTCACCTCGGGGGTCCTGGAACGCTGGTCCGCGGCGCAGGTCACGGTGAGGCCGTCGGCGGCGCACCGGCTCTCCTCGCTGCCGGAGGTGCAGCCGACCAGCGCCGTACCGGCGGTGACGGCGGCGAGCAGGGCGGCGGCGAGCCTCCGGGTGAGCATCAGGCCCCCTTGGCCGTCCGGGCGGTCGGCGAGATCGCGATCAGGTGGGCCGCCGGCTCGGAGTAGCCGATACCGGCGATCTTGGCGCCGTCGAAGTGGAACGAGGTGAGGCTGGCCAGGCCGCACTGGCGGCGGCGCGGGTCGTGCCAGAGCCGCTTGCGCTCGACGTGCCGGCGCAGCGTCCAGATCGGGAGCTGGTGCGAGACGAGCACCGCCTCGCGCCCCTCGGCGGCGACCCGGGCGGCGTGCAGCGCGGCGAACATCCGCTCGGCGATCACCTGGTACGCCTCGCCCCAGGACGGGGTGACCGGGTCGCGCAGCACCCACCAGTTACGCGGGTCGCGGAACGAGCCGTCGCCCGGCGACACCTTCTTGCCCTCGAACCAGTTCGCGCTCTCGATCAGCCGCTCGTCGACGCCGACGGAGAGGCCGAACTGCGCCGCGATCGGCTCGGCGGTCTGTTGGGCGCGTTCGAGCGGACTGGCCACCACGTGCACGACGGTGCGCTCGGCGAGCGCCTGGGCGGCCGCCTTGGCCATCTGCACGCCCAGCTCGGAGAGGCGGAATCCGGGCAGCCGGCCGTAGAGGATGCCGTCCGGGTTGTACACCTCGCCGTGCCGCAGCACGTGAACCACCGTCTCCGCCATGGGTTACTCCCCGTTTCCGGCCGCTGCCGCCGCCCGCGCCGCCACCGGTAGGGCGGCGGCGATCTGCTCCCACGCGGCGTCGTCGATCGCCGCCGAGACGAACCACGACTCGAACGCGCTCGGCGGCAGGTAGACGCCGGCGGCGAGCATCGCGTGGAAGAACGCCTTGAACGCCGGCACCTGCTGGGTGCGGGCGCTGTCGTAGTCGCGCACGTCGGCGTCGGTGAAGAAGATCGAGAACATGTTGCCCGCGGTGGAGAGGCGGTGCGGCACGCCGGCCGCGGACAGCGCCTCGGTGGCGAGCCTGCCCAGCGCGGCGGACGTCTCGTCGAGGCGCCGGTAGAGCGCGTCGTCGGCCAGCCGCAGCGTGGCCAGCCCGGCCGCGCAGGCCAGCGGGTTCCCGGAGAGCGTGCCGGCCTGGTAGACCGGGCCGGCCGGGGCCAGCCTCGCCATGATCTCCGCGCGCCCGCCGAACGCCGCGGCGGGCAGGCCACCACCCATGACCTTCCCGTACGTCCACAGGTCGGCGTCGGAGGCGTCGAGGCCGTGCCAGCCGGCGCGGGAGACCCGGAACCCGGTCATCACCTCGTCGACGATGAGCAGCGCGCCGTGCGCGTGCGCGATCCGGGCGAGGTCGGCGTTGAAGCCGTCCCGGGGGGCGATCACGCCCATGTTGCCGGCCGCGGCCTCGGTGATGATCGCGGCGAGGTGCGGGCCCTCGGCGGCGAAGGCGGCCTCGACCGCGCGCAGGTCGTTGTAGGGCAGCACGATGGTGTCGCCGGCCGCCGCCCCGGTCACGCCGGGCGAGTCGGGCAGGCCGAACGTGGCCACGCCGGAGCCGGCGGCGGCGAGCAGCGCGTCCGAGTGGCCGTGGTAGCAGCCGGCGAACTTGATGATCTTGGCGCGGCCGGTGAAGCCGCGGGCCAGCCGGATCGCCGACATGGTCGCCTCGGTGCCGGAGTTGACCAGACGCACCTGCTCCACCGGCGTCCGCGCGACGATCTCCTCGGCCAGGTCGACCTCGCCCGGGGTGGGCGTGCCGAAGCTGGTGCCCAGCGCGGCGGCCTCGCGCAGCGCCTCCACCACGGCCGGGTGGGCGTGGCCGAGGATCAGTGGGCCCCAGGAGCAGACCAGGTCGACGTAGCGGCGGCCGTCGGCGTCGAAGAGCCAGGGACCCTCCCCCCGGACCATGAAGCGCGGAGTGCCGCCGACGGCACGGAACGCGCGCACGGGGGAGTTCACCCCGCCGGGCACGAGGGCCTTGGCGCGGTCGAACAGGGCCTCGGAGGCCGGAGCGTCGGCCGGGTAGCGGCCGGATCCGGCGGAAATGGTCTCGGTCACGATGCCGCCATTGTGTCAGCGTCGGCCGGCCCGGCGGCAGCCACCCCGCAACGGGGGTTACCCGGCTCACCCCTCGTCGGGCCGGTGGGTGCGCCGGTCGCGGCCCGCTCGACAGGCCCGTTCGTCGAGATCGCGATAGGCTGACCGGGTGGATCGTGCCGAACTGTCCATCGCCGTGAACCGGACGGGTGACGAAGCCGTGCTTCGCCTGGCCGGTGAGATCGACATGCTCACGGCCGCCCAGCTCTCGACCGTGGTCAACGAGGTGCTGGCGGATCCGCCGCCGCGCATCGTGCTCGACCTGGCCGGGGTCACCTTCTGCGACTCCCAGGGCCTCGGCACGCTCGTGGTGCTCAGCCGCAAGGCCAGCCACATGCAGTGCGTGCTGATGCTGAGCAACGTCGGCGACTTCCTGCTCCGCGTCCTGGACATCACCGGCCTGCGCAGCGCCCTGATGATCCGCAACGAAACCGCCCCCTGATCCCCCGCGATCTTGCACTTCCGGCCCCCGGTGTGGGGTGATTGCCCCTTTCGTCGGGGCCGAAAGTGCAAGACCGGCGAGGTGAGCGTCAGGTGACCGGGAAATCGCGGCGGCGGAAGGTGAGCAGGCCGGCGGCGACCAGCGCCGCGGCCAGGGCGGTCAGCAGGTACAGCGGGGTCGGGGTCCAGGTCGGCCGCAGCACCTGGGGGGTGTGCGTGAACGGGGACAGGTCCAGCAGCCACTGGCCGAGTTCCAGCACCGCGCCGAGCTGACCGAGCAGCACGCAGACCGCCAGCACCGCCCAGGCGGCCGACGCGAGCCGGGGCAGCAGCCCGTGGAGCAGCACGGCGAGCCCGGCCAGCACCCAGGCGGCCGGCGCCTGGGCCAGCCCGGCACCGAGCATCCGGCCCACCTGCCGGGGCACGTCGCCCACGCTCAGGCCGTAGGTCAGGCCGGTGGCCAGGCCGGTCACGGCGAGCACCACGACCGGACCGAGCAGCGCGAACACCACGTGCGAGAGCAACCAGGTGGAGCGACGCGTGCCGGTGGCGAGCACCGGCTCGGCCCGGCCGGCGGACTCCTCGGCGCGCATCCGCAGCGCGGCCTGGATGCCGTACCCGGTCGCGGCCAACCCGGCCAGGCTCAGCGTGGCGCCCAGGTACGCGTCGGCCAGCCCGGAGGCCCCGCCGATCCGGGCCATGATCTGCTCCAGCTGCGCGTTCCCCTCCACCGAGCGGCCGGCCGCCTCGGCGGCGCCGCCGAGGATCAGCCCGAGCAGGCCGAACCCGACCGACCACCAGAGGATCTGCCCCCGGTGCAGCCGCCAGGCCAGGCCGAACGGGCCGGACAGGGCACCACCGGCGGTGGCCGGGCCGAGCCGGGGCGGCAACACGCCCGCGCCCAGGTCGCGGCGGACCGAGACCGGGTACGCGAGCGCCGCGAGCAGCACCGTGGCGACCAGCGGCAGCAACAGCACCCACCACCGCTCCCCCTCGTACGGTCGGACCCGCGCCGCCCAGCCCAGCGGGGACAGCCAGCTCGGCCAGTCGTTGCCGGCGGTGTCACCGACCAGGCGCAGCCCGAACGCGGCGCCGACGCCGGCGATGCCGATCCCCCGTGCACCGCCGGCGGTCTCGGTGAGCTGTGCGGCCAACCCGCCGAGCGTGGCGAAGACCATCCCGGTCAGCGCGGCGGCGAGTCCGTACGCGTAGGAGCCGGTGGCCGACAGGCCGGTGGCGTGCAGCCCGGCCGCGGTGAGCAGGCCGAGCAGCAGGTCGGCCGCGTACGTGACGAGCAGCGCGGCGGTCAGTCCGGCGTACCGGCCCAGCACGCTGCCGCCGAGCAGCTCCCGCCGGCCGGCCTCCTCCTCGGTGCGGGTGTGCCGGATCACCGTGAGCAGGCTGAACAGTCCGACGATCACCAGCAGGAAACCGCTGCGTTGGGCGGTCAGCGCGCCGACCGTGTCGCCGTAGACCGGGCCGAGCAGCGCGATGATGGACGGGTTGCGGGCGGTGCCCTCGGTGTACGCGGCCCGCTCGGCGGCGGTGGGGAACAGCTCGAAGAAGCTGGCCGCGTACGACATCGGCAACACCGCCAGGACCAGCACCCAGAGCGGCAGCAGGAGGCGGTCCCGGCGCAGGATCAGCCGGGCCAGGTGCCGGGTCCCGGTGAGCGTGCTCACTGGTCGGCCCCCTCGTAGTGGCGCAGGAACAGCTCCTCCAGCGTCGGCGGCGTGCTGGCCAGGCTGCGTACGCCCAATTCGGTGAGGCGGCGCAGCGCGGCGTCCAGCGCGGCGGCGTCCACGTCGAAGCGGACCCGGTGCCCGTCGACCCGCAGGTCGTGCACGCCGGGCAGGTCGGCCAGCCCGTCGAGCGGCGCGGCGACCTCGGCGTCGATCGCGGTGCGGTGCAGGTGACGCAGGTCGCCGAGGGTGCCGGACTCGACCGCCCGACCGGCGCGGATGATCGTCACCCGGTCGCAGAGCGCCTCCACCTCGGCCAGGATGTGGCTGGAGAGCAACACGGTGCGGCCGTCGTGGCGGGCCCGCCGGACCCAGTGCTGGAACACCTCCTCCATCAGCGGGTCGAGCCCGGAGGTCGGCTCGTCGAGGATGAGCAGTTCGACGTCGGAGGCGAGCGCGGCCACCAGGCCGACCTTCTGCCGGTTGCCCTTGGAGTAGGTGCGGCCCTTCTTGCGCGGGTCCAGCTCGAACGACTCCAGCAGTTCGGCGCGACGCTTCGGGTCGAGCCCGCCGCGCAGCCGGCCGAGCAGGTCGATCACCTCGCCGCCGCTGAGGTTGGGCCAGAGCGTGACGTCGCCGGGCACGTACGCGAGCCGGCGGTGCAGGGCGACGGCGTCCCGCCAGGGGTCGCCGCCGAGCAGTCGGACGGCCCCCGCGTCCGCCCGAAGCAGGCCGAGCAGCACCCGGATGGTGGTGGACTTGCCGGAGCCGTTGGGGCCCAGGAAGCCGTGCACCTCGCCGGTGCGGACGCTCAGGTCGAGCCCGTCGAGCGCTCGGGTGCGGCCGAACGTCTTCACCAGGCCGGACACCTCGATGCTTATTTCCATGCTTCGGAAGCTACGCTCATTTCATAAACTTGTGAAGACAGTGAGATGTGAGAGACGATCGCGGGGATGAGCACCGAGGAGACCGCCGTGAGCCCACCGGCCCGGCACGACGAGGAAGAGGTCCACCTCTTCGTCGAGCGGATGGCGATGGCCTTCGCCGACGTGGGCTTCCCCCGGATGGCCGCCCGGGTCCTGTTCGCCGTGATGAGCGCCGACGAGCCGCTCACCGCCGGCGAGATCGGCGAACGGCTGGGTGTCAGCGCGGCGGCCGTCTCTGGCGCGGTGCGCTACCTCACCCAGTTCGCCATGCTGGTCCGCGAGCCGGTCAAGGGCTCCCGGCGCGACCGCTACCGGATGCCGGACAACCCCTGGTACGAGGCCACCATCACCAAGACCAACCTCTACAAGACCTTCATCGACATCGCCGACGGCGGCGTCGAGGCGCTGCGTGGCCGGAGCACCCCGGCCGGCGAACGGGTCGCCGAGATGCGGGACTTCTTCCTCTTCGTACAGGAGGAGGTGGAGTCGCTCGGCGATCGCTGGCGGGCCCGACGCGCGGCGACCGGGCACGGCGGCCCGGCCACCGACTGAACCCTCAGCGGGTGTTGCCCCAGCGGGCCTGCTCCAGCAGGTCCGCCGCCCGCTCCCGGGTCGCCGGGTCACCGTCGGCGCGCAGCAACGCGGTCGCGGAGTCCACCGCCTCGGCCAGACGCCGCCACTGCACGTCCCGCTCCCGCACCACGTCCGACTGGGCGGCGAGCTGCCGGGTCTTCACCCACAGCTCGACGAAGACGGTCACCTTGGCCCGCAGCACCCACGGATCGAACGGCTTGGTCAGGTAGTCGACCGCGCCGACCTGGTAGCCGCGCAGCGCGAGCTGCGCGTCCTTGTCCGCCGCGGTGAGGAAGATGATCGGAATGTGCCGGGTCCGCTCCCGCCGCTTGATGTGGGTGGCGGTCTCGAAGCCGTCCATGTCCGGCATCTGGGCGTCCAGCAGGATCACCGCGAAGTCGTCCACCAGCAACTGCTTGAGCGCGGCCTCACCGCTCTCCACCGCGACCGACTGCACCGGGAGGCCCTGGAGGATCGCCTCCAGCGCCATCAGGTTCTCCCGACGGTCGTCCACCAGCAGCGCCTTGGCCGTCTGCGTCACGCGGTCTCCTCGCCTCTGCTGCGGCCGATCCAGGACGCCATCAGCCCGATCAGCTCGTCCAGGTCCACCGGCTTGGTGATGTAGTCGCTGCCGCCGGCCGCGAGCGCCGACTCCCGGTCGCCGGGCATCGCCTTGGCGGTCAGGAACACGATCGGCAGGTCCGCGAAGCGGTGGTTGCGGCGGATCTGCGCGGTCGTCTCGTACCCGTCCTGGTCGGGCATCATGGCGTCCATCAGGACGATGTCCACCTCCGGGTGCTCGGCGAGCTGGCGCACGCCGTCCACGCCGTTGTCCGAGTACAACACGGTCATCCCGTGCAGTTCCAACGCGGACGTCAGCGCGAACACGTTCCGCACGTCGTCGTCGATGATCAGGACGGTCACGCCGTCCAGCCGGCGGGTAGCCGGCGTCTCCTGCGGCTGCGGCAGCTCCATCGGCATGAGCAGCGAAGACGGCAGGCCCGCGCGGCTCGGCGACGGCGGCGCCGGCGCCACCACCGCGTCCGGCGCCAGCACATCCGGTACGAAGAGGGTGAACGTCGAGCCCTGCCCGGGCGCGGACGACACGGTGATCGTGCCGCCGAGCAGGCGGGCCAGGTCCCGGCTGATCGACAGACCCAGACCGGTGCCGCCGTAGCGCCGGCTGGTCGTGCCGTCGGCCTGCTGGAACGCCTCGAAGATCAACGACAGCTTGTCGTCCGAGACGCCGATCCCGGTGTCGATCACCGTGAACGCGATCACCCGCTGGGCGTTGGTCAGCGACGGCACGTCGAACACCGCGTTCTCGGCGGCCGGCCCGATGCGCAGCGTCACCGCGCCGTTGTCGGTGAACTTCACCGCGTTGGAGAGCAGGTTGCGCAGGATCTGCTGCAACCGCTGGGCGTCGGTGACCAGGCCCGCCGGCAGTTCCCGGCTCACCCGGACCTGGAAGTCCAGGCCCTTCTCCTCGGCCTGCGGCGCGAACGCCTGCTCGACGTAGCCGCGGATCTCGGAGAAGTGAACCTCGGTGGGCTCCACGTCCATCCGGCCCGCCTCGATCTTGGACAGGTCGAGGATGTCGTCGATCAGCGAGAGCAGGTCCGAGCCGGCGCTGTGGATGGTGCGGGCGAACTCGATCTGCTTCGCGCTCAGGTTCCGCTCCGGGTTCTCGGCGAGCAGCCGCGCCAGCAGGAGCAGCGAGTTCAGCGGCGTACGCAGCTCGTGGCTCATGTTCGCCAGGAACTCCGACTTGTACGCCGACGCGCGGGTGAGCTGCTGCGCCTTCTCCTCCAGACCGAGCCGGGCCAGCTCGATCTCCCGGTTCTGCGTCTCGATGTTGGCCTTCTGCTCCGAGAGCAGCTTCGCCTTGTCCTCCAGCTCGGCGTTGGTGCGCTGCAACTCCGCCGACTGGTCCTGCATCTCGTGCGCCAGCCGCTGCGACTGCGCCAGCAGCTCCTCCGTACGCCGGTTGGCCTGGATGGTGTTGACCGCGACGCCGATGGTGAGCACCAGCCGCTCCAGGAACGCCAGGTGCAGGTCGGAGAAGGTGGTCACGCCGGCGAACTCGATCACGCCGAGCAGTTCCCCCTCGAACAGCACCGGGAGCACCACCAGGTCGGCCGGGGGCGTGTCGGCCAGCCCGGACCGGACCACCAGCCGCCCGTCCGGCTGCGCCTTGACCCGGATGGTCCGGCGGGACAGCGCGGCCTGCCCGACCAGCCCCTCGCCGGGGCCGAACGTGACGTCGTGCCCGCGGGCCACGTACCCGTAGGAGGCGGTGAGCCGCAGCCGCATGCTGCCCTCGGAGCTGTCCGCCAGGAAGAACGCGCCGAGCTGCGCGTCGACCAGCGGGGTCACCTCCATCATGATCATGCGGCAGACCTCGCCGAGGTCCCGCTGACCCTGGAGCAGGCCGCCGATGCGGGCCAGGTTGGAGTCGAGCCAGCCCTGCTCGGCGTTCTTCTTGGTCGTCTCCCGGAGGGTGACGATCATCTGGTTGATGTTGTCCTTCAGGTCGGCGACCTCGCCCTGGGCCTTGACGTTGATCCGCTGGGTCAGGTCGCCCCGGGTCACCGACGTGGAGACCTGCGCGATGGCGCGCAGCTGCGTGGTGAGCGTCGAGGCGAGCTGGTTGACGTTCTCGGTCAGGTCGCGCCAGGTGCCGGAGACACCGCGGACCTGGGCCTGACCGCCCAACTTCCCCTCGGTGCCCACCTCGCGGGCCACCCGGGTCACCTCGTCGGCGAACGACGAGAGCTGGTCCACCATCGTGTTCACGGTGTTCTTCAGCTCCAGGATCTCGCCCTGCGCATCCACCGTGATCTTCTGACCGAGGTCGCCCCGCGCCACCGCCGTGGTGACCGACGCGATGTTGCGGACCTGGCTGGTCAGGTTCGACCCCATCGAGTTCACGTTGTCGGTCAGGTCCCGCCACGTGCCGGACACGCCCTTCACCTGGGCCTGACCGCCCAGCTTGCCCTCGGTGCCCACCTCCCGGGCCACCCGCGTCACCTCGTCGGCGAACGACGAGAGCTGGTCGACCATCGTGTTCACCGTCGACTTCAGCTCCAGGATCTCGCCCTGCGCGTCCACCGTGATCTTCTGCGACAGGTCACCCTTGGCCACCGCCGTGGACACCTGGGCGATGTTGCGGACCTGGGCGGTCAGGTTGGACGCCATCGAGTTCACGTTGTCGGTCAGGTCCCGCCAGGTACCGGCCACGCCGCGTACCTGGGCCTGGCCGCCGAGCTTGCCCTCGGTGCCCACCTCACGGGCCACCCGGGTCACCTCGTCGGCGAACGACGACAGCTGGTCGACCATCGTGTTCACCGTCGACTTCAGCTCCAGGATCTCGCCCCGGGCGTCCACCGTGATCTTCTGCGACAGGTCACCCTTGGCCACCGCCGTGGTCACCGACGCGATGTTGCGGACCTGACTGGTCAGGTTCGACGCCATCGAGTTCACGTTGTCGGTCAGGTCCCGCCAGGTGCCGGAGACGCCCTTCACCTGCGCCTGACCGCCCAGCTTGCCCTCGGTGCCCACCTCACGGGCCACCCGCGTCACCTCGTCGGCGAACGACGACAGCTGGTCCACCATCGTGTTGACGGTGTTCTTCAGCTCCAGGATCTCGCCCTGCGCGTCCACCGTGATCTTCTGACCCAGGTCGCCCTTCGCCACCGCGGTGGAGACCTGCGAGATGTTGCGGACCTGGCTGGTCAGGTTGCCGGCGAGCTGGTTGACGTTCTCGGTGAGGTCGCGCCAGGTGCCGGAGACGCCGCGTACCTGGGCCTGACCGCCCAGCTTCCCCTCGATGCCCACCTCACGGGCCACCCGCGTCACCTCGTCGGCGAACGACGACAGCTGGTCCACCATCGTGTTGACGGTGTCCTTCAGCTCCAGGATCTCGCCCTGCGCCGCCACCGTGATCTTCTGGCTCAGGTCGCCCTTGGCCACCGCGGTCGACACCTGGGCGATGTTGCGGACCTGGCTGGTCAGGTTCGACGCCATCGAGTTGACGTTGTCGGTCAGGTCCTTCCAGGTGCCGGCCACGCCGGGCACCTGCGCCTGACCGCCCAGCTTGCCCTCGGTGCCCACCTCCCGGGCCACCCGGGTCACCTGCTCGGCGAAGAGGCGCAGCGTGTCGGTGAGGGAGTTCATCGTGTCGGCCAGCTCGGCCACCTCGCCGCGCGCTCCGACCGTGATCTTCTGCGACAGGTCGCCCTTCGCCACCGCGGTCGCCACCTGGGAGATCGACCGCACCTGGCCGGTCAGGTTCGACGCCATGGTGTTCACCGAGTCGGTGAGGTCCTTCCAGGTGCCGGCCGCGCCCCGCACGTCGGCCTGGCCGCCCAGCTTGCCCTCGGTGCCCACCTCCCGGGCCACCCGCGTCACCTCGTCGGCGAACGACGATAGCTGGTCGACCATCGTGTTCACGGTCCGGCCGATACGCAGGTACTCACCGCGCAGCGGGCGCCCGTCGATCTCCAGCGCCATGTGCTGGGACAGGTCGCCGTCGGCCACCGCCACGATGACCCGGGCGATCTCCGTCGTCGGCCGGCCCAGGTCGTCGATCAGCGAGTTGACCGCCCGCTGCCCCTCCGCCCAGGAACCCTCCAGGCCCTCGTCGTCGAGCCGCTCGGTGAGCCGACCGTCCCGGCCGACGATCCGGCTGATCCGGCGCAGGTCAAGGTGCTGCCGCTCCTGCAACGACACCACGTCGTTGAAGGCGTCGGCGACCTCACCGGAGAGGCCGGCCCGTCGCGGCAGGCGCACCCGGAGGTCGCCGCGGGCCACCCGCTGCAGCGCCTCGACCAGCTCGCCGAGGAGCACCTCGTGGTCGGACGCGGACGGATCCGCGGTCACCGACTGTTTCGCCGTGGTCATCATTCCTCGCTCAGCTCGGGGCCCACCGGCTCGTGCCGACACGCGGCCATCCCATCATTCTGCCGCGCGATCCGTCGAGGTCACCGGCGGCTGGTGGCGCGCCACGCACGGTATCCGCCCGGTTCGCCGAATCGGCGGGGAGCTTGGCACCCGGGGTGGCGGCGGTGGAGGATACGAAGGTGTCAGCGGAGGCGGAGCCGACCCACGGCGGCGGCGCGGACGAGCACGTCCGACGGGTCCGCCTTCCCGCCGACCGGCGCACCCCGGCCGCGGCCCGGGCGCTGGTGCGCGCCATGCTCCTCGAAGCCGACCTGCCCGAGCTGCTCAACGAGGCGCTGCTGCTCACCACCGAGTTGACCACCAACGCGGTCGAGCACGCGCGCACCGAACTGGACATCGAGGTCGAGGCCGACCCCGCCGGGTTCACCGTCACCGTCACCGACTTCGCCTCCAGCCCGGTCGAGGAACTCGTCGTCGGGGTGCGCAACACCACCTCCGACATCACCGAGGTGGCCGCGCGCGGGCGCGGCCTGCTGCTGGTCGACCACTTCGCCAGCCGGTGGGGCACCACCTACCTGCCCAGCGGCAAGGGCGTCTGGTTCCGCCTGGACCGTCCCGGCCTGCGCGGTTCCGCCCGGCCGTCCGCCGCGGCGGCCCAGGCGACGGCGCAACCCCCGGACGACGGCACCCCGAGCGCCGCCGCCATGAGCGAGCTGATGCAGATCACCCCCGATCCGTACGCCGACGACCCGCTGCCCGAGTTCGCCGCCGGGCTGCTGACCCGGGTGGCCGAGATGGTGGGCGCCGCGGGCGGCACGGTCCGGCTGGACCGCGGTGACGGGCTGGGCACCCAGGTGTTCGCCCGCCACGGCCGACCGCCCCGGGACGACAACGAGCTGCTGCGCGTCCCGCTCGCCGTGCACCGCCCGTACGCCGGCGAGCTGGAGCTGGACGCGGCGCCCTCGACGTACGCCCGACCGCTCGCCCTGCTCGCCGCCGAGCGGCTCTCCCTGCACCTGGAGAACGACCGGCTACGCCGGGCCGACGTACGCCGCTCCGCCTGGCTGACCTTCCTCGCCGAGGCGAGCGAACTGCTCGCCCAGTCGCTCGACGTCGAGTTGACGATGGCGCTCGTCCCGCAGCTCGTGGTGCCCCGGCTGGGCCAGTGGTGCGCGGTGCACACCACGGACGAGTGGGGGCGGCTGCGTCTCGCCGCGTCCAGCCACGCCGACGAGACGATGCTCCCCCACCTGCACCGGGTCCTCGCCGAGACCGGCCCGGACTCGATCCAGTCCCGGCTGCGCGAGGCGTCCCGCAGCCTGACCCAGATGCCGCTGGGCGCGCCGATGGAGGGCTTCGCCGTACCCTTGATCGCCCGCGGGCAGCGGCTCGGCACCCTGGCCGTGGGCCGGCACCAGCGGCACCGGCACGACCCGGACGAGGTCGCGGTGCTGGAGGACGTGGCCCGGCGGGCCGCGCTCGCCATCGAGAACGCCCGCATCCACGCCGAGCGCCGCCGGGTCGCGCAGACCCTCCAGCAGTCGCTGCTGCCGCCGGTGCTCCCGGTGGTCGAGGGCCTCGGCCTCGCCGCCGAGTACGTCCCGACCGGCGACGACGCCGAGGTCGGCGGCGACTTCTACGACGTGGTGCCGCTGCCGGACGGTCGCTGGCTGGTCGTGGTCGGTGACGTCTCCGGCAAGGGCGTGCAGGCGGCCGCCGTCACCGGCCTGGTCCGGGACGTGATCCGGGTGCTGGTGGGCGACGGCAAGCCGCTGCCGGAGGTGCTCGGTCGGCTCAACGAGACGCTGGTCGAGCGCGGCGGCGGACGCTACTGCACGCTGGCGCTGGCCGCGGTCGCGCCCGGCGACGGTGATCAGCTCGACGTCGCCCTGCACCTGGCCGGGCACGACCGCCCGGTGTTGCTGCACGGCGGTGGCGGCGCGACGTTCGTCGGCACCGGCGGCACCGCGCTCGGCCTGCTCGACACCATCGCCACCCCGACGGCGGAGCTGGCGCTCAAGCCCGGCGACGCGTTGATCTTCTACACCGACGGGGTGACCGAGCGGCGGCGCGGCCGGGAGCTGTTCGGCACCGAGCGGCTGCGCGAGTCGGCGACGCCGCTGGCCGGCTACTCGGCCGACGTGGTCGCCGCGCGTCTGCGCGCCGCCACCATCGCGTTCTCCGCCGAACCCCCGCGCGACGACATCGCCGTCCTGGTCCTCCGCAACGACATCCCCTAAGCCGCCCTCCGCCCTCCGCCCTCCGCCCTCCGCCCTCCGCCCTCCGCCCTCCGCGTCGATCATGACGTTGACGGCACATCCCGCCCCCTTCATCCCCGTCAACCTCATGATCAACGTGCATCCCATCGCCCGGGAGGCGTGATCAAGGAGTTTTGGTCCTGAGGGCTGGGGAGGTGGGACGCGAAGTCCTTGGTCAACTAGTTGGGGCGCGGGAGGAGGGGCCTGGTCGAGGTGGCGACCAGGTGGGACCGCCGGGATCCGGTTCGGCCGACATCGTCACTTCGGCTCGCTGCCGGCCACCACTTCCCCGAAACGGCTGGATCGCCGCATCGCGGACCACGCCACTTCCCCGAACTGGCGCAGGCCGCCAAAGGGAAAGCCACCAGGGCGGACGGTCGTCAGGACGGACGGTCGCCGGGCCAGAGGCCACCAGGACGGACGGTCGCCAGGGTCAGAGGCCGCCGGGGAGACGGCCGGGGGCCAGGCGGTGGTGCGGATCCAGGTGGGCCTTGGCGCTGCGGAGCCGCGGCAGGGTGGACAGCTCGCCCCACAAATCGACGACTCGGCGCACCGGCGCCGGCGCCGCCACCACCACGCAGCGGCCGTCCCGGGCGATCAGCACGCTGCGGACCGCGGTCAGGATCGACGCGACCCGCTCGGGCGGCAACACGCCGGACAGGGCGGCGTACGCGGTGCCGACGCCGGCCGACCCACGCACCGGCACCGGGGCGCCGGCGGCGTCGCGCAGCGCGTAGACCGCGGCGTGCAGGTCGCCGGCGGGCACCTCGATGCGCAGCGCGGTGTCGCCCGGGGCGAACGGGTAGCACCCCCACCACTCGGGCGCGTGGTGGTTGACCACAGCCTCGGCGCCGAGCACGGCGGTCAACCGCTCGGCCCGCTCGACCACGTCGGACGGACCGCCCTCCAGCAGCACCACCAGGCTGCCCGCCGCCGGCCGCCCGGTCACCGCCGGGTGGTGGGGGCGGCCGGCCACCGAGGGATGACTCGCCGGTATCCGGCGGCGGGGCAGGGGCACCGGCACCGGCAGGTCCAGCTCGACCGCGGCCGGCCCGACGTCGGCGGCGAGCACCGCGCGGATCAGGTCGTGCACCTCCAGCGGGGTCCACACCGGGCGGGACACCCAGACCCGGCCGGCCGGCACCGCCTGCACCCGCATGGTGGCCGAGACCAGCACGCCGAGCCCGCCCTGCGAGCCGCAGAGCAGCCGGACCACATCCAACCCCGGCATCCTGTCGCGCCCCAGGATCGCGTCAGCGCCGCCGGCATCCGGGCCGACCGCACCGGGGCCACCACCGCCCGGAATGCCGGCGAAGAGCCCGCCGGTGCCGGAGCCACCGACGCCCGGCCGCGCGTCGCCGCCGCCGGCGGAACCGGCGGTGAACAGGCCGTCGAAGCCGGCCGCCGGGGCCGCCCGCCCGAGGCGCGCGGTGCCGGACTCGCCGACACTGACCAGCTCGCCGTCGGCGTCGAGGTAGCGCACGCCGACGAGTTGGGCGCACGGGCTGCCGTGCCGGTGGCGCAGCGGCCCGGCCTCGTCGGCGGCCAGCACCCCACCCAGCGTCGCGCCGGGCGAGGGCGCGTCGACCGGAAGCCGCCGACCGGTGCGGCCCAGCGTGGCCTGGACGGCGCGCAGCGGCGTGCCGGCGCCGATCTCGGCCACCGAGGCGGCATGCGGCTCGTGCCAGACCCCGGCCAGCCGGCCGGTGTCGAGCATGATGTCGACCTGGGCCGGC
Source organism: Micromonospora sp. NPDC049282 (assembly GCF_043197045.1). Lineage (NCBI taxonomy): Bacteria > Bacillati > Actinomycetota > Actinomycetes > Micromonosporales > Micromonosporaceae > Micromonospora > Micromonospora sp. NPDC049282. The sequence goes on from NZ_JBICSL010000006.1 coordinate 46,668, forward strand.
GCGGCGCCCCAGTCGATCTTCGTGCCGGCGCCGCGCGGCACCACGGTCAGGTCGTGCGCCGCGGCGAGCCGCAGCACCTCGGCGGCGGCGTGCGGGCCACCCGGCACGGCCACCCAGCGGGCGGTGCGGCCGGCCACCTCGTCGGCCGGGCCGGCGAAACGGGCGAACGGCGGACCGCAGATCTCGGTCAGCTTCCGGGTGATCTCGAGGGCTCCGGGTCGGTCGGTGGAACGCGCTGCAGCCGCCATGGCGGTTATCGTACACATGTTCGAATAGCCTGGCGGCGGGTTGTCGGCACGGGCATGCGCCTGTGCACGGTGACCAGCTTCGTGGGCGTGCCCGGGTCGCCGTACCGACCGGAGTGATCGACGGGCTGCCGTCCGGCGTACGGATCATCGGCCGTGCGTTCCGGGAGGACCTGTGCCTGGCCGCCGCCCAGGAGGTCGAGGATCGCCTCGGCGCGCTCACGGTGGTCGACGGACGGTATGCGGCTGACAGATATCGAAGACCGCGCCTGCCGGTCTGTTTTCGCGCCGCCTACCGACCGGACACCGATCCGCGCGGCGAGGACGCCCTGGGCGGCGGCCGGGCGACCGGTAACGTGGCGCCGTGACCACGACCCCACAGCCCACGGCGAAGCGCGTTCCGGCCGAGCGGACCCACCACGGTGACACCGTCGTCGACGAGTACGCCTGGCTCGCCACCAAGGACGACCCGGAAACGATCGCCTACCTGGACGCCGAGAACGCCTACACCGAGGCGCGCACCGCGCACCTGGCCGGGCTGCGGGCCGAACTGTTCGAGGAGACCCGCCGGCGCACCCAGGAGACCGACCTGTCGGTGCCGACCCGCAAGGACGGCCACTGGTACTACACCCGCACGGTCGAGGGGCAGCAGTACGGCGTGCACTGCCGGCGCGCCGTCCGCCCGGGCGAGACCACGCCCCCGGTCAGCGCGGACGGTGCCCCGCTCGACGGCGAGGAGGTGCTGCTCGACGGCAACCAGCTCGCCGAGGGGCACGACTTCTTCTCCCTCGGCGCGTTCGACGTCAGCCCGGACGGGCGCTGGCTGGCCTACTCCACCGACTTCTCCGGCGACGAGCGGTTCACGCTGCGGATCAAGGACCTCGCCACCGGCGAGCCGCTGCCCGACGAGGTGCCCGACACGTTCTACGGCACCGCGTGGTCCAGCGACGCCTCCACGCTCTTCTACGTGACGGTGGACGACGCCTGGCGGCCGAACCGGGTGTGGCGGCACACCATCGGCACCCCGTCGGGCGAGGACGTGGTGGTGCACCAGGAGGACGACGAGCGGTTCTGGGTGGGCGTCGAGCTGACCCGCTCCGAGCGCTTCGTGGTGATCGACATCCACAGCAAGATCACCAGCGAGGTACGGGTGATCCCGGCGGCCGACCCGACCGGCGAGCCGGCGATCGTGGCCGCGCGCCGGCAGGGCGTCGAGTACGCGGTCGAGCACCACGGCCACCGCTTCCTGATCCTGCACAACGACGGCGCGGAGGACTTCGCGCTGGCGTACACCTCGGCGGACGCGCCGGGCGACTGGACGCCGCTGATCCCGCACACCCCGGGCACCCGGCTGGAGGCGGTCGACGCGTTCGAGAACCACCTGGTGGTCTCGCTGCGCGGCAACGGGCTGACCGGGCTGCGGGTGCTGCCGATCGGCAGCGACGACAGCTGGGACATCGACTTCCCGGAGCCGATCTACAGCGTCGGGCTGGACGCCAACCCGGAATACCGCACCGGCACGGTACGGCTGCGCTACACCTCGCTGGTCACCCCCGACTCGGTCTACGACTACGACCTGACCACCCGTGAGCTGACGCTGCTCCGGCAGAAGCCGGTGCGGCCCGGCCCGGACGGGCGGGCGTACGACCCGGCCGACTACGAGCAGCACCGCGACTGGGCGCTGGCCGACGACGGCACCCGGGTGCCGATCTCCCTGGTCTGCCGCCGGGACACCCCACGCGACGGCTCCGCGCCCGCGGTCATCTACGGCTACGGATCGTACGAGGCCAGCATGGACCCGTGGTTCTCGATCGCCCGGCTGAGCCTGCTCGACCGCGGCGTCATCTTCGCGGTCGCGCACATCCGCGGCGGCGGCGAGCTGGGCCGGCGCTGGTACGACGAGGGCAAGCTGCTGGCCAAGAAGAACACGTTCACCGACTTCGTGGCCTGCGCCCGGCACCTGGTCAAGGCCGGCTGGACGGCGAGCGACCGGCTGGTCGCCCGGGGCGCCTCGGCCGGCGGCCTGCTGATGGGCGCGGTGGCCAACCTCGCGCCGGACGCGTTCGCCGGGATCGTCGCGCAGGTGCCGTTCGTGGACGCGCTCACCTCGATCCTCGACCCGTCGTTGCCGTTGACGGTCACCGAGTGGGAGGAGTGGGGCAACCCGCTGGACGACCCCGAGGTCTACGCGTACATGAAGTCGTACACCCCGTACGAGAACGTGGTGCCGGCCGACTACCCGGCCATCCTGGCGGTGACCAGCCTCAACGACACCCGGGTGCTCTACCACGAGCCGGCCAAGTGGATCGCCCGGCTGCGCGCGCTCGCCCCGCAGGGCGACTACCTGCTCAAGACCGAGATGGGCGCCGGTCACGGTGGGCCCAGCGGCCGGTACGACGCCTGGCGCGAGGAGGCGTTCGTCAACGCCTGGACGCTGGACCGCCTCGGCCGGGCCTGAGCGGCCACCCCCCGGGTGAGCGAGGAGGAGCAGCCGGCGGCGCGGCGCGGTCCGACCTGGCTGATCCTGGTGGTGGTCGCCGCCGCGCTGGTGGTCTGCTGCTGCTCGACCGTGGTCGGCCTGGCCGTCGCCGGCTCCGCCGGGCTGCTCGGCCGCTGACCGGCCGGCTCAGGTGACGCGCAGCTCCTCCACCGACGTGGCGGAGCGCAGGAGGAGCAGGCCGGCCAGGACCGTGAGCAGCACCGCCGCCAGCCCACCCGCCGCGAACCAGGCCAGCTGCTCCCACGGTACGTCCGGCGTGACGGTCACCTTCGGCACCCATTCGGTACGCGCCCCGCCGCCGTTCGGGTCGCACGGCTGCGGGCCGGCGTCGCAGACCGTCTGCTCGAAGCCGCCGCCGCGGGGGGCGGGTATCAGGCCGGCGACCAGCAGGTAGCCGACGGTCAACGCGAGCCCGATCGCCGGCACGGCCGGGGCCAGCGATGCCCAGAGCAGTGACCGGCCGATGGTGGCCCGGGGCACTCCGGTCGCCACCTGCGCCGCGTACGCCCGACGCCGGCTGGTGATGCCCTCGACCACGGCCACCAGCAGCCCGCCGCCGGCGATCACCACCGCCACCACGACCGCCAGATTGACCAGGTCCATCGCGCCGAGATAGAAGTCCGGGTCGGACAGGCCGCCGCCGGTGCGGCGGGCCAGCTCGGCCTCGGCCTGGAAGGCGGCGCGCAGGCCGGCGGCACCGGCGCCGAAGATCAGCGCGGCCAGCAGCGCGGCGAACGTACGGCTGCCGGCCCACGGGTCGGCGGTCAGCCGGCGCGCGGCGAGCAGCGCGGCCGGGCCACGCCCGTGGCGGTGCAGCATCCGCCCGGTGGTGTACGAGATCCAGCCGGTGCCGGACACCACCCCGATCATGGCGGTCAGCCCGCCCAGGACCAGTAGCAGCGGCACGATCGAGTCGGGCATCACCACGTCGCGCCGCTCGTACCAGAGGCCGATCGGCCGGATCGCGGCGAAGATGCCGAGCGCGGCGAGGATGAGCACGCCCGGCCACGGCCAGGGCGCCCGGGTGCGGACCCGGCGCACCACGCCGAAGGGCGTGGTGGTGACCCGACGCAGCAGCAGCGCGCCGACCAGCGCGGCGACCAGCGGCAGGCCGACCACGACGGCGGCCACGGCCAGCGGGGCCGGATGCACGTCGGTGGGCAGCGGCAGCCGGCCGGCGGCGTCGGGCCGGTGCAGCAGCCAGCGGCCGACCGCGAACACGGCCAGGCCGGTGACGGTGCCGAGCAGGCTCGCCACGCCGGTCTCGGCGACCGCGAGCCAGGTGACCTGGCCGGGGGTGGCCCCGGCCAACCGGAGCGCGGCCAGCCGCCGGTCGCGTCCCGGCGCGCCGAGGCGGGCGCACTGCCCGGCCAGCCCGAGCACCGGCACGCAGAGCAGCAGCAACGCGAACGCGACGCCGGGGCGCAGGCCGGGCTCGCGCAGCAGCGCGTTGGTGTACTGCTCGGACTCCGTCCACGCGTCACCGGGCGGCTTCGCCACCGCCAGCACGGTCAGCGCGGCCAGCCCGGCCAGCGTCGCCAGCGCGGCGCTCAGCGCGGTCAGCGCCACCCGCGCCCCGTCGGTGCGGGTGCCGGCCAGCGCGAGCCGCAGCAGCGTGCCCGGCCTCACCGCGACCCGCCCGGCAGGGCCGGGTCGAGGCCCAGCCCGGTGTGGTCGACCATGCCGTCGCGCAGGCTCACCTCCCGGTCGGCGTACGCGGCGATCCGCGGCTCGTGGGTGACCAGCACGACGGTGGTGCGTTGCTCCCGGGCCAGCCGGACCAGCTGGGTGAGCACCTGTTCGCCGGCGAGCGTGTCGAGCGCGCCGGTGGGCTCGTCGGCGAAGAGCACCCGAGGCTCGGTGACCAGGGCCCGGGACAACGCGCACCGCTGCTGCTGCCCGCCGGACATCTCGCCCGGCCGGGCGTCGGCGACCTCGGCCACCCCGAGCCGTTCCAGCCAGGTGAGCGCCGCCGTCCGTGCCGCTCGCCGCCCCGTGCCGGCGAGAAGCAACGGAAGGGCGACGTTCTCCGCCGCGGTCAGCTCGGCGACGAGCTGGCCGAACTGGAACAGCACCCCGAACTCGGTGCGGCGCAGCCGGGAGCGGGCCGCCTCCGACCACTGGTCGATCCGTTCGCCGCACCAGCTGACCTGGCCCGCGTCGGGGCGCAGGATGCCGGCGAGGCAGTGCAGCAGCGTCGACTTGCCGCAGCCACTCGGGCCGGTGACGGCGAGGATCTCCCCCTCGGCCACGTCGAGCGTCACGCCGCGCAGCGCCGGTGTCGGGCCGTATGCCCGAACCACGCCGCGCGCCTCCAGGAACGTCACGAGTGCACCTCCCGGTGCCAGTCGGCGACCCGGTCGAGGGTGGTGTGCAGCCACCGCAGATCCGCGTCGAGGTGGGCGATGGCGAAGTCGGCGGCGACCACCGCGTCGAGGTGGGCGCCGGGGGCGGTCTTGACCGCGGTCAGCTCGCGCAGCCGTTCGGTGTGCGCCCGGCGCTGGGCGATCAGGTAGGCGCGGGCCTGGTCGGCGTCGGCCACCAGCAGCGCGACCACCACCTTGGCGAAGAGCGTGCTGGCCACGTACGGCATCGGTGGCTCGACGGTGGCCAGCCACGCGTCGAGCACGGCCCGCCCGTCGTCGGTGAGCGCGTAGACGGTGCGGTCGGGCCCGCCGTCGCGGGTGGGGCCGGCCGGGGCGACCAGGCCGTCCCGGTGCAGCCGGGCGAGCGTCGCGTAGACCTGCCCGAAGGCGAGCGGCCTGGCCCGGGGCAGCCGCTCGTCGTGGGCGCGTTTCAGCTCGTAGCCGTGACGCGGTCCGCCGGCGAGCAGCCCGAGGAGGACGTGCTGGGTGGACACGGCCCCACTATTCGCTGAGCGAATAGTGGTGTCAAGAGCGGCCCGCGCGGGGCCAGGCCGCGTCCCGCCCGGTCCGGCCGAGCAGCGCGTCCAGCGTGGCGGGGTCGGCGTCGGTCGGCACCGGCGGGCCGAACGCGCCCATCCGCTGCCCGGTGTCGCCCATCAGGTCCATGAACTCGTGCCCGGCCGCCACCACCGACGGGTCCACCACCACCTCCTGGCCGGTGGCGCGGGCCAGGTCCCAGCCGTGCACGGTGAGGTCGATCAGGGCCATCAGCCCGACCGTCTCCTGGGGCAGTCCCATGCCCGGCGAGACGCCCTCCAGCGCGTCCGGGTCGGACCACGCCTCGACCAGCCGCTCCGACTCGGTGGCGAACCGCTCACGCCAGCCGTCAGTCAGGTGATCGGTCCCACCCGACCAGTCGACCTCCTCCCGCCGGGCCATCGCCTGGAAGTTGACCACCACCTCGATCAGGTGGTTGAGCAGGTCGCGCACCGTGTACTCGGGACACGGGGTGGGTCGGTCGAGCTGGTCGTCGGCGACGCCGCGCACCACCGCCACCGTGTCCGGTGCGGCGACGGCCAGCAGCTCACTAGTCTTCGTGCTCATCGGGCCAGCGTATGAGGACGGTCTTGAAGAAATGCGACACGAGCCGCGCCGGGACAGCCGGGGGATCCTCGATCCCGACCGGTTGCTGCGGCAGGTCCGGTTCCGCCGCCGACTGCCCGACCCGGCGTTGCGCCCCTGGGTGGAGCACTACTGGCTGATCGACTGGGACCTGACCGGACCGTTCGACCAGCACGTCGTGCCGCATCCGGCGGTCAACGTGGTGTTCCAGGCGCAGGACGGCGCGGCCGAGCACGGCGAGATCGCCGGCGTCGACACCGGCCTGTTCACGGTCACGCTGCACGGCGCCGGGCGGGTCACCGGCGTGCAGTTCCGCCCCGGCGGCTTCCGCCCGTTCTGGCGCCGTCCGGTGGCCGAGCTGACCGGCCGTCGCATCCCGCTCGCCCCTGCCCGCTCCCCGGACGCCCGGCTGCCCGCCGGAGCCGGACGGCCCGCCGGAACCGGACGGCCCGCCGGAGCCGGGCTGACCGCCGGAGCCGGACCGGTCTGCCCGGGCGGCGACGACGAGCGGTGCCGCCGGCTGGACGACCTGCTGACCGGCTGGGCGCCGGCGCCCGATCCGGTCACCACCGAGGCCGTCGCGCTGGTCGAGGAGATCCGCGCCGACCGGAGCGTGCTGCGGGTGGCCGACCTCGCCCGGCGGCACACCGCCTCCACCCGCCGGCTCCAGCGACTCTTCCTGGACCACGTCGGCGTCGGCCCCAAGTGGGTGATCCGGCGGTACCGGCTCCAGGAGGCGATCGAGCAGGCCACCGCCGGACCGCTGGACTGGTCGCGGATCGCCGCCGATCTGGGGTACGCCGACCAGGCGCACCTGGTCCGCGAGTTCACCGCCGTCGCCGGCGTATCCCCCGCCGCGTACGCCCGCTCGCTGGCCGCCTCCCGCGGCGCCTGACCGGCCGGACGGGCCGACCGCCACGGTCGTCGGCGGGCCCGGCTCGAGCGGTGGTTGCGGGCGGTGGTGGCCGGGCGGTCGACGCGACCGGACGTGACGCGGTTGCCCTCCGTCACGACAGCCGAGGCTGCCGAGGTCAGCCGGTACCGCCTTTGCTCTGCAGCCACGGGCGCAGCACGCACGTAGGGTGACGATGACGATCCGGACCGTTGCCGCGCCTCCGCAACCACCACCCCTGCTCAAGGCGGTGCTGCGCCGATGGCTGCAGAGCAAAGGCGCCGACGGCACCTGCCGCCACCCGTGCCACCCGGACACGCCGAGTGACAACACCGATGAAATACGAAGGGTGACCGTCAGCGGCGGCGGACGGCGACCACGGCGACGTCGTCGTTGATCTCCGGCGGGGCCAGCTCGATCAGCAGCCGCTGGCAGAACTGGTCGAGGTCGTCGTCCACCCGGGTGGCCACCACGCCGAGCGCCGCCATGCCCTCGTCGATGGTGGCGTCCCGCCGCTCGATCAGCCCGTCGGTGTAGAGCACCAGCGTGGCCCCGGCCGGCAGCACGAACTCCAGATCGGGCGGGCGGGGCGCGCGCACCCCGAGCAGCGGCGCGGACTGGGTCACGAACTCGACCTGCCCGTCCCGGCTCAGCAACGCCGGCAGGTGCCCGGCGCTGGCCAGCCTGATCAGCCCGCTGCCCGGATGCAGCAGCAGCACGCAGATGGTGGCCAGCTCGGTCGGCAGCAGCGTACGCATCAGCTCGTTGACCCGGTCCAGGATCACGCCCGGCTGGTGCCCCTCGACCGCGTACGCCCGCACCGCGTGCCGCAGCTCGGCCATCACGGTGGCGGCGTGCAGCGAGTGCCCGGCCACGTCACCAATCGCCACCAGCAGGTGCCCGTCGAGCATCACCAGCTCGTAGAAGTCCCCGCCCACCTCGGTCTGCGCGCTCGCCGGCTCGTAGCGGACGGCCAGGTCCAGGCCGGCCACCTCCGGCAGTCGCCGGGGCAGCAGGCTGCGCTGGAGCGTCACCGCGATCCGGTGCTCCTCGTCGAAGGAACGCTGCGCCTCCACCGCCGAGGCGACGGCCTGGGCGAGCTGCACCAGCACCGGCGTACGCACGGTCTGGGTCGACGTGGGCACCACCACGTAGAGCGGGGCCCGGTCCTCCCGCAGCCGGGACGCGGCCACCGTCACCGTGTCACCGGCCGGCCAGTCGGTCAGCGGCCAGTTGGCGGCCTGGTCCACCCACACCCGGGTGCCGATCGGCACGCCGGTGTCGTCCACCACCCACGGCACGATCCCGGCCGGCGTGTGCGGGTCGACGGCCACCCCGGCCAGGCAGTCCCCGTCGAACGTCTCGGCGACCACCGCCGCCGGTGACCGGAAGATCCGCGCGGCGCTGGACGCCGCGGCCTCCAGCAGGCGGACGAAATTCGGCGACGCGTGCATCTCCACCGTGGCGTCGGCCAGCGTGGCCAGTCGCTCGGCGAGCTGCTCGGCCCGCCGCCGCGCCTGGTAGTAGCGCAGCACCGCGTGCGCGGTGGCGACCAGCTCCTCCGGCTCGATCGGCTCGGTCAGGTAGGCGTCCGCGCCCCGGGTGAGCCCCTGCGCCCGGTCCACCACGTCCACCGCGTGCGCGGAGACGTGGATGACCGGGATGGACGGGTTCATCTCCTTGATCCGCTCGCACACCTCGAAGCCGCTCATGTCCGGCAGCCGGACGTCGAGCACCACCAGGTCGAGCGGTTCCCGGGCCACCCGGTCCAGCGCCGCCGTGCCGTTCTCCGCCTCGACGGTCGTGAAACCGGCCCGGTTGAGCCACTTCACCAGCAGGTACCGCTTCGGGCCGCTGTCGTCGACCACCAGCACCGTCGCCGGCCCGCCGTCCACCGTCACGCTCCGCCCACGGGCAGGATCACGGTGAAGGTGCTGCCCCGGCCCGCTTCGCTGGTCAGCTCCAGCGTCCCGCCGAGCAGGGTGACCAGTCGCCGCGCGTACGGCAGGCCGAGGCCGGTGCCGCCGACCCGGGTCGTCCCGGGCACCTGGTAGAACTCCTCGAAGATCCGCTCGTGCAGCTCCGGCGGCATGCCGACGCCGGTGTCGGTGACCGAGAGCGACCACGCCCCGTCGCGACGTTCGGCGCGCAACCGCACCTCGCCCCGCTCGGTGAACTTCAGACCGTTGTGCAGCAGATTGCGCAGCACCTGGGCGAGCAGCACCTCGTCGGAGCGGACCGTGGCCGGGGTGGGCGGCTCCTCGACCACCAGCTCCACCTCCGGCCGGGTGGCCAGCGCCCGCAGCGTGCCGCGCAACTGCCCGAACACCGCGCGCAGGTCGACCTCGGACCAGTCCGGCTCGATCCGGCCCGACTCGGCCTTCGCCAGATCGAGCAGCTCGTTCACCAGGGCCAGCAGGTCGCCGGCGGAGGACCGGATCAGCCCCACCTGGCGGGCCTGTTCGCCGGTGAGCGGGTCGGAGGCGGAATCGGCCAGCAGCCGCCCCAACCCGATGATCGCGGTGACCGGGGCGCGCAGCTCGTGGCTGACGTTGGCCAGGAACCGGCTCTTCGACTCACTGGCGGCCCGCAGCTGGGCCGACTTCTCGTCCAGCTCGGCGTAGAGCGCCACCACGCCGCGGTTGGTCTCCTCCAGCTCCTCGGTGAGCTGGTTGTAGAGCGCCATCACGCCCTGGTTGGTCTCCTGCAGCTCGGAGTTGAGCACCTCCAGCTCGTCCCGCTGGCTGCGCACCTCGTCGAGCGCGGCGACGAGCTGGGCGTTCTGCGTGGCCAACTCGTCCAGCGCGGAGCCCGGAGCGCGACCGGCCAGCTCGTCACGGAGCTGGGCGGCGCGTTCCGGCGTCAGCTCCTCGGCGTGGTCCGGTACTCGTCGGGACATCCTCACGACGGTATCGCCCTCCACCGTGATCACCTGCAACGAGTCCACCAGACGAGCGACCGCGCCGGACTGCGGCTCGTACCGGCCGCCGGGGAGCGGACGGACCGGCGACAGGTCCACCCGGAGCCGGGACCGGCCGGCGGCGGCGTCCCGGTCCACGGCGAACGTGATGTCCGCGCCGTCGACACCGCGCAGCAGCTCCCGCGCCACCTCGCTGAGCGCGGTGGCGATCCGGACCTGGTCCTGGTGTTCCAGGCCGACCGCCGCGGCGACCTCCCGGCCCCGCTGGCGGACCAGGAAGATGTCCTGCTCGACCCGGAGCGCCAGGTGCAGGAGCGGATCGGTCATGCCGGCACCTGGGCGACCAGGACGGAGGCGTCGTCGCGGCGGATCCCGGCGTCGCGGAGCAGGGTCGCGGCGGCCAGCAGCGGCGAGCTGCCCGCCAACCCGGGATAGTCGTCCAGGTCCCAGCGGTCCACCACGCCGTCGCTGTGCATCACCAGCGTCGCGCCGGGCGGGAACGGGTAGTCGTACCCGCGGATGGTCGGACGCTGGTGCCCGGCGATGCCCGGCAGCGAGACGAGGCCCCGCCGCCGCTCGCCGGTGGCCACGATCATGGCGGCGATGTTGCCGAGACCGGCGTAGTGGAGCTGCCCGGTCGCGGGGTCCAGCTCGGCCACCGCGAGCGCCGCGCCCCTGGTGTGCGAGATGGCGGCGTGCAGGTGCCGCACCACGACGTCCGGCGGGCCGACCGGGGCCGAGCGGAACGCGGCGACCGCGGCCCCGGTGGCGGCGGCGGCCAGCGGCCCGTGCCCCAGCCCGTCACAGAGCAACACCTGCCGCCGGCCGTCGGCCAGCCGCACCGCGTACCCGTCGCCGCTGTCCTGCTCGCCGGTGATCGGCCGGGCCAGCCCGCCGGCCCAGTCCGGCTCCGGCGGCGGCCCGTCCCAGATCTGGACGGTGAGGACCGTGCCCCGGCCGGGCCGCGAGTAGCCGTCGAACCGGCTCGCCTGCCGTGCGATCGCGCCGAGGCCGATGCCGAGCGTGCCGACGGTGGAGTGCCCGTCGGCCGAGGAGAGCGTGAGGTCGGCCATGCCCGGGCCGGAGTCGATGGCCACCAGCTCCACCCCGGCCCGCCCGTCCCGACGCGCCGGGCGCATCAGCAGATTGCCCTCGCGGGCGTGCTTGACCAGGTTGCTGGTGATCTCGGCGGTGACGATCGCCAGGTCCGCGACGCGCGGCGCGCCCAGTTCGAGCTGCCGCCCGAGTCGCTCGGCGGCCCGGCGTACGCCGCCGACGGTCGCGCCGTTGTCGACCCGGAACCACACACCGTGGTCGGGGACCACGTCGGAGATCATCGCGACCACTTGGTGATGGTGATCGCCGTACCCTCGCCGACGGCGGTCTTGATGTCGAAGTCGTCGACGAGCCGGCGGGCGCCGCTGAGCCCCAGGCCCAGCCCGCCCCCGGTGGTGTAGCCGTCGGTGAGGGCCAGGTCGAGGTCGGAGATGCCCGGGCCCTGGTCGGCGAAGACGATGCGTACGCCGCGGCGGCGGCCGTCGGAGACGGTCATCACCTCGGCGCTGCCCCCGCCGCCGTAGATCAGCGTGTTGCGGGCCAGCTCGCTGGCGGCGGTGACCAGCTTGGTCTGGTCGACCAGGGAGAGCCGGACCGCGACCGCGGTGGTACGCACCAGCTGCCGGACCCGCACCACGTCCTCGTCGCTACGGATCGCCTGCGTCGCCGGCGTCCCCAGGTCGAGGCCGGCGGTCATGGCGTCGCCGTCGGGTCGGCGTCCTCGTCGTCGCCGAGCGCCACGTCCCCGTCGTCGGCGCGGGTCGCCGCGATCAGCTCCATGCCCCGCTCGACGTTCAGCGCGGTGCGGATGCCGTTGAGCGAGAGCCCCAGCTCGACCAGGGTGATGGCGACGGCGGGACGCATCCCGACCACCACCGTCTCGGCGTCCAGCACCTTGGAGATGGACGCGATGGTGGAGAGCATCCGGCCGACGAAGGAGTCGACGATGTCCAGCGCCGTGATGTCGATGATGACGCCGTGGCACCCGGTGGCGACGATCCGCTCGGCCAGGTCCTCCTGGAGCTGGATCGCCGTCTGGTCGGACATGTCGAGCTGGATGGAGACCAGCAGGATGTCGCCGATCTTGAGGATCGGCACCCGCTCCATCACGCCTCCCGGCGGGCGCGGCGGGCGGCGGTCTCGACCCCGCTCAGGCGCAGCACGTGGCGCAGCGCGTCGGCCAGGCTCGCCTTGGTGGCGATGTCGCCGAACTCGATGCCGAGGGCGACGATCGTCTGGGCGATCTGCGGCCGGATGCCGGAGATGATGCAGTCGGCGCCCATCAGCCGGGCGGCCACCACGGTCTTGAGGATGTGCTGGGCGACCTGGGTGTCCACCGCCGGCACGCCGGTGATGTCGATGATCGCGTACGGCGAGCCGGTGTCGACGAGCGTCTGCAGCAGCCGCTCCATCACCACCTGGGCGCGGGCCGAGTCGAGCGTGCCGACCAGCGGGACGGCGACCACGCCCTCCCAGAGCTTGACCACCGGCGTGGACAGCTCCAGCAGCTGCTCCGCCTGGTCGGCGATCAGGCTCTCCCGGGCCCGGACGAACGTCTCGAAGGTGAAGAGCCCCATCTGGTCGATCAGTGCGGAGAAGGCGACGAAGTCGCGCAGGGTCGTCTCGCCCTGCTCCTCCTCCATCAGCTCCAGCAGGGCGTCCTTGATCGCGAACACGCTGATCGCGGTCTCGGTGGCGCTGAATCCCTGCCGCGCGCGGGCGGTGGAGAGTTCCGCGAGCACCGCCCGCAGCTCGCCGCCGTGCTCGTCGGCCAGGTCGCCGAGACCATGTCGGCCGACGTCGACCAGGGCGCGGTGCAGCTCCTGCACCTGGCGGGCCAACTCGGCCCGGCTGAGGCGGCCGCGCAACGAACCGGCGACGATTTCGATCCAGCGGTTGGACAACCGGTCCGCGTGCCGACTCAGCAGGTCGGCGAGCCGACCACCCTGTTCTACGCTCAATGCCACGTTGACCTCCCAGATCTGGACGGGCGGACTCTATCACCGGGGTCTGCGGCACTACTTGTCACGGGACAAAGAAATGATCGACCACACCTGTGCCGGCTCCCGTTCTGCGCGGCGCGGCCATCGTGGGATACCGTTCCACCGAACACAGGAGGTCGACGAATGTCCCTGACGGTGCACACGGAACAGCGCGGCGACGTGGTCGTGGTGTCGGTCGCGGGCGAGCTGGACATGGCCACCGCACCGCAACTCCAGGACCAGATCACGGACCTGCTGGACAAGGGGCGGAGCCGCCTCGTGTTCGACCTGGCCGAGGTGTCGTTCTGCGACTCGACCGGGCTGTCGGTGTTCGTCCGCGCCAAGAACAGCTGCGACGAGGCCGGCGGCGTGGTCCGGCTGGCCGCCCCCCAGCGCGGCGTGCTGCGCATCCTCGAGGTCAGTGGCCTGGTCGAGGTGCTGCACACCTACCCGACGGTGGAGGAAGCCGTCGCGGGTGACCCCACCCCGGCCTCCTCCTGACCCACCCCCCTCAGCGCTCGTCCTCGATGTAGCGGGGACGGGCGATCACCATGCCCGCGGTCGTCTGCACGGCGAGTGCCAGCAGCAGGAAGCCGATCGGGGCGGTCCAGCCGCCGGTCGCCCCGTAGAGGATGCCGACCAGCAGCGGGCCGAGCGCGGCGATGACGTAGCCGGTGCTCTGCGCGAACGCGGAGAGCGCCACGGTGCCCTCGGCGGTGCGGGCGCGCAGCCCGATCGTGGTCAGGATGAGCGGGAACGCGCCCTGGCCGAGCGCGAGCAGCAGCACCCACAGCGGCGCCAGGCCGCGCGGCGCGAGCGCCAGACCGACGTACGCGGCGGCGGAGAACGCGGTCAGCGACAGCACCAGCGGGCGCAGCGTGGCCAGCCGACCGGCCAGCGCCGGCATCATCAGCGCCACCGGCACGCCCAGCGCGGTCACGCCGGCGAGCAGCAGGCCGGCCGCCTCGGGCCGGTAGCCGGCGTCCCGGAAGAGCTGGGCCAGCCAGCCCATGATCGCGTAACCGCTGAGCGACTGCGCCCCGAAGTAGACCGCCATGGCCCAGCCCAGCCGGGTCCGGCCCGGCCGCACCCGGGCCGGTGCGGCGACCGCCGCCGCCGGGGTCGCGGCCCGGTCGGCGGCCCGTCGGGCGGCGCGCGCCCGCAGCGACAGCGGCACCCACGGGATCACGGCCAGCGCGGCCAGCCCGGCCCACACGCCGAGCCCGGCCCGCCAGGAGCCGAAGGCGTGGGCCACCGGCACGGCGGAGGCGGCGGCGACCGTCGTGCCCACCGTGAGGGCCATCGTGTACGTCCCGGTGACCAGCCCGGTGCGATGCGGGAAGTGCTGCTTGACCAGCATCGGCAGCAGGATGTTCGCCACCGCGATGCCGGCCAGCGCGAGCGCGCTGGTGAGCACGAAGACGGTCGCCGAGCCGGTGACCGCACGCAGCACCTGCCCGACGGTGAGCGCGATCATGGCCAGCACCAGCACCCGGGGCGCGGCCCAGCGGCGGACCAGCCACGGGGTGAGCGCGCCCAGCCCGGCGAAGGCGACGGTGGGCAGTGTGGTGACCACGCCGGCCATGGCGCCGGAGAGGCCGAGCCCGACGCGGATCTCGTCGAGCAGCGCGCCCAGGCTGGTCACCGCGGCCCGCAGGTTCAGCGCGACGAGCAGCATCCCGACCAGCACCAGCAGGCCGCCGCGAACCGGGGTGACCGTCGAGGTCGGGCCGGCCGTCGGCAGCGGGCCGGGGGTGACGTCGGCGGTGGGCGCGGTGGTGGTGGGCGCGGGTGGCGGAGTCATGACCTTCAACCTACAATCATGGGATGAATTTCGGCAGCAGGTGTAACCGGTGACACCCGTGGTGGATTCCGTCGCCGTGCCGCCACGCGGCCACCGGGTCCGCCAGACGATCGAGCAGCTCCGGGCCCGCATCCTGGGCGGGGAGTGGCCGGTGGGCGGGCGCATCCCCACCGAGCCGCAGCTCGTCGCCGCGCTCGGCGTGGGGCGGAACACGGTCCGCGAGGCGGTCCGCGCGCTGGTGCACGCCGGCGTGCTGGAGTGCCGGCAGGGCTCCGGCACCTACGTGGTGTCGACCGACGAGCTGGCCCCGGTGGTGGCCCGCCGGCTCACCGACGACCGGATGACCGAGGTGATCGAGGTCCGGCGCGCGTTCGAGGTGGAGGCCGCCCGGCTCGCCGCGCTGCGGCGTACCGCTGCGGACCTGGCGGCGCTCGACGGCGCGCTCGACGCCCGGGAGGCCGCGTGGCGCTCCGGCCGGGTGGACGAGTTCGTGGAGGCGGACGCCGCGCTGCACACGGTGGTGGTGGCTGCCGCGCACAACGCCATGCTCGCCGAGCTGTACGCGTCGGTCGGCGTCGCGCTGCGCAACACCGTCGCCCAGGCCATGGGCCCGGCGCTGACCGACGAGCGGTACGTCGACCACGGTCGACTGGTCGAGGCGATCCGGGCCGGTGACCCGGAGCGGGCAGCGGTCGAGGCCGGTGCTTTTCTCGAAGGGCCGTCCCGGGCATAGGTTGTCCCCGACGGAGATTCGGACAGCACGGGAGAGCGAATGCTCAAGGGCTTCAAAGACTTCATCATGCGCGGCAACGTCGTCGACCTGGCGGTCGGCGTCGTCATCGGTGCCGCGTTCACCGGCGTGGTCACGCAGTTGACCAAGTCGTTCCTGGAACCGCTGGTGCGGGTGGTCATCGTGTTGATCACCGGCAACAACGACGGGCTCAAGGGCTCGACCCCGAGGTTCCGGGGCATCCCGTTCGACTGGGTGGCGTTCGTCAACGCGCTGATCACGTTCGCGCTGACCGCGGCCGCGCTCTACTTCCTGGTCGTCTACCCGATGAACCGGCTCGCCGAGCGGCGCAAGCGCGGCGAGGAGCCGCCGCCCTCCGCGCCCAGCGAGGAGGTCAAGCTGCTCACCGAGATCCGGGACGCGCTGCTCGCCGGCGGGCACGGCACGCCCGCCCAGCGCGGCGCGCTGGACGACGTGCTCGGCCGCCGGCAGGAGCCGCCGGCACCGCGCTGACGCCATAGCGCATCGGCCCCCGCGGAGATTCCGCGGGGGCCGACCCGAATCGAACACATGTTCGATAGAGTCCGGCCATGGAGCAGCGTAGGCACTGGTGGAACGGGAAATGGGGGCGGCTCGCCCGGCGGGACGTCTTCCTCCGGGTGGACGGCGACCGCTGGCACGTGGAGCAGCGCGCCGGCGGCGCCGAGGGGGTCTCCCGCTTTTACGAGCACGCCAGCGTCGAGGAGGCCGAGGAGACGGTCCGGGCGCTGCTCGACGGGCCGGACACCTGGCGCGAGCTGTCGCCGCGCCCGCCGGGCGGCTGGGCCCCCTCCGTTTAGCGCCGGCGCGCCCCGGGAACCGCTCCACCATGAGCCAGCAGCAGGACACCGTCTCCCGGGTCACCACCGGCATGCGGGTGGTCGACTCCACCGGCGTCGAGATCGGCACCGTGGATCTCGTCCAGCGCGGCGACCCGGCCGCGGTGACCGTGGAGGCGCCCGCCCCGGTGGACCCGGGCAGCAGCCTCGACGAGTTGATCGAGTCGGCCGCCGTCGAGGAGCCGGACGTGCCGGCCGACCTGGCCGCCCGGCTGCTGCGCGAGGGCTACCTCAAGGTCTCCACCGCGCTGGCCGACTCCGGCGCCGTCTACGTGCTGGCCGACCGGATCGCGGGGGTCACCGACGGCGCGGTCCGCCTCACCGTCCCGGCCGCGGAGCTGCCCGCCGAGGAGTGACCACGTCGCCCAGCCCGAACGCGGCCCAGCCCGAACGTAACGTTTGTAGGCCATTCGGCCCCACCGGTCGCCGCCGAGGGGAGCGCAGGCAGCCATCAAGGGCCGCAGGCTCGAGCGGTCTGGCGGTCGACGCCGGAAGGGCCAGGCCGGAAGCCGTCACGACGGCTGGCGAGAGGCCACCAGGTCCGCGTCCATGCCGGACCGGTCGCCTGGATCGATCGGCGTCGAGGAGGCGGGCGTCAGGGCGATCGGGCGGCGGCGGAGGAGCAGGAGCATCAGGCAGCCGGCGACCAGGCCCCAGAACGCGCCGCCGATCCCGAGCAGGCTCACCCCGGAGGCGGTGACCACCAGCGTGACGACGGCGGCCTCCCGGGCGTACGGCTCGGCGACCGCCGCCGACACCGCGCCGGCCAGCGCGGCGAGCAGGGCGAGCCCGGCGACCGCCTCGACCAGCACCGGCGGGGAGAGCAGCACCAGCGCGGTGGCCACGCCGGCGCCGAGGCCGAGCAGGGCCAGGCCGATGCCGGCGGTGACCGAGGCGATCCAGCGCCGGTCCGGGTCGGGGTGGGCGTCCGGGCCGGCGGCGAGCGCGGCGGTGATCGCGGCCAGGTTCACCGCGTGGCCGCCGGCCGGCGCGCCGAGCGCGGTGGCCAGGCCGGTGACGCGCAGCGCGGAGCCGAGCGGGGCGCGGTAGCCGAAGCCGGCGAGCACGGCGGTGCCGGGCACGTTCTGCGCCGCCATGGTGACCAGGAACAACGGCAGCGCGAGCCCGACGATCGCGGGCAGCGTCCAGGCCGGCGCGGTCAGCGCGATCACCGGCGCGGCGTCCAGCCGGGCCGGCCCGGTCGTGGTGAGCGCGATCGCCACCACGGCCACGGCGAGCGCGCCGGGAACCGCCCAGCGGCGGGCGAAGCGGTGCAGCAGCAGCCAGACGAGCACCACCGGCCCGGCCAGCCGGGGCACCTCCACCAGGGCGCGTACCGGTGCGGTGCAGAGCGGCAGCAGCACCCCGGCGAGCATGGCGGAGGCGATCGGGGCGGGGATCGCGGCGACCGCGCGCCCGAGCGCGGGGATCAGTCCGGCGGCGACGATCAACGCTCCGGTGAGCAGGAAGGCGCCCACCGCGGCGGGCCAGCCGCCGGGGACCGGCCCGGTGGCGACCAGCAGCGCCGCGCCGGGCGTGGACCAGGCGATGGCGAGCGGCAGCCGGTGTCGCAGGCCGAGCCAGACGGCGCAGCAGCCGCTGGCCACGCAGAGGGCGAGCAGGCCGGAGGCGGCCTGGGCCGGGTCGGCGCCGACCGCGCGCAGCCCGGCCAGCACGACGGTGAACGAGCTGGCGAAGCCGACCAGGGCGGTCACCACGCCGGCCAGCACGGGTTGGAGTCGACCGGCCACGCTTCCCCCTCCGGTGTTCCGTTTACGGAACGAGATGATGTAGCACGATAGCCCCATGGATGTCGGCCCGCGGATCCGCGCCCTCCGGACGGAACGGGGGATCTCGCTCTCCGAGCTGGCCCGGCTGGCCGGCGTCGGGAAGGCCACGCTCTCCGGCCTGGAGAACGGCGTGCGCAACCCCACCCTGGAGACGCTGTACGCGATCACCGCGCAACTCGGCGTGCCGCTGACCGCCGTGCTGTCGGCCCCCGAGGAGACGCCGACCGTACGCGGGGTCGCGGTCGGGGCCACGCTGCTGGAGGTGTTCCACGACCGTGACGCGACCTACGAGCTGTACCGGATGCGGGTCAGTCCGGGGCCGGCGCAGCTCTCCCCGGCGCACCAGGCCGGCGTGACCGAACACGTGACGGTGTTCTCCGGCACGCTGCGCGCCGGGCCGGTGGACGCTCCGCTCACCGCCGGCCCGGGCGAGTACCTGCGCTGGACCTCCGACGTGCCGCACAGCTACGCCGCGGTGGGCGACGAGCAGGTCCGGGCCAGCCTGCTGCTGCGCTATCCCCGTCCGTCCGGTAAGGACAATTGACACATACCCGGGATGCAAGCGGATGACATTTCTTTCCGCCGACGCGGCAACGCGTAGAGACGCGGGGCCGTTGTTCTTGGCAAGCTTGTCCCCATGACGCTCATCCTCCGCTCGGCGATCCTCAACGACGTCGGCCTCGTCCGGACCAACAACGAGGACTCCGCCCTCGCCGGTGACCGCCTGGTGGCGGTGGCCGACGGCATGGGCGGCCTGCCGGCCGGCGAGGTGGCCAGCGAGATCGTCATCCGGATCCTGGACGAGCTGACCCCGCCCACCGGCGCCGACGAGGCGGCCGACGCGCTGCGCGCCGTGGTGAGCACCGCGAACCAGCGCATCCGCGCGGCCATCACCGTGGACCCGGCCCGCGACGGCATGGGTACGACGCTGACCGCCGCCCTGCTGGCCGGCGACACGCTGGTCCTCGCCCAGGTCGGCGACTCCCGCTGCTACCTGCTGCGCGACCACGAGCTGACCCAGCTCACCCGCGACGACACGTTCGTGCAGGCGCTGGTCGACCAGGGCGCGCTCTCCCGCGACCAGGCCCGCCACCACCCGCAGCGCTCGCTGGTCACCCGCGCGGTGCAGGGCTCGGACGCGCCACCGGCGGTCGGCGCGCTCGCCGTCTTCCCCGGCGACCGGCTGCTGCTGTGCAGCGACGGCCTCTCCGACTACGTGGAGGACGCCGCGATCGCCGCGGCGCTGGCCACCTACGGCGACCGCCAGCAGTGCGGCGAGCAGTTGGTGAAGCTGGCCCACCAGGCCGGCGCGCCGGACAACGTCACCGTGGTCATCTCCGACGTCACCGAGGCCTGATCCCGGTCCCATTCGGGTTGCGACCCCCGCCCGGGCACGTTGGGATGAACGGATGCACATTCGCCGCCTGGCCGCCGAGGACCGCCTGACCACCAGCTTCCCGCTGCAGGCGTACGCGTTCGAGGCGTCGCCGATGACGGCGGCCCGGACCGACGAGTTCCGGGCCTACCTGCCGTACAACACGGGGAACACGACGCTTGTGGTCGAGGAGAAGGGCGTCACCACGGCGGCGGCGTCGGCGATCCCGATGCGGCAGAACCTGCGCGGCGCGGTGCTGCCGATGGCCGGCGTCGCGGGGGTGGCCACCCACCCGCTGGCCCGCCGGCGCGGGCACGTGCGGACGCTGATGCACCAGCTCCTCGACGGGATGCGCGACGAGGGGCACCAGCTCACCGCGCTGCACCCGTTCCGCGCCTCGTTCTACGAGCGCTTCGGCTACGTCGGGCTGCCCCGGCGGCGTACCGCGGTCTTCGCCCCGGCGGACCTGGCGTCGCTGCTCCGGTCCGAGCTGCCCGACGAGTTGGTGTGGGAGCGGATCGGCGCGGGCTACCCGCGGTGGCGCGCCTACACCGACCGGTGCCTGCGCGAGCGGCACGGCTTCGCGGTCTTCCCCGACTTCCGGGCGGTCGGGTTGCGCGAGCGGGACGACCGCTGGCTGGTCAGCGTGGTGCGGGGCGGCGAGACGGTCGGCGCGGTCACCTACCGGATCGACGACCACGCCGGCACGTTGATCGCCGACGACCTGCTCTTCGACGACGCGTACGCGCGGACGTCGCTGCTGCAGTTCTTCGCCCGGCACGTCGACCAGGTGGCCCGGGTCAGCGTCCAGTTGCCGCCCGAGGAGCTGCCCGAGCTGTGGCTCACCGACCTGGACGTGCAGGTGGAGGCGCGGGTGGCCCGGCCCGACCCGACCGCGCCGATGGCCCGGCTGCTCAGCCTGGAGGCGCTCGCCGACCAGCCGGTCGGGGTGGGCCGGGTGCTCGTCGAGCTGGTCGGCGACCGCTGGCTCGCCGGCCGGCACCTGCTCGACGGCACCACCGGCAAGCTGGCGGTGCTGCCGGCCGCCAGCGCCGCCGAGGGCAGCGTGCCGTGCGCGCGACTCACCGCCGCCGGGTTCTCCGCCCTGGCGTACGGGGTGCTCGACCCGGCCGAGGTGGCGGTTCGCGGGCTGGGCGAGGTGCCGGTGGAGGCGGCCACCGAGCTGCGCCGGCTCTTCCCCCGTGAGCTGCCCTACCTGTTCGCCGACTTCTGATCGGGTTGGCAGTGCCGGGCCGGGGGTAGGGTCCTGCGCGTGCCGGAGTGGTTGGAAGCGGGATTCTGGGGCCTGCTCGCCGGGTCCGCCCTGTTGATCGGGGCGGCCGTCGGGTTCTTCGTGCGGGTGCCGCGCCGGGCGACCGCCTCGGTGATGGCGTTCGGGGCCGGCGTGCTGCTCTCCGCCGTCTCGTTCGAGCTGATCGACGAGGCGCACAAGCAGGGCGGCCTGTTGCCGGTGGCGATCGGCGCGGCGGCCGGCGCGCTCGCGTACACCGGGGCGAACGTGCTGCTGGCCCGGCGCGGGGCGCGACACCGCAAGCGCTCCGGCGACGAGCAGCCCTCCGAGCGGCAGCAGCCCGGTTCGGGCAACGCGATCGCGGTCGGCGCGCTGCTCGACGGCGTACCGGAGTCGGTGGTGATCGGCACGAGTTTGCTGGCCGGCGGCCCGGTCAGCTTCGTCACGGTGATCGCGGTCTTCCTCAGCAACGTGCCGGAGGGGCTGTCCAGCGCGGCCGGCATGCGGCAGGCCGGACGGACCCGGCGGTACGTCTTCGGGCTCTGGATCACCATCGCGTTGATCTCCGGCGCCGCGTCGCTGGCCGGGTACACGCTGCTCGGCGGCGCCCCGCCCGAGGTGCTGGCCACCATCACCGCGCTCGCGGCCGGCGCGATCCTCGCCATGATCACCGACACCATGGTCCCGGAGGCGTTCGAGGACGCGCACCTGCTGGTCGGCCTGATCACCGTGCTCGGTTTCCTGGTCGCGTTCGCCCTCTCCCACGCCTGAGGGCCGGGGTGGCTGGCTTAGCGGCGGGTTAAGGATCGCCGGCGGAGTCGTGCCGGGGCGGCCCGCCCTCCTAGCATCGGGCGGTGCGCCTGAAGTCCGCTGTCTCCCTGCTCGTCCTCGCCCTGACCACCGCCACGCTGCCCGGGTGCGGCGGCGACGACCCGTCCGACCGGCCCGCACCGGCCGACGCCACCGGCACTCCGGCCGGCGCCGCGTCCGCCCCGGCGGCCGGCGCCCCGGCGGCCTCGCCGAGCGCCCGGGCCGGCTTCGGCAGCGCCAAGCCGAGCCCCACCCCGGCCACGGCCGCGTTGCGCGCCGGCAACCCCGCCGGGCAGGCCACCGTGCCGGCCGAGGCGCGCGCGGTGGACACGTCCCGCCCGACCCGTACCGTCGGCACCGGCACGCCCGCGAGCTGCACCTCGGCGGCGGTGGTGAAGGCGGTCGCGGCCGGCGGCGTCATCACGTTCGACTGCGGCCCGGCGCCGGTGACCATCACCATGAAGGCCACCGCCAAGGTGGTGAACTCGCACGGCCCGCGGATCGTGCTGGACGGCGGCGGCAAGGTCACGCTGAGCGGCGGCGGCAGCCGGCGGATCCTCTACATGAACACCTGCGACCAGGCCCAGGGCTTCACCACCTCGCACTGCCAGAACCAGGACCACCCGCAGCTCACCGTGCAGAACCTGACGTTTACCGGCGGCAACTCCACCGGCGACCGGACCGAAGGCGGCGGGGGTGGCGCGATCTTCGTCCGGGGCGGGCGGGTCAAGGTCGTCAACTCGCGGTTCGTCGACAACCGCTGCGACCGCACCGGCCCCGACCTGGGCGGCGCCGCGCTGCGGGTGCTCAGCCAGTTCGAGAACAAGCCGGTGTACGTGGTGGGCAGCACCTTCACCGGCGGGGTGTGCGCCAACGGCGCGGCGCTGAGCAGCATCGGCGTCTCCTGGACGGTCCTGAACAGCGTCTTCCGCGACAACAAGGCGGTCGGCGCCGGCGCGAACCCGGCCCGGGGCGGCACGCCGGGCGGCGGTAGCGGCGGCGCGATCTACTGCGACGGCAACGAGTTCACGGTGAAGCTCGCCGGCACGATCATCGAGGACAACAGCGCCAACGAGGGCGGCGGCGCGGTCTTCTTCGTCAGCAACAACCGCACCGGCACCATGACGATCTCCAGTTCGACCCTGCGGAGGAACCCGAGCAGGGGCTTCGAGACGAAGGGCTTCCCGGGCATCTTCTTCCTCGGCGCCCGCCCCCCGTCGGTAACCTCCTCCCGCCTCTCCTGACCCCCGGCCTTGAGGGAAGGCGGCCCTTCCTTCGGGTCAGTAGGGGTTGGGGTGGCCGGGGAGGTCGCCCTTGGCCAGGGCCGCGGGGCGGCCGGGGAGGGTGGGGTCGGTCGACAGGGGCGGGGAGTTGGTGCCGGCCCGCGTGGACATGCCGGTGATCAGGTCCTTCAGCGCGGTCACCGTGTCGACCCCGGGCGCCCACCCGAGTTCCGTCTCGGCGCGGTGGGTGGACATCAGCGGGACGTTCAACGCCAGGTCGACCCAGCCGGTGTCCACCGGTTGCAGCCGGGCCCGCCAGGTCACCGCCGCCACGCCGCGCAGCAGCGGCACCGCCACCGGCACGGTCCAGCCGTGGAAGTGCCGCGCCACCAGCTCCGGCGTCAGCACCGGGTCGGTCGCCACGTTGAACGCCCCGCGCGCGTCACCCGTCACCGCCCGGGCGTACGCGTCGGCCACGTCGTCGGCGTGCACCGCCTGCATCCGCAGCCGCCGGTGCGACGGCACCAGCGGGATCCGGCCGTAGCGCAGCAGCCGCACCGGCACCAGCGGGCCGAGGAAGTAGCGGCTGATCTCCGTACCGGCCTCCCGCTGGAAGATCAGCCCCGGCCGCAGCCGCACCACCCGCAACTCCGGGTGCTCCCGCTGCACGCCGTCCAGCAGCGCCTCCACCTCCGCCTTGTCCCGGCTGTACGACGACGTCTCCACCCCGGTCGCCGGCCAGTTCTCGCTCACCGGGTGGTCCTTCGGGCCGGGCGCGTAGGTGCCGACCGACGAGGCGTACACCAGGGCGGGAACGCCGGCCCGGACGGTGGCCTCGACGACCGCGCGGCTGCCGCCGACGTTGGTCCGGTAGAGCGTGCGCCGGTCGTGGCTGGGCTGGATCTGCCAGGCCAGGTGCACCACCGCCCGCGCCCCGGCGAAGATCCGCACCAGGTCGTCGGCCGCGCCGGGCGCGCCGATGTCGCAGGAGTGCCACTGGACGTCGTCGTACGGCTCGCCGGCGTCCGGCCCGGGCAGCCGGCGGGCCACCCCGACCAGTTCGGCCTCCGACTCCTGCCGCAACCGGCGGAGTACGGCGGTGCCGACGTTGCCGGTGGCCCCCACGATCACGATGCGCATGCTCGGTGCGGTACCCGCTGAACCGGTCAGCAACCGCTCAGGGGCGGGGGTTCGTGCGTACCCAACCCTTCTCCTGACCGCGGCGGCTGCCGGTGGCGGCCAGGCAACGCGGGCAGAGCCAGCCCTCCGGGTCGGCCTCGGTGAGCACGTCGGTGCCGGAGTAGTCGAACGGCACGTGCGGGAAGCGGCGCAGCCGGGTGCGACTGAGCTGGAGTCCGCACAGCGTCTGGTTCTGCCCCGGCAGCCAGGCGTGCACCTCACCCCCAGGGCGGCGTACGCCGTCGTCGCCGGGGACCTCGCTGGACGCCGCGACGGCGGCGGTACTGGTCGTTCGCATGGGTGTCCCGGTTCCCGTTCACGTCGGCGCGACACCACCACGGGAGTACGGGATCCGCCCCCGTACCTCCCAGGTGGTAGCCCGACCGGCAACTCCGGCATGACGCGCTCCGACCAGGCCGGTCCATACGCTGCCGTCCGTACCCACAGCCCGACGACCTTCAGGGAGTCCCGATGTCGATCAACAACCTGCTCGCCACCACGCTGGCAGCGCCGTACGTCCCTATCGCCGCAGGTGGGGTCGGCGGCTCCGGACGGTACGGCGCCACCGCGTTCGCCCTGGTGAGCCTGGCCAGTGTGATCATCGGCGGGCTGGCGGTCCGCCGGGTGGGCGCCGGACAGCGCGGCGCCCTGCTGGCCCTGGCGACCGGGGTGGTCGGCCTGGTCCTCAGCGCGTCGCACCTGGCGCTGACCACCGGCGGCTTCGGCACCGGCCAGGGGCGGGCCGGGGCGATCGCGGGCGTGGTGCTGGGGCTCGTCGGCGTCGGCCTGGGCGGGCTGGCGCTGGCCCGTTCCCGCCGCACCGCCTGACCGGCGACGCGACGACCCGCCCGGTCAGGAGGACATGAGCCAGCTCGGCACGGTGAGGCCCGACTCGTACGCCAGGATCACCAGCTGGGCGCGGTCCCGTACCCGGGTCTTGGTCATGATCCGGCTGACGTGCGTCTTCGCGGTGGCCGGGCTAAGCACCAGCCGGGCCGCGATCTCGTCGTTGGACAGGCCGGCGGCGACCAGCGCGAGCACCTCCCGCTCCCGGTCGGTGAGACCGTTCAGCCGTGGCCCCGGCTCCGGGTGCCGGACCCGGGCGGCGAACTCGGCGATCAGCCGGCGGGTGATGGCCGGCGCGATGAGCGCGTCGCCCCGCGCCACCACCCGCACCCCGTGGATCAGCTCCGCCGGCTCGGTGTCCTTGACCAGGAAGCCGCTCGCTCCGGCCCGCAACGCGCCGTAGACGTAGTCGTCCAGGTCGAAGGTGGTCAGCATGATCACTCGGGCGTCGGCGTGGGCGACGATCTCGCGGGTGGCGGCCAGTCCGTCCATCTGCGGCATCCGGACGTCCATGAGGACGACGTCCGGCCGCAGCCGCCGGGCCAACCGCACCGCCTCGGCGCCGTCGGCGGCCTCACCGACCACCTCGATGCCGTCCTCGCCGTCGAGGATGGAGCGGAAGCCGGCGCGTACCAGTCTCTGGTCGTCGGCGACCAGCACCCGGATCATCGGACCTCCCCCGGCTCCGGTCGCGGCGCCGGCACGGCCGCCGCGACCGGCAGCGGGTCCGGCCGCAGCGGCAGGCGGGCGCGGACCAGGAACCCGCCGTCCGGCCCCGGCCCGACGGCCAGCGTGCCGCCGAGCGCCCGGGCCCGCTCCCCCATGCCGAGGATGCCGTTCCCGGGCGGGGACGAGCTGCCGACGCCGTCGTCCGCCACCTCCACCAGCACGCCGTCGCGGTCCGGCCGGATCCGGACGACCGCGGTGGTCGCGGCGGCGTGCCGGGAGACGTTCGTGAGCGCCTCCTGGACGATCCGGTACGCCGCCAGGTCCACCTCCGGCGGCAGCGGCCCGGTCTCGGCCACCTCGGTGCGGATCCGCACACCGCACCGCCCCGCCGTCTCGACCAGCTCGCCGAGCCGGTCCAGGCCGGGCGCGGGCGCGGTCGGCGCGTCGCCGTCCCGCCGCAGGACGCCGAGCATCGCCCGCAGCTCCCGCAGCGTCTCCCGACTCGTCTGCTTGATCGCGGTGAGCGCCGCCGTGGATCGTTCCGGATCCGGACGGTGCAGCGCGGCGCTCGCCTGCACGTTGATCGACGACAGGTGGTGACCGAGCAGGTCGTGCAGCTCGCGGGCGATGCGTAACCGCTCCTCGGTGGCCCGGCGCCGGGCCTCCTCCTCTCGGCCCTGCTCCGCCGCGAGCACCCGGGCCTGCACCTCGGCCAGATAGGCCCGCCGGTTCCGGGTCACCCCGACGATCACCGCGACCAGCCACCCGGCGTGCAGCAGCGTCGCACCGTTCCCCCCGGCGCCCGTCCGGGTCCAGCCGTCCGCGACCGCGAACGAGACCACCGAGGCGAGACCGAGCCCCACCGCGACCGCGAGGTGCCCCTCGTCGACCACCGTGTAGAGCGCCACGACGAACACCAGCATGATCGGCCCGGGCCGGTGCAGCAGCACCCCGTACGCGCTGACCGCCGCCAACGCCACCACGCCCACCACGACCGGATACCGCCGACGGGCGTACAGCGCGCCGGCGGACACCAGCACGACCAGCAGCGCCACCATCTCGGCGGCGGTGTCGACGCCGTCCGCCTGCACCAGCAGGCCGAGCAGCGCCACCAGGCCGACCGCCGGCACCAGGGCCGCCGCCGCCACCCGGTCGCGCCACCGCCAGCTCGACATGACCGAAGCGTAGCGGCCCGAGCGGGGGGACCGCCCGGGCCGCGCCCGTCACCGCCGGACGAGGGTGAAGCCGCCCGGCAGCGCCACCGCAAGCGGAGTGAAATCGACCCGGACGCGGACGTGCGACATTCAACCTCCTGCATCAGCGGTGATGACCAACCTACGCAAGAGCAGCGCGGTGTACGCGGACGAGATCCATGGCGGGCCGGTCAACGGAGCCGGGTCAGCAGCGCCGGGCAGCAACCCCGCTTCTTTCGAGCGGTGCCGGGGCCGGGCCGTTCGGCGTACCAGTCACGCATCCGGGTGGCGGCGTCGGGTCGGCTCTCCGCCAAGGT
Source organism: Micromonospora sp. NPDC049282 (assembly GCF_043197045.1). Taxonomy (NCBI): domain Bacteria; kingdom Bacillati; phylum Actinomycetota; class Actinomycetes; order Micromonosporales; family Micromonosporaceae; genus Micromonospora; species Micromonospora sp. NPDC049282. Next base: position 73,817 of record NZ_JBICSL010000006.1, read on the forward strand.
GAGCCGGAACCGCGCCGATCGGGCCGGCCGGAGCGTGGCGACGACGTCCCCGACGTACAGCCGGAGGTCCTGGTCCTCCTCCCAGAGCACCGGGCCGGTGGCCGCTGTGTCCACCAGCCGTCGCCAGTCGGCGTCGGCAGCCGACACCGTCAGTCGGGCACCGTGGGGCCAACGGTGTCGCCACCGGGCGCCGAGCCCTCGGTCGAGTTCCCGTTGTGTCGGCGCCGGCACGAAGGTCAGGTCGGCGTGCTCCATGGCGTGCCGGAAGTATCGCCGGGCCTCGACCAGCGCGTCCCGGCCGTCGAGCCGGGTGCCGACCTCGACGCCGGAGAACATGCCGTGCACCGCGTCGAAGTTCGCCGAGAAGAGCGCCCCGTACCGGCCGTCGGCGATCACCCCCTTGGCATGCGTGTCCGAGTCGCCGTGGATCGTCACACCCAACTCGGCCAGTGCCGCGGTGTCCGCCCGGTGCTCCGGAACGTTGTTGCGGGCCCGGACCAACAGCCGTACGTCGAGGTTGTGCGTGGCCATCGCCCGGCGCAGCGGATCGAGCAGCAGCTCGGGTCGGTCCCGGATGCCGACCAGGCTGAAGGTGGCGAGCAGCAGTTCCCGTCGGGCCCGACCGATCACGTCGTGCAGGGCGGCGACGATGCCCCGTTCCCGGTGCGGCCCGTCCGCGTCGTCACCGTCGTACGTCCAGATCACGCCCGGTCCGTCGGCGGGTGGTGGGGCGATGACCGGGCTCGGTGCCGGAGTACGCCGGTGCAGCGCGTACTCGGCCCCGGGCAGTGCGGCCCAGGTGCAGCCGGCGGACCAGAGCCGGGCGAAGAACCGGGCCAGCCGGTCCACCTCGGCCGGGTCGCCGACCAGCACCCCGTTCTCACCGGTGGCCCGCTTCCGCTCGGTGTCGGCCAGGGCACTGGTCTCCAGGTTGGCGCTGGAGACCAGCGCCAACCTGTCGTCGACGACCAGGAACTTGGCGTGGCAGCCCTCGTGGCCGCGCAGCGCGATCCCCCGCCGGGTCAGCTCGTCGAACCGCTTCTTCTGGGCCTGCACGTCGACGTCGTCGATGTCCTCCAGGCTGGACAGGTCGCGCTTCAACGACTGCTCGGTCCACGAGGTCACGACGTACACCCCGCCGCGGAGCCGGTCCACGGCCTCGAAGAGCGCATCCAGCAGCTCCCGGTCGCCGATCCGGAAACTGGCCAGGAAGATCTTGTGTCGAGCACTCTGGATCAGTTCGATCGCTGCCTGACGGATCGACGTGGCCGAACCCCGGTAGGTGAACAGATGCCGGTAGTCCCCGTCGGTACCGGGCGAGTCCAAGAACGGCTGCCCGGGTGCGTCCCGGAGCAGGAAGTATCCCTCGGGGACGGTGACCGCGCCGAGGTCGAGTTCCTCCGGCAGCTCGTCAATTTCCGACATACCGGAAGTCCTCCGCCTCACGCAGCGCGTACACCAGGCCGGGGAACCCCAACCGCCAGGCGCGGTCGCGTAGCTCGGGACTGTCGGGCAGGACCGAGGCGTCGGCACCCGGCTCGGCGGCTGCGGTGAGCCGCCGGTCCACCTCGATCAGCGCTTCCGCCGTCCGGTCGGCGTCGACCAGGTCGATCGCCATCTCGATCACGGCGTCCTCGCTGCGGGCCACCAACCCGAGCGGCAGCGCGAGATTCCGGCCCTGCTCGGCGAGGCGGCGGGCGATCCTCCCGGAGATCGCGCAGCGCCACCGGGCCGGGCCGGTCCGCTCCATCCGTAGCGCGACCCGCTCCGACCAGCCCAGCAGCCCGTCCCAGGCCCCGGCCCGGACAGCCGGGTCGTCGAGCGCGTCGACCAACCCGAGCCAGGACGCGGCGAGGCCGGCGGCGCCGGGCAGGTCGAGGCTCACCGGATCGTTCCTGTCGTTCCCGGGCAGGGTGAGAACCGGCCGGAGGTGGTCGCCGTCAAGGCGCAGTTCGCCTCGGCACCGGTAGACCCGACACCAGCCGTGCCGGCTGATCTCCGACGACTCGGCGGCGGACTCCGGCACCTCGGTGGTTTCCTGGTCCACCCCGGCAAGCGTGCCGGCGACGAGCCGGGCACGCAGTTCGTCGCCGAGCGTGCGGGTGGCCAGCCAGGGTGGCACCGGGGCGTTCCCGACCGACCGGGGGCGAAGCCGATCGACCTCGCGCAGACCCGACGAGCGGGGATCGAGCGCGAGCAGGTCACCGGTGCGCGGCAACAGGACGACGTCCAGGCCGGTCCGTCTGCTCCGGTAGACCGTCCGGGTCCGGGCGGCCCGCTCGGCACCCGGTGACAGCGGTCGGTATCCGTCGCCGTCCCGGGCCAGGGCCCCGGCAGCGACCAGCCGGCGTGCCGCCACCGGCAGCAGTGTCGTCCCCGGCAGGTTGGTGATCTCGAAGAACTCGCCCGGGTCGGCCATGCCGGTCGTCATCGCCAGGTCCAGCACGAACCGCTCCAACGGTGTCATCTGCACCGGCGCGGCGCGATCGAACGGCACGCTGCGCCACCAGCGCAGCGGCACCAGCACCTCGGGCAGCACGGCGACGGTCCCCGACGCCGGCTCGGCGGGGGGATCGGCCGGTACGAATTCAATCACGCGACGCCCACCGCGTCCGTCCGCCGCCTCGACACGGTCACCCGACACCCTTCGCGATCTCCATGTCGGGCCGCTCGTCGAGCAGCTCGAACAGATTGCGGTAGAACTCCTCCGCGGCCGGCACGCCGTTCAGCCGGCGAAGCGTCGGGCCATGCCCCACCAGCACGAGTCCCCTGCGGGCGCGGGTGCAGGCGACGTTGAGCCGGCGAATGTCCTGCAACCACCGGCCGTACCGGACCGACGGGGTGCCCCGGCCGACGAAGGCCCGGCAGAACGACAGGAAGACGAGGTCGCTCTCCTGTCCCTGGATCTTGTCGATCGCGTCGACCACCTGGAAGTCGAGACTTCGGAAGTCGCCGAACGGCGGCCCACCGAGCCGCTCCCTGATCTCGGCGGCCTGCCGTCGATAGAACGTCAACACGCTGACCGACACCCGCTTACCGCTCGACCGTCGCAGCCGCGCCTCCCATGAGCGGCACATGCGGACGACGAGGTCCGCCTCGAGGTCGTTGACGAAGCCGCTGCCGATGGTGCGTTCCTTCGCCCGGCCGCCGTAGACCGAGGTGTCCACCAACACCACCGGGGTGTTGGTGCCGCCGTACCGCAGCGGGGTGACGTCCGGCCGGTCCGGTGTCAGGTAGTCGCCGCCGTACACCGGGGCGGAGACCAACGCGGCGATCGGCTCGATCATCCGGCGCTGCACCCGCAGCCGTTGCCGCAGCATCGGCGGCACACCGGCGACCGAGACCTCGAAGAGGCTACGCACCAGGTGGCCGCGCATCGCGGTCAGCAGCGTACGTTCGGCATCCGCGCCGTCCTCGCCCAGCCGGCGCCACGCGGCCTCGAAGGCGGGCCGGTACCGGTCCCGCCAGCCCCCCGAGTCACGCAGCCGCTCCGCGGTCGCCAAGACGGTGTCGGCGCGGAACTGGTGCAGCTCCTCGTCCTCGGTCCAGATCGCGGCCAGGTGCTCGACCGCGGTCGGCAGGTCCGCGGCGGCACCACGGTCGACCATGTGCAACGCGGCGAGTGCGTGCAGGTGATGCTCGTCGTCCGGCTCCACGTACGGCGGGAGCTGGTGCTCGTCGCCGACCAGCACCCACCGGCGGGCCCGGACCGCCCCGATCAGGAACTCGCTGTCCACCACCCGGCTCGCCTCGTCCACGACCAGCGTGTCGAAGTCGGCGTCGCCGAGATCCCGGCCCACCCCGGTCGTCGTGCAGCAGATCAGGTTCGCCGACCTGCGCAGGTCGGCGTCGACCTGCTCGGCCAGCGACTCCGGAGTGCCGCCGGCCAGCCCGGACAGCTCGAACCAGCGTTGCTCCAGCCGGATCCGCTGCTCGCGTCGGGTCAGCTCGGCCGCGAGCCGGTCCCGCCGGTGCCGCAGCTCCGACTCGGGCTGGCCGATGGGATCGCGCCCGGTCAGCATCCATACCCGGTCCGCGGCGCCTCCGGCGGCGACCCGCGCCGCCTCGACCTCGACCCGGCGGCGATGCACCTCCGCGCCGTGGTCCCGCTCCCCGGTGACCCGCCCCGCCTCCAGCGCGGCGGTCCGGGTCCGGGCCGCCGCCTGGCGCTCGCCCCAGACCCGTCGATCGTGGTCGAGCCGCCGGCGTTCGGCCTCGCACGCCCGGTATGCCTCGCCGAGCCGGGACACGTCGTCCGGCGACTCGAAGGAAGCCCGGAGCCGGGACCACAGCCGCCGGCCCAGCGGCACCGCCGCGAGCTGCGCGCGTAGCGCCTCGGCGCGGGCCGCGACCGGGGTCAGCGTCGCCGCCAACGTGTCCAGCGCCCGAGTCGCCTCGGCCTCCACGGCCCGACCGTCGGCCAGGTCGGCCGCCAGCCGATCCCGCCAGGCGCCGCGCGTCCGCTCCGCCGACCGCAGGTGCTCGGCGGCCGCCCGCTGCCGGGCGTCCACGGTCAGGAACGTCCCCACCGCGTCGCCCTGCTCGCGCAGCCGGTCGGCCTCGGCCCGCCAGCGCCCGGCCTGCGAGGTGGCCGGGCGGCGTGCCTGCCGCAGGTACGTCCGGCTGACCTCCTTCGGCAGGTACCGGCGGAGTTCCCCGGCGACCCGGGACTCGTCCCAGGAGATCCGCAGCGCCAGCACGCCCGGCTGGTCGGCGAGCCGGCGCAGCACCTCGTCGACGGCCACGTGCATCGGAGCGAGCAGCAGCACCCGCTCGCCCCGGTCGACGAGCTGGCGGACCACCTCGGTGATCACCGTGGTCTTGCCGGTGCCGGGCGGTCCCTGCACGTGGTAGGCGTGCGGGGTACGGACGGCCCCGTCCACCGCCGCCCGCTGCTCCGGGTTGAGCCGGTCGTCGAAGTACGTCGACAGCGGCGGCACCTTCGACGCCGGCAGCCGCCCCGGCGCGGTGAGCAGCAGCGCCAGGTGCTCCCAATCGCCCTCGACCTGCTCGTCGAGGAACCGGCACAAGGCCGCGGCGTGCTTGCCGAGCGCGAACCGACCCTGCTGCTCCAGCCGCACCGGGGTCTGCGGTGCGATCGGTGCACGAGGCGCGGCGAGGGTGAGCACCGGGTCGTCGCCGTCGAGCTCGGCCGAGAGCAGCCGCAGCTCCGCCGTCGTCTCCGGGCCGCGCACCGTCACCGAACGCCCCTCGGCGAAGGTGGCCGGCCGGTCGAGCCGGAGCCGGAGCACCGGCTCGTCCGCCAGCCGACCCTCGTCGACCACGATGGCGGTGCCGCGTACCGTGCCCTCGTGGGTGCTGCGCTGCTCCAGCAGCTCCAGCATCTGGAGCAGCGGCTGGTAACGGCGGCGGACCCGGGCGTGCAGGTCCCCGCGGGGCCGGGGCGCCGAGGTGCTCCGGTGCAGTTCGCGGGCGGCGGAGTCGCGCAGCGACCGTCGTCGTTGGACGATCCGCAGCCCATCGGTGAACGTCTTCAGCAGCTCCGGCAGGTCGCAGGGCTCCTCGTCCCAGACCGGCGCCAGGCGGACCTGTCGGGGAATGACCGTCTCGGTACGACCCAGCCCGCGCGCCGGCTTCACCGACGTGACGTATGCCTGTGGCACTCCGCTGTCCCTGGCGTTCCGGGACTGGGCGAAGACCTCGAACCGGGTGCCGATGAGCTGGTAGTACGAGCCGTCCCTCCCGGTCTTCTCCTTCACCAGCAGACCTCCGGCGAGGTCCGCCCGGATCTCCTCCAGGTCGTGGTCGGCGAGCCAACCGGCCCGTTGCGGGTACGACAGGCACACTGCCGTCCGTTCGGCCTCACTCGGCGTGAAAAGGGCCGCTTCGGTTGCCTGGCAGTATTCGTCGGCCCAGGATCGTGGCACGCGTAGCGGTTCCGTACCGCCCACCACCGTCACCGGTCGTCGCGGAGGAATCGGAGTTCGACGCAGAGTTCGTCGACGTCGTCCCCGTCCCCGTGCAGCGCCCAGTACGCCGTGAGCAGCCCGGACGCCTCCGCCCGCAGCGACTCGGTGTGCTCGGCCGCGATCGGCGCGGTGCCGTGGGCCAGCACCGACTTGTTCCGGGCCCAGGTCCGGTCGCGCAACTCGCACAGCCGCTCCGGACCGACCAGCCCGGTGCGTCGGGCGAGTTCGTCGTCGAGTGAGGCGAGCAGGATGGCGGCGGCGAACAGGGTCAGCTTGTGGGGCGGTCCCGAGGGGTTGGGTGGGGTCAGCGAGCGGGACACCTCGGTGTAGCGGGCCCGGACGGCAACGGGGTCACCGAGGCGCGACCAGTCGCAGTCGTCCGGGTCGAACCCTGGACAGCGTTGCCGCAGCCGGGTGGTCAGGCACGCCTCGATGGTGCGGTAGAACAGCAACGCCGCGAAGTCGTGCCGGCCAAGCTGCTGGTAGTGCAGCCCGAGCACATAGAAGCAGACCACGAAGGCGGTGGCGTCGCCGGCCGCCAACCGACGGGCGAAGGAAAGCTGCCGGTCGATCGTCGCCGCGGTTTCCGGCCGAAGATGCCGCCGGCCCTGCCGAAGGCTCTGCTCCACCCCGGCGACCGCCGCCGGAAGCGCGGCCAGGTCCAGGTCGCACCAGGTCCGGTACAGCTCGGCGAGAGCGCGCATCACCCGGGCCCGGCCGGGCACCGCGATCCGTTCGACGATCTCGTCGTAGCGGCGGCGGGCAGCCTCGAACGCGCCGGACCGGAACATCTCCAGCGCCCGGGCGAGTTCCTGCTCGCCGAAGAGGGCGGTCGGATTGTCCAGGGAGATGAGGCGGACCTCGCCGTGCCGCAACTGCCGGGTCAGTTGGTCAAACTGGTTCTCGACGTAGGTCAGCCCCAGGTTGAGCTGCCAGGCGGCCAATGCCGCGGCGGCGCTCATCACCTTCCGGCCGCCGGTGATGTCGATGACCGCGTGCCGCCCGTCCTGCCCGGCCAACTCCCGGGCGATCTGCTGGTACATGTCGAGCGGATCGCTGGCGTCCACCGGCACGTGCCGGAAGTCCTGGTGCCGCAGCCGGCCTGGGCCGACCAGCCGCTGGCCGATCAGGTCCACACTGTCGGGTGCGTCCCGAGAAGTGATCACGACGAGCCGGCTCGGACGGAGCAACTCGTAGGTGAGCACCGTCGGGACGGCCGCGAAGCCGCAGAGGCTGATCAGCACGTCGACCTTGCGGCGCGGCAGGTCGCTGGCGACGCGTGCCCGGGCGACGGCTTCGTCGAGCAGGTGGTCGAGGTAATAAGCGGTGGCCTGGAGCGCGGGGCCGCCGTCGGCGTAGCGCTGCTCGCCGCGTTCGATGCGATGCATCGTCTCGACTCGCTCGGCGAACGACTCCGCTTCGTCAGACGGCATGCCTGAGCCTATCGAACGAAGTCGCTCACCATGTGACCCGGACTCGCGACGGTCAGTGTCGAAGATCAGCGGGCGGGACGCATCGAGACGCAGATGTCGAGGTGCCAGCTCGGCCGAGGCGGACGTCAACCCCAGGACCGATGATCGGGTAGCCTGATGGCCCGACGGGCCGTTAGCTCAATTGGCAGAGCTGAGGACTTTTAATCCTTAGGTTCTGGGTTCGAGTCCCAGGCGGCCCACTCGACGGCGCATCTGGGTCGCGGAGACCCCAACCGAAGATCATCGAGCGCGACCGGGGCACAGGTCAGTCATGAGTGCGGAGACGCTGGTGACGAGTCAGCAGGACGTGGGCGGGCCGGAACGTCCGCTCGCGTTGGTCACGGGGGCGGGACGTTCGGCGGGAATCGCGGCGTCCGTGGTGCTGGGTCTGGCCCGGGCCGGCTGGGACGTGGCCTTCACGTACTGGACCGCCTATGACGCGCGGATGCGGTGGGGCGTGGAGCCCGGGGCGCCCGAAGAGTTGCAGGAGATGGTGGCGCCGTTCGGAGCGAGAACCTTCGCGGCCGAGGCGGACCTGTCCGACCCGGCGGTGCCGGCGCAGCTGTTCGACGACGTGGAGCGCGAGCTGGGAAACGTCACCGCGTTGGTGCTGTGCCACTGTGAGTCGGTCGACTCCGGCCTGTTGGACACGACGGTGGAGAGCTTCGACCGGCACTTCGCGGTCAATGCGCGGGCGACGTGGCTGTTGATCCGGGAGTACGGGCTGCGGTTCCGTGGTCAGCACGGAGATGGACGGATCGTGAGCCTGACCAGCGATCACACCGCCGGAAACCTTCCCTACGGCGCGAGTAAGGGAGCGATGGACCGGATCACGTTGGCCGCCGCGCGTGAACTGGCTCATCTGGGGGTGACCTGCAACGCGATCAATCCCGGGCCGACCGACACCGGGTGGATGACCGAGGACCAGAAGGCGGGCCTGATCCGCGAAACGCCTCTGGGACGGCTCGGCATGCCGCAGGACTGCGCGAATCTCGTCACGTTCCTCTGCTCGGCGGAAGGCGGATGGGTCAACGCCCAGCTTCTTCAGAGCAACGGCGGCCTTGGGTAGTCGGCTGGCTGAGGCAGGGTTGCGGCGGGCGAACGGTCCGCTGGTCCTGACCGTGGTCGCCGACTGACGACCTGCCCGACGACTGTGGTGGCTCACCGCCGGGACGGTGAGCCACCACGGGTCGTCAGTTGGCGACGAGCTGGAACCGCTGGTTGGCCTGCCCGTTGCAGTCGTAGAGCTGGACCTGCTGCCCGTTGCCGGTGCCCCAGACGTCGAGGCAGCGGCCGGACTGGACGCCGCTGATGGTGCCGTTGGAGTTGACGTTCCACTGCTGGTTGCTCTGGCCGTTGCAGCTGTAGATCTGGACGGCCGCGCCGTTGCCGGAGCCGGCGGCGTCCAGGCAGCGGCTGCCGCCGTACACCGTCAGTTGCTTGCTCGAGGTGTACGTCCACTGCTGGTTGGTCTGCCCGTGGCAGTCGTAGAGCTGCACCCGGGTGCCGTTGGTCTGCGACGAGCTGGGCACGTCGATGCACCGGCCCGACTGGTTGCCGAGGATCCGGTTGGCGCCGCCGGACGGCGGCGGCGTGGTCGGCCCGGAGGTCGGGGTCGAGGTCGGCGTCGCCGTCGGGGTGCCGGTCGGTGCCGGGCCGGCGGCGTTGAGGGCGTTGAGGACCGAGGTGTACGCGGCCTTCTTGTTGCCGCCGCCGTCGAACAGCAGCGGGCTCTCGTTGGAGCGCCAGGAGTCGCTGTCCCGCACGCCCCAGACGGTGATGCCGATGCAACGCGGAACGTTCAGGCAGGCCTGGGTCAGGCCCTGGTACTGGCTGGTCGACGAGTTGGTGACGTCGACCTCGGTGAGCGCCACGTCGACGCCGAGGGCGGCGAAGCTGGACAGCGTGGTCTGGAAGTTGCTCGGCAGCGAGCTGCCGCCGGTGAAGTGGGTCTGCAACCCGACGCAGTCGATCGGCACGCCCCGGGACTTGAAGTCCTGGATCATGCGGTAGACGCCCTGCGTCTTGGCGTAGGACCAGTTCTCGATGTTGTAGTCGTTGTAGCAGAGCTTGGTCGACGGGTCGGCCGCCCGCGCGGTGCGGAACGCGACCTCGATCCAGTCGTTGCCGGTGTTCTGCAGGTTGGAGTTGCGGCGGCTGCCGTCCTCGTTGAACGCCTCGTTGACCACGTCCCACGCGGCGAGCTTGCCCTTGTAGTGGGCCATCACACCGTTGATGTGGTTGATCATCGCGTTGCGCAGCGTGCTGCCGCCCATGTTCTGCATCCAGCCCGGCTGCTGGGCGTGCCAGGCCAGGGTGTGCCCGCGGACCTTCAGGCCGCGCTGGGTGGCCCAGTTGTAGATCTGGTCGCCGGAGTTGAAGTTGAACTGGTTCTGGTTCGGCTCCGTCGCGTCCGGCTTCATCTCGTTCTCGGCCGTGATCATGTTGAACTCACGCGCCGCGATCGTGCTGTAGGTGGAGTCGTTCAGCCGGCTCGCCGCGATGGCGGTGCCGAAGTAGCGGCCGGACTGCGCCGCCGCGGCACCCAGGGTGGTGGCCGCCTGGGCCGGGCCGGGCACGAACAGCGCGGCGCCGGCCAGGGCCAGCGAACCGGCGGCAGCGGCCGCCAGTACGCGGTAGCGGTGCCGCCTCAGTGGACGTTCCATGACGCTCCTCTGCATATCGGACGGGTGATGCGCAGGGTTGTCGACACGGTTCACGTACCTGGCGCGGGTGCGCCACCGGGCGGTACGCGTTCCGGTCACCGGCCCTGAAAATTTCGGAAACCTACCGGTAACTCCAGTGGAAGATACTCGCGCCACCATCATCGGTCAATGTCGATGACCGCCCGTCCAGGGCCGCTTCCCGTTGCGGTACCGCACCGAAAAATTCCAGCGAACCGGTTCGTCAGCCGGCGTCGTAGCGCTCCCGGTTGGCGTGCACCTCGTCCATGTGCGCCTCGGCCCACACCTTGATGCCGCGCGTCAACCGGTGGAGCGACAGGCCGAGTTCGGTCAGCTCGTACGTCACGGTCACCGGCACGGTCGGCGTCACCGTGCGGACGAGCAGGCCGTCGCGCTCCAGGGAGCGCAGCGTCTGGGTGAGCATCTTCTGGCTGACGCCGGCGAGCCGGCGGGACAGTTCCGAGTAGCGCATCACCTGCGGGCCGGCGTCGCCGTCCGGGCCGTCCCGGCCGAGGGCGGCCAGGATCAGCGCCACCCACTTGTCGGAGATCCGTTCGAGCAGTTGGCGGCTGGGACAGGCGGCCAGGAACGCGTCGTACTCCGCCCGCGCCCGGGCCCGCTTCTCGATCGCGGTTCGGGTGGCCATCGGCCACTCCTTCCTACCTGGCGGTTCCCTACGCACTCTCAGGTGCGTACTTCCCGATGGAGAGTGACTACCCCATCGTGGTCCAGGACAGCAGTCGAGACAAGGAGCACGAACCATGGGTACGCAGACCTTCCGCACCGCCGTCGTCCGCACCGCCGGGGAACCGGGCCTCGTCGAGATCATCGACGTCCCGCTGCGCGAGCCCGGACCGGGCGAGGTCCGGGTGCGGGTCGCCGGCGCGGCGGTCAACCCCGTCGACCTCGCCGTCGCCGGCGGCTTCTTCCACGGCCTGGGGCTGATCCACCAGCCGCACCACACCGGCCTCGGCTGGGACTTCGCCGGCACCGTCGAGGCCGCCGGTCGCGGCGTCGACCTGGCCGCCGGCGCCCGGGTCGCCGGCCTGGTGGTCGGGTTCGACCGCGACTTCGGCACCTACGCCGAGCAGCTCGTCGTGCCGGCCGCCGACCTCGCCGCCGTACCCGATGGTCTGGACCTGGTCGAGGCGGCCACCGTGCCGCTCAACGGGCTGGCCGCCGCGCAGGTCGTCGACCTGCTCGGCGCCGCGCCGGCCGGCGCCGACCGGCTGCTGGTGACCGGCGCGGCCGGCGCGGTCGGGGCGTACGTCCTCTCGCTCGCGCCGGACCAGGGCTGGCGGGTGACCGGCCTGGCCCGCGCGGAGGACGAACAGTTCGTGCGGAGCCTCGGCGCCGGCTTCACCACGGCGGCCGACCCGGGCTGGGACGCGGTGGCCGACGCCGCCAACCTCCAGGAGCAGGCGTTCGCGCTGGTCCGGGACGGCGGGGCGTACGTCGGGGTCCGGCCGAACGCCCGGCCGGCGGCGGCACGCGGCGTCACCGTCGCGGTCGTGGACACGCACGCCGACGGCCCCCGACTGGCCGACCTGCTCGCCCGCACCGCGTCCGGCGAGCTGCCGGCCCGGGTGCACGCCGTGCTGCCGCTGGACCGGGCGGCGGACGCCCACCGGGCGGTGGCCAAGGGCGGGGTACGCGGTCGCTACGTGCTCCGACCCTGAGGCGCACCTGCCGCGGCCCTCACCGGTCCGGTGTCCGTCCCTGCGATGGGCGCGGGAACGGATCAGGACCCGGAGGCTCCCAGGTTGAGCACCTGGATGTGTTCCGCTCCCCGCTCCGCCAACCACGCCTCCAGGTCGGCGCCGTCGAGCGACCGGCTCCGGTCCTCGTCGACCAGGACCGGGCCCACCACAGCACCCTTCGCGCCCTCGAACTCAGCGCCGAACATCGCCGCGCCGGTCAACACCGTGGGCATGGTGGCACCGCCGAGCGTGGCCCACCGCAGGCTCGCGAACTCCAGGTTTGCCCCGCGCAGATCGGTCCGGTAGAGCTTGGCCGAGTTGAGGATCGCGTGGCTGAGATCGGCGCCGGTCAGGACGGCGTCGTCGAGCACCGTCGCGAACAGCCTCGCCCCCCGGAGGCGGACGTTCGGGGCGACGCAGCCGACCAGTTCCGCCTTGGTCAGGTCGGCGAAGCTCAGGTCGGCGTCGGCCAGTTCCGCGTTGCCGAGATTGGCGCCGCCGAGATTGGCGTCCTCGAACCGGACGCCGTCGAGCCGGGAGTTGACCAGGTAGGCGTCCGTCAGGTCGATGGTGCCGAGGTCGGCGCCCCGGAAGTCCAGGAAGTCGCCCGACAGGTACGCCGTGGGGTCCGCGGCGAGGGCGGCGAACCACTCCTGGAGCGCCTCCCGGGCCTCGGGGCTGTCGGGCCAACGGGTCACGTCGGCGCTGCGCTGCTTGTACCTGCTCATTCGAGGAACACCACCTTGCCGTCCAGGTCCGGGTTGCCGGCGACCCGTCGCTTCAGGTCGGCCAGGGAGCCCGGGGACAGGTTCTTGCTGTCGATGATGACACGCTGGCCGCCGGCCACCTCGTCGGACAGCTTCTGCTCCGTCTCGTTGCCGTCGTACCGTCCCCTCGTGCCCTCGGGCATCGGCTGGCCGGCCTGACGGCCCGCCGGGAACGTGTCGACCGGACTCTTGACGTCCCAGTTGTCGCCGTTGCCGTCGATGAACTCGCCCTGGTCCTTCTGGAACGCGGGATCGGAGTTGTCCAGCTCGGCCCGGCGGATCGGGCCCGGGATCTTGCCCTGCGCCTCGGCTTCGAGCCCCACCTCCGCCTCGCGGCGCGACTTGGCGCTGATTTTTCCGTTGTGGGCGGGGTCGGCGGCGAGTTCCTGCACCCGCGCGTCGTACTCGGGGGTGCCGGGCTTGGGCGGCTGGTATCCGCCGTCGCCGCCGGGCCGCCCGGGAGTGCCGCCCTGGTCGCCACCGGGGCGGCCCTGGCGTGCCTCGTCGGCGATCGTCTCCTGCGCCCGGCCGACGTTCTCCGGAACCTCGGTGCCGCGGCGCCGTCCGGGCGAGGCGGCGTCGCCGTCGCCCTCCCCGTCGCCGTGCGGGCGAGGCGCGTCCGGGCTGTCTCCGTGGGGGGTCTTGGGTTTCGCCATGGTCCGGCTAGCCGTCCAGGAGTGCGGAGAGGTTGGTCAGGCTGCTGATCAGCGCCATGACGTAGGTCAGGATGCGGCCGGCCCACTTGACGACCGCGGCGGCGATCTGCGACGCGATCACCGGGATGGTGACCACGAAGATGGCCTCGACGGCCCACACGATCACGCGCGCGACCAGGTCGGCGATGAGGTCCCGGACGATGTCGCGGGTGAACATCACCAGGTTGCCGGCGGCCTGGGTGGCGGCGGCCATGGCGGCGGACACCCCGCCGAGCCCGTTGATCGCCTCCACGTTGTGTTCCATCAGGTTGTGGTAGGCGTCGGCCGCCCGCCCCTGCCAGTGCGGGGTGTCGCCGTCCACGAAGGACTTCAGGTCGGTCGCCATGCCCTGCAGGGCGGCGGCCATGTTGTCCCAGGTGGCGGCGTGCGAGGCGACGACGTCCGGCATGCCGGTGAGTTCGTCGAGGACCTGCCGCAGCGGCTCGAAGTATTCCATCGCCCAGCCGAGCCCGTTGGCCAGCAACGCGCTCAGCGGGTCCATCACGGTCGCGGCGACCTCGACGCCGAACGCCGCGCCGGCGATCAGGTCGTCGACCCAGCCCTGGCTGTGGATGGCGTCGACCAGCCCCTGACAGCTGTCGGCGAGCGCCGCCCCGGTCCACGGTTTGCGGGTCGACACGACGCCGGCGACCAGCGAGGCGTCGGTCACGGCGTGGCCCCCGTCAGCCCGCCACCCGCCTTGCGGACCACGGCGTCCGCGTCCGCGTCGGCGCCGTCGTAGTTGTCGGCGGTGGTCCCCAGCCCGGCGACGACCAACGACAGGTTCTCCTCCACGTACGCGATCAGCTCGTCCTGCCGCGTGTGCCGGCCCTCAAGGATCGCGGGCAGCCAACTGCACAGCAGCCCGTACGCGGAGTCGTCCTGTGCGATGTGCGCGCTGGCGGTCTTCACCGCGTCGAAGCGTGCCCGCACGGCGTCGACGTTGCGGGCGTGCGCGCGGATCTGGTCCGCGTCGACCGCGAAACCGTCGGCCATCCCGCTCACCACCGACCGGGCTGGTCGTCGACGCCGCCCTCGGTGGCGTCGGGGTCACGCAACCGTTGCCCGACCCGCTCGGCGACGGCCCGGCCGGCGGCCGAGTCGGTGCCGACCGTGTCGGCGATGATCTCCTGGGACCGGTCGGCCAGTTGCCGCTTCGCCTCCCGGATCGTGTCCATGACGGTCCGGGCCACCACGTCGGGGGCGACCCGCTGGGTGCGTGGGCCCAACCGCAGGTCGCACAGCGCCCCGGTGGAGTCGACCGTCACCTCGCAGAGGCCGTTGCCGTCGGCGGCGGTGACCCGAAGCTCCTGGAGCCGGTCGCTCATCGCCTTGGTGTCGGCGGCGAGCTGGTCGATCCGCCCCTTCCAGGCCGCCAGCCGCTCGACGGCGCCGTCCGGGTCCAGCAGGCCACCCGAACTCGCGAAGCCGGCCCCCATGTGTCCCCCGATACCTTCCCCATGATCACGCCTGGCGGGAGGAGGCTAACACCGCATCCGCGCGGGTGACTACGGTCCGTACGGTGCCCGACAGTCAGCCGGACCGTCGGGTGTGGTGGGTGAGCACTCGGCTCAGCAGGCCGGTGAGCTGCGCCCGTTCGCCAGGTGACAGCGGGGCGAGCAGCTCGTCCTGCACGGCGGCGAGTTGCTTTTCCAGTCGTCGGAGCTGCCGGCGCCCGGCGGGTGTGATGGTGATGACGTTGCGCCGCCGGTCGGCCGGGTCCGGGGCGCGGTCGACGAGGTCGCGGTCGGCGAGTTCGTTGAGCGCCGCGACCACGTCGCTGACGTGGATGCCGCTGCGCCGGCCGAGTGTCGCCTGGCTGGCGGGGCCGAACTCGTCGAGGGTCGCCAGCAGCCGGAAGTGGTAGCCGCGGGCGTCGACCGCGGCGAGTCCGTCGCTCACCAGCCGTCCGGCGCGGACGGCGGTCTGGGTGATCAGCCAGCTCGGCAGTCCGGCCAGTCGGGCCGGCACGGCATCCGGGTCCGGGGTGTCCACGTGGCCAGCTTAACAAATCCATTGGTACAACCAACGAATGAGCATTACGTTGGTGCGGCAAACGTTAGGTCGACCAACGAAAGGTGCGATCATGATCAAGCCGTTCCGGGTGGCGATTCCCCAGGCCGACCTCGACGACCTGGCCGACCGCCTGGCCCGCACCCGCTGGCCCGACGAACTGCCCGACGCCGGATGGGACCACGGCATCCCCCTGGCGCGGGTACGCGAGCTGGCCGAGCACTGGCACACCGGGTACGACTGGCGCGCGCAGGAGGCGGAACTCAACAGGTACCCGCAGTTC
This sequence comes from Micromonospora sp. NPDC049282, assembly GCF_043197045.1. Classification (NCBI taxonomy): domain Bacteria; kingdom Bacillati; phylum Actinomycetota; class Actinomycetes; order Micromonosporales; family Micromonosporaceae; genus Micromonospora; species Micromonospora sp. NPDC049282. The sequence goes on from NZ_JBICSL010000006.1 coordinate 89,361, forward strand.
ACCACCGAGATCGACGGGCAGAACGTGCACTTCCTGCACGTCCGCTCCGCCGACCCCGACGCGCTGCCGCTGATCCTCACCCACGGCTGGCCCGGCTCGGTCGTCGAGTTCCTCGACGTGCTCGAACCGCTGTCCGAGCGGTTCCACCTGGTCGTCCCGTCGATACCGGGATTCGGTTTCTCCGGCCCCACCCGGGAACGCGGCTGGGACGTCGACCGCGTCGCCCGCGCCTGGGCCGAGCTGATGCGCCGCCTCGGCTACCGGCGCTACGGCGCCCAGGGCGGCGACTGGGGCTCGGTGATCTCCACCCGGCTGGGCGGGATCGACCCCGAGCACGTCATCGGTGTGCACCTCAACTACCTGCCCACGCCACCGCCGCCCGGCTGGGCCGGGGAGGCCGACCTGTCCGAGCCCGACCGGGCCCGGCTGGCCCGGATCAGGCAGCTCATGGCGCAGCGACACCCGCACCAGATCCTCTACGCCGCCCGCCCGCAAACCGTCTCGTACGCGCTGAACGACTCGCCCGCCGGCCAGCTCGCCTGGATCGCCGAGAAGTTCACCGAATGGGCCGACCCGGCGTCCACCATCCCCGTCGACCGCGTCCTCACCGACGTCTCGGTCTACTGGCTCACCCGCACCACCGCGTCCTCGGCCCGACTGATCAAGGAGAGCGCGGCCGGCGGACCACCGCCGCCCTGCCCGCCGCCGGTCGGCGTCGCCGTCTTCGCCCACGACATCACCCTGCCGATCCGTTCCTTCGCCGAACGGAGATTCCAGATCCGACACTGGAGCGAGTTCGACCGAGGTGGTCACTTCGCCGCGCTGGAGACGCCCGACCTGTTCGCCGCCGACGTCCGCACGTTCTTCGATCGACTGGCCGGCACTCCCGCACCCAGGTAGGTGCAGTTCTCTGTACGGGCAACGCCGCCGCCCTGCGGCCCGGCCCGGGTCACTCTCCCGGACCGGGCCGCTCCCCGTCGGTCAGCCCAGGGCGGCGGCGAACATCCCCGCCTCGTACGAGCCGCCCTGCTGGTGCGCGATCACCGCGACCCGGTTCGCCGCGTTGATCAGCCCGAGCAGGCAGACCAGCGCCGCGACCTGGTCCTCGTCGTAGTGCTTGCGCACCTGGGCCCACGTCTCGTCGGACACCCCCTGGTACGCGTCGGCGAGCCGGGTGCCCTCCTCGGCGAACGCCAGCGCGGCGCGCTCGGCCTCGGTGAAGACGGTCGACTCCCGCCAGGCCGCGACCAGGTGCAGCCGCACCGCGCTCTCCCCCGCGGCGGTGGCCTCCTTGGTGTGCATGTCGATGCACCAGCCGCAGCCGTTGATCTGGCTGGCCCGCAGCGACACCAGCTCCTGCACGGTGTGCGACAGCGGCGACTGCTGGATCACCAGGCCGGCGTTGGCGAACCGCTTCAGGAACTTCGCCGAGACCTCGTTCTCGAACAGGTTGATTCGCGTCTCCATGGTTCCGCCCTCTCCGTGGCGTGGCGTTCGGACGAACATGAGATGCCGGCGGCGAGCCCGGCGTGACACCGTGGCCGGGTGACCACCGCCACAGCGGCGAGGTGTCACACCGCGCCGGCGGCCGGCGTCTGGTGGGGAACGCAGCCGAGCGGACAGGGAGCACGTCATGGCGGACCGGGCCACCGAGGAGTTCGTCACCCACCGGAACCTGCTCTTCACGGTCGCGTACGAGCTGCTCGGCTCGGCCGCCGACGCCGAGGACGTGCTGCAGGAGACCTGGTTGCGGTGGGCCGGCGTCGACCTCGACGAGGTCCGCGACCGGCGCGCCTACCTGGTGCGGATCACCACCCGCCAGGCGCTGTCCCGGCTGCGGGCCCTCGGCCGGCGCAAGGAGTCGTACGTCGGTTCGTGGCTGCCCGAGCCGCTGCTCACCGCGCCCGACGTGGCCGACGACGTGGCGCTGGCCGACAGCGTCTCGATGGCCATGCTGCTGGTACTGGAGACGCTCACGCCGACCGAGCGGGCCGTGTTCGTGCTGCGCGAGGTGTTCGACGTCGGCTACGACGAGATCGCCGAGACGGTCGACAGGAGCCCGGCCACGGTACGGCAGATCGCGCACCGGGCCCGGGCCCACGTGTCGGCGCGCCGCCCCCGCCGTACCGTCTCCCCGACCGAGACCCGGGACGCGCTCGACGCGTTCCGGCGGGCGGTCGAGACGGGTGACCTCCGGTCGCTGCTCACCGTGCTCGCCGCGGACGTCGTGCTGGTCGGCGACGGCGGCGGGATCAAGCAGGCGATCCCGCGCCCGGTCACCGGCGCCGACAAGGTGGCCCGCCTGCTGGCCGGCGGGTGGGGGCGCGTCGCCGGGCCGGCGTCGATGGAACTGGCGCAGGTCAACGGCTATCCGGCGCTGGTCGTCCGGCTCGACGGCGAGCTGGACACGGTCATCGCGGTACGCCTCGACGACGGGCGGATCAGCGGGCTCTACGCGGTGCGCAACCCGGAGAAGCTGTCCCACATGACCCGGGAGACGACGCTGAGCCGCCGTGCGACGATGCCGGGATGAGCAGCGACGCCTGGCCCGACGTCAGCGCCCTCGCCAGCAACGTGACGGTGCCGGAGCCGTTGCGCTGGACCGACACCCGGCGCGGCGAGGAGTTCACCCTGACCACGCTCAACGTCCGGCGCGCTCTGGGCCGCCCACCGTGGCCTCGGCTGACCGTCACGCCGGGCGGTTCCGCTCCGCCCACCGCACCACTCCTGGTGTCACCAGACCCACCCCCAGGAACACCCCGCCGAGCAGCAGCCAGCCCGGCACGCCCCAGGTGATGCAGAACAGCGCGAGCACGGTCGGCGCCACCACGTTGGCCAGGCCGGCGCCGAACCCGAACAGGCCCATGTACTGGCCCTGCGCGTGCGCCGGGGCCAGGCTGAAGCGCAGCTCCATCGAACCGGCGGTGTGCCACAGCTCGCCGACCGTGTGCACGCAGACGCCGAGCCCGATGCCGGCGACGGCGAGCCAGGTGGGCAGCCCGGCGGTCGCGGCGACGACCGCCATGCCGGCGAGGAACGCGACACCGGCCCGGCGTACGGCCCGGCCGGCCGCGTCGCTGTTGTCCACCCCCCGACTCGCCGGCACCTGGAGCAGCACCACCAGCGCGGTGTTGACCAGGGCGGTCGCGCCGACCAGCCAGCGGGGCGCCTCGGTGTGCCCGACTATCCACAGCGGAAGGGCGAAGAGCAGCACCTGGTGGTGGATCGACATGACGCCGTCGAGGACGGTGACGGCGAGGTACCCGCGGTCGCGGGTCGCCGCCCAGCGGCTCACGTGCGGTGGCGCGGGCACCGGCGGCATCTTCGGCAGCGCCGCGACCACCGCCGCGCCGGCGACGAAGCTGAGCGCGTTCGCCGCCACCAGCGACAGGTAGGCCGGACGGCTGTCGAACTGCACGGCGAATCCGGTCGCGATCGCGGCGCAACTGCCGGCCAGATTGGCGACCGACCGTAGGTAGGCGCGATATCTGGCCAGGTCGGCGCCGCCGATTTCGCGAACGAGTGGACCCCGGGCCGCGCCGCCGGCGGATCGGGCCAGTTCGCTCACGCAAAGCGCCACCAGCACCAGCCAGAAATTGCGGACGAACACCAGTGCGCCCATCGCGGTGCCCTGGACCACGAGCATCAGGAGGTAGACCTCGCGCGGGCCGCGCCGGTCGGCGAGATGCCCCACCGGCACGCCCGCGAGCAGGCCGGCGCCGGCGGCGACACCCATTCCGAGACCCACCTGGGCCAGCGGCAGACCGACCACCCGGGTGAAGAAGAGGGCGGCGGTGACCATGAAGACACCACTGCCGATCATGTTGACGAATGTGGCCAACGCGAGAATCCGCTGCGGCCGTGTTTCCGGAATGAGCCCGCGCCGGACAAGCGGGTGGGAAATTTGTTCGTCGTCGATTGTGGACACGGTGGACACAGATGACCTCCCCGTCAGATCAGCTCGGCGAATCTAACGGGGATTTCCGAGCGCGGTCATCGGCCCGTCAACCGATACCGCACGTGCCCGGTGCTTGCTAGGTTTATTGGTGTCGGGAGGTCAGCGCCGCACACCCACCCCGCCGTAGCCGTGCGACACCGCCGCCCGCGGCTCGCCGTCCGGTCGCCAGTCGGCCAGCCGGACCAGGCCGGGCTCCACCAGGTCGTAGCCGTCGAGGAAGCGGGCCACCTCGGCGTGGATGCGGGGCACCAGCGGCGAGCTGCTGCGCCGGTAGACCTCGGTGCCCGCCCGCGCGGGCAGCGGCGGCGCGCCGTCCAGGGTCAGGTGGGAGAGCGCGAGCAGGCTGCCCGGTGCGGTGGCGTCGCGCAGCCGGGCCACCGCCGCCCACGGGTCGTCCGCGTCGGGCACGAAGTGCAGCACCGCGACCAGCAGCAACGCCACCGGCTCGGCCAGGTCGATGGTGGCCCGCAACGCCGGATCGGCCAGCAGCTCGTCGGGTCGCCGCAGGTCACCCCGGACCACCACGGTGCGCCCGTCGGTGGGCAGCAGCCGCCGGGCGTATGCGACGGCCACCTCGTCGTGGTCGACGTAGACCACCCGGGCGTCCGGGTTCACCGCGCGGACCACCTCGTGCACGTTGCCCTGGGTGGGCAGGCCGGCGCCGACGTCGAGGAACTGGCGTACGCCCCGCTCGGCGGCCCAGCGCACGGCGCGGCGCAGGAAGGCGCGGTTGGTCTGGGCCGCCACACCGGTGTCCGGGAAGATCTTCAGGATCTCCTCGGCGGCGGCGCGGTCGGCCGCGAAGTTGTGGCAGCCGCCCAGGTAGTAGTCGTACATCCGGGCGACGTTGGGTCGCGCCTCAGCGTCCGTCACGCCCTGATGTCTAGCACCCTGAGCGACGCTTCGCTGACCCGTGGTGGCGGGTGTCAACCGGGGGGCCCGCCTATACCGGAGGCGTTAACAGGGGGCCCGGCCTTGGAACACTCCCGACCGCCGAGCGTCCGCCACGGGAACGTCGCGCCGGAGCGTGGTCACCGGCGCCCGGGTGTGGCCGCGCAGGCGTTCAGGTGGTGAGCACCAGTGTGGCGGCGGTGCCGAGGATCAGGAACGGGCCGAAGGGCAGATGGCTGGACCAGCGGAGTCGCCGGCCGGCGAGCAGCGCCAGCCCGGCCACCGCGGCGAGGGTGACCGCGAGCGTCAGCCCGGCCACCAGCACCGGCCAGCCGTACCAGCCGAGCAGCGCACCGGTGCCCAGCGCCAGCTTGGCGTCGCCGAGGCCGAACCCGCGCCGCCCGAACAGCAGCGTGGTGGCCGCGAAGCCGGCGGCGAGGGCCAGCCCGGCCGCGACCGCCCGCAGCCAGGGCGTCGGGCCGGGCCCGGCCAGCGCGGTCACCCCGAGCAGCGCCCAGGTGCCGGCCGCGGCCGGCCAGGTCAGCCGGTCGGGCAGCCGGTGCGACGCGGCGTCCACCAGGGCCATCGGCACCGCCCAGGCGAGCCACCAGGCCAGCGCCAGGCGCGCGCCGAGCGGTCCGCCGGACAGCATCAGCACGGCCGCCGCGACGAGCAGCGCCACCTCCGCCACCGCGGGCGGCGCGCCGACTCGCGCCCGGCAGCCCGGACAGCGGGCCGCCGGGCCGAGCGCCGGCAGCGGCCGGTCCAGCCCGATCGGGGCGCCGCAGGCGTCGCAGCCGGTCCGGTCGGGGCGGTCCGACGGTACGGCGTAGCGGGCCACCGCCAGCCGGACCGACGGCACGAGCGCGAGGGTGGCCAGCAGCCGGACGACCGGGCGACGTGTCATCGCCGGTGGGTCGAGGTGGTGGACCCGTTCGGTGGTCACGCCGGCTCCCCCGTCCGGCCGCCACTGTCTCCACATCGGAGCACGCAGAGTGACAGATCTTCGATCGGCGTGTGACGGATGGCGCGGAAAGAGGCGTCCGGTGGGGCGCCGCGGCGGCCCGCACGGCCGGCGACGGCCGGGTGCGGCCGGGCGGTGGGACGGATCGGACGACCTGGGCGGTCCCCCCTCATACCGGTGGCGCGGAGGCGCACCGCCGAGGGCGGGTGGACGGGTGCGGGTGGGCGCACGCCTGCCGGCGGGCCGCCCGTGGTGCACCCGCCCGTCACGGTCCGGACATTCACCCGCCCCCACCACCCGTCTTCACTCACCGTGTTCACGTGAATTGCCTCTGTTGCATCGGCGGACGTCAGCCTATGCTCGCCCCTTGGGTACGACGCAACCCCCGATCAATTGGCGTCGGAGGCCGACCGAGGACATCAGCTCCACATTCGACGAAGATCAGCACAGGTAAATGCAAGCGGTGGCGGTCGAGGCCCGGCCGGACAGATCCGGGCGCGCTTCCGCATGCCCGGAGCGGGTCGACGCGACCGCACCGGGCCGGCACCGAGGAGGGCTCGGCGTTGCGCGTATGGCAATCCCGCCGATGGGAAATCTGCCTGCTCAGCCTCGCACTGGTGGCCGGCGCCGCCGGCTGCGGCAGCGGGCCCGAGGTGGCCGCCGGCCCGCTGGCCGGGGGCACCGCCGCGCCCGCCGCCCATTCCTCGGCCGAGGAGAGCGCCGCCGAAAAGGCGGCACTCGCCGCCTATTCCGGATATCTCGATGCCTCCCGGACGGCGAGCGCGCGCAGTGATCCCGGCCATCCCGCACTGGACCGCTTTCTGGCCGATCCACTGCTGACCCGGGTGCGAGTGGCAATTCGTAACGCGAAGGAGCACGGCGCGATGCGTACCGGAAAACTGGTTTCCGACCCCACCGTCGTCTCGGTCGATCTGGCCGCCGACCCGCCCACCGTCGAGATCCAGGACTGCCTGGACGCGCGCGGTTACCGGCTGGTCTACGCCAAGGACCGCAAGATCGTGCCCGGCACCCGCGGCGGACGGTATCTCGCCACCGCGACCGCGGCCCGCTACCCGGACGGCCGGTGGCTCGTCAATGCCGGCGCGGCGCACCAGGACCAACCGTGCTGACCTGGGGAGGAGAGGACGTCCCGGCCCGCCCGACCCGGGCCGGGACGCCCCGCCGCCGGTGGTTCGCCGCCGGCCTGGCGGCGCTGCTCATGCTGGCCGGCGCGCCGGCCCGGGCCGCCGACCCGGGCGGCTCCTGCCCACCGGGACAGACCGACTGCGACGTCTGGGACGACGACCCACCCATCCCGGGAGATCCCGGCGGGCCGGGCAGGGGCGGAGACGGCGGAGGCGGTACCGCGAAGTGCCAGTGGAACGGCCGGGTCATCCCCTGCTACGACGACCTGCTCGGCTGGTTCAACAACGGCGACGGCTGCTACTACAAGCTGGCCGAGCCGCAGGGAGATCCGCCCCCCGGCAAGCAGTACTACGTGGCGAGCTGCAACGGAGGCGCCACCGGTCAGCAGACGCTCGTGCTGCTCGACGCCCCGCCGCCCGGATACGGCACGCCGCCCGACCCGGAGGAGCTGGCCCGCCGCGCGCTCGCCTCGATCTCCCTGCTGCGCCCCCGCGCCGCGGTCGCGCCCCGGCGCAGCAAGGGACCCGGGCTGGTCGGCCTGCCGGTCTGGATGTGGGCCAGCCCCGGCGCCTCCTACTTCGGGCCGCTGTCCGCCTCGGCCTCGGAGCGAGGGCTGACCGTCGACATCACCGCGAAGGTGACCCGGATCGTCTGGCACATGGCCCCCGGGCTCGACGTCACCTGCCACGGGCCGGGCACCCCCTACACGGCGGACGGGCCGCGCGCCGGGTCTCCCTCGCCGGACTGCGGCCTCCCCAACGGCTACCCCGAGGCGCGCACCTACCAGGTCTACGCCACCACGTTCTGGACCGTCGAGTGGACGTCCAGCGGCGGCGAAAGCGGCGAGATCGCCCAGAGCCGGGTCAGCGGCATCGTCCCGGTGCAGATCAACGAACTTCAGGTGGTGACCCGATGAGTGTGGTGGCATCCCGGAACGGGACCCCGGTGGAGGCGCCGGTGGCGCCGCCCAAGGTGGTCCGGCAACGACGCGTCCGGCCCGGCCTGCTCGGCCTGGCGATCCTGCTGATCGCGCTCGGCGGGCTCGGCGCGGCGTTCGCGGTCACCTCGGTGCGCTCCACCGGCAGCTACCTCGCGGTGGCCCGGCCGGTCGAGGTGGGCCAGCAGATCACCGCCGACGACCTGGTGCCGGTCCGCGTCTCCGGCGGACGCGAACTGCGGCCGGTGCCGGCCGACCGGATGAAGGAGCTGCTCGGCCTGCGCGCCGCCGTCCGACTCACCCCCGGCACGCTGCTCACCCCGACCCAGCTCACCGACGCCCCGCTGCTCGGCCCCGGCCAGCAGCAGATCGCCCTCGGGCTGGAGTCCGCCCGGGTGCCGGCCCGCGAACTGCACCCCGGCGACAAGGTGTTGCTGGTCAGCACGCCGGACAGCGGCGCCAACGGCAGCGAGGCGACGCGGGGCGGCGGCACCCGGTTCGAGGCCACCGTGATCGACACCGCCACGCCGCAGAACGACGACGTGGTGGTCTACCTGGCGCTCGCCGTCCGGGACGTGCCGGCGGTGGTGGTGCTGGCCGCGGACGACCGGATCGCGCTCGTGCTCACCGAGGCGGCCTGATGGCGATCATCGCCCTGGTCTCGGCGAAGGGCTCGCCGGGCGTCACCACCACCGCGCTGGCCGCCGCGCTGAGCTGGCACCGCCGGCTCGTGCTGGCCGAGTGCGACCCGGCGGGCGGCTCGATCCTCGCCGGCTACCTGGGCGGGGCGCTCGACGGCCCACGGGGCATCGGCGAACTCGCCGTCGGTGAGCTGCGCGACGGCAGCCTGGAGAGCACGTTCTGGTCCCAGCTGGTCGACCTGGACGCGCCGCGCCGCGAGCGGCTGCTGCTGCCCGGCGTGGTCGATCCGGCCCAGGCCGGCAGCCTGGTGCCGCTCTGGCAACGCTTCGCCGACTACTTCACCGGCCTGGAACGGGGCGTGCCCCCGTACGACGTGCTTGTCGACTGCGGTCGACTGGCGGTGGACGGTCCACCGTGGCCGCTGCTGCGGGCCGCCGCGGTGGTGCTGCTGGTCACCCGCGCGCACCTGCCCGACCTCTCCGCCACCCGGGCCACGGTCCGGACCGTCGAACGGGACCTCACCGAACACCGGGTCCCACCGGGCAACCTGCGCCTGCTGGTGGTGGGCGACGGCCATGGCACCAGCGAGATCAGCAAGGCGCTGCGGCTGCCGGTGATCGCCCGGCTGCCGCACGACCCGCGTACCGCCGAGGTGCTCGCCCACGGCGGCACCGTACGCGCCAACCGGCCGCTCATGCGCGCGGCCGGCGCGCTGGAGGTGCCGGTCCGGGCGCTGCTGGACCGGCGGCGGGCCCGGCTGGCCTGGCCCGGGGCGACCCCGGCCCGCCCGGTGAGCGCGCCGACCGCGCCGGGGGTGTCCGGTGCGGTTTGAACCGGTCTCGCACGACCCCCGCGCCCAGCAGCCCGGCGTCGTCTCCACCGTCCCGCCGCTGGCCCCGCCGAACGGGCGGCACCACGTCGCCGGCCCGGCCCTGCCCGCCGCGCCGCCGGCGTCACCGCCCCGCCCCCGGGTCGACTTCGCGGTGGTCCGCGAGCTGCGCCGGGAACTCAGCGAGCGGCTCACCCACTGGCAGCGCGGCCGCGAGTTCGACGCCGACGCCGAGGAGGTCGAGCGGGCCCGGCTGGCCGTCGCGGTGGTCTCCGCGTACGCCGACTCGGTGCGCCGGGGCGGCACGCCGATGCCCGCCGACGAGGAGCGGCTGCTGCTCGACCAGGTCACCGCCGAGCTGGTCGGGCTGGGCCGGCTCCAGACGCTGCTCGTCGACGAGAGCATCGAGGAGGTGCACATCCTCGGCTGTGACCAGGTGCGCATCACCCGGCACGGCGGCGGCGTCGACTGGGCCGAGCCGATCGCCGAGACCGACGACGAGCTGGTGGAGATCCTCCAGGCCGCCGCCCGGCGGGCCGGCGCCACCGAGCGGTCGCTCTCCACCAGCAAGCCCACGCTCGACCTGCAACTGCCCGACGGCAGCCGGCTCGCCGCGGTCTTCCTGGTCAGCCACCGCCCCTACGCGGTGATCCGCAAGCACAACACGCTCGACGTGAGCCTGGAGGACATCGCCGGCGGCCGGCCGGACTTGGACGAGATGATCGACCCGCTGTTGCGCGACTTCCTCCGCGCGTCCATGCGGGCCGGGCTGAACATCATGGTCGCCGGGCTGGCCGGGGCCGGGAAGACCACGGTCATCCGGGCGCTGATGGACGACATCCCGGCCGACGAGCCGTACGTGCTGCTGGAGGAGAGTCGGGAGCTGCTGCCGGCCCGGCGTGGGCAGAAACACCGGGCGGTGATGAGCTTCGAGTCCCGGGAGGGGCACGGCGAGCGCGGCGCGGATGGTCGACCCGCCGGTGAGGTGAGCATCGCCGACCTGATCCCGGTGTCGCTGCGGATGGGCGTGCTGCGGATCATCGTCGGCGAGGTGCGGTCCCGCGAGATCGTGCCGATGCTCCAGGCGATGACCACCAGCCGCGGGTCGATGTGCACCATCCACGCCCGTACCCCGGCGGGGGTGAGCGAACGGATCATCGAGCTGGCGCTCTCCCACGGCCGGGAGATGACGGTGGACCAGGCCCGCCGGATGGCCGGCAACGCGCTCGACCTGATCGTCTACGTGACGGTCGAGGACGAGACCGCGATCGGCGGTCGTAAGCACCGCTTCGTCTCGCACGTCGAGGAGGTGATCGGCGTCGGCGAGGGCAACCGGATCACCACCACCACGGTCTTCGGCCCGGGGCCGGACGGCCGGGCGGTCCCCCGGCACCTGCCCGAGCGGATCCGTGACCAGCTGCTGCGGGTCGGCTACGACGCCCGGCTGCTCACCCGCTTCGTGGAGGCCGGGGCGGGCGCCTGGCGGCGGCCCCGGCACACCCGCCTCGGGCGGCGGCCGACCGGGGGCCGGCCGTGACGCAGATCGAACTGATCGCCCTGGTCTCCGGCGCGGCCTGCGTCGCCGGGCTGGTGCTGACCGTGGTCGCGCTGGTCGGCACGCGCCGGCCGCCGAGGTCGACGCCGGCCGGCGCCGGGCCGGGCCTGGGCCGGATCTGGACCGGCTCCGGGGCCAGCCGCGCCGACCAGCGTCGCCACCAGCTCCTGCTCGGCGCCGCGGTGGTCGCCGGGGCGCTGGCGTTCCTGTTCACCGGGTTGCCGGTGGTGGGCCTGCTGGTGGCGCTCGCAGTGCCCGGCGTGCCGTGGCTGTTCTCGGTCGGCCGGGCCGAGCAGCGGGCCATCGCCCGGATCGAGGCGGTCGGCGAGTGGACCCGGCGGCTCAAGGACATCTCCGCCACCGGGCAGGGGCTCCAGCAGGCCATCGTCGGCACCATCGCCACCGCGCCGGAGGAGATCCAGGAGGAGGTACGCACGCTGGCCGCCCGCCTCCAGGCGGGATGGCTGGCGCGCTCCGCGCTGCTCGCCTTCGCCGACGAGATCGCCGACCCGGTCGCCGACCAGGTGGTGGCCGCGCTGATCCTGCACCTCACCGACCGGGGCGAGCGCCTCGGCGACGTGCTCGGCTCGATCGCCGGCGCCGCCTCCGCCGAGGTGGCCACCCGGCGTGAGGTCGAGGCGAAGCGGACCCAGCCCCGCTTCGCGGTCCGCTTCCTCACCGGCATGACCCTGGCGACGCTTGCGTACGGGCTGGTGAACAGCGACTACATCCGTCCCTACGAGACGGTCACCGGGCAGCTGGTGATGGCGGTGCTCGGTGCGGCCTTCATCGGGCTGCTGGTCTGGGTGCGGTCGATGAGCCAGCCGCCCCGCCCGGCGCGCTTCCTGCCGGCCCCCGACCCGGAGGAGGCGATCGCGTAATGCTGATCAACTGGCAGCTCGCGGTGGCTGTCATCGGTGGGGCGGCGGTCGGGCTCGGCCTCTTCCTCGTGGTCCGGGAGGCGCTGCCGGCCACCCCGGCGCTCGGCCCGGCCCTGCGCCGGCTGCACCAGCCGCCCGGCCAGGCCCCGGTGGCCGGCGCCGGGCCGGACTGGCTCGGCGGCTTCGCCCGCTGGCTGCGCCCGCCGACCCGGCAGCTCGCCCTGCTCGACCGGACCCCCGAGCAGTACGCCCTGTCGGTGCTGCTCTCCGCGCTGGTCGGCTTCGCCACCCCGGCGGTCGTCTCGGCCGTGCTCTTCGTCGGCGGGGTGGCCATGCCGGTGGCGGTACCGGTGCTGGCCAGCCTGGGCCTGGCGCTGGTCGCCGGTCTGGTGGCGCACCGCGCGGTGCTGAGCAAGGCGGACGCCGCCCGGGACGAGTTCCGGCAGGCGGTCTGCACCTACCTCGACCTGGTGGCGTTGCAGCTCTCCGCCGCGCACGGCCCGGTGCAGTCGCTGGAACGCGCGGCGACGGTCTGCGACGGCTGGGTCTTCGACCGGATCCGGGAGGCGCTGCGGCTCGCCCAGCTCCAGATGCACTCGCCGTGGGACGAGTTGCAGGAGCTGGCCGACCGGATCGGCATCCCGGAGCTGGGCGACGTGGGCGCCATCATGCGCTCCTCCGGCAGCGAGGGCGCCCAGGTGCACGAGACGTTGCGGTCCCGCGCCGACTCGCTGCGCGACCAGATCCGCACCGACAACCTGACCCGCGCCGAGGGGGTGACCAGCAAGTTGGACATCCCCGGCTCGCTGCTGGTCTTCGTCCTGCTCGGCTTCGCCGTGTATCCGTTCATCGCCCGTCTGTGACACCCACCCCCGAGAAGGAGACGACCATGTACCTCTACACCTACCTGTACGCGGCGGTGAGCAACCGCCTCGCCGAGCTGCGCCGCGACGGCGAGCGTGGCGACAGCCCGGTCCCGACCGCGGTGATCATCTTCGGCCTGGTGGCGGTCGCCATGGCGGTCACCACGCTCGCCCTGGCCCGCGCGAACAACTGGATGAACGCCATCCCGAACAACACGGCGCCGTGATGTCCCGCCCCGCCCGTACGGTCCGGAGCCGGCCGGCGCCCGCCGGCCGGCCCGCCGGTCCGCACGGCCCGGGGCGGATCGTCGCCACCCTGCGCGCCCGCCTCGACGCGGGCGGGCGCGAACGGGGCGCCAACCCGGTCGAGCTGGCCGTGATGATGCCGGTGATCCTGGTGCTGCTCTTCGGCTCGATCCAGGTCGCCGTCTGGTTCGTCGCCCGGTCCACCGCGCTGAACGCGGCGCAGACCGGGGTGAACGCCCAACGCGTGTTCGACGCCTCGCCCACCGCCGGCCGGGACCGGGCGACCAGCTTCCTGCGCCGGTCGGGCGACTGGCTGGTCGGCTGGGACCGGACCGGCCCGACCTGCGCGGAGACCGCCACCGACGTCACCTGCACGGTGCGCGGTCGCTCCCTGTCGGTCATCCCGGGCGTCGACTTCGAGGTCGTGCAGACCGCGCACGGCCCCGCCGAACACTGGACCACGGGGTGAGGCCGATGCCACGGGACCGAGGTTCCGTCTCGATCGAGGTGGCGGTGCTCGCCCCGGCCTTCATCGCGCTGATGGTGCTCGCCGGGGTGGCCGGCCGGACCGCGGTCGCCGACGAGGCGGTGGAGTCGGCCGCGCACGACGCCGCCCGCGCCGCCTCGCTCGCCCGGACGCCCCGCGACGGCACGCGGGCCGCCGAGAAGGCGGCCCGCGACCAGCTCAACTGGTCCGGCCTGCGCTGCACCGCCCCGCCGAGACTGGACCTGACCGGGTCGGTGGACGGCCGGCCGGCCACCTTCGCCGCCGCGTACCGCAGCGAGGCGGGCGTGCCGGCGACCGTCACCGTCACCGTGACCTGCACGGTCTCCTTCGACGACCTGCGCGCGCCCGGCCTGCCCGGGGTGCCGGGCGGCAAGACCGTCTCGGCGCGTTTCACCTCGCCGCTGGACACCTACCGGAGCCGGGGATGACCGGGCGGCGCGAGGCGGAGAGCGGCCGGGTGAGCCTCTTCCTGGCCGTGGCGATGACCGGCGTGCTCGGCATCGTCAGCCTCGCCTACGACGGCGCCGGACAGTTGCGCACGCTGCAACGCGCCGACAACCTGGCCGCTGAGGCGGCCCGCAGCGGCGGCCAGATGATCGACCGGGCGAGCGCCATCGAGGGCGGCCCTAAACGGATCGACCAGACGGCCGCCCGCGCGGCCGTCGCCGGCTACCTCCGCGCCGCGGGCGGGGTCGGCGACCACGAGGTCGACTTTCCCGTGGTCGGCACCGAGACCCAGATCCGGGTACGCGTGCGGATCACCTACCGCCGGGACCTGCTCGGTCTGTTCGGCGCGCAGAGAACCGCGACCGTCACCGGTGAGGCCACCGCTCGGGCGCTCACCGCACCACCACCGTAGGAAGGAAGGCCGCCATGGGTGCACCAGGACGTTCCGCCGCCCGCCGCGCCGGGCAGGTCCTCACCGGGCTCGGCGCCCTCGTCGTGCTGGTCGGGGTGCTGGCCGGCGGGCCGGTCGCGCTGCTGGCCTTCGCCGGCAACCCGCTGCCCGACCACCTGCCCACGCTGGCCGAGATGGGTACGGCGTTGACCAGCCGCGACGACGGGCAGCTCTTCCTGCGGGCGTTGGCGGTGGTGGGCTGGTTCGGCTGGGCCACGTTCGCGTTCTCCGTGGTGGTGGAGCTGCTCGCGTCGGCGGTGCGCCGGCCCGCGCCGAGGCTGCCCGGGATGCACCGCCAGCAGCGGGCCGCCGCCGCGCTCGTCGGTTCGGTGGCGCTGATCCTGGCGGCGAGCCCGGCCGCGGCGAGCGCCGCCGCGCTGACCGCCCCGCAGCCGGCGGTCGCCGCGCCCGTCGTCACCACGGCGTACACCGCACCGCGGGTCGTCACCCCGGCGCCCGATGCCGCCGACCCGGCGGTGTACCGGGTGGCAAAGGGCGACTACCTGGGCGAGGTGGCCGACCGGTACCTGGACGACTTCGACCGCTACCGGGAGCTGGCGCGGTTGAACCGGCTCGCCGACGCGGACCGAATCCGTCCCGGTCAGCTCATTGAGCTGCCCGGCGGTGCGGTGGACGACGGCGCACGACGGCACGCCGCGGGCCGGCTGGTGGTGACGTCGGCCAAGCCGGCGCCGGCGAAGCCCGGCGCGGGCGCCGCGTCCTCGTCGGCGGCGAAGCCGAAGCCGAAGCCCGCGCCGGACACGCCGACTCGGGACGCCACGCCCACGGTGGAGGCGCCGGACGGGCAGCAGCCGGCGATGGCGGCCGGCGCGTCCCGGGCCACGGCCGAGGAGGGCATCAACCGCCCGCTGGCCATCTCGGCGGTGCTTGCGGTGGCGAGCATCGTGGGCGCGCAGATCGGCGCCGTGCTCGGCCTGCGCCGCCGGCCGGCGCCGGCCCGGCTGGCGGGCAACGGGCGACACCGCCGCGACTGAGGACCGCCGAGGTCAGGGCAGCCGGGCCTCGACCTGGCCGGAGACCACGCGGGTGGGGAGTACGACCTGGTCGTTGGCGGCCGGGCCGTGCACGACCTGGCCGCCGTCGAGGCGGAACGCGCTGCCGTGCCAGGGGCAGACCACACAGGCGTGGCCGTCGATCTGCCGCACCTCGCCCTCGCCGAGCGGTCCGCTCTGGTGCGGGCAGCGCTCCAGCATCACGGTGACGTCGTCGCCGTGCCGGTAGAGGAGCACCGAGACGTCGTCGATCTTCCGGGTGAGCAGTTCCCGCTGCGGCAGGCTGCTCAGATCGCCAAGCGGGTGCCAGCCGTCGCCGATCAGGTGCAGGTCGGAGACGCTCTGGCTGACCTGCGCCCCCTGCTTGTAGGCGAGGTGCCCGCCCAGGTAGGCCCCGCCGCTCGCCGCGGACAGCCCCAGGCAGGCCAGCGTCCGGCCGAGCCCGTGCCGCCCGTTCAGCCGGGCCGCGAGCGAGCCGGCGTAGAGGGTCAGGCCGACGATGTTCGCCCCGGCGTGCACCAGCCCGACCCGGCGCTGGTCGCGGGAGAGCGCCGCCCAGTCGTTCCACCCGGCGACCGCCGCCGGCAACGCGCTCACCGTGCCGAGCCCGACCAGGGCGGTGGCGGCCCGGCGCTGGCCGGGTAGCAGGTCCACCACGGCGGCGGAGATCCACGCGCCGACCGGGACCTGCACCATCGCGGGGTGCAGCGGATGGCCCAGCCAGACGCCGTGCAGCGCGTCCCGGACCCGCTGCGAGCTGAGTGTGCCCTGGACGGCACGCTGCAGCCGGTCGCTCACCCGGTCGAGTCCGGAGGCCTGTTCGAGTTTCGTCAGTAGTCGGCGCACCTCTTCCGACTTCCCGACAGCAGAGGCCCCAAACCGGACGCCCCGCAAAACCCTCTCACCACGCGGTCGTCGGATATACTTCAACCGCCTGTCGTATATAGGGGGCGAGAATGACCAAAATTTTGGTCGATGTCGATGACGAGGCGTTGGCGGACGCGGCCCAGGCGTTCGGGACCAAGACCAAGAAGGACACGGTCAACGTCGCCCTCCGCGAGGGCGCGGCCCGCCTACGCCGGGCTCGGGCCTTGGACGAGCTGGCCGGGCGCGGGCGGGCCGGTGACTTCGACGAGCTGCTCGACAAGGGCAACTACCGCTCGTGAAACTGGCTGACTATCTGATCGACACCAGTGCTCTCGTCCGGCTTCTCCGCGACCCGGACGTGCTGGATCGTTGGGAGCAGACGGTGACCGCCGGCCTGGTTGCGGTGTGTCCGCTGGTCGAACTGGAATTCCTCTATACGGCCCGATCCGTCGCCGACCGTGCGCAGCTTGACGAACAGCTCCGCACTGTCTTCGGGTGGGTGGCGATGCCCGACCGGATCTACGAGCGTGCCGCCGAGACGCAGCTCGAGCTGACCGCGAGAGGCACCCACCGGTCTGCCGGTGCCGTCGACCTGCTCATCGCCGCCACCGCCGAATACCACGGACTCTCGTTGCTCCACTACGACCGGGACTTCGATCAGGTCGGCGCAGTCACCGGTCAGCCGATGCGCTGGCTGGCCTCGCCCGGCGCGATCAAGTAGCGGGGCCACGCCCGCTGGCGCGGCGGGCGCCGTCGCGGGCATGCTGAGCCCATGGGGGTACGCGTCGAGCACGCCGGTGCCGTGACCACGGTGATCCTGGACCGGCCGGAGGCCCGTAACGCGGTGGACGGGCCGACCGCCCGGGCGCTGGCCGACGCGTTCCGCGCGTTCGACGCCGACCCGGACGCGGCGGTCGCCGTGCTCTGGGGCGCGGGCGGCACGTTCTGCTCCGGCGCCGATCTCAAGGCGATCGGCACGCCGCGTGGCAACCGGGTCGAGGCCGAGGGCGACGGCCCGATGGGGCCCACCCGGATGCTGCTGTCCAAGCCGGTCGTCGCCGCGATCTCCGGGTACGCGGTGGCCGGCGGCCTGGAGCTGGCGCTCTGGTGCGACCTGCGGGTCGCCGAGTCGGACGCGACGCTCGGGGTGTTCTGCCGGCGGTGGGGGGTGCCGCTGATCGACGGCGGGACGGTGCGGCTGCCCCGGCTGATCGGGGAGAGCCGGGCGATGGACCTCATCCTTACCGGGCGGGCGGTGCCGGCCGACGAGGCGTACGCGATGGGTTTGGTGAATCGGCTGGTCGCGCCCGGTGCGGCCCGGGCGGAGGCCGAGCGGCTGGCCGCCGAGATCGCCCGGCACCCGCAGACCTGCCTGCGCAACGACCGGGCGGCGCTGCTGGCCGGCTCCGGCCGGCCGGAGCCGGAGGCGCTCGCCGTGGAGCTGGCCTACGGCATGGAGTCGCTGGCCGTGGACGGGGTGCGCGGCGCCGGCCGGTTCGCCGCCGGCGCCGGCCGGCACGGCGCGCCGGCCGGCTGACCGGTCACCTCAGGTTGCGCAGCGCGTCCTCGATGGCCCGGTGGAACGTCGGGTACGCGTAGATCATGTGCCGGAGCTGGCTGATCGGCACCGCCGCGTGCACGGCCACCACCAGCGCGGAGAGCACCTCGCCGCCGGCCGGGCCGGCCGAGGTGGCGCCGACCAGCACGCCCTGGTCGGCGTCGGCGATCAGCTTGATGAAGCCGGCGTTGCCGGTCTTGTGGATCCAGCCCCGGGTCGACGAGGTCAGGTCGGTGTGGCCGACCTGGACGTTGATGCCGCGCTCGCGGGCCTGCTGCTCGGTCAGGCCGACGGCGCCCACCTCGGGGTCGGTGAACGTGACCCGGGGCAGGGCCCGGTAGTCGGCGACCGGGACGCTGCCCGGCGCGGCCGTCGAGCCGCCCGCGCTCATCGCGCCACCGACCGCGCTGACCACGCCGGCCGCGCCGCCGACCACGCTGGCGGTGCCGCTGGCGTCCGAGCCACCTCTGGTGCGCCGCATGTGGTCGAGCACGTCGGCCACCACGATGCCGGCCTGGTACATGGCGATGTGGGTGAACGCGCCCTCGCCGGTCAGGTCACCGACCGCCCAGATGCCGTCGGTGACGTGCATCCGGTCGTCGACCGCCAGGTAGCGCTGGCCGGCGTCCACGCCGACCGTGTCCAGTCCCAGCTCCTCCAGGTGCGCCCGGCGGCCGGTCACCACCAGCAGCTTCTCGCCGGTGAACGCGGCGCCTTCGGCGTGGACGGTGAACTCGGCGCCGTCGTGGCTGACCCGGCCGGCCGTGACCCCGGTGCGGATCTCCACCCCGTCGGCGCGCAGCGCCGCCGCGGCGAGCGCGGACGCCTCCGGCTCCTCGACGGCGAGCACCCGGTCGGCCGCCTCGACGACGGTGACGCGCACGCCGAAGCGGGCGAACACCTGCGCCAGTTCCAGCCCGATCGCGCCGCCGCCGAGCACCAGCAGCGTGCCGGGCAGCTCCTCGACCTCGATGGCCTGGTGGTTGGTCCAGTACGGCGTGTCGGCGAGCCCGTCGATCGGCGGGATCGAGGGGCGGGTGCCGGTGCCGAGCACCACCCCGAAGCGGGCCTCGAAGACCTGGTCGCCGACGCGTACCCGGTTCGGGCCGTCGAGCCGGCCGCTGCCGCGCACGAACCGGCCGCCCTTGCCGGTGAAGCGGTCCACCGCCGCCTTGTCGTCCCAGGTGTCGGTGGCCTCCGACCGGATGCGCCTCGCCACCGGCGCCCAGTCGGGCCGCACCTCGGCGGTGCCGGCCAGCTCGTTCACCCGGTGCGCCTCGGCCAACGCGTTCGCCGCCCGGATCATCATCTTGCTGGGCACGCACCCCCAGTAGGGGCACTCGCCGCCGACCAGGTCCCGTTCGATGCCGACCACACTGAGTCCGGCCTCGGCGAGCCGCCCGGCCACCTCCTCGCCGCCGACGCCGAGCCCGACCACGACCACGTCCACCAGTTCCGGCTCTGCCATCCCGCCAGCATTCCGCACCGCCGGGTGACCGGCCACCGGCCCGACCGAAATCTCTCGTCGGCAACGGAAGCGGTCACGGCGGACCCGATCACCGGCGGGCCCGATCACCGGCGGCCTCGACGCTGCCTAGGTCAGGGCTCGGCGTGGGCAGGTCGCGGTTCAGGGAGACCCGACGGCATCCGGCCTTTCCCCTCCCCTACCAGCGAGACGTGGAGCGTTACATCGCTGAATACCGTCGACCCCGACCGACAGACGACGAGGACTAGACCCACGAGGCAGTCCCATCGAAGACCAATCGTCACGGTGAGTTAGCTCAGTCCGCCATCACGGAGAGCGATTAAGCTGGGCGGGCAGCCTCCATCTCCAATCCGCCTTTGCTCTGCAGCCACCCACGCAGCACCGCATTGAGCAGGTGCTTCCGCCGCCGAGCCGGAACGGCGGAGGAGGCCGCACGGTCACGATCCGCAACCGATGCGGATATGGCTGCAGAGCAAAGGCGAGCGAGGGCAGGTCACTGCCAGGCGAGGACCGTCACAAAAGGTCACCAGAAAACAATGCCGGGTAAGCGGCGTCAGCGCATCCAGACCGGGTCGCTGCCGGGCACGTCCAGCGGCGGCGGGTAGTCGAGCGCGCGGCGGGCCCCGTCGGGCAGCCGCCACGGCTGGTGCACCGCCCTGCCCGCCACCGATGCCAGCTCGGGAACCCACCGCCGCACGTACGCGCCGTCCGGGTCGTACCGTTCGG
The DNA here is from genome assembly GCF_043197045.1 of Micromonospora sp. NPDC049282. Lineage (NCBI taxonomy): Bacteria > Bacillati > Actinomycetota > Actinomycetes > Micromonosporales > Micromonosporaceae > Micromonospora > Micromonospora sp. NPDC049282. The sequence goes on from NZ_JBICSL010000006.1 coordinate 109,329, forward strand.
CCTGGCGCACCGGGTTGAAGCCCCGGTACGGGCGGCTGTCGTTGCCGGTGCCGGCCACCCACTGCCAGTTGCCCGAGTTGTTGACCCGGTCGCCGTCGAGCAGCCAGCGGAAGAAGACCTCCAACCCGGGCCGCCAGTCCAGCCCGAGGTGCTTGGTGAGGTAGCCGGCGGTGATCAGCCGGGCCCGGTTGTGCATCCAGCCCTCGGCACGCAGCTGCCGCATGCCGGCGTCCACGATCGGCATCCCGGTGCGCCCCTCGGTCCAGGCCGCCAGCGCGTGCGGGTCGTCCCGCCAGTCCTCCCGGGCTCCCCGCCGGTAGGCCGTCGTGGTCAGGTCGGGGAAGCCGTCGACCACCTGGTGGTAGAAGTCGCGCCAGCAGAGCTGACGGACGAACGGCCCGTCGCGGTCGCCGGCCCGGTTCGCCACCGCCAGCGGGGAGACGCAACCCCACCGCAGGTACGGGCTGAGCCGGGAGGTGTCGTCGCCGGCCATGTCGTCGTGGATGTCGTCATAGCGGTCGAGCGTGGGCAGCCAGGCTTCGAGGCGACGCCGGGCGACGTTCTCCCCGCCCTCGGCGGCGTCCGGGCTGTCACCCTTCGGCGGTTCCGGCAACCGGCCCGGGTCGACACCGGCGGGCAGCCGGATCTGCTTCGGCGCGGCCAGTTCCGCCCGGAGCTTCACCCCCTGCCAGGCGCGGAAGTAGGGGCTGAACACCCGGTAGTGGTCACCGCCGGCCGGCCGCAGCGCGCCCGGCTCGACGATGGTCAGCCCGGGGAAGAGCCGCAGGAACATCCGGTGCCTGTCGCACTCGGCGCGCAGGCGGCGTTCCCGGCGGCGGGCGTGCCGGGTCACGTCGGCGGAGAGCCCGACGCCCTCGGCGCCCACCTCGCGGGCCAACTCGACCGTCTCGGCCACCGGGTCGCCGCGCCGGACGACCAGGTCACCGCCGCGCCTGCGGAGCGCCTCGCGCAGCTCGGCCAGGCTCTGGTGGAGGAACCGGGTGCGGTTCGGGGAGAGCTTCTGCAGCGTCGGGTCGAGCACGTAGAGCGGCACCACCCGGTCGAAGGCGGAGGCGGCCGCGGCCAGCGCCGGGTGGTCGTGCACTCGCAGGTCGCGGGTGAACAGCACGACCGCCGTACGCTCGGTCATCCGGCCAGGGCCGGGGTGAGCGCCGGGCCGGGCACCTGGACCGGAGTCCCGGTCGGGGTGAGCAACGCTCGCGCGGCCACCGCCATCCGCCGCCGTCGCGGCACCAGGGCCCGGCGGGTGAAGACGTCGAAGCCCTGCCCGGCCACCTCGTCGAGGATCCCGCCGTAGAGCGCGTACGCGGTGCGCATACAGGCCTGCGAGGCGGGGTTGAGCAGCGGGATGCCGGGCGCGGCGGCGAGGTAGTGGGCCTGGGCGCGGGTCACCTCGTACTCGATCAGCTCGCGGATCCGGGGAGTGGTGCGCCCGGCGGCCTTGGCGGCGAGCAGGTCGTCGCGGGTGACGTCGAACTTGGCCAGGTCCTCGTCGGGCAGGTAGGTCCGGCCCCGGTCGAGGTCCTCGGCGACGTCCCGGATGAAGTTGGTGAGCTGGAACGCGAACCCGAGCTGGCGGGCGGGCTCGCGGGCGGCGGCCGGGTCGGAGCTGCCCAGGATCGGCAGCATCATGGTGCCGATGACGGCGGCCGAGCCCTCCATGTAGTCGAGCAGGTCGTCGTAGGTCGGGTACGACATGACCGTGAGGTCCATCGCCATGCTGCGCAGGAACGACGCAAAGTCGTCGCGGTCGAGGTCGAACACGGCGATGGTGTGCAGCACGGCGGGGAGCAGCGGGTCGTCGACCGACGCACCGTGCAGGCCGGCGACGAAGCGGTCGGACCACTCGCGCAGCCGAGCGGCGCGCTCGGCGGGCGGCAGGTCCTCGGTGCGGTCGACGATCTCGTCCGCGTAGCGGGTGAACCCGTACAGGGCGTGCACATGCCGCCGTTTCCAAGCGGGAAGCAGCCGGGTGGCGAGATAGTAGGTACGGCCGTGACGCCGGTGCAGCTCGCGGCAACGGTCATAGGCAGCGGTGAGATCCGTGTCCACCGGCCCTCCTCGGTTTCGACGCAGCAATCGACGCAACTCGCAACCCTAGGGTACGCTGCCCCACATGGCCAACGACGCAGTTGCGGGTAACGCGCTCCGCGTCGTCGCGCCGGCACAGCCGGAAGCGACGGACGATCCGGTCAACGGCGTGCTGGCCGCGTTCACGAAGGACCTGATCACCGGCGTCGACGACACCCTGGCGGCGTTCCTGGCCGCCGAGGTCGACTCGCTCACCGAGATCGACGCGGCGATGGGCGGTTTCGCCGCGTCGGCCCGCGACTCCGTGCTGGCCGGCGGCAAGCGGGTGCGCCCCACGTTCGCCTACTGGGGCTGGCGGGGCGTGGTCGGCGGCGACGGACCGCTGCCCTCGGTGCTGCCCGCCCTCGCCTCGCTGGAGCTGCTGCACACGTTCGCGCTGGTGCACGACGACGTGATGGACGCCTCCGACACCCGGCGCGGCCGGCCCACCGCGCACCGGGCCGCCGCCGCCCGGCACCGGTCCGCCGGGCACACCGGCGACCCCGACCGCTACGGCGAGGCGGTCGCCGTGCTCATCGGCGACCTCTGCATGGTCTGGGCCGACCGGCTGATGGCGCACGCCGCCCTGCCGGCCGACCGGCTGCTCGACGTGCGCCGCTGCTACGACCAGATGCGGGTGGAGACGGTCGCCGGGCAGTTCCTGGACGTGCTCGGCGAGAACGACGCGGCGAACTGGTCGGTCGACCGGGCGCTGCGGGTGGCCCGCTACAAGACCGCCAGCTACACCGTCCAGCGACCGCTGCTCTTCGGCGCCTGCCTGGCCGGCGTCCTGGACGGCCCGCTGATCGCCGCGTACACCCGCTACGGGCTGGCCGTCGGCGAGGCGTTCCAGCTCCGTGACGACCTGCTCGGCGTCTACGGCGACCCGGTGACCACCGGCAAGCCGGCCGGGGACGACCTGCGCACCGGCAAGCCGACCGCGCTGCTGATGCTGGCCCGGCAGCTAGCCGACCCGGCCCAGCGCCGCGCCCTGGACCGGGCCGGCTCGGTCACCGGGGCGGGCGAGCTGGCCCGGCTGGCCGACCTGGTCCGGGACACCGGCGCCGCGGCCCGGGTGGAGCGGATGATCTCCGAACGGGTGACCGAGGCGCTGGCCGCGCTCGACACCGCACCGATCGACGAGACCGCGCGCACCGCGCTGACCGGCCTCGCCACCGCCGCCACCGCGCGGCGGTCCTGATGAGCAACCTCGTGAACAAGGGAGCCGGAATGCGCACCGTCAACGGACGGACCGACCGGGTGGTCGTGGTCGGCGCCGGGCTGGGTGGGCTGGCCTGCGCGCTGCACCTGGCCGGCAGCGGCCGGCAGGTCACCGTGCTGGAACGCGAGGCGGTGCCGGGCGGGCGCGCCGGCCGGCTCGGCGTCGACGGGTACGAGTTCGACACCGGCCCGACCGTCCTCACCATGCCCGACCTGATCGCCGAGGCGCTGGGCGCGGTCGGTGAGGAGCTGACCGACTGGCTCGACCTGACGCCGCTCGACCCGGCCTACCGGGCCTACTACCCGGACGGGTCGACGCTTGACGTCATCACCGACACCACCCGGATGGCCGCCGAGATCGCCCGGGTCTGCGGCCCTCGCGAGGCGGACGGCTACCTGCGCTTCGTCGACTACGCCCGCAACCTGTGGAAGTGGGAACGGGCCGACTTCATCGAGCGCAACCTGGACGCGCCGACCGACCTGATCACCGGCAACCTGCTGAAACTGTTCACCAACGGCGCCTTCCGGCGACTCCAGACGAAGATCAACCAGTTCTTCCGCGATCCGCGTACCCAGCGGATCTTCTCCTTCCAGGCGATGTACGCGGGCCTGTCCCCGCACGACGCGCTGGCCATCTACACCGTCATCGCGTACCTCGACTCGGTGGCCGGGGTGAGCTTCCCGCGCGGCGGCGTCCACGCGGTCTCCCGGGGCATGGCCGGCGCGGCCGAGAAGCACGGCGTGCAGATCCGCTACGGCACCACGGTGACCCGGGTGGAGACCGCGCACGGACGGGCCACCGGCGTGATCACCTCCGACGGCGAGTTCGTCCCCGCCGACGTGGTGGTGCTCAATCCCGACCTGCCGGTCGCCTACCAGGAGCTGCTGCCGCCCAGCCGGCAGCGCAAGCTCAGCTACTCGCCGTCCTGCGTGGTGCTGCACGTCGGCTCCAAGCAGGGCTATGGCAAGATCGCCCACCACAACATCCACTTCGGGCGGGCCTGGAAGGGCACATTCGACGAGGTGATCCGGCGAGGCGAGCTGATGACCGACCCGTCCCTGCTGGTGACGAACCCGAGCCGCACCGACCCGTCGGTGGCGCCGGCGGGGAAGCACACCTACTACGTGCTGGCCCCGGTGCCGAACCTCGACCGGGCGCCCTTCGACTGGCCCGGCGACCTCACGGAACGCTACGCCGACCAGCTCGTGACCACCCTGGAGGAACGCGGCTACGTCGGTTTCGGCGACGGCATCGAGGTGCTGCGGGCGATCACCCCGGCCGACTGGGCGGCGCAGGGCATGGCCGCCGGCACGCCGTTCGCCGCCGCGCACAGCCTCTTCCAGACCGGCCCGTTCCGCCCGTCGAACCTGCACCGGACGCTCGGCAACGTGGTCTTCGTCGGCTCCGGCACCCAGCCCGGCGTGGGTGTGCCGATGGTGCTGATCAGCGGCAAGCTGGCCGCCTCCCGGATCACCGGGCAGTCCTCATGACGGCGCGCGAGGACCATCTGGTCGAGTTGGTCGACGACGGCGGCCGGGTGATCGGCGAGACCACCGTGGCGACCGCGCACCAGCCGCCCGGCCGGCTGCACCGGGCCTTCTCGGTGCTCCTGGTCGATCCCGCCGGCCGGGTCCTGCTCCAGCGGCGGGCCGCGGTCAAGACCCGGTTCCCGCTGCGCTGGGCCAACTCCTGCTGCGGGCACCCGTTGCCCGGTCAGTCGCTGACCGAGGCCGCCAACCGCCGGCTCGCCGAGGAACTCGGCCTCGACCCGGTCGACCTCACCGAGGTGGGGGTCTACCTCTACTACGCCGAGGACCCGGCCACCGGCCGGGTGGAGTTCGAGTACGACCACGTGCTGCGCGCCGACGTCCCGGCCGACCTGCCCACCCGGCCCGATCCGGACGAGGTGGCCGAACTGCGCTGGGTCGACCCGGGTGCGGTGTCGGCCGACCTCGACGCCGACCCCCGCGCGTACGCCCCCTGGCTGGGTGGCGTGGTGAACCGGCTGCTGCACCCGGCCGACCCGTCCCGGTCCGGCACGCCGGCCGCCGAGGCACCGGAGCGGTCGGGTGGCCGATGAGGCACTGAGCGCGGGGGCCGTCGCGCGCCGACTGGGCGTGGCGGTCACCACGCTGCGAACCTGGCACCAGCGCTACGGCCTCGGTCCCAGCGAACACGTGCCGGGTCACCACCGGCGCTACACGCCGGCCGACCTCGCCCGCCTGGAGATCATGCGACGGCTCACCACGGAGGGGGTCGCGCCGGCCGAGGCGGCCCGCTGGGCCCGGCAGGCACCGGCCGTGCTGCCGCCGGAGCGGCTCGGCCTGAAGGTCGGCGCGTCCACGGTCCGGGACGGTGGCGGCGCCACCATCCCGGTCGGCCGGGCCGGGCCGGTCGCCCGTGGCCTGGCCCGGGCCGCCATGCGGCTGGACTCGGTGACGATCGGCCGCACCATCGCCGACGCCCTGGCGGCGAACGGTGTGGTGGCGACCTGGGAGAGTCTGCTCCGGCCGGTGCTCGCCGGCATCGGGGAGCGGCACGCCGCCACCTCCGGGCTGATCGAGGTGGAACACCTCATGTCCCGGTGCGTGTCCGAGGCGTTCGCCTCGGCGGCCCGGGCGCACCCCGCCGCCGGACCGCCCCGGATCCTGCTCTCCTGCGCCGACGAGGAGCAGCACTCGCTGCCGCTGGAGGCGCTGGCCGCCGCGCTGGCCGAGGCCGGCGTGAGCTATCGCATGCTCGGCGCCCGGGTGCCGGTGGCCGCCCTCGTCGAGGCGGTCAACCGGACCGGGCCGGCGGCCGTGGTGCTCTGGTCCCACACTCGCGCCACCGCCGACCCGCACCAGCTGGCCGCGCTGCTGGCCGTCCCGCGCCGGCCGCTGCTGGCGCTGGCCGCCGGGCCCGGCTGGCGGGCCGATTCGCTGCCGGCCGGGGTGGTCCGACCGGTCGACCTGGCCGAGGCGCTCTCGCTGGCCGTCGCGGTACGGAATTCGCTGGATCAGTCGACGGCCGGCTGAGCCCCCTCTCCCGCTCGGGGGTGCCGTCCACTACGGTCGGGAAAGTCCGTCTGACCCGACCCCTCCGGGAGCGACAGATGCGTCCACGCACCGTGGTGGTGTTCGCCCTCGGCTTGGTGCTCCTCGTCACCGGCTGCGGCGGCCCGGGGAAGACCCCCGAGAAGGCCGCCGCCCAGCCGTCGACCTCGGCTGCGCCATCGCCGGCGTCGACCCCCAGCCCGAAGCCGGAACCGACCCGCACCAGCCCACCGCCGAAGCCGAAGCTGCGGCCGCTGCCCAAGGCGCTCCCGGCCGGCCTGCACCGGCACAGTGGGAGCCCTGGGGTGGCGCTCACCTTCGACGACGGGCCGGACCCGCGCTACACCCCGCAGATCCTGGCCCAGCTCCGGGCGGCCCACGTCACCGCGACGTTCTGTGTGGTCGGCAGGCAGGCCAAGCGTCACCCGGAACTGGTGGCCCAGATCGTCCGCGAGGGCCACCAGCTCTGCAACCACAGCTGGCGGCACGACGTGGACCTCGGCCGGCGTCCGCTCGCCGAGATCCGGGCCGACCTGGAACGGACGAACCGGGCCATCCACGCCGCCGCGCCGAACGCGCCGATCACCTGGTTCCGGCAGCCCGGCGGCCGGTGGACCGCCGAAGAACTCACCGTCGCCCGGCAACTGGGGTTGCGTCCGCTGCACTGGAGCGTGGATCCGCAGGACTGGGACCATCCGCCGGCCAAGAAGATCATCAAGCGGGTGGAGTCGGCCAGCCACCACGGTTCGGTCGTGCTGATGCACGACGCAGGCGGCGACCGGACCCAGACGATGGCCGCCTGCCGGCACCTGATCCCGGATCTCAAGCGGCGGTACGGCATCGTCCGACTGCGGTGAAACCAGCGCTGAGCTGCGGCTTCCCTCGGCGATGCGCCTGCCGCCATACCGGTTTGGTCGTCCGAGGAGGCATGGCATATGCTTCTCATGCCTCCGGCGGGGCCGGATGGGAGCAAGTCCGCTTGAAGTTGCGAGTGTGCAATGATGGCGGGGCCGCCCTCATCGTCTAGCGGCCCAGGACGTCGCCCTTTCAAGGCGGTAGCACGGGTTCGAATCCCGTTGGGGGCACGATCCGGCTCACGCCGGTTGCAACACCAGCCAGGTCCTGTGGAGCAGTTGGAGTGCTCGCCGCCCTGTCAAGGCGGAGGTCGCGGGTTCAAGTCCCGTCAGGACCGCAAGCGCTGACGCCGCGCACATCATGCGCGGCGTTCTGCGTATCGGCCCGTGCGGTAGCATGTGCCGAGCACCACGGCCAGGTAGCTCAGTTGGTACGAGCGTCCGACTGAAAATCGGAAGGTCGGCGGTTCGACCCCGCCCCTGGCCACATAGCCTTTCGCCGGGCTACCAGAGCGCCGACCAGCGGAGACGCCGGTCGGCGCTCTTGCGTTACGCTCGAATCCCCGTTGTCCGCTCTGACCCTCGTCGAGCCAGAATCCCGCTGCTACCGCTCCTTGTCGTACACGGATCGCACGGCGGGTCGGCCCTTGCCCGACCACCCCAGCGGTTGGGCCGGAAGGAAGCAGCGTGGACCCGGACCTGGCCGTCACCGTCGGCCTCGCGTCGGTCGCCGCTTTCGCCCTCGCCTGGCTGTCCGCCGTCGCGGGCTTCGGCGGCGGGGTGCTGCTGCTCCCGGTGTTCACCGCGTTGTTCGGCCTGCGCGCGGCCGTGCCGGTGCTCACCCTGGCGCAGCTGTCGAGCAACGGCAGTCGGGCCTGGCTCAACCGTGGTGCGTTGCAGTGGCCGATCATCGGTCGGTTCGCGGTCGGCGCGGTGCCGCTCGCCCTCGTCGGCGGCCTGCTCCTTGCCGCCGCACCGGCAGCTCCCCTCAAGCGCGTGCTGGGGGTGTTTCTTCTCCTGGTGGTCGCCTGGCGGCGACTGAACCCCCATCCGGGTAGGCCCTCGCCACGGGCGTTCGTCGGGGTGGGCGCCGCCTCCGGCCTCGGTTCCGCTCTGCTCGGTTCGGTGGGGCCACTCACCGCGCCGTTCTTCCTCGCCTACGGCCTGGTGCGGGATGCGTACATCGGCACGGAAGCGGCCTGCGCTCTGGTCATGCACGTCGCCAAGCTGGTCGCCTACGGCGCGGGCGCACTGCTCGACCCGACAGTCCTGCTGCTCGGCCTGGCGCTGACGCCGGCCACGCTCGCCGGAGCCTGGGTCGGCAGACGGACCGTCGGCCGGATCAGTGATCGCCTCTTCGTCCGCCTCGTCGAGGCCGGCCTGGTCGCGGCCGGCCTGATCTTCCTTCTCGGCCGGTGATGCCGCGCCTGCGGCCACCCCTCGATCGCCTTCCCGATCTGCCCCTGACGCTCAGGCGCAGCAGGCGCCTTCCGTCGTCTTCTCCCGTTGCGGCGAGTCGGCCTTCACCGTGTAGACCTCCCAGGGCTCGTCGCCCGGTCCGCGTACCCAGACCTTGTCCTGGAGGGCGTAGCAGCACTCGGTGTCGTTCTCCTCGAGCGTGATCAGACCGGCGCCGGTGAGGCGGTCGGTAGCGGCGGTGACCTCGTCGGTGCTGGACACCTCGACGCCGAGGTGGTCCATCGCTGGCGTCGGTCGCCTACCGTCAGGACATGACGACGCTCGTGGTGTCTCTCGTGGTGGCGGTGCTGCTGGTGCTCGCGGTGGCGGGCCTCGTCGTCCGGCGGGACCGCAACCGCGTCGTCCCGTCGGAGGACCGGGGCGCGTTGCGCGACGCCCGCGCGGCCCAGGCCCGGACCGACGTGGAACGCCACCTCGGGCAGAGCGAGGCGCACCGCAGCCGCACCCCGCACAGCACCTGACCAACCGCGGTCACCGTCCCGGGCGCTGCTGACGGTGCTGGTTCATGCCGCTCTGGATCGCCTCCCAGACGCTCCGGCCGGCCTGCCGCAGGGTCTGTCCGGCCTGCCCGGCCAACTGCGCCGCCCCGGCTGCGGGCGACTGAGCCGTCCCACCCGGCCCGCCGCCACCGCGGGGCCCAGCCCCGCCGCCGGGTCCATCCCCATCGCCCGGCCCGGCTCCACTGCCGGACCCCGCGTCGTCTTTCGACCCGGCCCCGCCGCCAGGCTCGGCGTCACGGTCGGACGCATCGGCCGGGGCGGATTGCGCTCCGCTCGCGGGCTCGGCCTGGCCCGCCGGCTCGCCGCCGGATCCGGTGGCATCGCCGGGCCCGCCACCGGCCCCGACGTCGCCGCCAGGGGCAGCGCCACCACCCGACCCGGCACCACCACCTGTCCCGGTACCACCACCCGTCTCGGCCGCTGACTCCTTTCCGGACGGCTCTGCCCCGGAGGAAACACGCACGTCCGTGCCGGCGGGTGCCCGTTGCGCGATCTGGCCGGCCACCACCGGTCCGGTCCGGTCGACCACCTCGCCGGCCTCCTGCCCCGCCCGGTCCACGACCGGCCCGGCGACCTGACCGGCCACCCGGTGCACGTCGTCGACCGTTGCCCCGACCGAACGGGCCAGCGCGTCGATCAGCTCGGGATTGCGGTCGATGGTGGTCAGCGCCCGATCCAGGATCTGCACCAGCTTCTCCAGCCGCACCTTCAGCAGGGCCTCGGCCCGGACGCCGGTGATGTCCAGCTCGACGCCCTCCAGGTGCACCCGGACGCCGGCGTCGAGTTGGAGCAGGTTGGCCAGCCGGGCGCGCAGCGAGAGGTCCGCGTCGAGCCCGTCGACCGTGAGCCGGATCTCGTCTACCGACAGCTCCGGTACGTCCAGCAGGACGTCCGGCTCCGATTCGGCCGCTCCTCCCGCGTCGGGTCGCCGCTCGTCGGTCGGCTCCCGCGCCCGTTCGGTGGCTCCGTTGTCGCTCATCTTCCCGCTCCCCCATCGGCCGGTCCGGGTCAGCGGCGGTTACCCGCTTTCCGGTACGGCATCCGCCCGTCGGACTGTCGGGAACCGGGATTCCCGCTGTCCGGAAGCGGGCGAAACCGAAGCTGCACAGCGAGGCATCAGCCGGTATGGTCCGGGCTTATGGGACAGGAGATGGCCGATCAGGATGAGGTCCGGCAGGAATCCGACCGTTTCTACCTCCGCAGCAGCCTCCTCGTCCCGGCGTCCGGTGAGCGGGCGTACGCGGTCTTCACCGGCGCGCTGGCCGACTGGTGGGTCCGCGAATACACCTGGTCCGGCCCGGAGGCGCTGGCCGGGCTCGGCATGGAACCCCGGGCCGGCGGCATGCTCTACGAGATCGGCCCGTACGGCTTCCGCAACGACTGGGGCCGGGTGCTGATCTGGGATCCGCCGCGCCGGCTGGTCTTCACCTGGCAGATCGGACCGGACCGGGTGCCGGTGCCGGATCCGGCCCGGGCCAGTGAGGTGGAGGTGCTCTTCCACCCCGAGGGTCCGGGGTCGACCCGGGTGGAAGTCGAACACCGCTACTTCGACCGGCACGGCACGGCCGCCGAGGGCTACCGCGAGGCGCTCACCGCGGGCTGGCACGAGCTGCTCTGCCGCTATCTGGCGACGGTCACCCGCGGCACCGACTGACCCGCGCCGCCGAGGACGGTCGCGGCCGCCGCCCACGGGAGCAGCCCGGCGACCCACGGGGTCAGCCGGAGATGCCCCGGCTCGCGCCCGTACCGGTCAGTCCGGTGTCGCCCAGGTCGGCGCGACGGCCGGCGGCGGCGCCCGGGCCGAAGCCCCCGCCGGCGAGCCGGCGACGCGGGGCGGTACGCAGTCGCGGGTACGCCTCGGCGAGCCGGCGCTGGACGCGGTGGGAGCGGTCGGCCAGCACCAGCGCCACCGAGGGCGCGCCGGCCTCGGCGACCGCGCCGGCCTCGGCCGCGCGTAGCCGCTCGGCGACCGCCTGGGCGAAGCCGGCCAGCCAGGTACGCCGGAACGCGGCCGGATGCTCCCCGACCGGCACGGCCGCACCGGCCAGCCCGTGCGCGGCCTGCACCAGCAGCGAGGTGAACAGCAGCTCGACCCGTTCCAGGTCGCTGGCGAAGCCGAACAGGTGCATCGCGAAGCCGTTGCCCTGCCGGCGGCGTACGCAGCGGCAACGCAGCGGGTCGGCGACGGCGGCGAGCAGGCCGGCCTTGTCCCGGGCGTACGGGGCGATCACCTCGACCACCCGGTCGCCGACCGGGTCGGCGGCCGGCTCGCGGGCCGCGAGCAGCGCGCGGTCGACGCCGTAGCGGGCGATCAACTCGGCGGCCTTGGCCATGAAGGTGGCCGACTCGGCCGGCGTGCAGGCCGGGTCCTCGGCCTGGGCGAGCAGCTTGCGCACCTTGCTGAGCATCGCCTCGGACATCCGTCAGGGGTATCACAACGAGACGCGCGGGTGTCAGCCCTCCCGGCTGCGCAGCGTCGCGATGGTCGAGCCGGCGAGCGTGAGCAGGCAGTCGGGCAGCAGCCCGTCGGCGGCCGCCGCGCCGAACAGCGCCTCGCCGGTGTCGGCGTCGTCGTTGGCGTACGCGCTGACGAAGCGGGCCACCCAGCGGGTGTCGTAGTCGGCCTGGTCGATGCCGGGGAAGTCGAGTGCGGCGGCGCCCGCGGGGGCGTCGTCGCCGAGCATGGTGGCGGCCAGGCACCAGGCCACCCCGTACGCCCCGGCCAGCCCGGAACGGTCGACGACCGCGTCGAAGGCGCCGACGACGCCGGCGCCGTCGCCGGCCAGCGCCGAACGGAGCACGGCGGTCGCGTCGTCCAGCGTCTGCTGTGCGTCGTCGGTCACCTGCGGAACAGTAACCGCGGGGGTCAAGCGGTGACCCGGAACCAGGCCGACGATCACCCAGAGTGATACCCGCAGTCGACGTCCCGACGGAGCCAGGTCCACAGTCCCGCCTGCCGCGCGGGCACGCTAATGTGCGCAGCGGACCTTCGCCGGAGGAAGGACGACCATGTTTGGAAATCGCACGTCGCGCGCGGCCCTGTCCACGGCCTGCGCGGCGCTCCTGCTCGCTACCAGCGCCTGCGGGAGCGACGAGCCGAAAGACGCGGCCACCACCCAGGTCCGCCTCTACGGCACCGACGGCAACATGCAAAATTCCTTCGCCGCGGAATTCAAGGACCGGGCGAATCTCCTCAACGGCATGAAGGGCACCACCCCCCTCACGCCGCTGCCGGAGAGTTTCAAGGAGCGGCTACGCAACGTAAATCCGAAGCTGACCGACTTCCTCTACGCCGCCGAGTCGTACGACGCCGTGGTGATCAGCGTGCTGGCCACCCAGCTCGCCGGCACCACCGCGCCGAGCGAGATCGCCAAGCAGATCGTCGGCGTGACGAACGACGGTCAGCGCTGCGACGAGGTGGCGGCCTGCCTCCAGCTCGCCCGCGCCGGCCAGGACCTGGAGTACCGGGGCGTGTCGCTGACCCGGGCCGGCTTCACCGACACCGGTGAGCCGGCGACCGCGAGCTACGGCACGTTGCACTTCGACAACCAGCAGCTCGACGACGGGAAGACCGAGTTCGTCGGCGCCGGCGAGGAGTCGGGTGCGAGCAGCAAGGCCCCGCCGCGCGGTCGCAAGGCCCGCGGAAAGGTGAAGGACGCGCCGCTGGTCCTCGGCGGCCTGCTGCCGAAGACCGGTGACCTGGCCCTGGCGTACCCGCCGATGGCGGCCGGCGTCACGCTCGCGCTCAACGAGGTCAACGCCGCCGGCGGGGTGCTCGGCGAGCCGGTGAAGTTCATCGAGGGCGACGACGGCACCAACCCGGCCGTGGCCAAGGCGACCGTGGCCTCGCACGTCGGCCAGGGTGTCTCGGTCATCATCGGCGCGGGCGCGTCCGGCATCTCCCGGGCCGTGCTGCCGGACGTGGTGGCCGCCGGGCGGATCCTCTTCTCCCCGTCGAACACCGACGCGGGGTTGAGCGCCCTGGACGACAAGGGCCTCTACTTCCGCACCGCCCCGCCGGACAGCCTGCAGGGCCGCGCGCTGGCCGACGTGATGCTGCGGGACGGCCCTCGCAAGATCGTGCTCCTGGCCCGTAAGGACTCCTACGGCGAGGGCCTCCAGGAGAACGTCCGGGCCGAGCTGGAGAAGGCCGGGGTCGGGGCGGACCGACTCAAGCTTCTGACCTACGCGCCGCCGGCCGACCCGGCGACGCCGGTCGACTTCACCGGCATCGCTCAGGAGATCAAGAGCTTCGGCCCGGAGGCGGTGCTGGTGATCGGGTTCGGTGAGTCGGCGAGGGCGATCACCGCGCTGGCCGACGCCGGGGTCCAGATCCGGGACTGAGCCGCCAGGCATCGAGGGCCGCACCGGAGCAGCCGGTGCGGCCCTCGCCCGTTTCCACCCTCAACGCGGCCGGCGCCGCTCCAGGAACTCGGTCATCCGCCGGTGCTTCTCGTCGTCCTCGAAGAGCACCGCCTGGCTCAGCAGGTCGAGCTGCGGGTGCGCGGCCGGCGGCGCGTCCACCGCCAGCTTGGTCAGGCGCAGGGCCAGCGACGACCCCTTGGCCATCTCGTCGAGCAGGTCGTGGGCGGTGGGCAGCAGCTCCGCCGGCTCGGCCACCACCCGGTTCACCAGGCCGATCCGCAGCGCCTCGTCCGCGTCCACCCGGCGGCCGGTGAAGAGCAGCTCCTTGGCCCGGGCCTCGCCGATCAACGCCGGCAGCCGGTAGGTCGCGCCGGCGCCGGCCAGGATGCCCAACCGCACCTCGGGCTGGCCGAAGACCGCCCGGTCCGTGCACACCCGAAGATCGCACGCGTACGCCAGCTCGGCGCCGCCGCCCAGCGCCGGGCCGTCGACCGCCGCCACGGTGGGCAGCGGCAGCGCCCGGATCCGGGCGAAGACGCCCTGGTTGATGGCGGCCAGCGCGTCCAGCCGGCCGCGCTCGCGCAGCTGCGCGATGTCGGCGCCGCCGGCGAAGATGCCCGCCGTCCCGCCGGTGAGCAGCATCAGCCGGGGCCGCGCCTCCAGGTCGGCGCAGACGGCGTGCAGCTCGCCGACCAGGTCGGCGTCGATCGCGTTGCGCTTCTCCGGCCGGTCCAGCGTGACCACGAGCCGGTCCGGACGTTCCTCGATCCGCAGCCCGCTCACTGCTGTGCCAGCCTTTCGTTCGCGACTGCGGGGCTCGCAAGCTCACTCCTCGCGCTCACGTCGAACACCGCCTTCCCAGGTGTAGAAGCCCTGCCCGGACTTCTTGCCGAGCCGGCCGGCGGCGACCATCTCCACCAGCAGCGGCGGCGGCGCGAACCGGTCGCCGTACGCGGCCTGCAGCGTGCGCGCGATGTCGAGCCGGACGTCCAGTCCGACCAGGTCGGTCAGCTCCAGCGGACCGACCGGGTGCCGGTAGCCGAGCACCATCGCCTTGTCGATGTCGACCGGGGCGGCCACCCCGTCGGCCACCATCCGGATCGCCTCCAGGCCGAGCGTGACACCGAGCCGGGAGGTGGCGAAGCCGGGCATGTCGCGTACCACGACGGGGTCCTTGCCCAGCCGGGCCGCGAGCGCGACGGCCGCCTCGGTGGTCTCCGGCGCGGTGGCCGGGCCGACCACGACCTCGAGCAGCGCCATCGCCCAGACCGGGTTGAAGAAGTGCAGTCCGAGGAAGTCCGCCGGACGCTCCAGCCCGTCGGCCAGCTCGGCGATCGGGATGCTGGAGGTGTTGCTGCCCAGCAACGCCGGCCGGCGGCCCTCGGCCTGGCGGAGCACGGCCCGCTTGAGGTCGAGCCGCTCGGGCACCGCCTCCACGATCACGTCCGGCCCCTCGGCCACCTCGGCCAGGCCGGTCCGCAGGGTCACCCGTACCCGGTTGGCGGTGGCCGCCTCCGCGGTCAGCTTGCCCCGTCGCACGCCGCGGTCCCACAGCTCGCCGAGACGCCGGACGGCGTCGGCGCCCCGCTCCGGGTCGACCTCGACCAACTCGACCGCGTACCCGGCGCCGGCCGCCAGGTACGCGATGCCGAGGCCCATGGTGCCGGCCCCGACGACCACAAAACGACCACTCATCGTTGTCCCCTCGTCGCGGCGGTGGCGCGCGGGGTCTCCGCCGCGCCTGGCCGGCCGCTCGCTCGATCCTGGATGCGACCCTATGCAGGGCGGCACCGTCGGGCATGCGTGGGGGCCGCCCGGACGGGGTAAAGATCGCCGTCAACGCCGAAGGAAGGAACGAGATGAGCCAGGCACCGGAGAGCGCGCAGGGCACCGAGACGGTGGAGACGCGCGGTGACGAGCGGGTGGACCTGCTTCGGGCGGACACCAACAACGACGGCAAGACCGACGTGTGGGTGGTGGACACGGACGGCGACGGCAAGGCCGACCTGTTCCAGTTCGACACCGACGGCGACGGCAAGGTGGACATCACCATGGTCGACATCGACGAGGACGGCACGCCGGACGAGGTGGTCGACGGCGACGGTGGCCTTCCCCCGGCGGAGACCACGCCCACCGTGCAGGTGTGAGATGTAAGGAGGGGCCCCTTCTTATCGCGTGGGCGACAGGAGGGGGCCCTTCCTAACGCCTCAGCGCGAGCGAGGCGAGGTAGTAGGGGTGATCGGTGGTGTCCACGTCGGCGAGTCGCCACGCGGAGCCGTGGACCAGCTCGGCGAACTCGTCGGGCGAGCACACCAGGTAGTCGAACCACTCGGTGCCGAGCTGCCGGTAGCGCAGCCGCAGCCGTAGCTGCCCGCCCAGCCGGCCCCGCCGCCGGTTCGCCTCGTGGTAGGTGGTGTGCACCGGATCGGTGGTGCCGTACGGGTCGGTGCCGTGCGCGATCACCCGCGCGCCGGGCCGGGCCAGCGTGGCGAGCGCGGCCAGCAGCGCGGGGGCGCGTTCCGGTCCCTCGAACAGGCCCAGGTTGTTGCCGAGCAACAGGAACGTGTCGTAGCGCCGGCCGTCGGCGGCGTGCTCGTCGACGGTGGCGTGCACCAGCTCGCGTACGCCCCGGTGGCGGCTGACCCGCAGCGCGCCGAGTGAGGTGTCCAGGCCGGTGACCGGCACCCCGCGCTCCTGCAGGCGCAACGCGATCCGGCCGGCGCCGACGCCGACGTCGAGCACGTGCCCGTGGACCCGGTCCACCGCCCGGTGGTCGTGCGGCTGCCACCGCTCGGGCGGGTCCAGGTAGTGACCGGCGGGCGCACCGTTGACCAGCCCGTCGTCCCGCTCGATGATCTCGATGACCGGGCGCGGCAGCCGCCCGCCGGCCATCGGCCGGGGCCCGACGCCGGTGGCCACCGCGTACGCGTCGCGGATCATCTCGCCGAACACGTCGCCGATCGTGGGCTCGGAGGTCATGGGAGCACGCTATCCGGGCTCGCCGTCACGGTCGCGGCCGTATCCTGGGCGGCGTGACCGACCTGGATCGCCTCGCGGCGGAGAAGTACGTCCTGCTCACCACGTTCCGCAAGGACGGTCGAGCGGTGGCGACGCCGGTGTGGGCGGTGCGCGACGGCGACGCGCTGGCGGTGTGGACGGTCTCCGACTCCGGCAAGGTGAAGCGGATCCGACGCGACGGCCGGGTCACGGTGGCGCCGTGCGACGTGCGCGGCCGGCCGCACGGGGAGGCGCTGCCCGGTAGCGCCACGATCGACGGTCCGGAGAACACCCGCCGGGTGCGGGGGTTGCTCAAGCACAAGTACCGGCTGATCGGCCGGATGACGTTGCTGGGCAGCCGGCTCCGCCGGGGGGAGAGCGGCACGGTGGGGCTGCGGATCGTGCTGGACGGCGCGACCTCCGGACACGATTAGGGGCGGTGGCCCGTCGGCCGACCGCCCCTGATCGGAAAGCTGGAAAACTCCGGGTCGTCAGTCCCCCTGACGCTGCTGGGGGATCTGCCCCTGCAGCAGGGCCCGTACCTCCGACTCGCGGTAACGGCGGTGGCCGCCCAGGGTCCGGATGGCGCTGAGCTTGCCAGCCTTGGCCCACCGGGTCACCGTCTTCGGGTCGACTCGGAACATCGACGCCACCTCGGCCGGTGTGAGTAGCGGCTCTGGTTCGTGCGTTCGCGATGCCATCGGGGTCACTCCTCCACATGTATAGACATCGGCCGGGGTCCCGCCGGCCGACGCGTCTCCCATGGTCCGGCTAGTCCCCGATGTCCGACATGGGCCGAACGGCTGAAGGTCCCTAGACGGACGGATGAACCATGCCCGATTTTTACTACTTTTATGGCGCAGAAACTACCTTATTCGGACTCATGATCACGGTTCGTGATGCGTCAACTACGAGACAGTCTCGTATCCCTCATCCCGAAGAAGGGCAAACCGGGCGTCAGTTGCAGCGTTCCAGAAGTTGCACCGCGCGCCAGCGGGCCACCAGCTTGTCGTACGCCGCCGAAGCCTCCTCGGCCTCACCCCGGGCCAGGCCGGCCAGACCGGTCGCGACCAGGTCGGTCGAGTCGTCGTCCGCCAGCGTCTGGTCCGGAAGCAGCCGCACCAGGCCGCCGTAGTCCAGCTCCACCACCGACCGCGGGTGGAACTCCTCCAGCCAGCGGGCGGCCTCCTCGACCGCCTCGGTGATCGGCGCCTCGCCGACCGACTTGCGCAGCACCGACAGCGCCCGGGACGAACGGCGGCGCGCCTTGGAGATCTCGGTGCGGTAGCGCAGCGCCCGCCGCTCCGGCTCGGTGACGAGGTGACGCTCCCCGGCCTCGAAGAGCACGAACCATCGCAGCGGCACCCCCCAGGTGGCGACCTGCTCGTGCACCCGCGGCACCCCGTGCTCCAGCACCCGCGCCCCGCTGCGCCAGTCCTCCACCGCGGCCTTGGCCTGCCCGGCCAGGACCGGCGGCACGAACGCGTCGGCCAGCACCGGGGGCACGCCGTCGCGGGCGCTCAGCGCCGCCTCGGCGACCCGGATCCGCAGGTTCCACGGGCAGACCAGCAGCGTGTCGTCGGCCTCCAGGACGTACGCCTCGTCGGGCAGGTCCGGCAGGCGGGTCCAGCCCGCGCCCAACGCCTCGATCACCGAGGTCCGCTGCCGGCCCGGCCCTTCCAGCGGGGCGATCGCCCGGCCCTCGCTGACGTACCGGCGCCAGTACGACTGCCGGTCCCGGTCGAAGGCGGTCAGCGGCTCGTACACGCGCAGGTATGAAGCGAAGAGCGACGGCACGGCGCGATCCTCCCACGAGACGGCACCGTCCGTCGCCGCCGTCACAGCGGCGACGTGACGTGGGCGACAGCACGGTTCCGGCCGATATTAGGCTCAACGGCACCGGCAGCATCCCGCCGGAGTGCCGCCGAGGTTCCGCGCCCCACAAAGGCGCACACCGAAACAGGAGTCAGCCATGGACGTATTCGCCAGCACCGACGACCCGGGATCCACAGGTCACGAACAGGTCGTGTTCTGCCAGGACAAGCAGTCCGGCCTCAAGGCGATCATCGGGATCTACTCCACCGCGCTGGGCCCCGCGCTCGGCGGCACCCGGTTCTACCCGTACGCCAGCGAGGCCGACGCCCTCGCCGACGTGCTCGACCTCTCCCGGGGGATGGCGTACAAGAACGCCCTGGCCGGCCTCGACCTCGGTGGCGGCAAGGCGGTCATCTGGGGTGACCCCGAGCAGCTCAAGAGCGAGCCCCTGCTGCGCGCGTACGGCCGCTTCGTCGAGTCGCTGAACGGCCGCTACTACACCGCCTGCGACGTCGGCACCTACGTCGCCGACATGGACGTGATCGCCCGCGAGACCCGCTACGTGACCGGCCGCAGCGTGGAGCACGGCGGCGCCGGCGACTCCTCGATCCTCACCGCATGGGGCGTCTACCAGGGCATGCGGGCCGCCGCCGAGCACATGTGGGGCAGCCCGACGCTGGCCGGCCGGCGGGTCGGCGTGGCCGGCCTGGGCAAGGTCGGCAAGTACCTCACCGCGCACCTGCTGGAGGACGGCGCCGAGGTGGTGGCGACCGACGTCAACCCGCGCGCCCAGGAGTGGGTGCGCGCCAACCACCCGCAGGTCACCCTGGTCGACGACACCGCGGCGCTTGTCGCGTCCGACATCGACGTGTACGCCCCGTGCGCGCTGGGCGGCGCGCTGAACGACGAGACCGTGCCGGTGCTGCGGGCCAAGGTGGTCACCGGCGCGGCGAACAACCAGCTCGCCCACCCGGGCATCGAGAAGGTCCTCGCCGACCGGGGCATCCTCTACACCCCGGACTACGTGGTGAACGCCGGCGGCGTGATCCAGGTGGCCGACGAGATCGAGGGCTTCAACTTCGAGCGGGCCAAGCTGCGCGCCACCCGCATCTTCGACACCACCCGGGAGATCCTGCGGCTCGCCGACGACGAGGGCGTCCCGCCGGCGGTCGCGGCGGACCGGCTCGCCGAGCGGCGGATGGCCGAAGTGGGCCGGCTGCGCACCATCCACCTGCGCTGACGGCTCCCGGGGGCGAGCCGTCGGCTCCGCCCCCGGGCCGCGCGGGACCGCCTGGGGCGTTAAGCTGGACCTCGGTTGCTTCGTGCCGGTTTGCCCCAGCTCCTGGGCGACTTTGCCCACTGTCATGGCCGGCCACGGCAGTCGCCCCTTACCCGGTACACTTTGTGACGGTCGGAACACTGCGACGCGCAGGGCCGATCGACGGTGACCCGAGGTGCCGAACGGTGGCATCCCCATGTACCGTAAGAGCTACGAGAGATGCCTGACGTCATCGGGGCCCGCCTTCGGGCTGCCCCGCATTCTGTGCGAGGGGGTCGAGCCATGGGGCGCGGCCGTGCTAAGGCCAAGCAGACGAAGGTGGCCCGGGAGTTGAAGTACCACTCCCCGAACACCGACCTAACCGCCCTGCAGCGTGAACTGGCGGGTAGCGGTAAGTCTGAGCACAACTTCGACGACGACAAGAACTTTGTCGACGACGATGACGAGGACCACGCGGACGACGACCCGGACCCCTGGGTCCGTCCGACCCGCTGACCTCCGGTCACATCTGAGCACGCGGGAACGCCCGCGTGCTCACGCATGTGCTCACCCCGGAGCCGACGTACGACCGACGATCAGGGACCTGCCGCACCGGGTGCCTCCCCGGCCGCGCTGGCAGGTCCTTGATCGCCGAACCGGCGCCTCAGCGCGGGCGGTTGTTCCAGTTGTAGAACGTCGGAATGTTCTCGAAGTGGTTCCACGCGCACACCGCGTTGGCGCCGTCGCCGCCCGACACCTCCGCCCGCAGCAGGCGCGCCGCCTCGGCCTCGTGGAGCAGCGCGGACAGCCCTGCGGCGGCGTCCCGCACCCGGTCGGCGACCACGTCCCGGTCGGTGTCACTGGTGATCTCGGGCATGCTCCAACACTCCCTCCAATAGGCGGATCTTGCTGTTGCGGCAGTGCTCGGTCTCCGTACCGTCGAACCGCCCCTGCTCGAAGTAGCGGTTCGCGGCATGGCCGCCGCCACAGAAGCCGAAGTACGGGCAGGACGCCCGGCACGCCTCCACGCCGGCGAGGAACTCACCGACCCAGGGCGTCCGCCCGGCGTCGACGAGGATCTCCCGCAACGGGGTGCTGAGCACGTTCCCGCTGCCGAAGTCGCCGTAGCGAGCGTCGGTGAAGCCGGCCAGCTCGGGGGAGAGCACCACCACCGAACCGTCGTGGCCGACCGTCGGGATCGGGTCGAGCCGGCGGGGCAGCAGGTCGTCGGCGGCACCGGCCAGGACCGCGCCGGCGTACCGCAGCGACCACTCCACCTCGCGCAGGTGGATCCGGGGATCCCGGCGCCACGCCGCGACCAGTTCGGCCCAGAACCCGGTCACCGCGGCGGCGTCCCGCGCGTTCGTCCGGGTGTTGACCCCCTCGGTCTCCTCGATGTTGACGCCCAGCACCTCGCAACCCAGGTCGAGGAAGTAGTCGTACAGCTCGGCCGCCAGCCCCGGCTCCGGCCGGGAGACGACCGCGAGGGCCGAGAACGGCAGCCCGTGCCGGCGCAGCGCCGCCACCCCGGCCACGATCCGGTCGTACGCCGGCCGGCCACCCCGGGTGACCCGCTCGGCGTTACGCGCCCGCGGGCCGTCCACGCTCACGCTGACCCGCACCTGGTGCTCGGCGAAGAACGCGCACCAGGCGTCGTCGATGAGCGTGGCGTTGGTCTGCACATGGTGCTCGACCTCGGGCCCGAACGGGGCCAGCAGGGCGGCCAGGTGCTCCCGTCCGGCCGCCAGCGGCTCGCCGCCGTGCCAGACCACCGAGCACCGGCCCTGGGTCGCCCAGGGGTTCACCGACGCCGCCACCGCCTCGGCCACCGCCACCGGCATCCGCCGGTCCGCCGCCCTCAGCGGCAGGTAGCAGTAGGCGCAGTCGAGGTTGCACAGCGTGGTCGGCTGCATCACCACGTACGAGGGAACGGCGGCGATGCCCCGCATCCCTCCGGGCGTGCGCGCAGCCATCGACCCTCCCCCGCCTGAAAAAACCGAACCTTCAGGCTAGGCCGCGGCGGCCACTCGGGTGAACCCCCGATCAGGTGCCCGGATGATCAGCGCAGCGTGATCATCAGCCGCGGGTGTGCTGCCCGACCATCTGCACGTTGCCGGAACCCTCGATGATCTCGCCGGCCTGCCAGGCGTCGACGCCCCGGCCGGTCAGGGTCGCCAGCGCGCGGTCGGCGTCCTCGGCCGAGACGATGGCGAACATGCCGACGCCCATGTTGAACGTCGCCTCCATCTCCGGGTCCTCGATCCGGCCCTTGGACTGGATCAGGTCGAAGATCGGCTGCGGCTTCCAGGTGGACCGGTTGACCACCGCGTCGACGTGCTCGGGCAGGACCCGGACCAGGTTGCCCGGGATGCCGCCGCCGGTCACGTGGGCCAGCGCCCGCACCTCGGCCTCGGCGATCAGCTTGAGGCAGTCCTGCGCGTAGATCTTGGTCGGGGTGAGCAGCTCCTCGCCCAGCGTGCGCTGGCGGCCGAAGTCCTCGATCACCACGTCCAGGCGCATCCGGCCGGCGCCCAGCAGCACGTGCCGGACCAGGGAGTAGCCGTTGGAGTGCAGACCGGAGGAGCGCAATCCGATCACCACGTCACCCACCTCGACCCGCTCCGGGCGGAGGATCTCGCTCTCCTCCACCACGCCCACGCCGGTGGCCGAGATGTCGTACTCGTCCGGGCGCAGCACGCCGGGGTGCTCGGCGGTCTCGCCGCCCAGCAGCGCGCAGCCGGCGTACCGGCAGCCGTCGGCGATGCCGGCGCCGATCTCGGCGACCTTGTCCGGCACGACCTCGCCGGTGGCGATGTAGTCGAGCAGGAACAGCGGCTCCGCGCCGCAGGCGACCAGGTCGTCGACGACCATGGCGACCAGGTCGATGCCGACCGTGTCGTGGATGTCGAGCTGCTGGGCGATCACCAGCTTGGTGCCCACGCCGTCGGTGGAGGAGGCCAGGATCGGGCTCTTGTATTTCTTGGTGTCCAGCCGGAACAGGCCGGCGAAGCCGCCCAGGTCACCCATGACCTCCGGGCGCCGGGTCTCCCTGACCTTGGACTTGAGCAGCTCGACCGCGCGGTCGCCCGCCTCGATCGACACCCCGGCGTCGGCGTACGAGACCGAGCGTTTGCGCTGCGTCCGGCTGGACCCCGCCGACCAGGGCTGGCGGTCGCCGCCGGCGCCCGTCGGGCTGGATCCTGCGCCGCTGCGCTCGGACACGTGCGTCACGGTTCTCCCCTTTGTGGTTCCGCGGGGCCGAGGCGCCGGACCCGCGTCGGTGGTGCTACGGGTGATGGGTCGGTGTGGCGACGAGCGGGTTGGTGGACTCGGCCGCCTCGGCGACGACCCGGCGACCCACCCCCTCGAGCACGTGCTTGCCGATCAGGTTCCCGGCCGGCAGTTCGATCGGGTACTCCCCATCGAAGCACGCCCGGCAGAGCCGGGTCTTCGGCTGCTCGGTCGCCGCGATGAGACCGGGCAGGGATACGTAGCCCAGCGTGTCGGCGCCGATCGACCGCCGGATGCCCTCGTTGTCCAGCCCGTTGGCCAGCAGTTCCGCCCGGGTGGCGAAGTCGATGCCGTAGAAACAGGGCCAACTGACCGGCGGCGACGAGATCCGGACGTGGACCTCCAGCGCGCCCGCCTCCCGCAGCAGCCGGACGATGGCCCGCTGGGTGGTGCCCCGGACGATCGAGTCGTCCACCACCACCAGCCGCTTGCCGCGTACGTTCTGCCGCAGCGGGTTCAGCTTGAGCCGGACGCCGAGCGCCCGCAGCGTCTGCGAGGGCTGGATGAACGTGCGCCCGACGTACGTGTTCTTCATCAGGCCCTGGCCGTAGGTGATGCCGGACTCCTCGGCGTAGCCGATGGCCGCCGGGGTGCCCGACTCCGGCACCGGGATCACCAGGTCGGCCTCGACCGGGTGCTCCTTGGCGAGCTGCCGGCCGATCTGCACCCGGGCGGCGTGCACGTTCCGGCCGGCGATGGTGGCGTCCGGACGGGCGATGTAGACGTATTCGAAGAGGCAGCCCTTGGGCTCCGGGGCGCCGAACCGGCTGGACCGCAGCCCGTCCTCGTCGATTGCGATCAGCTCACCCGGCTCGACCTCACGGACCACGCTCGCGCCGACGATGTCCAGCGCGGCCGTCTCGCTCGCCACCACCCAGCCGCGCTCCAGCCGGCCGAGGACCAGCGGCCGCACGCCGTGCGGGTCGCGCGCCGCGTAGAGCGTCGACTCGTCCATGAAGACGAAGCTGAACGCGCCGCGCAGCTGCGGCAGCACCTCCAGCGCGGCCGCCTCGACCGAGAGGTCGGGCCGGCTGGCCAGCAGCATGGTGACCAGTGACGTGTCGTTGCTCGACCCGTCCGAGTCCAGGCTCCGGGCGGACACCTCGCGCTGAAGCTCGGCGGTGTTGACCAGGTTGCCGTTGTGGGCCAGCGCGATCGTCGTGCCGGCGCTGGTGGCCCGGATGGTCGGCTGGGCGTTCTCCCAGGTCGAGCCGCCGGTGGTGGAGTAGCGGGCGTGCCCGATCGCGACGTGCCCGCGCAGGCTGGCCAGGGTCGGCTCGTCGAACACCTGGGCGACCAGGCCGAGGTCCTTGTAGACCACCACCCCGGAGCCGTCGCTGACCGCGATGCCCGCGGCCTCCTGACCCCGGTGCTGCAGGGCGTAGAGCCCGAAATAGGTCAGATTGGCGACCTCTTCCCCGGGCGCCCAGACACCGAAGACGCCGCACGCGTCCTGAGGGCCGGGTCGCTGGGGGTCAAGGTCGTGGCTCAGCCGGCCATCGCCTCGGGGCACCTGCCGCTCCCTCGTGCTGGGGGTCTGGACTGGCCTGGCGGAGTCGGGGGGCAGCTCCGCACCGTGGGCCGGGACCGTCGTCGGCCATCAGTGTACGCGAACAAGCGTCGCCACCGACAGTCACGACATACCCGCCGAGCGTTACCCGGGCCGGCCTCGCCCGCCGACTAAATCGGGAGGTACGCGGAAAGGTCGGCCCGGTTTCCGGAGACCCGGACGCGACCCTCGGTGACCGCCTCCGCCCACCCGAGGCGCCCGGTGGCGACCGCCAGCCAGGTGGCCGGATCCATCTCCACCACGTTCGGCGGGGTCCCCCGGGTGTGTCGCGGCCCGGTCACGCACTGCACCGCGCCGTATGGTGGGACGCGCACCTCCACCGATCGGCCGGGGGCGCGCGCCGTGAGGGCGGCCAAGAGCGTCCGGACCGCCTCCCGCAGCACCGGCCGTTCGGGCGTACGCCCCTCGTCCAGCGCCGTGAGCGCGGCGAGCATCGAGTCGGAATAAGCGTGCGGAGAGGACACGACGGGACGATACGACCCGACAGAAGGCCGCCCGACGCCGGCCCTGGGTAGAGATGATCCGGTCAGACAAGGCATAGTTGCCGACGGCGTAATTCGTACCGTGAGTGATCAACCCGGCCGGATCGGCCGGCGGGGAGATCAGACCCGGAAGGCGGTGGACGTGTCAACACACCGACGTGCCTGGAAGCATCGGGCCGGTGTGGTCGTGGCGCTGGTCTTCGGCGCGCTGCTCACCGTCCCCGCCACACCCGCCCTCGCAGCGAACATCGTCACCGCCGACAACTCCGTGACGATCGAGGCCGGCAAGAGCGGCACGGTCAACGTCCTGGTTCGGCTGGGCTCCGGCGAGACGACCGCCGACATCGATGTGACAGACCTGCCGGACGGGGTGACCTGCGGCGGCTGCGGTCCGATCGACTTCGGTGGTCAGCCGGCGAAGCAGGTCAGCCTGACGTTGTCCGCCGCCGGGAACGCGCCGGACGCCAACGGCAAGCAGGCGAGGATCACGGTCACGGGTGACGGAGGACGTCAGCTCCGGGTCACGGTCAAGGGCGCGGCCGCTCCGCCGCCGCCGCAGCAGCCGCAGACCGTCAAGACGGTTTCCGGCAAGGTGATCAACTCCGACGGCGAACCGATCTCCGGCGCGATCGTCATGCTGCGCGACAGCGCCGGCAAGGAGCGCCGGACGAACTCGAACGGCAGCGGCAACTTCAGCTTCAGCGGCTCCGCCGACAACCCGATCGCACCGGGACGGATCGACCTCGGCGCCACCACGAACGGCGCCGAGCCCGGCACCAAGTCGATCAACGCCAACGCCGGCCAGTCCGTCACCGGGCTGCGGATCAGCGTGGCGATCAAGGCGTCGGCGAGCCCGAGCGCGACCCCGTCGGCCAGCGAGTCCGCCCCGCCGTCCGAGGACGCGACCGAGGACGCGGCGACCGACGCGGCCACCTCCGAGGCGCCCGCGGGCGCCCAGCAGCCGGCCGCGGACGAGGACTCCGGCGGCTTCGGCTCGTGGCTGCTCATCCTGCTCGGCGGCCTCTTCGTCGCCGTCGGCGTGGGCACCATCGTGCTGCTCTACATGCGCCGCAAGAACGAGGACGGCGACGCCGACGGCGACGGTCCGGGTGGGCCGGTCGGCCCGGGTGGCCCGGGCGGGGCCGCCGCGGCCGGCGCGGTCCCCGCAGCCCGCGGCGCCTACCGGGGCGCGGACGACCACACCCGCGTGGTCAACGGCATGGGCGCCGGGCCGGCGCCGACCATGGTCGGCGGCGCCGCGCTCAGCGAGGCGCCGACCATGCTCCAGCGCCCGGTCGTGGACGACGTCCCGCCGGACCCGTACGGCGCGCCGCCCGGCACCGGGTACGGCGTCGGCGCGGGCCAGGCCGGTTACGGCTACGGCGAGGACGCGCCCGGTCAGGGCGGCTACGGCGGCAACAACAGCTACGGCAACGCGCCCTCCTCCGGCAGCGGCTACGGCAACGGCCCGTCCTCCGGCGCCGGCTACGGCAGCCCGGACTACGCGGCCGGGGCGGCTGGAGCGGCCGGCTACCCGCCGGCTCAGGGCGGTGGCTACGGCAACGAGCGCTTCGACGAGCCCACCGGCCGCTACACCGGTGACGGCACCCAGTACGCGCCCCCGGCCGACCCGTACCCGACCAGCACCTACCAGCCCGATCAGGGCCAGGGCTACGACCAGGCCGCCCCGGGGCAGTACGGCCGCGGCGCGGAGCAGGGCGACGGTTACGGCGCCGGTGGTGGCTACGGCTCCGCGCCGGGCGGCTACGACAACGCTCCGGGTGGCTACGACGGCGGCCGGCAGTCCGCCGGCTACGGCGACGCCCCGACCGGCGGCTACGACGCCAACCAGGCCGCCGGCTACGACGCCAGTCCGGCCGGCGGCTACGACGCCAAGCCCACCGGCGCCTACGACGCCAACCCGGCCGGCGGCTACGACGCCAAGCCCACCGGTGGCTACGACGCCACCCGCGGTGCCGGTTACGGCGACGCTCCGGCCGGCGGTTACGGGGACGCCCCGGGCTACGGCGGCGGTCGGCCGGCCGGCGGCTACGACAACGCCCCGGCCGGGGGCTACGACAACGCCGCCGGTGGTTACGACAGCACCCGGCCGTCGGGCGGCTACGCCGAGGCGCCCACCGGCGGCTACGACGCCAACCCGGCCGGCGGCTACGACGGACGGCAGCCGGGCGGCTACGACGGGGGCTACGGCAACGCGCCCGCCGGCGGCTACGACGGCGGGCAGCAGGGCGGCTACGACCAGCGCGGCGGCTACGGCCAGGCACCGCAGAGCGGCTACGGCCAGGGTGGCTACGGCGAGCAGGGCGGATACGGCCAGGAGCCGCCGCCGCCGCAGCAGCGCGGCGGCTACGACAACCAGGGCGGCTACCAGAACGACCCGGCCCAGGCCGGTCGCGCCCGCCCGGACGGTCAGCCCGACCGGGGCGGCCGGCGTCTCGACTGGCTGGACGACTGATCTTCACCCTTCACGACGGTGGCCGCTCGCGTTCGCGGGCGGCCACCGTCGTTCCGCCCCAGGCTCCACGCCTTCGAGATCTTGGTACGAAACGGCCCCCACAGGGGCTCCCACAGGGGCGGTCTCGTACCAAGATCTCCGCTTCCCGGGAATCGAGCGATGCCGGCGGGTAGCGCTCAGGCGGCGGTGAACGCTCAGGCGGCGGTGAAGTAGCCCTGACGGAGCACCGGGACCACGTCGGAGACGCCGACCTCGGTGGCGATCGCGACGTCCTCGGCGAAACCGCCCTCGGCCAGTTCCCGGCCGGAGACGCAGCCCCGGACCGCCGCCGGCACGTCCGGCGTGCTGGCCAGCGCGGCCAGCGCCATGGCCGCCTCCACCGAGAGCCCACCGGGCACCCCGGCCAGCGCGTCCAGTACGCAGGCCGCCCCGAGCTGGTCCTCCACGCAGGGGCGCAGTGACCCGTCGGGCCAACGCTCCCCGGCCGCCACCACGCCCACCGGGGCGTCGTGCGTCCCGTACCCCTGGTTGCCGAGCCATCGCCCGACGGCGCGCGCGTTGCGCAGGCACGCCGCGACCACCGGCACTCCGGTGGCGCTCGCCGCGGCGCTGATCGCCGAGCCGTTGGGCGACGGCAGCACCAGATAGGCGACCACCGGCGCGGTCCGCAGCGCCACCGGGGAGAGCGACCACGGATGCTCCGGGGTGGTCTGCCGGCGGCCCACGGCGGCGACGGCGCCCATCCGGCGGGCGTACTCGGCGGCCTGCTCGCCCCACGGGAACGGGTGCACCCGTGAGCCCCGGCTGACCGCCACCTCCACGGCGGTGGTGAACGACAGCACGTCCACCACCACCAGGGCGGCGCAGACCCGGCCGAGTTCCGCCGCCCCGGTCAGCCCCCAGTCGAACCGGGCGCCGGCTCCGGGTTGGGCGAAGACGGCCAAGGTCAGGGCCTCAGCGCTGGTCCGGCGCCGGGCGCTGGTCGGGCTCACCGGATGCCGGGTCGGTGCCGTCCGGGGCGGTCGCCGTCTCGGTCGAGTCGCTCGGGCCGCCGGCGGGTGTCGCCTCGGCCCGGGCTCCGTCGCGGGGTGGCACCTGGCCCTGCGCCGAGGTCGCCGCGGCCGGTACGTCCTCGGCGCCCGCCGGTGCGGAACCGGCGGACTCGGCCGATCCCGGGCCGACGCTCGGCGATGCCTCGGCCCGGGAGTACGCCGGCTTGGTGGGCCCGTCCGGGGCTTCCGTCGAGGCCGGGTCACCAGGCGCTCCGGCCTCCGGGCCGGTCTCGGCGATCGGCTCCGAGTCAACCTGCGCCGGCTCCACGCCGATCGGCTGCTCGGCCGTGGTGGGAAGCACGGTGCTGGTGCCGGTACGGGTCGCCGCCACCTCCACCCGCGGCGCCTCGGCCTCGCCGAAGAGACGCGGCAGGGTCGCGCCGTGCGCCTCGCGCAGCTCGTCCAGGCCGATCCGGAACTGGCCGCGCACCTCCAGCGCGCCGCTGGCCGGGTCGGTGACGCCGATGAACTCCCACGGCACACCGCGCTCGGCGCAGAGGGCGGTGAACGCCTTCTCGTGCCCGCGCGGCACCGACACCAGGACCCGGCCGGCGGACTCGCTGAACAGGAAGACGAACGGCATCGAGCCCTCGGCGAAGTGCTCCGGCAGCGCGATCTGCGCGCCGACGCCACGACGCAGGGTGGACTCGACCAGGCTCTGCGCCAGGCCGCCGTCGGAGAGGTCGTGCGCCGAGCTGACGTGCCCGACCCGGGCCGCCTCGGCCAGCAGCTCGCCGAGCTGCCGCTCGCGGGCCAGGTCGACCTGCGGCGGGATGCCGCCCAGGTGCTCGTGGGTCACCCAGGCCCACTCGGAGCCGGAGAGCTCGACGTGCGTCTCGCCCAGCAGGAAGAGCTGGTCGTGGTCGCCGGCCGGCCGCGGCTCGAAGCCCATCGGCACCCGCTGGGCGACGTCGTCGAGCACGCCCAGCACGCCGACCACCGGGGTCGGGTGGATGGCCGCGGCGCCGGTCTGGTTGTAGAAGCTGACGTTGCCGCCGGTGATCGGGATGCCCAGCTCCAGGCAGCCGTCCGCCAGGCCGCGCACGGCCTCGGCGAACTGCCACATCACGCCCGGGTCCTCCGGCGAGCCGAAGTTGAGGCAGTTGGTCACCGCGATCGGCTTCGCGCCGGTCACGGCCACGTTCCGGTACGCCTCGGCGAGCGCCAGCTTCGTCCCGTGGTAGGGGTCGAGGCGGGCGTACCGGCCGTTGCCGTCGACGGAGAGGGCGACGCCGAGGCCGGTCCGCTCGTCGATCCGGATCACGCCGGAGTCCTCCGGCTGGGCGAGCACGGTGTTGCCCAGCACGTACCGGTCGTACTGCTCGGTCACCCAGGTCTTGTCGGCCAGGTTCGGCGAGGCGATCATGCGGAGCACGGTCTCCCGGAGCGCCTCCGGGGTGCTCGGCCGGGGCAGCGTCTCGGCCCGGTCGGCCTGGAGCAGGATCAGGTCGGCCGGCTCACGCATCGGGCGGGCGTAGACCGGCCCTTCGTCGACAAGCGAGCCCGGCGGTACGTCCACCACGAGCTGGTCGCGCCAGGTGATGACCAGCCGGCCCGGCCGGCCGGCCGGCGACGGCGGGGTGACCTCGCCGATGGCGGTGGCCCAGACGCCCCACTTCTCGGCGGTCTTGAGCACCGCCTCCAGCTTCTCCGGCGTGACGACCAGCAGCATCCGCTCCTGGGACTCGCTGGCCAGGATCTCGTGCGGTTCCATCGAGGGTTCGCGCAGCGGCACCCGCTCCAGCCAGACCCGCATGCCGGTGCCGGCGGAGGCGGCGGTCTCGGTCAGCGCACAGGTCAGCCCGGCGCCGCCGAGGTCCTGGATGCCGACGACCAGTTCGGCGTCGTACAGCTCCAGGCACGCCTCGATGAGCAGCTTCTCCATGAACGGGTCGCCCACCTGCACGGACGGGCGGCGCTGCTCGCTGCCCTTGTCGAAGGTGGCGCTGGCCAGCACCGACACGCCGCCGATGCCGTCGCGGCCGGTCCTGGCGCCCATCAGCACCACGACGTTGCCGGGGCCGGTGGCGTCCTTCTTCTGCAGCCGGTCGACCGGCAGCACGCCCAGGCAGAGCGCGTTGACCAGCGGGTTGCCCTGGTAGCAGGGGTCGAAGACCACCTCGCCGCCGATGTTGGGCAGGCCCAGGCAGTTGCCGTAGCCGCCGACGCCGGCCACCACGCCGGGCAGCACGCGCGCGGTGTCCGGGTGGTCGGCCGCGCCGAAGCGCAGCGGGTCCATCACGGCCACCGGGCGGGCGCCCATGGCGAGGATGTCGCGGACGATGCCGCCGACGCCGGTCGCCGCGCCCTGGTACGGCTCGACGAAGCTCGGGTGGTTGTGCGACTCGACCTTGAAGGTCACCGCCAGCTCGTCGGAGACCCGGACCACGCCGGCGTTCTCCCCGATGCCGGCGAGCAGCAGGTCACTGGGCGGTGCCTTCTCGCCGAACTGGCGCAGGTGCACCTTGCTCGACTTGTAGGAGCAGTGCTCGCTCCACATGATCGAATACATGGCCAGCTCGGCCTGGGTGGGCCGGCGGCCGAGGAGGTGCCGGATCCGGTCGTACTCGTCGTCGCGGAGTCCCAGCTCGGCGTACGGCTGAAGCTCTTCCGGCGTGCCGCCGGCGCGCTGCACGGTGTCCACGCCCGGCGCCCAGTCGTCGGTCGATCCGGTCTGCGGCACCACGCCCTGCGGCTCCCGCAGGGTCGGCTCCGGGTGGGTGGTCATGACGTCTCCTCGCTGCACTCGCGCTTTGCGCTCACGCGGGGGCTCCCACCAGGTGCTTGAGCACCGAGGTGAAGAAGCCGAGGCCGTCCAGGGAGGGGCCGGTGAGCGCCTCCACCGCGTGCTCGGGGTGCGGCATGATGCCGACGACGTTGCCGGCCTCATTGGTGATCGCGGCGATGTCGCGCTGCGACCCGTTGGGGTTGCCGCCCAGGTAGCGGGCGACGACACGGCCCTCGGCCTCGAGCCGGTCCAGCGTGGCGGTGTCGGCCACGTAGCAGCCTTCGCCGTTCTTGACCGGGACGAGCACCTCCTGGCCCGGCTGGAACGCGTTGGTCCACGCGGTGCCGGTGGCCTCGATGCGCAGGGCCTGGTCGCGGTTGCGGAAGTGCAGGTGCTGGTTGCGGGTGAGCGCCCCGGGCAACAGGTGCGCCTCGCAGAGGATCTGGAAGCCGTTGCAGATGCCCAGCACCGGCAGGCCGCCGCGGGCGGCCTCCACGACGGCCGCCATCACCGGCGCGAACCGGGCGATGGCGCCGCAGCGCAGGTAGTCGCCGTAGGAGAAGCCGCCGGGCAGGACGACGGCGTCCACCCCGTGCAGGTCCGGGTCGCCGTGCCAGAGCCGGACCGGCTCGGCGCCGGCGATCCGGACGGCCCGGGCCGCGTCCCCGTCGTCGAGCGAGCCGGGGAAGGTCACCACACCGACCCGGGCGGTCACGAGTGCGCGCCCGCGTTCTCGTCGGCGGTGACCACGCGGACGGTGAAGTCCTCGATCACCGGGTTGGCGAGCAGCTTGTCGGCGATCTCGCGGGCCCGGTCAAGGTCCGGTTCGCCGGTGAACTCGATCTCGATCCGCCTGCCGATCCGGACCGAGGCGACGTCGCTGACGCCGAGCCGGGGCAGCGCGTTTGCGACGGCCTGGCCCTGCGGATCGAGGATCTCGGGCTTGAGCATGACGTCGACGACGACGCGAGGCACGGGGCACTCCTGACTGTGTACGCAGTTGGGTGCCGGCCCACAAACGGCCGAGCGCAGCCAGCCTACCTGGCAGATGCCGTCCCGCCCGCACCGGCCGGTGCCAGTTCGGACGATGATCGACGGGAGCCGCGACACGGGCCGCAGACCGTTGCGCGTTCGTTGCGGCATCGATACGTATTCGTTGCACGGCAGGGCCTGGACCGACCGCCCACAACCACTCCCACCAGGCATTTTGCCGATTGCGACCCGGCGACGGGACCGGTTCCCGACAGTGCCCCGCCACGCCGCGCGGCGCACCTCGCACGATCGAACTCACTCGATTCCCATCTTGTGACACGGCCCGACGCGCCCGTAGCATGCATCGTCAGACATCGATGTCATTGATCGATGTTCCCCGCCGGTCCACCCCGCCCGGCGGGCCCGATCGCACCCGGCGACCCCGGGTGTCCGCGCCGAAGGAGCCCCGACAATGCGCCTCCGTCCCCTGCTCGCCGTGCTGACCACCGCGCTGGCCGGCGTGCTGGCCACCGCATCCGGCGCCACCGCCGCCCCGGCCGGTCCGCAGCCGATCATCGGCGGCGGCACCGTCTCGTCCGCGCCGTGGGCCGCGGCCGTCTTCAGCAACGGCTCGTTCACCTGCTCCGGGAGCGTGATCGCGTCCCAGTGGGTGCTCACCGCCCGGCACTGCGTCAGCGGCACCATGTCGGTCCGGGTCGGCAGCGTCTACTACGCCTCGGGCGGTGTCACCCGCACCGTGAGCGCCTCCTACACCCGCAACGACCTGGCCCTGCTCCGGCTCTCCAGCACGGTCAGCACCTCCACCGTGTCGCTGGCCAGCAGCAACCCGCCGGTCGGCTCCACCAACTCGATCTACGGCTGGGGCATGACCTGCTACAGCGGCTGCGGCGCGTCGCCCCAGCTCAAGACCGCCAGCGTCCGGGTGACCAGCACCAGCGCCACCGACGCGTACGGCGGCCAGGCGATCCGGAGCACCCGGGTCGACGGCAACGCCTGGCGGGGCGACTCGGGCGGCCCGGAGTTCTACAACGGCCAGCAGGTCGGGGTGGCCTCCACCGCCGACGGCTCCAGCATCCAGAACTACGGCAGTGTCGCGTACAACCGGTCCTGGATCACCTCGGTGGCCGGTGTCTGACCCTTTCCACCTGATGCGGCGCGGATGGGCCGGGAGCCGCCCGGCCGTCCGCGCCGCGCCGTTTCGCAGCATCCGATCAGCTGCACACGGCACGCGAACCACCTCCGCCGCCGGCTGACAGCATCGAACCCGTGCTGGTCGTGACGACGGATCAACTGCCCGGCTACGAGATCCGCCAGATCCTCGGCGAAGTGGTCTCCTCGATGGCGAGGACCCGCAACCCGTACCGCGAGGGGGTCAAGAACCTGCGCGGTGGCGCCTACGACCCGATGGCGCCGGACAACCTCACCCGGTGGCGTACCGACTCGGTGGCGCGCCTGGGCGAGGAGGCGCAGCGGCTCGGCGCGAACGCGGTGATCGGCATGCGCTTCGACAGCCGAGACTGCGGCGAGATGTGGATGGAGATCTGCGCGTACGGCACCGCGGTCATCGTCGCGCCGACGACACCCGACGTCATGCCGCCGGACCAGCCGATGATCGCGGCCGAGACCGCCCACGAGCCGGAGATCGCCACCGCCCCCGGCGGCATCGCGGAACCGGCGAGCGCCCCCAACCTGAGTTCGGCGGCGGAAACCCCCACCGGCCCCTGACCCGCCCGGCGCCCGCCGCCTCCCCGCCCCCGCCCCACCGCCCGCTGATGCACGGAAAGTGTGGCTGTCGAGCGCGGAATGACCACTCTTTCCGTGAATCAGCATGGACCGCAGAGGGGGGAGGTCAGAGGATGGGGGGTGGGGAGTAGGTGGCGGCCTCGGGGTGGGCATGGACGATCTTGGTGATCCTCGCGTTGACCCGGGTCACCTGATCGTTGGCGGCGCCGGTGAAGGTGTTGCGGTCGGCGACCAGGGTGTCGATCTCGGAGCGGTTCAGTTTCAGGCGGCCGTCGGCGGCCAGGCGGTCGAACAGGTCGTTCTCGGCCGCGCCCTTCTCCCGCATGGCCAGCGCCACGGCGACCGCGTGCTCCTTGATCACCTCGTGCGCCACTTCCCGGCCGACGCCCCGGCGCACGGCGGCGACCAGGATCTTCGTGGTCGCCAGGAACGGCAGGAAGCGCTCCAGCTCCCGGTTGATCACCGCCGGGTACGGGCCGAACTCGTCCAGCACGGTGAGGAACGTCTGGAACAGGCCGTCGGCGGCGAAGAACGCGTCCGGCAGCGCCACCCGGCGCACCACCGAGCAGGAGACGTCGCCCTCGTTCCACTGGTCACCGGCCAGCTCGCCGACCATCGACAGGTAACCCCGGATGATCACCGCGAAGCCGTTCACCCGCTCGGAGGAGCGGGTGTTCATCTTGTGCGGCATCGCGCTGGACCCGACCTGGCCCGGCTTGAAGCCCTCGGTGACCAGCTCCTGGCCCACCATCAGCCGGATCGTGGTGGCCAGCGACGACGGCGCGGCGGCGACCTGCGCCAGCGCGGCGAGCACGTCGAAGTCCAGCGAGCGCGGGTAGACCTGGCCGACGCTGTCCAGCACCCGGGCGAACCCCAGGTGCCCGGCGACCCGGCGCTCCAGCTCGGCGACCTTGCCGGCGTCGCCGTCGAAGAGGTCGAGCTGGTCGGCCGCGGTGCCCACCG
Source organism: Micromonospora sp. NPDC049282 (assembly GCF_043197045.1). Classification (NCBI taxonomy): domain Bacteria; kingdom Bacillati; phylum Actinomycetota; class Actinomycetes; order Micromonosporales; family Micromonosporaceae; genus Micromonospora; species Micromonospora sp. NPDC049282. The sequence continues at coordinate 144,243 of NZ_JBICSL010000006.1, forward strand.
GACCCTTGATCCCGCGCAGCGGGTAGCGGCCGATCAGGTCCTCCAGCCGCTCGTACGCGATCAGCAGTTCCTCGGCGGCCGACGCGAAACGCTTGCCCAACGTGGTGGCCTGCGCCGCCACGTTGTGCGACCGGCCGGTCATCACCAGCGGTGAGTATTCGCCCGCGTGCCAGGCCAGCCGGACCAGCGTGGCGACCACCCGGTCCCGGATCAGCTCCAGCGACGCCCGGACCTGGAGCTGCTCGACGTTCTCGGTCAGGTCCCGGGAGGTCATCCCCTTGTGCACGTGCTCGTGGCCGGCGAGCGCGCTGAACTCCTCGATCCGGGCCTTCACGTCGTGCCGGGTGACCCGCTCACGCGCGGCGATCGACGCCAGGTCGACGTCGTCGACCACCCGCTCGTACGCCTCGACCACCCCGTCCGGCACCGGCACGCCGAGGTCACGCTGGGCCCTGAGCACCGCCAGCCAGAGCCGGCGTTCCATCCGGACCTTCTCCTCCGGCGACCAGAGGGCGACCAGCTCGGGTGAGGCGTACCGGTTGGCGAGCACGTTCGGGATCGTCGTCACGGGGCCATTCTTTCGTACCCGCCGGCCGGTCCCGGTCGGGGTGGCCGCGCCAGGATGTGGAACAGGGCGGCGGTCGCCTCCGCCTCGGTGGGGTACCGGCACCGCAGCCGGTACCGGCCACGTTCGTAGGGGCCGATCTCCCAGCCGCCGTCGCCGCGCCTCAGGAACCAGAAGTCGGGCGGGACCGGCTGGTGCTCGTGCGCGGCGACGCCCGGCACCGATCGGGCCGGACGTCGCCGCGGTCGAGGAATCAGCTGCCGGGCAGCGTGACCGTCGGGTCCAGGGCGATGCCCAGTTGCCGCGCCCGGGTCATCGGGAACTCACCCTTCACGTTCGAGGCGAGCGTCACCCGCAGCCAGGTGCCGTCACTCCGGCGCACCTCGATCTGCCGCTCCACGGTGGCGCCGTCCCGACGGATCGTGGTGGTGCGCCACCGCTCACCGCGCGGGCCGGCACCCGCCTCGCAGGTTCGCGTCGGATCGGGCTCGCCGCAGCCGAGTTCGCCGGCCGGAACCGCGTCACCCCGCCGGATGTCCACCGACAACAGCCCGGCCACCCGCTTGACCATGACCCGGCCGTAGCCCCAGTAGGTGTCGGTCGTGTTCCGGTTCTCCGCGCCGCGGTCGCTCCAGCCCGCGCCGAGGTCGTTCGCGGTGAACACGGGCCCCTTGCCCTCCGCGCCGGTGACACCCGGGTTCTGCCGCTGGATCGCGGCGAGCACCCAACTGTCGATCAACTGCCGGCGGGCGCGCTTGTCGCCACGGAGCGGGTCGGCGGCCACCTCGACGACCGCCGGGTCGAGCGCCAACGCGACCATCTGCCCCTCAGTGAGCGGCGGATCCTCGTCCTCACCCACGATCTGCACCTGGATCTCCAGCCCGTCGGCCCGTCTCACCGAGACCGAGCGGATCACGGTGAAGCCGGTGGGACTCCGCTTGAACATGAGATCCGGGTTACGGGCGGAACCGGTCCGGATCATCTCGCCGCCCGGCCCGGTCCGGATGGTGCAACTGGCCTTTCCCGCCTGCTTGGGAGGGCAAGGATGCCGCGGCTGCGGATCGAGCGGAATGCCCACCGTGAAGTAGCCGACTGAGTCCCCGACACGCACCCGCCCCTGACCCCCGTAGCCGTCGGGGGTGTAGCCGCTTGTGCTCGCTCCCGAATTCCACACCCCCGAGCCCTCCCAGGCCCGATCCTGGCGGATCCACTCCAGGCCCGGCGCCACCCGGCTCATCGCCTCGAAGATCGCGTGGTCGGTGCGGGTGAACGTCTGGTTCTGGCCGGGCGGCGGGACCCGTACCGTCGGGCTCGGCGCCACCGCCGGCGCCGTCCGCGGATGACCGCCGGTCACGGCCGCCCCGATCGCGATCGCCCCGACCGCGACGGCTGCCGCGCCGACCACGCCGAGCCGGCGGAGCCGGAGACGGCGGCGTTGCCGGGCGATCAGCCGGTCCAGGTCGATCGCGCTGGGCGGCACCTCGCCGACCGCCTCGTCGAAGATCACTCGGTAGCTCACGCGCTCTCCCCGCTCACGTCGATCGAGGCCAGGGCGCGCAGGCTCGCCAGCCCGCGGGCCGCCTGGCTCTTCACGGTGCCCGCGCTGACTCCCAGCGCCCGGGCGGTCTCCTCGACGGAGAGGTCGCAGTAGAAGCGCAGGACCACCACCGCCCGCCGCCGTGGCGGCAGCTGCGCCAACAGTTCGAGGAGCTGTTCCCGGTCGGCCAGCGCCGCCTCCGGCAGGTACGCCTCGGCGTGGTCGGGCACCTCGTCGGTCGATCGCTCCCGGCGCCACGGGCGCCGCCGCTCGTCCAGCCAGGCGTTGGTGAGCATGCCGCGGACGTACGCGTCGACGTGCTCCACGCGGCGCACCCGACGCCAGTGTCGGTAGAGCTTGCCGACGGTGATGGCGACCAGGTCGTCCGCCGTGTGCCAGTCCCGGCACAGCAGGAAGGCGGTGACCCGTAACGGCTCCAGCCGGGCGCTCACGAACTGCCGGTACTCGTCCTCGTCGGCCTGGTTCACCGCAGCGGACCTTGTGTGCGTCTCATGTCTGGGGAACGGGGGCACCGGCCGTGCGGGTTGCCCCGGCCGCGAAAGTCGACCGGGGCGCCCCGGTCAGCGCTCCAGGATCGCGGTCACGCCCTGCCCGCCGGCCGCGCAGATGGAGATCAGGCCACGCCCGCTGCCCTTGGCGTCGAGCAGCTTGGCCAGCGTGGCGACGATCCGGCCGCCGGTGGCGGCGAACGGGTGCCCGGCAGCAAGCGACGAGCCGTTGACGTTGAGCTTCTCCCGGTCGATCGCGCCGAGCGGCGCGTCCAGGCCCAGCCGCTCGGTGCAGAACTCCGGCGACTCCCAGGCCGCCAGCGTGGCCAGCACCTGCGAGGCAAACGCCTCGTGGATCTCGTAGAAGTCGAAGTCCTGGAGCTTGAGCCCGGCCCGGGCCAGCATCCGGGGCACCGCGTAGGCGGGCGCCATCAGCAGACCCTCGTCGCCGTGCACGAAGTCCACGGCGGCCGTCTCGGACCAGGAGAACCAGGCCAGCACCGGCAGGTTGTGCGCCCGGGCCCACTCCTCGGAGGCGAGCAGCACGGTCGACGCGCCGTCGGTGAGCGGCGAGGAGTTGCCGGCGGTCATGGTGGCCCGCTCGGCGTCCGGGCCCTTCGTGCCGAAGACCGGCTTGAGCGAGCCGAGCTTCTCCACCGAGGTGTCCGGCCGGAGGTTCTGGTCGCGGGTGAGCCCCAGGTAGGGGGTCATCAGGTCGTCGAAGAACCCCTTCTCGTACGCGGCCGCGAGCCGCTGGTGCGAACGGAGCGCCAGCTCGTCCTGGGCCACCCGGTCGACGTTCCAGCGCAGCGCGGTCACCGCCGCGTGGTCGCCCATCGACAGCCCGGTGCGCGGCTCGGCGTTACGTGGGATCTCCGGCTTGAACGGCTGGAGCGGGCGCAGCTTCGCCGCCACCTTGAGCCGCTCGCCGAGGGTCCGGGCGGAGTTGAGCTGGATCAGCGTGCGGCGCATGTCCTCGTTGACGGCCAACGGGGCGTCCGAGGTGGTGTCCACGCCGCCGGCGATGCCCACCTCGATCTGCCCGAGGGCGATCTTGTTGGCGACCAGGATGGCGGCCTCCAGCCCGGTGCCGCACGCCTGCTGGACGTCGTACGCCGGGGTGTGCGGGTCGAGCCGGGAGCCGAGCACCACCTCGCGGGTGAGGTTGAAGTCACGCGAGTGCTTGAGCACCGCGCCGGCCACCACCTCGCCGACCCGCTCGCCGGCCAGCCCGAACCGGGCGACCAGCCCGTCGAGCGCCGCGCCCAGCATGTCCGCGTTGGACGCGTGCGCGTAGCGCGAGTTGGACCGGGCGAAGGGGATGCGGTTGCCGCCGATGACCGCGACCCGCCGGACACTCTGCACGATCAGCCTCCTGTTAACTGTTGCCCGAACCCTACTCGCCAGTAGGCTACGCCTATGACCGACAGGTACGCGAGCTTCGTCCAGACGGGGGCCGGTCGCGCGCTGGTCAAGCGCCTCGGCCTGCCCGACCCGCCCCGACTGCGCCGGCACACGCCGGGCGACCCGCTCGTTCCCGGGCCGGTCCTGCTCGGCGCCGCGACCGGCGGCCGGCTCGCCGAGCCGGCCGCCAAGATCCTGACCGCCGCCGGGGTCGAGCTGGCCGACCCGGCCGCCTCGACCGGCGACAGCCGCTTCGCGGCGTTGGTGTACGACGCCAGCGGCGTCACCGACTCCACCGGGCTGCGCCAGCTGTACGACTTCTTCCACCCGCAGGCCCGCTCGTTGCTGCCCAGCGGCCGGGTGATCGTGCTGGGCACGCCGCCGGCCGAGTGCGGCTCGCCCCGGGAGGCGACCGCCCAGCGCGCCCTGGAGGGGCTGACCCGCAGCATCGGCAAGGAGTTCGGCCGCGGCGTCACCGCCCAACTGGTGTACGTCACCCGCGACGGGGACGCCGGCACCCCGGTGAGCCTGGAATCCACCCTGCGCTTCCTGCTCTCCGGCCGCTCCGCGTACGTCTCGGGCCAGGTGGTCCGGGTCGGCGCCGGCACCGCCGTCGCGCCGGCCGACTGGGACCGCCCGCTGGACGGGCAGGTGGTGCTGGTCACCGGCGCGGCCCGGGGCATCGGCGCGGCGCTGGCGAAGGTGCTCGCCCGCGACGGCGCGCAGGTGGTGGCGCTGGACGTGCCGGCGGCCGGGGACGAGCTGGCCGCGGTCGCCAACGAGGTCGGCGGCAGCGCGGTGCAGCTCGACCTGACCGCGCCGGACGCGCCGACCCGGCTGGCCGAGCACCTGGCGTCCCGGCACGGCCGCGTCGACGTGGTGGTGCACAACGCCGGCATCACCCGGGACAAGACGCTCGGCCGGATGGACGCCGACCGGTGGGACTCGGTGCTCGACGTGAACCTGTCCAGCCAGGAGCGGATCAACGACGTGCTGCTGGAGCGCGACCTGATCCCGGCCGGCGGCCGGATCGTCTCGGTCTCCTCGATCGCCGGGATCGCCGGCAACCGGGGGCAGACCAACTACGCGACAAGCAAGGCCGGTGTGATCGGCCTGGTCGATTCGCTCTCCCCGGTGCTGCGCGAGCGCGGCATCAGCTTGAACGCGGTCGCGCCCGGGTTCATCGAGACCCGGCTGACCGCACGCATCCCGCTGGCCATCCGCGAGGCGGGCCGGCGGATGAACAGCATGGCCCAGGGCGGCCTGCCGGTGGACGTGGCCGAGACGATCGGCTGGCTCTCCTGGCCGGCGTCCGGCGCGGTCAGCGGCAACGTGGTCCGGGTCTGCGGCCAGAGCCTGCTGGGGGCGTGATGGCATCCCGCGACCACGAGGCCGACGACCTCACCCTGCACGACCTGATCGAGGGCCCCACCCAGGACCTCACCTCGGCCCGCGCCGCCGCGCTGGCCGCCCAGGCCACCCCGGCCGAGCCGACCCAGGACCTGTCCGCGCTCGCCCCACCCCGCTCCGTCGATGATGAAGTTGACGGCACCTCCGGGGACCCACAACGCGGCCAACTTCTTGATCGACCGGGTGGGGGGCCGGCCGGGCGGAAGCGCGTCGAGCTGGGTCGGCTGCCTGCGGCCGGGGCGCTCTACCGGCGGGCGATGCTGGGGGCGCTGCCCGGGACGGGGCGGCGGCGGGGGCGGGAGCTGCCTGCTGTGGAGCTGGGCGTCGCCGGGGTGACGGTGGACCGGGATCACCTGGCCGACTACGACCGGGTCTGTGGGTTCCGGCTGGCCGACCGGCTGCCGGCGACCTACCTGCACGTGCTCGGGTTCCCGCTGTCGCTGCGGCTGATGACCGCCGCCGACTTCCCCATCCCGCTCACCGGCGTGGTGCACGTGGCCAACCGGATCACCGTGCACCGGCCGGTCCAGGTCGGCGAGAGCGTCGACTTCCACACGTACGCGGAGAACCTGCGCCCGCACGAGCGGGGCCGGCAGCTCGACGTGGTGCTGGTCGGCTCGGTCGGTGGCGAGGAGGTCTGGCGGGGCGTGTCGACGTACCTCGGGAAGGAGCGTGCGGCCGGCGGCGGCCCGCGGCGCGACCGGGGGGACCGCCCGGCGCCGCCGGCCGCCTCGGCCCGGTGGCGGGTGACGCCGCGGGTGGGTACGGACTACGCGCGGGTCTCCGGCGACCACAACCCGATCCACACCTCGAAGCTGGGCGCGCGGCTGTTCGGCTTTCCCCGCCCGATCGCGCACGGCATGTGGAGCAAGGCCCGCTGCCTGGCCGCGCTGGAGAACCGGCTGCCGGACGCGTACACCGTGGACGTGGCGTTCAAGCTGCCGGTGCCGTTGCCGTCCACGGTGGCGTTCAGCGCCGCCGCCGCCGACGGCCCGGGCTGGGACTTCGCGCTGCACGGCGCCCGTGACGGCAGGCCGCATCTGGTCGGCACCGTCCGCTGAGGAAAGAGGGGACTTGGCGTCCCCTCTTTCGTGCGTTAAGTTGTTCTCAGATTGAGTTATTCTCAACTTGAGAAAGCGAGAGCCGTGAACGAGCAGGACTTCCTGGCCGGATACGACCCCCGGGACTACCCGGCGGTCGCGGTCACCGTCGACGTGGTGGCGCTGACCATCCGCGAGGGCGCGCTGCACCTGCTGCTGATCCGCCGGGGCGCGCCGCCGTACGCGGGGCACTGGGCGCTGCCCGGCGGCTTCGTCCGCCCGGACGAGGACCTGGCGGCCGGCGCGCGGCGCGAACTGGCCGAGGAGACCGGGCTCGGCGGCGAACGCCTGCGCCGGGTGCACCTGGAACAGCTCGGCAGCTACGGCGCGCCCGACCGGGACCCGCGCATGCGGGTCGTCTCGATCGCCCACCTGGCGTTCGCCCCCGACCTGCCGGACCCGGTCGCCGACACCGACGCCGACGAGGCGATCTGGCTGCCGGTCACCGCGCTGGCCAGCCGGCAGCTCGCCTTCGACCACGGCCGGATCATCGACGACGGGCTGGAGCGGGCCCGGTCCAAGCTGGAGTACACGCCGCTGGCCACCCGGTTCCTCGCCCCCGAGTTCACCGTCACCGAACTGCGCGCGGTCTACGAGACGGTCTGGGGCGAACCGCTGCACGCCGGCAACTTCCACCGCAAGGTGCTCTCCGTGCCGGGCTTCGTGGAGAGCACCGGCGCCAGCACCGAGCGCGGCGGCGCCCGGGGCGGCCCGCGCGCCAAGCTCTACCGCCCCGGCACCGCCCGCCTGCTCCACCCCGCCCTGCTCCGGAGCCTCCGATGAGGGGTAAGGAGGGGCCCCCTGTCAACGCCTCCGGTAGAGAAGGGCACCCGTCTCACCGGCAGCTGAAGGCGCCTCGGCATCCCAGCGACAACGATTTGATGAGGCGGGAGGGGCGGGCGCTGCGGCGGATCGCGGAGCGCGGCGACCCGCGCCACCTCGCGTACGTGCCCAGGCTGGTCGACTCCTACCCGGTGCGTGACCCGGCGAGCGGCGCGCAACTGCTTGTCAACGTGCTGGAGACGGTGCCCGGGCTGCACAGCCTGGAGGACGTGCGCCGCGCGTACCCCGACGGGGTCGACCCGCGCGACGCGGCCTGGATGTGGCGGCGGCTGCTGGTCGCGCTCGGCCTGGCCCACCGCGCCGGCGTGGTGCACGGCGCGGTGCTCCCCCGCAACGTGCTGATCGAACCGGACGCGCACGGCCTGGTGCTTGTCGACTGGTGCTTCTCGGCCGAGCCCGGCGGGCTGGTGCCGGCGCTGGTGACCGGCATGGCCGACTGGTATCCGCCGGAGGTCACCGCGAAGCGGCCCTGCGGCCCGGGCACCGACATCGCGCTGGCGGCCCGCTGCCTCACCTGGCTGATGGCCGACCGCGCGCCCCGCGAGCTGCGTGCCTTCGCCGACGGCTGCCGACAGCCCGCGCTGTCCGCCCGGCCCGACGACGCCTGGCGGCTGCTGCGCGAACTCGACGAGGTGCTGGACCGGCTCTACGGGCCACGCACCTTCCGACCCTTCACCCTCAACCCCTAGGGAGGCTGCCATGGGCAGCGGAATCTGGTCCACCGACGTGTACGACGCCGCCGACCGCTACCGGCGGAAGACCGGCCGGAGCGCCTTCTCCTACAGCGACAGCGGGGCGCGGACCGTGCACCCCGCGCTCGACCCGCGCGGCGCGACGCGGGAGAGCCGCGACTCCGCCGAACACCCGCAGTCGACACCGATCGCGGTGCTCTTCGACGTCACCGGCTCGATGGGCCACGTGCCCCGGGTGCTGCAGGGCAAGCTGCCGCAACTGCTCGGCCTGCTCCAGCGCCAGGGGTACGCCCGCGACCCGCAGGTCATGTTCGGCGCGATCGGCGACGCCACCTGCGACCGGGTGCCACTGCAGATCGGGCAGTTCGAGTCCGACAACCGGATGGACGACGACCTCGGCCGCATCGTGCTGGAAGGCGGCGGGGGCGGGCAGATGATGGAGTCGTACGAGCTGGCGCTGCACTTCATGGCCCGGCACACGGTCACCGACAGTTGGGCCAAGCGGGGCCGGCGCGGCTACCTGTTCGTCATCGGCGACGAGCTGGCGTACCCCCGGTTGAAGGCCCGTGAGGTGGCCCGGCTGATCGGTGACGAACTGGCCGAGGACCTGCCGATCCGGCAGGTCGTGGACGAGGTGACCGCCCGCTGGGACACCTACTACCTGCTGCCGGCCGGCAGTCACTACGCGGGCAACCGCAAGGTGCTCGACTTCTGGCGCGGCCTGCTCGGGCAGAACGCGGTCGAGCTGGACGACCTGGACGCGGTCTGCGAGACCATCGCGCTCACCGTCGGCCTCGGCGAACAGGCCATCGACCTGGACGCCGGCCTGGACGACCTGGCCCGGACCGGCTCGACCGCCACCCGTACCGTCTCCCGGGCGCTCGCCCGCCTCGGCGGTGACCGGCGGGCGGTGGCGGCGCTGCCGTTCACCCCGACCGACGGTGAGAGCGGGGTCACCCGGCTGTGAACCACGTGATGGTGGTCGACCTCGGCTACGGCGACGCCGGCAAGGGCACGGTCGTCGACCTGCTCTGCGCCACCCGCCCGGTGCACACCGTCGTCCGGTTCAACGGGGGCGCGCAGGCGGCGCACAACGTCGTGCTGCGCGACGGACGGCAGCACACGTTCGCGCAGTTCGGCGCCGGGACGTTCCGCCCCGGCGTACGGACGCACCTGGCGCGGCACGTGGTGGTGGACCCGCTGGCGCTGGCCGCCGAGGCCGACCACCTCGCGGCGGTCGGGGTGCCCGACGCGCTCGACCGGTTGACCGTGGACGGGGAGGCGCTGCTGGCCACCCCGTACCACCGGGCCGCCAACCGGGCCCGGGAGATCGCCCGGGGTGCCGACCGGCACGGCTCCTGCGGGCTGGGGGTGGGCGAGGCCGTCGCGTACGGCCTCGCCCACCCCGACGAGGCGCCCCGGGTGGCCGACTGCCGCCGCCCGGCGGTGCTGCGCCGCCGGCTGGCCGCGCTGCGCGACCGGCTCACCGCCGAACTCGGGCCGCTGGACGCGCCGCCGGTCGCCGACTGCCTGCCGGCGTACGCCGCCTTCGCCGACCGGGTCGCGATCGTCGACCGGAGCTGGCTGGCCGGGGCGCTGCGCAACGGCACCTGTGTCTTCGAGGGCGCGCAGGGGGTGCTGCTGGACGAGTGGCACGGCTTCCACCCGTACACCACGTGGAGCACCACGACGTTCGCCAACGCCGAGACGCTGCTCGCCGAGGCCGGGATGGCCGGCGCCGCGCAGCGGCTCGGGGTGCTGCGGGTGACCACCACCCGGCACGGCCCCGGGCCGCTGGTCACCGAGGACCCGGCGCTGCCGTTCACCGACCCGCGCAACCCCACGAACGCCTGGCAGGGCCGGTTCCGGTTCGGGCACTTCGACGCGGTCGCCCACCGGTACGCGCTGGAGGCGGCCGGCGGCGTGGACGGGCTGGCGCTGACCCACCTCGACCTGGCCGGTCCTTGGCTGCGGATCTGTCACCGGTACGCCGGGCTCGACCGTCTTGTGCCCGGCCGGGCCGGGGACCTGGAGCGGCAGGCCGCGTTGACCGGGCGGCTGATGCTTGCGCGGCCGGTGCTGGACGAGGCGCCGACCGACTGGGCGGCGGCGGTCGAGGAGGCGCTCGGCGCGCCCGTGCTGCTCACCTCGCACGGCGCCACGGCGGAGGAGAAGGCGGGGCCCCTTGTTAACGCATTTTGTACAGGAAGGGGCCCCGCTTAACACCCCAACGTCGAGCATGGGGGCATGGGGGACGTGCTCGACCTGCTGCACCAGACGGTGACGTCGCCGTGGGTGTATCTGGTGATCATTGCGGTCACCGCCGTCGACGCGTCCTTCCCGGCGGTGCCGGGTGAGACCGTGGTGATCACCGCCGGGGTCTTCGCGGCGGGCGGAGCGCCGAACCTGGTGGCGGGGCCGTCACCGGGCTGTTCGAGGCCGGCCGCTGGGCCCGCCGCCGGGCGCGCGCCCGGGCCGCGGCGCGGCGCGGCTGTTAACAGGGGGCCCCGCCGCTACCGAAGGCGTTAAGAGGGGCCCCTCCTTACTCCGAGGCGGGGCGCCAGGTGATGCCGCGCAGGAGTTGGTCGGCGCCGAGCCAGGCGACGTTCATCATCCGGGTGGCGGTCTTCTCGGCGTCGGCCTCGGGGTGGTCGGCGAGCCAGTCGGCCAGCGACTCGGTGGCGCCGACCAGCGCGTACGCGACCACCTCCAGGTCGGTGGCGCCGACCTCGCGCCCGGAGGCGCGCAGCGCGTGGTCGAGCATCTCGGCGACCACCTCGACCAGCCGGCCGCGCATGGTGGCCAGCTCGGCGGCGAACGGCTGGGAGCCGCGCGCCTGCCGGTAGAGCACCGCCCAGCCGTCCCGGTGTGCGCCGACGAAGCCGAAGAACGCGCGCAGCCCGCGCCAGAGCCGCTCGTCGGCGGGGAGTTCGGGGGCGGCGGCCCCGGCGATGGCCTCCATCATCCGGGTGCCCTCGCGGTGCAGGCAGGCGACGAAGAGCTCCTCCTTGGTGCCGAGGTAGGCGTAGACCATCGGCTTGGAGATGCCGGCGTCGTCGGCGATCTCGTCCATGCTGGCCGCGTGGAAGCCGCGCCGGGAGAAGACCTTGACAGCCGCGTCGAGCATCTGCTGCTCGCGTACGGCCCGGGGCAGGCGCTTGAAGGTCGGTGGGCTGGACACCCTTGCGAGCATACCTACTCGTGCGTAGGGTTACGCGAGAGTAACCAAAGTCGGCCCCGCCCGAGAGGTGCATTCCCCCATGACTGACTTCGACCCGGCCAACTTCGCGAACGTCGGCCCGAAGGAGTTCGCGCAGCTGGTCAAGTCCACGCCGGACGACAAGATCGCCGAGATCATGTCCGGTGAGGCGCGCGGCAAGATCCTCAGCGAGGTCTTCAACCGGATGCCCACGCTGTTCCGCGCCGACCGCGCCGGCTCCACCAACGCGGTCATCCACTGGAACATCACCGGCCGTCCGGACGGCGGCACCGACACCTACGAGATCGTCATCGAGAACGGCACCTGCACCGTCTCGGAGACCCCGACCCGGGACCCGAAGCTCAGCCTCACCATGGGCCCGGTCGAGTTCCTGAAGATCGTCTCCGGCGGCGGCAACCCGGTGATGATGTTCATGACCGGCAAGCTGAAGGCCAAGGGCGACCTGGGCCTGGCGGCCAACATCGCCAACCTGTTCGACATCCCCAAGGCCTGACCATGGCTGAGTTCTCGCTCGACCTGAACGAGGAGCAGCGGGACCTTCGCGACTGGGTGCACGGCTTCGCGGCCGAGGTCGTGCGCCCGGCCGCGGCCGAGTGGGACGCCCGGGAGGAGACTCCCTGGCCGGTCATCCAGGAGGCGGCGAAGGTCGGCCTGTACGGGTTCGAGTTCCTCGCCACCTGCTGGGCCGACCCCACCGGCCTCTCGCTGCCGATCGCCAGCGAGGAACTCTTCTGGGGTGACGCCGGCATCGGCCTGAGCATCTTCGGCACCGCCCTCGCGGTCGCCGGGATCTACGGCGCCGGCACCCCCGACCAGCTCGTCGAATGGGTGCCGCAGTGCTTCGGCGACGTCGACCAGCCGGCCGTCGCCGCGTTCTGCACCAGCGAGCCGGAGGCCGGCTCCGACGTCGGGTCGATGCGGACCCGCGCCGTCTACGACCAGGCCACCGACGAGTGGGTGCTCAACGGCCAGAAGGCGTACGCCACCAACGGTGGCATCGCCGGGGTGCACGTGGTCACCGCCTCGATCGAGCCGGCGCTGGGCTCACGCGGGCAGGCCGCGTTCGTCGTACCGCCGGGCACGCCCGGCCTCAACGCCACCCGCAAGCTGCGCAAGCTCGGGCTGCGCGCCTCGCACACCGCCGACGTCTTCCTCGACGACGTCCGGGTGCCGGGCCGCTGCCTGCTCGGGGGCAAGGACGCCCTCGACGAGCGGCTGGCCCGGGCCCGCGCCGGCCAGCGCGCCTCCGGTCAGGCGGCGATGCGGACGTTCGAGCTGTCCCGCCCGACCGTCGGCGCGCAGGCGCTCGGCGTGGCCCGCGCCGCCTACGAGTACGCGCTCGACTACGCCAAGAACCGGGTGCAGTTCGGGCGGCCGATCATCGAGAACCAGGCGGTCGCGTTCGCGCTCGCCGACATGAAGATGGAGATCGACGCGGCCCGGCTGCTGGTCTGGCGGGCCTCCTGGATGGGCCGCAACAACCGGCCGTTCACCGCCGGCGAGGGCTCGATGTCCAAGCTCAAGGCCGGCGAGGTGGCCGTCTCGGTGACCGACCGGGCGGTCCAGCTCCTCGGCGGGGCGGGCTTCCTGCGCGACCACCCGGTCGAGCGGTGGTACCGGGACGCCAAGATCTACACCATCTTCGAGGGCACCTCAGAGATCCAGCGGCTGGTCATCTCCCGGGCCATCTCCGGGATGCAGATCCGCTGATCGCCGCCGGACCCCGACCCGCGACGGCACGCCGTGCCGGGCATCCCCGTCGCGGGTCGGGCCCCTCTGCGCACCGGCCGCACCGGCCGCACCGGCCGGAGGCATGATCGGGAGACCACGAACGCGAAGGAGGTTGCGCCTTGGACCTGCCGTTCATCGTCGCCACGCTGACCCGACGCGGACTGCTCACCCCGGGCCGCCCGATCCGGGTGGCCTCGCAGCTCAACGCGCTGCGCCGGTGGGGCTGGAGCCTCGCCGGCGAACTACGCCAGGCTGCCGCCCGGGACCCCGGGCGGGTCGCCGTCGTGGACGAACACGGCGCCTCGCTCACCTACCGGGAACTGCTGGACCGGTCCGAGCGGCTGGCTCGCTCCCTGCGCTCCGGCCTCGGCGTGCAGGCCGGCGACCGGGTGGGCCTGCTCTGCCGCAACCACCACGGCCTGATCGAGGCGATCGTCGCGTCGATGCTGCTCGGCGCAGACGCCGTCCTGGTCAACACCGGTCTCTCCGCGGCGCAGCTGGTCACCGTCGCCGAGGAGCAGGGCCTGCGCGCGCTGGTGCACGACGCCGAGTTCGCCGACCGCGTCCTCGGCCTCCCGGCCGAGCTGCACCGGGTCGACGAGCGGCGGCAGGAGGAGCTGATCGCCGGCGCCGTGCCGGGCGACAAGCTCCAGCCGCCGGAGCGCGACGGCCGGACCATCGTGCTGACCTCCGGCACCACCGGCACGCCCAAGGGCGCCCGCCGACCCACCCCGCACGGCTTCGGCCCGCTGGTGTCCATCATCGACCGGATCCCGCTGCACGCGCGCGACGTCGTCATGATCGCCGCGCCCATCTTCCACACCTGGGGGTACGCGGCCCTCCAGGTCTCGTTCGCGCTGCGCGCCACCGTGGTGCTGCACCGCCGCTTCGACCCGGCCGCCACCCTGGCCGCGCTGGCCGCGCAACCGTGCGACGCGCTCTTCGCCGTACCGGTGATGCTGCAACGGCTCATGGAGGTCGCGCCGCCGCAGCCCCGGCCGCCGCTCAAGGTCGCCGCGGTCAGCGGCTCCGCCCTGCCGGGCAACCTGGCCACGGCCTTCATGGACCGCTACGGCGACGTGCTCTACAACCTCTACGGCTCCACCGAGGTCTCCTGGGCGTCCATCGCCGGCCCGGCCGAGCTGCGTGCCGCGCCCACCACCGCCGGCCGGCCGCCGCACGGCACCCGACTGGAGATCCTGGACGACGCCGGTCGGCCGGTCCGCGCCGGCCAGGTCGGGCGGATCTTCGTGGGCAACGAGATGCTCTTCGAGGGCTACACCTCGGGCGCCGTCCGGGAGAGCCGCGACGGCCTGCTGGACACCGGCGACCTCGGCCGGCTGAACCCGGACGGCCTGCTCTTCGTCGACGGGCGGGCCGACGACATGATCGTCTCCGGCGGGGAGAACGTCTTCCCCTCCGAGGTGGAGGATCTGGTCGCCCGGTTGCCGCAGGTCCGTGAGGTGGCGGTGATCGGTGTGCCGGACCCGGAGTACGGGCAGCGGCTGGCCGCGTTCCTGGCGCTGCACCCCGGCGAGACGCTCGACCCGGAGGCGGTCCGCGAGTACGTCCGGCGTTACCTGGCCCGCTTCTCGGTGCCCCGGGACGTGGTCTTCGTCAAGTACCTGCCGCGCAACGCCACCGGGAAGGTGCTCGCCCGGGAGCTGCGCCGCTACTTCGGCTGACCGGCGTCGGCCGGTCAGCCGGGGATCGTGATCCGGCCGTCCACCGCCGCCGCCGCGATGTCGGTGCGGTGGTGGGCGCCGGCCAGCTCGACACCGCGTACCAGCTCGTAGGCGGATTCGCGCGCGGCGGCCAGGTCCGCACCGGTCGCCGTACCGCAGAGGACCCGGCCGCCCGCGGCGCGCAACGTGCCGTCGGCGTCCCGGCGGGTGCCGGCGTGGATGATCCCGGCGCGGTCCGCGCCGGTGATCACATCATCGGTACGCGGGCGCTGCGGGTAACCCTCGGCCGCCACCACGACGGTGACCGCCGCGCCGTCGCGCCACCGCAGCGGCGGGTGCGCGCCCAGCGAGCCGGTGGCGGCGGCGTGCAGCAGCCCGGCCAGCGGCGTCTCCAGCAGAGCCAGCACCACCTGGGTCTCCGGGTCGCCGAAGCGCGCGTTGAACTCGATCACGCGCGGACCGGCGGGGGTGATCGCCAGGCCCACGTAGAGCAGGCCGGAGAACGGGGTGCCCCGGCGGCGCAGCTCGGCCAGCGTCGGGTGCACCACGTCGCGCATCACGTCGTCGACCAGGCCCGGCGGGGCCCACGGCAGCGGCGAGTATGCCCCCATGCCGCCGGTGTTCGGCCCGGTGTCACCGTCGCCGACCCGCTTGAAGTCCTGCGCGGGCAGCAACGGCAGGGCCGCCTCACCGTCGGTGACCACGAAGAGCGAGACCTCGGGACCGGACAGGTACTCCTCGATCACCACCCGGCCGCACTCGGCCGCGTGCCGCTCGGCGACCGCCCGGTCGTCGGTGACCACCACGCCCTTGCCGGCGGCGAGCCCGTCGTCCTTCACCACGTACGGCGCGCCGAACTCGTCCAGCGCCCGCGCCACGGCCGCCGCGTCGGTGCAGGTGTACGCGCGCGCGGTCGGCACACCGGCCGCCGTCATCACGTCCTTCGCGAACGTCTTCGAGCCCTCCAGCCGGGCCGCCTCCGCGCCCGGACCGAACACCGCGATGCCCTTGGCGCGTACCGCGTCGGCGACGCCGGCCACCAGCGGCGCCTCGGGACCGACGATCACCAGGTCCGCCGCGACCTCGACGGCGAGCGCGGCCACGGCCGCCGGATCGGTCGGGGTCACCTCCCGCAGCGAGGCGACCTCGGCGATCCCGGGATTACCCGGCGCCGCGACCAGCGCCTCGACCGACGGATCCGCGACCAATCCGAGCGCGAGAGCATGCTCCCGCCCGCCACCACCCACAAGAAGAACCCGCACGACCCAGCATCCTACTGACCACCACCCCCGCCTTGTCGATCAAGGAGTTCGCGTCCCACATTGTCGTTCGCGCCGACGCGAACTCCTTGATCAACAGGGTTGGGGGGTTAGGGGAGGAGGGGGTGGCGGAGGACGTTTTCCTCTCGGCCCGGGCCTACTCCGACCACGCTCACGCGGGTGTTGGTGAGCTCCTCGATCCGGGCGATGTAGCGTCGCGCGTTCTCCGGGAGCTCGTCCTCGGTGCGGGCCTTGGTGATGTCCTCCCACCAGCCGTCCAGCTCTTCGTAGATCGGCGTCGCGTGGTGGAAGTCGGTCTGCGTCATCGGCATGTCGTCGAAGCGCTCGCCGTTGATCTCGTACCCGACGCAGATCGGCACCTTGGCCAGGCCGGTGAGCACGTCCAGCTTGGTGACGACCAGGTCGGTCACGCCGTTCAGGCGGCACGCGTAACGGGCCACCACGGCGTCGAACCAGCCGGCCCGGCGCTCCCGGCCGGTCGTGGTGCCGTACTCGTGGCCGATCTTGACCAGGTGGCGGCCGTTGTCGTCGAACAGCTCGGTGGGGAACGGGCCCGCGCCCACCCGGGTGGTGTAGGCCTTGCTCACCGCGATGACCTTGGTGATCGCGGTCGGCGGGATGCCCGCGCCCACGCACGCGCCGCCGGCGGTCGGGTTCGACGAGGTGACGAACGGATAGGTGCCGTGGTCCATGTCGAGCATGGTGGCCTGGGCGCCCTCCAGCAGCACGGTCTCGCCGCGGTCCAGCGCGTCCCAGAGCATCACCCGGGTCTCGGCGATGTACGGCCGCAGCCGCTCGGCGTACTGGAGGTATTCCTCGACGGTCTCCTCGACGTCGATCGCCTTGCGGTTGTAAATCTTGAACAGCAGTTGGTTCTTCTCGCGCAGCGCCAGTTCCAGCTTCTTGCGCAGGATGCCCGGGTCGAGCAGGTCCTGGAGCCGGATGCCCATCCGGGCGACCTTGTCACCGTAGGCCGGGCCGATGCCCCGGCCGGTGGTGCCGATGCGGGCGCTGCCCAGGTAGCGCTCGACCACCCGGTCCAGCGCCCGGTGGTGCGGCATGATCAGGTGCGCGTCGCCGGAGATACGCAGCCGGGACACGTCCACGCCGCGCTCGGCGAGCCCGTCGATCTCCTGCAGCAGCACCTTCGGGTCGACCACCACGCCGTTGCCGATGACGATCATCGCGCTCGGTGAGAGCGCGCCCGACGGCATCAGGTGCAGCGCGTACTTCTGGCCGTCCGGCGTGATCACCGTGTGGCCGGCGTTGTTGCCGCCGGAGTAGCGCACGACGTAGTCGACCCGCTCACCCAGCAGGTCGGTAACCTTGCCCTTGCCCTCGTCGCCCCATTGGGCGCCGAGGAGCACGATCGCTGGCATCTTCTCCGCCTCCAGAAGGCTCGGGTGCCAGGTGGCGACCGGTCAGCGAGCCCGGGGTGTCAGGCTAACAAGTAGTGACGGCGGGACCGGCAGGGGTTCGTCGAGAAGCAGGAGGCTCCTTCGTGTACGACGTGGTGCTGCTCACCCTCGGCTCGGGGCGGGACGCTCCCGGTGGGGGCTGCGGCGGTGGCGGAGCCTGCTGCGGCGGCGCGGACGACACCGCCGCCACGCCCGACGCCGAACGCTGCGAGACCCCGCGCGTACCGGTGCTGGCCTGCGCGGACGCGTTGACCGCCCGGGGTGCCCGGGTGACCACGGTGACCGCCCGGTCGGACGCGGAGATCGACGAGGTGCTGGCCCGCCTGGACGGGCCGCCCCGCGCCGACGGCCTCGCCTGGCCGGATCCCGACGGCAAGACCCGGCTGGTCGTCGCGACGGCCAGTGACGGTCAGTTGCGCGCCGTGCTGCGCCGGCTGGTCCGCCGGTACGCTCCGCCGCCGAGCCGCCGCCCGGCGGACCTGGCCGGGAACCGGACGCTGCCCGACCTGCCCCCGGTGGGCGTACTCCCGTTGGATCCGGCCCGGGCCGGGTCGGCGCGGGACCTGGCCGCGCAGCTCGGGCTGCCGCGCGACCCGGCGGCGGTGGCCGCGGCGGTGCTGGACGGTACGCCGCGCCGGCTCGACCTGCTGCGCAACGACGGCGGCTCGGTGACGCTGGACGGCGCGCTGCTCGGCGCGGCCGACGAGGCCGGCCGGCCGCTGCACTGGCGGGCCCGGGTCGAGGTCGACGGCACGGTGCTGAGCGACGGCAGCGAGCCGATCAGCGCCTGCGCGATCGGCAACGCCGGCGGGTACGCGCGCCTCGGCGAGGTGGCCCTGCTGGCCGACCCGGATCCGGCGGACGGCCGACT
Organism: Micromonospora sp. NPDC049282; assembly: GCF_043197045.1. Classification (NCBI taxonomy): domain Bacteria; kingdom Bacillati; phylum Actinomycetota; class Actinomycetes; order Micromonosporales; family Micromonosporaceae; genus Micromonospora; species Micromonospora sp. NPDC049282. Next base: position 162,508 of record NZ_JBICSL010000006.1, read on the forward strand.
GGCGGTGGGCGTGGCCGTGCCCGTGGTCACCCGATCCGCGTTGGGCCGGAAGAGGGTGCGGCTCGAGGTACGCCGGGCCCGGGGCCGGGCGGTGGCGGTCGTGCCCCGCGACGAGAAGGTGCCGTTCCTCGACGACGGCGTCGAGGGCGAGTTGAGCCGGAAGCGGTCCTGGTGGACCGAGCCGGGAGCCTGGGCGGTCTGGGCGGGCTGACCGCGATCGATCCGTACCCGGCTCGACCGGCTGGCCGGACCGCCTATCCTCGGCGGGAGGGATGGGGAGGAACCGCGTGGTGCATGAGAACGACGACCGAACCCCCGTGCCGGGCCGACCGCAGGTGCCGGAGCGGGACGTCGAACCGCTCTGGCCGCCCGAGGACATCGACGGGGTGGTGACCGCCCCGCCGTGGGCGGCTCCGGCCCAGCCGGCCGTACCGCCCTGGCCCCTCCCGTCCGCCGACGCCCCCGTGCCGTCGCCACAGGTCACCCCGGCACCGTCGCCGCAGGCCAGCCCGGTGCCGCCGCCGCAGCCGAGCCCGGTGCCGCCGCAGGTCGGCCCGGCGCAGGCGGCCTCCGGCCACGTCCCGGAGCCGACCACGCCCGGCCCGGCGGCCACGCGCGAGCGCGCCGTCGTCCCCGGCGCCGCCGCTGCCCGCGAGGACGGCCCCGACATCGCCTCGGCGCAGGCAGCCGGCGGCGACGCCCCGGCGAACGGGCGAGCCGCGTCGCCGTGGGCACAGCCGCCGCAGCGCGCCACGGCCGACGGCGCCGGCTCGACGGGTCCCGTCCCGGCGACTGCCCCCGGAACGCCGGCCCACCCCCACGTACCGAGCCAGCCGACCGTCAGCGGCCCCGGCGAGGTGAGCGCCGGACCGGTCGCCGGCTCCGCGCCGGCCGGCCCGACGCCCGTCGACGGTCCGACGTCGATCGGCCCGACGCCCGTGGACGGTCCGACCTCGATCGGCACGGCGCGGGTCGACGGTCCGCATCAAGCAGCGGGGCCGGACGTGCCCGCCGACGAGGCGCCGCCCCGGCTCGGCCCGTTCCCGCCGTCGCCGGGCGTGCCCATGCAGCAGCAGCCGTACGGCAACGGGGCGGCCTACCCGCCGGTCACCTACCCGCCGCAACCCGGCCAGGCCGGTCAGCCGGGCTGGTACCCACCGGGATGGCCGCAGCAGACCGGGGCGCCCCAGCCGGGCGGGCCGGCGCAACAGAACGGACCGATCCAGCCGGGCGGGCCGGCGCAGTCCCCGCAGGCGTCCGCCCCGCAGGCGCCGCCCCAGCCGCCCGCCCTGCCGCCCGGGGTGTACCCGGAGCCGGGGTGGACGCCGCAGCAGGCGGTACCCCCGACCGCCGAGGACTTCGCCCGTCGGCGGCAGGCCCGGCCGGTCGACCCGGTGGCCACCATGGGCGTCCGCGCGGTGGTCAACCGGACGGGGTTGGTCCGGCTCGCGCCCGGCCGCCACGAGCAGGAGATGAAGCGCGACATCGAGATGGTCCGCCGCAACTTCGGCGGGCTGCGCCAGGTGACCGTGGTCAACCCCAAGGGCGGGGCCGGCAAGACGGTGGCCATCCTGCTGCTCGCCATGACGTTCGGCCAGAAGCGTGGCGGATACGTGCTGGCCTGGGACAACAACGAGACCCAGGGCACCCTCGGGATGCGGGCGCAGCAGGACTTCCACGCCCGCACGGTGCGGGACATGCTGCGCGACCTGGCCCAGTTCCAGGGCCCGCACGGCCGGGTCGGCGACCTGTCGCAGTACGTCCGCTCGCAGGGCGAGGGGATGTTCGACGTGCTCGCCTCGGACGAGTCGGCGACCGGCGGCGAGATGCTGACCGCCGCCGCGTTCGCGGAGATCCGCGAGGTGGTCAGCCGCTTCTACAAGCTGATCTTCGTGGACACCGGGAACAACGTCCGGGCGCAGAACTGGCAGGCCGCCATGGACGCGACCGACCAGTTGGTGGTGACCATGTCGGCGCGGAACGACTCGGCCGAGACCGCCGCCCGGATGCTCGACCACCTGGAGCAGAGCGGCCGGCAGCGGCTGGTCCGGCAGGCCGTCACGGTGGTCTCGATGCCGCCGTCCCGCAAGGAGATCGACCTGCCGGCCATCCAGGCCCACTTCGCCGCCCGCACCCGGGCGGTGCTGCTGGCGCCGTACGAGCGGCTCATCGACACCGGCGAGCCGCTGCGCTACGGCCAGCTCTCCGCCGCCACCCGTGACGCCTGGCTGAAGATCGCCGCGTCGGTGGCGGAAGGGCTGTAGGACGGGCGCGACGGCCGGCCCGCAGCGGGGTCGGCCGTCGCCGACAGGATCAGTCGCTGGCCAGCGCGTCCCCGGCGGCCGGGTCGCAGTCGCGGAGGAACTGGGCGCAGCGGGCCGCCTCGTCCGCCTCGCCGATCTCGTCGGCGGCCCGGGAGAGCACGTAGAGGCAGCGGAGGAAGCCCTGGTTGGGCACGTGCGACCAGGTCACCGGGCCGTGCCCCTTCCAGCCGCTGCGGCGCAGCTGGTCGAGGCCCCGGTGGTAACCGGTGCGGGCGTACGCGTACGCCGGGACGACCTGGCCCGCGGTGAGCGCGCGGCCGGCCAGCGCCGCCCAGGCCGCGCTGTAGGTCGGGAAGCGGGCCGCGACCTCGGCGTACGCGTCATCGGCGTCCTGCTCGACGGCGGCGGCGAGCGCGGCGTCGGCCTCCTCGGAGACGGGGAGCAGGGTGGCCGGTGGCTCAGGCAACAGGTTCTGCATCGCCCCATTCAACCCGCTTCGCCCCCGGCCGCGCGAGGGGGTCCGGCCGACCGGTCGGCTGAACGGCTGAGGGTTTCGTCACGCCTGCGGCGGAAGCACACGTACCCGCGGCCCATGCCGCCGCCATGGTTCTTGCACTACAACTACAGATCCGGAGCCTCCCCAGGAACCGGTTACGCAGGAGCCCGGCGGCGTGCCGCCGGGCTCCTGCCCGTACCGCCCGGGTTTGCGAGGTTGCCGGGTCGGGGCAGGATGATCCGGTGCCGACCCCACCGCCCGCGGACGTCATCGAGCCGCACGCCCACCACGTCGACGAAGTCGAGACCCGTGTCGAGTTCGACCGGCGGCTGGCCGAGGGGACCCTCGCCGGCCTGACCGTGCAGGGCCTCCGTCTCGACCTGGACCCGGTCCCCGACCTGCGCGCCGTCGACGTCGCCGGCACCCTCTTCGTGGGCTGCCGGTTCGCCGACCGCGAGGTGGGCGCGGACCTGGTCCGCCGGGGCGCCAACGTGGTCCCGCCGTTCTCCGGGCTGCCCTACCCGACCCAGCCGTCCCACCTCTACACCGCCGACGACCTCGCCGCCGGCTTCGTCGAGGGCGGGTTCACCGAGATGTACGACACCCGGGTGTACGCGCACTTCCGGGCGCACGGCGGCGCGCTGCCCGACGTACGCGAGGCGCTCGGCCAGCGGCTGCACGACCACGGCGTGGACAACGCGCTGGCCGACGCCACCCGCTCGTGGCTGGCCGTGCACGGGCCGCAGTCCGTGGTGGGCGTGATGGGTGGGCACGCGGTGCCGCGCGGCAGCGCCGCGTACCGGATGGCGGCGGTGCTGGGCTGGGAGCTGGCGCGGGCCGACCGCCTGGTGGTGACCGGCGGCGGCCCGGGCGTGATGGAGGCGGCGAACCTGGGCGCGTTCCTCGCGGCCTGGCCGGCCGAGGAACTGTCCGCCGCGATCGACGTGCTGGCCGCCGCGCCGGACTTCACCGACCACGACCACTACACGGCGGCGGCGCTGGCGGTACGCAAGCGGTACGCGGACGGCCCGTCGCTGCCCACGCCCCGGCCGGCGGCGCCCGGCACCGAGTGGGCCCGTTCCGGCGGCCTGGCCATCCCGACCTGGCTGTACGGCCACGAACCGGCGAACCTGTTCGCCGGCCGGATCGCGAAGTACTTCTCCAACGCCATCCGGGAGGACACCATCCTGCGGCTGGCCCGGGGCGGGATCGTGTTCGCGCCCGGCCGGGCCGGCACCGTGCAGGAGGTGTTCCAGGCGGCGACCAAGACGTTCTACGGCACCGACGGGGCCAGCGGCGCGTACGTCTTCCTGGACCGGGCCTTCTGGACCAACGAGCTGCCGGTGGAGTCGCTGTTGGGGCCGCTCTTCGCCAGCTCCCCGTTCGGCGACCTGTCCCGCACGATCCACCTCACCGACGACGTGCGCGAGGCCGTCGCCCTCCTGGTGAGGTGAAAGGAGGGGCCCCGGGGGCCCCTCCTTTCGCTTACTTCATCCGGGTGCCGGTGGAACGCAGGTGCTCGCAGGCCTCGGCCACGCGGGCGGCCATGCCGGCCTCGGCGGCCTTGCCCCAGACGCGCGGGTCGTACAGCTTCTTGTTGCCGACCTCGCCGTCGACCTTCAACACGCCGTCGTAGTTGCGGAACATGTGGTCCGCGACCGGGCGGGAGAACGTGTACTGGGTGTCGGTGTCGATGTTCATCTTCACCACGCCGTAGTCAAGCGCCTCCCGGATCTCCGACAGCAGCGAGCCGGAGCCGCCGTGGAAGACCAGGCTGAGCGGCTTCTCCTTGCCGTACTTGGCGCCGACCGCGTCCTGGATCTGCTTGAGCACCTCGGGGCGGAGCTTGACGTTGCCCGGCTTGTAGACGCCGTGCACGTTGCCGAAGGTCAGCGCCGCCATGTAGCGGCCCTTCTCACCGAGGCCGAGCGCCTCGACCATGGCCAGGCCGTCGTCGACGGTGGTGTAGAGCTTGTCGTTGATGGCGTTCTCGACGCCGTCCTCCTCGCCACCGACGACGCCGACCTCGATCTCCAGGACGATCTTGCCCTTGGCGGCCTCGGTGAGGAGCTGCTCGGCGATCTCCAGGTTCTCCGCCACCGGCACGGCCGAGCCGTCCCACATGTGCGACTGGAACAGCGGCTCCTGGCCGTTCTTGACCCGCTCCTGGGAGATGGCCATCAGCGGCCGGACGAACTTGTCCAGCTTGTCCTTCGGGCAGTGGTCGGTGTGCAGAGCGACGGTCACCGGGTACTTCTTGGCCACCTCGTGCGCGTACGCGGCGAACGCCGTCGCGCCGGTCACCATGTCCTTGATCGACGGACCGGACAGGTATTCCGCGCCGCCGGTGGAGACCTGGATGATGCCGTCGCTCTCCGCGTCGGCGAAGCCCTTGAGCGCCGCGTTCAGCGTCTGGGAGGAGGTCACGTTGATCGCGGGGTACGCGTACCGGCCGGCCTTGGCCCGGTCCAGCATCTCCGCGTAAGCCTCGGGGGAAGCGATGGGCATGTCGAACGCTCCTTACTTACCGCTCTCGGCCGTGCAGGCCGCCGTCTTTCCTCGGGTGCGCCGGACCGCGCTGTCCACCGCGGGAAGTATCCCGTAGGAGTGAACGCGGGGCACAACCGACCCGGGCACCGCTCACCGCTCCTCCAGCCGGTCCGGCACGGCGACGCTGATCAGCCAGCTCACCACCGACACCACGATGGCGCCCCAGAACGCGGCCCAGAAGCTGTCGACGTGGAACGGCAGGCGCAGCACGCCGGCGATCCAGTCGGTCAGCAGGAACAGCAGGGCGTTCACCACGAGCGCGAACAGGCCGAGCGTGAGCAGGTAGAACACGCAGCCGAACACCTTGATGAGCGGCTTGAGCACCGCGTTGACCACGCCGAAGACGAGCGCCACGACGATCAGGGTGAACACGGTGTTGCCACCGTTGCGGCCGGTCACCTGCACCCCGGGCACGATCAGCGTCGCGATCCACAACGCGACCGCGGTGATCGCCAGCCGGATCAGGAAGCCCACGCCACCATCCTGGCACCGGCCGCCCGCCGGGGAGGGACAATCGCCGACTCCGCCGTTCGCCCGGCGCCGAGCGGCGGCCCCGACCAGCCCGTACGGTGGTGGTGGCACGGTCCGCACTTCGAACGCAGGGAGGGACGATGGGTCAGCCCGACGAGGACTTCACCCCGAGTGACCACCTCGCTCCGGAGGAGCGGGACCCCGAGGCGGAGCCGGCCGACGCGGTCGAGCAGGCCACCACGGTCACCCCCGACGACGCCGACGGGGAGCCGCACCGGGGCCTGGAGGTCGGTGACTGGGACGCCATGGAGCAGGCCCGGGTGGTCACCGCCGACGAGGACGACTACCGCTGACGGCGGTCAGCGCAGGCGGGTGACCTGCGCCGGGTGGGCGGCGACCCAGCCGGCCATCCGGTCGACGCGCAGCGCGTCCAGCAGGCCCGGGGCCAGCGCCGGATCCGGTTCGAAGCCGTACCCGGTCGGATTCTCCCGGGCCCGGACCGGCAGGGCGAGCGCGACCGGGTCGGCGCCGCCGGCGGATCCGGCCACCGAGGACAGCGCCGCCAGGGACAGGTCACCGGTGTCGGCTGTGACGGTCGGGGCGACCTGGCTGATCAGCCGGCTGAGCCGGACCGGATCGGTCGCCGTGCCCTGCTCCCGCAGCTGGCGGAGCAGACCGGCGGCGTACCGGACAGCGTTGCGGTCCCGATCCAGCGCGCCGTCGCGCAGGCCGTACCGCTGCCGGAGCAGGTCAACCGCCTGGGTGCCGTCGAGCCGCTGGCAGCCGGCCGGGAAGTGCCGGCCGGTGTGGGCCGAGCGCACCGGCTCCGGCAGGCAGACTCGTACGCCGCCGACCGCGTCGGTGAGCGTGCGCGTCGCCCGGTAGGTGAGCACCGCGCCCGCGTCGACCGGCACCCCGGTCAGCCGGTCGACCGCCTGACGGGTGGCCCGGTAGCCGGCGGCCAGGTTCCCCGCCCTCCCGGCGGCCTGACCGAAGGTCCAGTTCAGCTTGTCAGCCTCCCCGCCGGGCAGCGGCATCAGCAGGTCGCGCGGAATGGAGACGAGGTAGAGCCGGCTCCGGTCGGCCGGGACGTGCACCAGCAGGATCGAGTCGGCGCGCGGGTTCGCGTCCGCCTGGTCCACACCGAGCAGGAGCAGGTTCACCGCGCCGCTCGGGGTCGGTGGCGGCGTGCCCAGGCGTACCGACTCCGGCGGGCGGGGCGCGACAACGGTGAAGCCGACCAGCGCCACGGCGACCGCCGCCAGCGCCGTGCCGGCCGTGCCCACCCGGCGGCGCCGGCGACGGCGGACCACCGCTCGCTGGATGGCGGCCCGGACCGGACCGGTGGGCGGGGTCAACCCCTCGTGCCGGGCGAACGTGGCCCGCAACTCGTGCTCGATCATCAGCAGACCTCCACGTGTTCGGCTCGGAGCGTGGCCAGGGCGCGCGAGATGCTGGACCGGACGGTGCCGACGGCGCACCCGAGCACCTCGGCGATCTCGGCGTCGGGCAGGTCCTCGTAGTAGCGCAGGACCAGCGCCGCGCGTTGCCGCCTGGGCAACCGGGACAGCCAGGACCAGACCTGGTCACGGTCCACCGCGGACTGGACGTGATCGGCCGGCGCGGGCACCGAGTCGTCCGGTTCGCCGCGTAGGAACACCCGGCGTACCCAGGAGCCACGCCGCCAGTCGACGAACTGGTTGGTGAGCATCCGACGCACGTACCGTTCCGGCGCGTCGCTGCGGGCCACCCGTCGCCAGTGGAGCTGGACCCGGACCATGGTGTCCTGCACCAGATCCTGGGCCTGGTGCGGATCGCCGGTCAGCATGACCGCGTACCGCAGCAGGGCGCCCAGCCGCGCGTCGGCGAACTCCTCGTACGTCACTGCACCTCCCGGTGTCCCGATCCATGGACGGGTACGGACACCCGAAACATTGCGGTGTGATTGATCAACCGTTCGGTCAGTGTTCGATGCGCGGGCGAGCGCGACGGCTTAAGGAATCTTTAAGCTCCACGGGTTCCACCTGATCACCCCCACGGGAGGACCCCCGCATGCTCAGCAACTCCACCCGGCGTTGGTTCGCCGGGTTGGGCGTCGCAGGCGCGTTCGTCGCCGCCTCCGCCACCCCCGCGCTCGGCGCGCCGCCCGCGCTCCCCGAGCCGCCCGCGGACGACCTGCTGCTCTACGCCAACGACGCGATCGTCGCGCCCGGCGGTCCGGCCAAGGCGGTCACCCTCTACGCCTTCGCCGAGACTCTGCCCAAGGACGTCACCGTCACCGTCGACCACCGTGCGGTCGACGCCTTCGCCGACATCACCCTGACCGACCGGATGCCCGGGTGCACGGACACCGCCGGCGTCCTCACCTGCCAACTCAAGGGCGCCGACGTCATCGACTACGTGCTCGACCTGACCGTCAAGGCGAAGGACACGGCCGAGGAGGGCGCCAAGGGCGACCTGCTCCTGAGCCTGGCGGCCAAGGGCGGAAAGGCGGTCAGCACGCGGTCGACCGTCGAGATCGGCGAGGGCGTGGACCTTCGGGCACCGGAGCAGCTCCACCTGTCCGGTGCTCCGGGTGCCACGGTCCGGACCCCGCTCGGCGTGGCGAACATCGGCGACCGGGACGTGCACGGGACGGTGCTCCTCCTGGCCAGCATGCCGACGCTGACGCCGACCGCGAGCTACCGCAACTGCTCCAGCGTCACCGACTTCGGCTCGCAGTTGACCGTGTGCCGGTTCGACGACGACATCCCGGCGGGCGCGGGCCGCCAGCTCGACAGCTCCTCGGCCCTGAAGATCGCCGGTGACGCCTGGGCGCCGAGCCGCCAGTACGGTGCGGCCTTCTGGTTCACCGGGGCCGACTTCGAGGAGTTCGCCAAGGAGATCCTGCCGCAGGACGGCTGGCAGCAGGGCAGCGGCGACGCGCTCACGCTGGTGCCGGCCCCGTCCGCGCAAGCCCGGTCGCTTCGGCAGACCGACAACGATCCGACGAACAACATCACGTCCGTCGAGGTCGCCGTGACCGGCAACCAGCGGGCCGACCTCGCCGCCACCGGCGCCGAACTGCCGGGTACGCCGGGCCGGACGGTCACCGCGAAGGTCGGCTTCGTGAACCACGGCCCGGCCATGGCCAACACATGGACGCCGGGTGAGATCGTCACCATCGCCCAGGTGACCGTGCCGGCCGGCGCCAAGGTCGTCAAGGCGCCCGAGGGGTGCTCGCCGGGCACGCTCGAGGAGCCGACCGGAGGGTACGGCGAGCCGGGCGCGCGCATCTACTCCTGCGAGTGGTACGACACGCTGCACGCGGGTGACGCGGCGGTCTTCGCCTTCGGCCTGAAGATCGTCGAGGCGGGCGGCGCGGCGGGCAAGGTCGAGCTGCGTCACTTCGACCTCGACGACAAGGGGCAGATCGCCGACCTGAACCCGAAGAACGACGCCGCCGCGCTGGTCATCGCTGCTGCGGAGGGTGGCCAGGGTGGCGGCGGCACCCTGCCGATCACCGGTTCCTCCACCGGCCTGATCGCCGGCATCGGCGCGCTGCTGCTCGCCGCCGGCTTCGGCGGCTACGTGGTGGCCCGCCGCCGCAAGACCCGCTTCGTCGCCTGACAGCAAACCGCACCAAGGTGCCCCGCCGACCAGAGGTCGGCGGGGCACCGCCCTTCCCAGACCAAGAAGAAGAACCCAGAAGCAGCACGGGCGGTACGGGCGCAACCACGACAGGTTTCCGGGGGAGCCCGACCCGCGCAGGGATCAAGCCTGACCGCCCGGAGCGGGTCGGGCTCCCCCGGAAACCCCCACGACACAGCGACCAAGAGCAAGGAACATCAACCAAGTGCTGCTGACCCTCACCACCACCCACCGCCCCGCGACCGACCTCGGCCACCTCCTCGTCAAGCACCCGGACCGCGTGCAGAGCTTCGACCTGCCCACCGGCGCCGCGCACGTGTTCTATCCCGAGGCGGACGAGGCGCAGTGCACGGCGGCGCTGCTGGTCGAGGTCGACCCGCTCAGGCTGGGCGGTGGCCGGGGCCGCCGGCAGGCGACCGGGCCGGAGAGCTTCACCCTCGGGCAGTACGTCAACGACCGCCCGTACGCGGCCTCCAGCCTGCTCTCCTCGGCGCTGGCCAAGGTGTTCCGCTCGGCGCTGCGCGGCGAGTCCCGGGACCGGCCCGAGTTGGCCGCCGCCGCGATCCCGCTGACCGTACGGGTGCCGGTGCTGCGCTGCCGCGGCGGCGCCGACCTGGCGGTACGGGTCTTCGCCCCGCTCGGCTGGAGCGTGACCGCCACCCCGATCCCGCTCGACGAGGCGTACCCGGAATGGGGTGACAGCCGCTACGTCGACCTGACGCTTGCCGGTTCGCTGCGGCTCGCCGACGCCCTCAACCACCTGTACGTGCTGCTGCCGGTGCTGGACGACGCCAAGCACTACTGGGTCGCCCCGGACGAGGTGGACAAGCTGCTGCGGGCCGGGTCCGGCTGGTTGGCCGGTCACCCGGAGCGGGGTCTGATCATCCGCCGCTACCTGGCGCACCGCCGGGCCCTGGCCGGCGTGGCGCTGGCCCGCCTGACCGAGCTGCGCCTGGCCGACGAGCCGCCCGCCGACGACAGCGTCGACCCGGAGACGCCGTCCGAAACGCCCCACGCCTCGCTGGCGGTACGGCGGCGCGAGGCGGTGCTCGCCGCGCTGCGGGACAGCGGCGCGAGCCGGGTGCTGGACCTGGGTTGCGGCGGCGGGGCGCTGCTCACCGCGCTGGTGGCCGACCGGCGGTTCACCGAGGTGGTGGGCGTCGACGTCGCCGACCGGTCGCTGGCCATGGCGGCGCGGCGGCTGCGGCTGGACCGGCTGCCGGAGCGGCAGCGGGACCGGATCCACCTGCGCCAGTCGGCGCTCACCTACCGGGACGACCGGCTGCGCGGCTATGACGCGGCGGTGCTCATGGAGGTGGTCGAGCACCTCGACCCGCCCCGGCTGCCGGCGCTCCAGGACGCGGTATTCGGCCACGCCCGGCCCGGCACGGTGGTGGTGACCACCCCGAACGTGGAGTACAACGTCCGTTACGAGGGGCTGGGCCCGGGCCGGTTCCGACATGCCGACCACCGTTTCGAATGGACCCGGGCGGAGTTCGCCGCCTGGGTGGAGCGGGTGGCGGCGGCGCACGGCTACACCGCCACGATCACCGGCGTCGGCGACGCCGACGCTGAGGTGGGCACCCCGACCCAGCTGGCGGTCTTCACCCGCGACGACCGGACGGAGGAGACGAACCGATGACCGTCCTGGACATTCCGGAACTCGCGCTGGTGGCGCTGGTCGGCGTCTCCGGCGCCGGCAAGTCGACGTTCGCCCGCCGGCACTTCGCGCCCAGCCAGGTGCTCTCGTCGGACATGTTCCGCGCCCTGGTCGCCGACGACGAGAACGACCAGTCCGCGTCCGGCGACGCGTTCGACGCGCTGCACCACGTGGCCGGGATCCGGCTGCGGCGGGGACGGCTGACGGTGGTGGACGCGACCAACCTCCAGCCGCACGCCCGGGCCGGACTGATCCGGGTGGCCCGGGAGCACGACGTGCTGCCGGTGGCGATCGTGCTGGACGTGCCGGAGGCGGTGGCCTGGGAGCGTACGGAGGGACGCGCCGACCGGACGCACGGCCGGCCGGTGCTCACCCGGATGCGGCGTGACCTGCGGCAGTCGTACGGGCGGCTGGCCCGGGAGGGCTTCCGCAAGGTGCACGTGCTGCGCGGGGTGGACGAGATCGACGCCGCCGAGATCCGCTACGAGCGGCTGTTCAACGACCGGCGGGAGCTGACCGGGCCGTTCGACATCGTCGGCGACGTGCACGGCTGCCGCGCCGAGTTGGAGGTGCTGTACCGGCTCGGTTACGCGCTGCGCCGCGACGACGCCGGCCGCCCGGTGGACGCGACGCACCCCGCCGGGCGTACCGCGGTCTTCGTCGGTGACCTGGTGGACCGCGGCCCGGACTCGCCCGGTGTGCTCCGCCTGGTGATGGGGATGGTGGCGGCCGGCCACGCGATCTGCGTGCCGGGCAACCACGAGCAGAAGCTGCTGCGCAAGCTGCGCGGCCGGGATGTGCGGCTCACCCACGGCCTGGCCGAGACGATGGCGCAGCTCGCCGCGGAGCCGGCGGAGTTCGTCACCGAGGCGGAGACGTTCATCGACGGCCTGGTCAGCCACTTCGTGCTGGACGGCGGCCGGCTGGTGGTGGCGCACGCCGGGCTCAAGGAGGCCTACCACGGCCGGGCGTCCGGCCGGGTGCGGTCGTTCGCGCTGTACGGCGAGACGACCGGCGAGACCGACGAGTACGGCCTGCCGGTGCGCTACCCGTGGGCGCGCGACTACCGGGGTTCGGCCATGGTCGTGTACGGGCACACCCCGACGCCCGAACCGGAGTGGGTCAACAACACCATCTGCCTGGACACCGGTTGCGTGTTCGGCGGCAAGCTGACCGCGTTGCGCTACCCGGAGAAGGAGCTGGTGGCGGTGCCGGCCGAGCGGGAGTGGTACGCCCCGGCCCGCCCGCTGGTCCCGCCGGCCCCGGCGCGGCCGGACACCGTGCTGGACCTGGCCGACGTGACCGGGCGCCGGCACCTCACCCACGCGTACGGGTCGCTGACCGTGCCGGCCGAGAACGCCGCCGCCGCGCTGGAGGTGATGAGCCGGTACGCGGTCGACCCGGGCCGGCTGGTGTGGCTCCCGCCGACGATGGCGCCCTGCTCGACGTCGACCGTCGAGGGGTTCCTGGAGCACCCGGCGGAGGCGTTCGCCGACTACCGCGCGGCCGGCGTGGACCGGGTGGTCTGCGAGGAGAAGCACATGGGCTCGCGGGCCGTGGTGCTGGTGGAGCGGGATCCGGGCCGGTTCGGCGGCGGGGTTGTGCACACCCGTACCGGTCGGCCGTTCTTCGGGCCCCCGCTCGACGAGAAGCTGCTGGCCCGGGTCCGCGCGGCGGTCACCACCGCCGGCCTCTGGGCCGAGTTCGGCACCGACTGGCTGCTCCTCGACGCGGAGCTGCTGCCCTGGTCGGCGAAGGCGGGCGGGTTGATCCGCGAGCAGTACGCCGGGGTCGGCGCGGCCGGCCGGGCGGCGCTGCCCGCGGTGCTGGCCACGGTGGACGCGGCGGCCGGACGAGGGCTGCCGGTGGACGGGCTACGGGCCCGGATGGCCGAGCGGGCGGCCGAGGTGACCGCGTACTCGGCGGCGTACCGGGCGTACGTCGGGCCGACCGACGGCCTGCGCGGGGTGACGCTGGCGCCGTTCGCGGTGCTGGCCGGGGCCGGGGCCAGCTACGCGGACCGCGACCACGGCTGGCACCTGGCGCTGGCGGACCGGCTCCGCGCGGCCGACCCGGAGTTCTTCACGCCGACCCGGCGGCTGGTGGTGGAGCTGGCCGACGAGGCGGCGGTGGCGGCCGCGACCGACTGGTGGCTGGCGCTGACCGGGTCCGGCGGCGAGGGCATGGTGGTCAAGCCGTACGGGGGTTTGGCCGCCCGCTCGCCGAAGGGTTCGCTGCTCCAGCCGGGGATCAAGTGCCGCGGCCGGGAGTACCTGCGGATCATCTACGGCCCCGGCTACACCGAGCCGGCGCAGCTCGCCGCGCTGCGCCGGCGTTCGCTGGGCCGTAAGCGGGGGTTGGCCCTGCGTGAGCACGGCCTGGGCCTGGCCGCCCTGGACGCGCTGGCCGAGGACGCCCCGCTCTGGCGTCGCCACGAGCTGGTCTTCGCGATCCTCGCCTGCGAGTCGGAACCCGTCGACCCGCGCCTGTGACCAGGTGGCCCGGTCCGCCGCGAGGCCGGACCGGGCCCGGGTACCCTTTGTGGCCGTGGACACAGCTGAGAAGACCCGGATGATCTCCGAGAACGTAGCGTTGAACCCGCTCGATCCGAAGGATCTCATCCACACCTTCGGGATGATCGGCGTCTGGGCGATCCTGTTCGCCGAGACCGGTCTGCTGGTCGGCTTCTTCTTCCCCGGCGACTCGCTGCTCTTCCTGGCCGGGGTGGCCGCCTCCCCGGTGGCCGACGCCATCTTCGGCGACGGCACCCGGCTGTCGCTGGCCGGTCTGATGATCGGCGGCCCGATCTGCGCGATCGCCGGCGCCCAGCTCGGGCACTGGCTCGGCGCCCGCTACGGCCGGCGCATGTTCGACAAGCCCAACTCGCGCCTGTTCAAGCGGGAGTACGTGGCGAAGGCGGAGTACTACTTCCAGAAGTTCGGCCCGGCCAAGGCCGTGGTGCTGGCCCGGTTCATCCCGATCGTGCGGACCTTCCTGAACCCGGTGGCCGGGGTGCTCGGCATGCCGGCCCGGCAGTTCTTCGTGTGGAACGTGGTCGGCGCGGTCCTCTGGGTGGACGGCATCCTGCTGATCGGCTACCTGCTGGCGCGCCAGATCTACAACGCCATCGGCGACAAGATCGACCGGTACATCCTGCCGGTGGTGGCGCTGATCATCCTGATCTCGGTGCTGCCGATCTTCTTCGAGTTCCTCCGCGACCGGAAGGCGCGCAAGCGCGGCGAGGCGGTCGCGGTGATCGCCGCGGCGACCGCGGCCGGCGCCGTGGACGCGGCCCGGGACGCCATCGACGGCGACGACCACTCGCACGGGCACGGCGGTCAGCACCGCCGCTGACCGGCACGGACGCCGAAGGCCGGCCCCGGGCGGGGGCCGGCCTTCGCGCATGACTGTCGGGCCGCGGACGGCACGGTGACGGCAGCCGTCACCAGGCGACCGGTGGCGCCACCCCTGGCACGCCATCGATCACAGCCGCGTCCGGCCGGCCCGTCGGAGGACGGGCCGTGACGTCAGCGAGCCTTCTTGGTGGCCCGCTTCCGCGGCGGGGTGAGCAGATCCGCGATCGTCGCGATCGCGGTCGGCACCAGCCGGTAGTACGCCCAGACCCCGCGCTTCTCCCGCTCCAGCAAGCCGGCCTCGGTGAGGATACGCAGGTGGTGGCTGACCGTCGGCTGCGAGAGGCCGAGCGGCGCGGTGAGGTCACACACGCACGCCTCCCCCTCGGGAGCCGACTGGATCAGGCTGAGCAGCCGCAGCCGGGCGGGGTCGGCAAGGGCCTTGAGGACCCCCGCCAGCCGCTCGGCATCGGCGCGTTCGATCGGCTCGCCGGCAAGCGGCGAGATCTGAGGCATGGTCATTTCAGCCAACGCAGTTCCCACGTATTCCATCCTTCCACCAGCAGCATCGATCCGCCTGCATATCAGCAGATCCGAATCGGCAAACTTTTAGGCCACAAGGCCGAGGTCAGCCAACGTATAGGCGGCCCGATAAGGCAATCCGGCGGCTCGCACCGCGTCGCCGGCACCTCGATCAACAATAACCGCAACACCCACGACTTCCGCCCCGGCCGCACGCAACGCCTCAATGGCGGTCAACACACTTCCGCCCGTCGTCGAGGTGTCCTCCACCGCCAGGACGCGACGCCCGGCCACGTCCGGTCCCTCGATGCGACGCTGGAGACCGTGCGCCTTGCCCGCCTTTCGAACCACGAAGGCGTCCAGCGGGCGGTCGGTGCCGGCCGAGGCGTGCAGCATCGCGATCGCCACCGGGTCGGCGCCCAGGGTCAGCCCACCGACCGCGTCGTACGCCCAGTCCGCGGTGAGGTCGCGCATCACCCGGCCGATCAGCGGGGCGGCCCGGTGATGGAGCGTGACGCGACGCAGATCGACGTACCAGTCCGCCTCGCGGCCCGATGAGAGCACGACCCGACCGTGGACCACGGCCAGGTCGGTGATGAATTTGCGCAGGTCGTCGTGGTCCCCCATGGCAACAGAGCGTACTTCGCGAGTCTGTGCGCCGCCCGTGGGGTCCACCGAGGTCAACCCTGCGGGCGACCGATGAGTGGCGATGCCCGGCTACGCTGCGCGACCGTCCATCCCGGTGCGTCGCCGTTCGGTCCGTCCGGTGGCCGGCGCATCCGGTCAGCCACGCGTCCGGTCGACCCGGCCCCGGGTGTCCCGCGTGAACCGCCGCAGCAGCCGTTTCGGCGCGTGCCGCAGCCCGGCCACGGCCACCTTGTACTTCCAGTCCGGAACGCTCACCAGCTTGCCTTTGCGCAGGTCAAGCAGCCCTTCGTCGACGACCTCGTCGGCCCGCAGCCAGGCCCAGGCCGGCAGGCGCGACATGTCGATGCCGGCGCGCTCGTGATTGCCGGTGCGCGTGTAGCCGGGGCAGAGCGCCATCACGCGCACACCGAGCGGCGCCACCGACTGACCGATCGATTCACTGAAGTTCGTCACCCACGCCTTGCTGGCCGAGTAGGTCGATCCCGGCATGGGGACGCCGAAACTCGCAACCGAAGAGACATTTATCACTGCCCCTTCGCCGCGTTCGATCATCGGTCCGAGCGCCGCGTGGGTCAGCCGGAGCACCGCCAGCACGTTGAGCCGCACCAGTCGGGACTCGTCCGGGACCGCCGAGCGGACGAACGGGGTGTTCAGGCTGATCCCGGCGTTGTTCACCAACAGGTGCACCGGCGGGCCGTCGGTCAGCCGGCGCTCCACCACCGCGCAACCGTCGTCGGTGGACAGATCGGCCGGGACCGTCTCCACCTCGCCGCCGTGCCGGCCGGTCAACTCCGACGCCAGCGCCTCCAGTCGGACGGCGTCCCGGGCCACCAGGACCAGGTCCCAGCCGTCGGCGGCGAGCCGGCGGGCGAACGCCTCGCCGATGCCCAGGCTGGCGCCGGTGACCACGGCACGGCGGTGGGCGGGCCGGGACGCCCCGGTCATGCGCGATCCTCCGGAGGCGACGGCGACCCGGCCGGTGGCGGGGCGGACGAGGGCGGCACCGGACCGGACGGCGTCGCGGGCGGAGCGAACCCGGGCGCCGGGCCGGACGAGGGTGGCGGGGCGGACGAGGGTGGCGCCGACGGTGCGGGCAGGCCCGGCGGCGGACCCCAGGGCGTCGGCCCCGAGACGGGCGCGCCGGACGCGGTGGTGCCGTAGCCGGTCGCCGGGCCGGACGGCCGCCCCGCCGGGGCCGCACGGCGGTGCAGGAACGCGCCGGCCGAGGGGAGCGTGAGCAACGCGGCGACCACCAGGTAGCCGAGGACCTGCGCCACCGACAGCGCCGCGTTGACCGGGATCCACCACGCCGGGTACGCGTCGCCGACCAACCCCAGCAGGTCGGCGGTGACCCGGTCGTCGGCGCCGAGCCGCAGCGGGGCGGCCCGCTGCCCGACCAGCACCGCGAGCCCGCAGCAGCCGCAGAGCAGGCCCAGCCCGGCGACCACCCAGGTGGCCACCCGCGCGCCGGGGCGGCCGGCGAGCAGGCCGAGCGCGAGCCCGACCAACAGCACCGCGGCCAGCACGCCGAGCACGGCGGCCAGCACGGTCGAGCCGCGCAGCAGGCCGGCCACCCGGTCGATGTCGCCGCCGCCCGCGCCGGTGCCCCCCGCGGCGGCGCGGAACCGGTCGATCGTGCCGCCGGCCACCGCCAGGTTCGTCACCGCGTACGCCACGGCGCCGACCGCCATCAGCAGCAGCACCGCCACCGCCGCGACGACCGTGGCCGGCCGGCGGGGCGCGGCCCGATCGGGGTACGACACGACGGATCCCTCCGGTAGGCGTTGGCATGCAACCTACTCGGAGGGATCGTCGGCGTCGCTGTTATCCGGCCGTCAACTTCCGGATGGCGGCTCCGGGTCGCGTCGCTCACCCGGCTGACCGGGCGGTCCGGCCGGCGGCCGGTCACCGGGCGTCGCCGGCGGCGTGCCCGGCTGGCCCGGCGTCGACGGGTAGGCCGGGTCGCCCGACTGGCCCGGGGCCGACGGGTAGGCCGGGTCGCCCGACTGGCCCGGGGCCGACGGGTACGCCGGGTAGGCGCCACCCGGGACCGGCGGCTCCCAGGCCGCCTTCGGCTTGCGGAAGAACTCGTTCGCCTTCGGCAGTGCCAGCAGGATCAGCGCGCCCAGCAGGGCGAGCAGCGCGACGATGCCGAGCAGCAGGCTGACCGGGGTGTACCAGGACGGCAGCGCGTCCTCCAGCCGGCGCTGGATCTCCTGCGTGCTGGGCAGGTCGCCGTTGGTGTTGCCGCCACCGCCCATCATCCCGCCGGAGACGCCGTTGAGCAGGCCGCCACCGGTGCAGCAGAGCAGGATGCCGCCCACCACCCAGGTGAT
This sequence comes from Micromonospora sp. NPDC049282, assembly GCF_043197045.1. Lineage (NCBI taxonomy): Bacteria > Bacillati > Actinomycetota > Actinomycetes > Micromonosporales > Micromonosporaceae > Micromonospora > Micromonospora sp. NPDC049282. The sequence continues at coordinate 180,438 of NZ_JBICSL010000006.1, forward strand.
GATCCGGGAGACGTTCCGCCCCCGGTTGTTCAGCAGCGCCAGCACGACCAGACCGATCGCGAGCAGCAGCGTCAGCACCGACGAGCCGATGGTGAAGGCGTACGCGAGGTCGCCGGCCGACTCGGCCGACGTGCCGGCGTACGCGTCCTTGAGCACGTCGCGGATCTTGCCGATGACGGCCAACGTCACGATCAGGTTCAGCACCTGGATGACGGCGACGAGAATGAGCAGCCAGCTGGAAAGCGTCACCACACTGGGACGCGCGCGGGGCGTGGTGCCCGGAGCATTTACCATGATTCTCCCTCCCTCGATGAGATGACCACCGTAGCGATCCCGGACCAGGTGGGCACGGTAGAAAGGCTCAGCGGTCGGCGGCGCGGCGCAGCCGCCGGTGCTCGGCGGTGACCACGCCGAGCAGCGCCAGGTCCAGCGCGACCGCGGAGACCGCGCCGAACTGGTTGACCGTGAAGTTGAAGACCTGCCCGAACAGCAGGTCGACCAGCAGGGCCAGCTTGAACAGCCGGAACGCCTGGGTCCGGTCGCGACGCAGCAGCCAGGCCGCCCGCAGGCTCAGCACGGCGGTGACCAGCGCGGTGGCGCTGACGCCGAGCACCGCGCCCCACTCCCGCTCCTGGTCCAGCTCGCCGGTCACGCCGTCGAGGATCACCGCCGTGACGGTCACCACCGGCTCCACCACCAGCCAGACCACCACCGGCCAGACCAGCCAGCGCCGGTTGACCGCCCAGGCGGCGAGCCGCCGGGCCCACTGGGCGCCGCGCTGCCAGAACCGCACCGGCGGCGGTTCCCGGCGGGGCACCGCGGCCAGCAACTGGGCGACGGCCGCCTCGGTGGCCGGACCGGTGCCCTGCGCGAGACGCAGCACGGCGGCCCGGCGCCGGTCGGTCAGCCCGCCGGGCAGGCCGCTGAGCACCAGGTCCAGCGCGTTGGCGGTACGTTCGGCCGGGGTCAGCCGGGATCGGCCGGTGCGACCGCGTACCGCCTGGGTGAGCAGGACGAGCAGCGCGAACACGAGGTAGATGATGGCGGCGGCGGGGGCGTAGAAGTAGTCGGTGCGGGCGGTGACGAACTTGCCCACCTCGTCGATGAACAGCCCGAACCCGATGCCGCCGACCACCGCCCCGGCCGTGCGCGGTCCGCCGCCGAGGAAGACCAGCGCGATCCCCAGGCCGACGACGAGCAGCAGGCCGCCCCAGAGCACGTGCGCGATGTGCAGCCCGCCGCCGCCGAGCTGCGGGTAGTTGGTGGCCTGGAGGTACGCCCGGACGGCCAGCACGGTGACCACGCCGGAGAGCACGAACGCCTGGAGGTACGCGGCCGCGTCGATCGCCCGCGTCGGCAGCCGACGGGCCAGCCGGTGGTGTGACCGCATGCTCCGAAACCTAGTAGCCGCGCCACTCCTCGCGCGCGTACTCCAGCACCCTGGGTTGCAGCAGCGTCGAGGCGGGCACGTCCACCCGGCCCCGGTCGGCGGGGAACGTGGCGGCGGCGGCGAGCACCGCCGGGGTGAGGAAACGCAGCGGCGGCGCGTCGGCCGGCAGCGCCAGCGCGGGGGCGGCGCCGCCGGGCGCGGCGAGCACGAACCCCCAGTCGCCGAAGCTCGGCACGTCGACGTGGTAGGGCACGGTGCCGAAACCCGCCTCCCGCACCGACCGCTCGATCGACCAGTACGACCGGGGCGCGAAGTAGGGCGAGCCGGACTGCACCACCAGCCGGCCGCCGGGGGCCAGCACCGGGCGGACCAGTGAGTAGAACTCGACCGTGTAGAGCTTCGCGGTGGCCGTCTCGTCCGGGTCGGGCAGGTCGGCGATCACCACGTCGAATCGTTGCGTGGCGGTCCGCAGCCAGCCGAACGCGTCGAGGTTGAGCACCCGTACCCGGGGATCGGCGAGCGACAGGTGGTTCAGGTCGCGCAGTTGCGGCTCGCTGCGGGCCAGCGAGACCACGGCCGGGTCGAGATCGACGAGCGTCACCGAGCGCACGTCCGGGTACTTGAGGATCTCCCGCGCGGCCAGCCCGTCGCCGGCGCCGAGCACCAGCACGTCGCCGTGCGCCCCGCGCATCGCCGGATGCACCAGCGCCTCGTGGTAGCGGTACTCGTCGACGGAGCTGAACTGGAGGTCGCCGTTGAGGAACAGCCGCAGGTCGGTGTCGCGGTGGCCGACCTCCCGCACCGAACGGGTCAGCACGATCTCCTGGTAGCGGCTGCGCTCGGCGTGCACCACCGGGTCGCGGTAGAGCTGCTGGCGGGCGGTCACCTCGAAGTCGTGGGCGGTCACCCAGGCGTACCCGAGCAGGAGGCCGACCACGACGGAGCCGGCGCAGAGGCCGACCCGCGCCCGGCGGCCGAGTTCGTCGCGGAACACGGTGAGGACCAGCGCGACCCCGGCGACCGCGTTCACCGCGCCGACCACCAGCGCGCCCTTGAGCTGGCCGAAGACCGGCATCAGCAGGAACGGGAAGGCCAGCCCGCCGAGCAGCGCGCCGACGTAGTCGGCGGCGAACAGGTCGGCGACCGCGCTGCCGGCTGACTGCTCCCGGATGCGTTGCAGCATCACCATCAGCAGCGGGATCTCCGCGCCGATCAGCAGCCCGAGGACGAAGGCGGTGCCGACCAGCGCCGGGCCGTAGAGGTCGAGCCAGGCGAACGCCGCGTAGAGCCCGAGCACGGAGAGGCCGCCGAGCAGCGCCAGGGTCAGCTCGATCGCGGCGAACGCGACCGCCGCCCGGGACTGCAACGGCTTCGCCACCAGCGCGCCGACGCCCATCGCGAAGACCATCACGCCGAGCACGATCGACGCCTGGCCGACCGCGTCGCCGATCAGGTAGCTGCCGAGCGCGACCAGCGCCAGCTCGTACACCAGACCGCAGGCCGCGCAGACGAAGACCGCGAGCAGGACCGCCGCGCGGGCCGCGCGCCACCGCGGCCGCACGGGCACGTCGACGGTCACGCTTCCTCCCGGGTACGCCCGGCGACTTCCGCCCCGGGGCGCTGCGCGGGCACCGGTCCCCGAGGCTGCCGGCCGCTCCGGCTCGGCGCGCCCGGCGCCGCGCCGCGACCCGGAGCGGTCGCCCGGCGGCGTTGCCGCACGCCCACCGCGGTGAACAGCGCGGCGACCACCAGCAGACCGGCGGCGGTGAGCAGCCAGCCCTGGCGGTCCCGCAGCAGGTCGTTGCCGGCGCTCGGCAGCGGGGCCGGCGTGCCGGTCGCCGGAGCAGCGACGATGGGGGCGGGGTCGGTCAGGCCGACCTCGGCGGCGAGCAGCGGCAGCACCGTCGTCGCCCGGGTGATCGCCCAGCCCGGCTCGTCGACGAAGGCGTCCTCGTCCAGCCCGAACCGGCTCAGCCCCGCCGCGATCGGGTAGAGGTCGGCGTGCTCGATGTCGGCGGAGCCGACGACGCCGACGCTCGCCGAGTCCTGCGACTCGCTGCTGGAGGAGGTGTAGCGGACGACGGCGGAGACCTCGATCCAGCGCGGGCAGCGCGGGTCGTCCCGCACCGGCACCCGGTCACCCAGGTTGGAGCCGGCGCTGATCTCGGTGCTCCAGTCGTAGAGTACCCAGCCGTAGCAGATGCCCTGGCCCTCGAACGCGGACGCCAGCAGCGGCACGGTGGCGGTCCGCTGCTCGGTCGTCGGCGCGGGCACGTCGGTGTCGCCGTCGCCGCCGGTGACGAACCCGATGGCGCAGGGCACACCGATGAACAGCCCGAGCACGACGGCCCAGGCCACCGCCGTCTGCCGCTTCTCCTTCGCCTTGTCCTTTGTGCCGGCGGCGGCCTTTCCGGTCATCAGCTGATCGCGGCGGCGATGATCGCACCGGTGGCGACGTGCACGGTGGCGGAGATCCAGACCGCCGGGTGCGGCTCCGGGTCGACCAGCAGCTCACCGAGCCTGCCGGGGGTGGCCACGTCGAGCAGCACGAACGCCGCCGCCATGATGACCAGGCCGAGGATCCCGTACGCGGCGGCGCCGACCAGGCCGAGCGTGAAGTCGTCGTCGCTGGCCACGATCGCGGCGACCACGACGGTGCCGACGCCGATCAGGTTGGAGGCGAGCAGCAGCGTCGCGTTGCGGTTGCGTTCGGTCCAGATCAGCTCGTGGAGCTTGCCGGGGGTGGCCAGGTCGACAAGCAGGTAGCCGACGGCCATCAGGACCACGCCGACCACGCCGTAGGCGAGGGTGACCAGCAGGTCGGTGACGAGATGCTGCACAGGGGACTCCAGGGTGAGGGGGTCGGGGGCTACTTGCCGGCGCCGGGGCCGCCGCCCCGGACGGTGCTGCCTCGGCCCCAGCCCCAGCCGTTGCCGACGACGCCGTGGTACCGGGGATACGCGGAGCTCATCCGCTCCAGCAGGATCACCGAGCCGACGGCGAGCGGGAGGATCACCACCGAGTCGTCGTCGTAGCGCAGGTAGACGCCGCTGCCGTCGACGTACTGGTCGGCCGGCTGCCAGGTGTCGGTGATCTCCTTCGACACCTGGCTCGGCGACTTGTTCGAGGTGTACGCGATCGCCTGCGAGCCGATGTCCCGCCCGGACGCCCGGGAGAAGTGGTCCTGCACGTAGCCGCGGGGCGAGAAGTTGCCGTAGAAGATCGCGAAGGCGGCGACGAGTGCGCCGACGACGGCGACCGCCACGCCCACCACGAACCACCGTCGGTACGTCACAGCTCTTCCACCACCGTCTCGGTCAGGACCAGCTCGTTGGTCTGGGGATAGGCGTGCCAGGTGCGCCACGCGACCGCGCCGGCCGGCGGGTCGGGCGCGACCGCGAGCGCGGTGATCGCGTCCTCGTCGCCGGGGAAGACGCCGACCAACGCGTACGGGTCGCCGGCCAGCTCGGCGCGGAGCGCCGCGACCCGGGTGCGCAGGCCGTCGCCGGCCGGTCGGAGCACCGTGGCGGTGAAGCGGTAGCCGGCGGTGACGTCGTGCAGGGTGTCCGGCAGGTGCGGCCGGCGGCCGGGCAGGCAGGCGACCGTCTCGGTCAGCGTGCCGGCGACGACCTGGTGGGAGGCGCCGAGCAGGCGCAACCGCAGCCGTGGCCCGCCGGGCAGGTCGACGTCGCGGACGGCGAGCGCCGGCAGCTCGGGGCCGCCGAGGGTCAGGCTCAGGTCGGCGGCGCGGCTGTCGACGTACGGGGTCCGAAGGGCGACGAGCACGCTCACTTCACCTGGTCCGGGCCGCCCTGCGGGTAGATCATCACCTCGGCGCGGCGCAGCTCCTCACCGAGGTTCACCTCCCAGCCGGCCTCGCCGTACGCCTCGAACGACAGCCGGGCCCCGCCGGGCGCCTGGTAGTCGTGGTAGCGCATGGTGCCGCGCGGGTCGAGGCCGGTGCCCTCGGTGGCGGTGTACCGGGCCTGGCCGGACTCGTCCCAGTTGTAGCGGCGGCCGGCGATCTCCAGCGTCGGGGCGCCCGGGGTGACGGTGGCGCCCGGCTCGCTGGCCCAGAGCACCATCTCCAGGTCGGGCTCCGCCTCGACGGAGAGCCAGCGCTTCACCCCGCCCGCGTCGTCGAGCAGGTGCTCCGCCCAGCTCCAGCCGCCCTCGACCAGGTGCACCGAGCCGCGCACAGTGTAGGGCACCTGGCGGATCTCGACGATGTCGCCGGGCTTGAGCGCGCGCGGGTCACCGCGCAACGCGTCCGCGTCGGAGTCCCGGAACGGGTCACCGGGCGCCGACGTCTTCGGCCGGGCCGTCGACCGGGACCTGCGCAGCGCGATCACGGCGACCACCACGCCGGCCACCCCGAGCAGACACCCCAGCGTGGCCACCACGTACGCCACCGAACCGTTCACGACCGCCTCCCCCCAACGTGCATCGGCGGAGACGGTAACAACCCCGCGCACCTCACCTGAAGCCCTGTTCGCTGAGTGTGTGATCAGCTACGGTCAGCCGCCGGCGAGGCGCTCGGCGGCGTACTCGCGCAGCGTCGTCCGGCCCATCACGCAGCCGCTGAACGTGGTGAACTCGCCGTCGTCGCCGCGCAACCGCTCCCAGGCGTCCCGCCCGGCGGCCGGGTCGACCGCTTCGAGCAGGCTTGCCGCGTACGCCTTCCCGGCGGGGGTGCCCTTCTTGAGCAACCGCTCGACCCGCTTCCGGGCCGCCTCCGGGTGCTCGCGCAGCTCCTGCTCCAGCAGCCGGTACGCCTCGGTCGCGGGCAGGATCTGCCCGGCGAAGCCGACCCCGCCGAACGCCAGGGTGTCCGCGTCGTCGAGTTCCCGCACGGCCTGGTCCAGTTCACGCTTCCCGCTCATACCCCACTATGTGCCCACCCCACCCACTCTTCACCCGCCCCGCCCGACCCTGGCTGGGTGATCAAGGAGTTCGCGTCAGGAGGGCACGGCAGGCGACCCGAACTCCTTGATCGTCGGGGGACGGGCGGGGCAACACGAAGGCCCGGCCGCCGGCCGGGCCTTCGTGGGGTGGGGGTCAGCTGGCGGTGACGGCCAGGGAGTCCTTCGTGTCGGCCAGGTCCACCCGGACGGTGTCGCCGTCGCGGATCTCGCCGGCCAGCAGCGCCTTGGCGAGGCGGTCGCCGATGGCCGACTGGACCAGGCGGCGCAGCGGCCGGGCGCCGTAGATCGGGTCGTACCCGTGCTGGGCCAGCCAGGTCCGGGCGGCGTCGGTGATGTCCAGGCCCAGCCGGCGGTCGGCCAGTCGGCGCCGCAGCCGGTCGAGCTGGATGTCGACGATCGCCCGCAGGTCGGTGCCCTGGAGCGCGGCGAACACCACGATGTCGTCGAGCCGGTTGAGGAACTCCGGCTTGAAGTGCGACCGGACCATCGCGAGCACACCCTCCCGACGTTCCTCCTCGGTCAGCGTCAGGTCGCTGATCACCGACGAGCCGAGGTTCGAGGTGAGGATCAGGATCGCGTTGCGGAAGTCCACCGTGCGGCCCTGGCCGTCGGTGAGCCGGCCGTCGTCGAGCACCTGGAGCAGCACGTCGAAGACGTCCGGGTGGGCCTTCTCCACCTCGTCCAGCAGGATCACCGAGTACGGTCGGCGGCGCACCGCCTCGGTGAGCTGCCCGCCCTCCTCGTAGCCGACGTAGCCGGGCGGGGCGCCGACCAGCCGGGCCACGGAGTGCTTCTCGCCGTACTCGCTCATGTCGATGCGGACCATGGCCCGCTCGTCGTCGAAGAGGAACTCGGCGAGCGCCTTGGCCAGCTCGGTCTTGCCGACACCGGTCGGGCCGAGGAAGAGGAAGCTGCCGGTCGGGCGGTCCGGGTCGGCGACGCCCGCCCGGGCGCGGCGGACCGCGTCGGAGACCGCGCCGACCGCCTCGGCCTGGCCGACCACGCGGGAGCCCAGCGACTCCTCCATCCGCAGCAGCTTGGCGGTCTCGCCCTCGAGCAGCCGGCCGGCCGGGATGCCGGTCCAGGAGGCGACCACGGCGGCGATGTCGTCCGCGCCCACCTCCTCCTTGAGCATCGCGCCGTCGGCCTGGAGCCGGGCCAGCTCCTCCTCGGCCTGCTTCAGCTCACCCTTGAGCGCCGGGATCCGGCCGTACCGCAGCTCGGCGGCGCGTTCCAGCTCGCCGTCCCGCTCGGCCCGCTCGGCCTCGCCGCCGAGCCGCTCCAGCTCCTCCTTGGCGGTGGAGAGCTTGGTGATGTGGCTCTTCTCGGTCTGCCAGCGCTCGGAGAGCGCGGTGAGCTGCTCGCGCTTGTCGGCCAGCTCCTTGCGCAACCGCTCCAGGCGTTCGGCGGAGGCGGCGTCGGGCTCCTTGGCCAGCGCCATCTCCTCGATCTCGAGCCGGCGCACCGCCCGCTCGATCTCGTCCACCTCGACCGGCCGGGAGTCGATCTCCATGCGCAGCCGGGACGCGGACTCGTCGACCAGGTCGATCGCCTTGTCCGGCAGGAACCGGTCGGTGATGTAGCGGTCGGAGAGCGCGGCGGCGGCGACCAGCGCGGCGTCGGTGATCCGTACGCCGTGGTGCACCTCGTAGCGCTCCTTGAGCCCGCGCAGGATGCCGATGGTGTCCTCGATGGTCGGCTCGCCGACCAGCACCGGCTGGAACCGGCGCTCCAGCGCCGGGTCCTTCTCGATGTGCTCGCGGTACTCGTCGAGCGTGGTCGCGCCGACCATCCGCAGCTCGCCACGGGCCAGCATCGGCTTGAGCATGTTGCCGGCGTCCATCGAGCCCTCGCCCTTGCCGGCGCCGACCACGGTGTGCAGCTCGTCGAGGAACGTGATGACCTGCCCGTCGGAGTTCTTGATCTCCTCCAGGACGGACTTGAGCCGCTCCTCGAACTGCCCGCGGTAGGACGCGCCGGCCACCATGGCGCCCAGGTCGAGCGAGACCAGCTTCTTGTCCCGCAGCGACTCCGGCACGTCGCCGGCCACGATCCGCTGGGCCAGGCCCTCGACGATGGCGGTCTTGCCGACGCCCGGCTCGCCGATCAGCACCGGGTTGTTCTTGGTACGCCGGGACAGCACCTGGATCACCCGGCGGATCTCCGAGTCCCGGCCGATCACCGGGTCGATCTTGCCGTCGCGGGCGCTCGCGGTGAGGTCGACGCCGTACTTGGCCAGGGCCTGGTAGGTCTGCTCCGGGTCGGCCGTGGTGACCCGCCGGTCGCCGCCCCGGACGGTCGGGAACGCGGCGACCAGGTTCTCCTCGGTGGCGCCGGAGTTCTTCAGCGCGACCGAGACCGCGCCGCCGACCCGGGCCAGCCCGGCCAGCAGGTGCTCGGTGGAGGTGTACTCGTCACCCAGCGGCCGGGCGATCTGCTCGGCGGCGCCGATGGCGTTGACGAACTCGCGGGCCAGGGTCGGCTCGGCGAGGCTGGACCCGCGCGCGGCGGGCAGCGCGTCGACCGCGCGCAGCGCGACCCGGCGCAGCTCGGCCGGGTCGGCCCCGACGGCGCGCAGCAGGCCCGCGGCGGTCGAGCCGTCGGTGTCCAGCAGTGACAGCAGCAGGTGCCAGGGCTCCACGGTGGCGTGACCGCGCTGGTTCGCCAGCGCGACGGCACCGGTGATGGTCTCGCGGCTCTTGGTGGTGAGGCGTTCGGTGTTCATGGGCTCCCCCGGGATCGGCGTGTCCACTGGGAACGACACAATCAGACTTGAGTCTATTCCGCTCAACTCCTACGGTGTGACCCGGGTCACTGTCCAGTCGCCGCTGTTCGGGTGCACCTGTCGCCGCCCCGGCGACAACAGGTGCACCCGGCCGTGGCTCGACCCCGGGAGGAGCACGTGCGGCGCAGAGGTAGCCTCACCCGCGTGCGAGTACGTGTCGAACAGACCGCCTTACCGGGAATCGGCGTACGTCATGACCTCATGACGGAATCCGGCCGCCGGCTCGGCGTGGTCTCCCATCGCAATGGCCGCCGCGACCTGGTCCTCTACGACCCGGACGATCCCGACTCCTGTCAGCACGACATACCGCTGACCGACGACGAGGCGGAGGCGCTGGCCGACATCCTCGGCGCGTCGCTGATGCTGGGTCAGCTCTCCGGCCTGCGTGAGCAGGCCGCCGGGCTGCTGACCGAGCAGATCGTGATCCCGGCCGGCTCGAAGTACGTCGGCCGGCGGCTCGGCGACACCAAGGCCCGCACCCGGACCAGCGCGTCGATCGTGGCCGTGCTGCGTCAGGGCGAGGTGAACGTCTCGCCCGACCCCACCTTCCGGTTCGAATCCGGCGACGTGGTCGTCGTGGTCGGCACCCGCCAGGGTCTCGACGGCGTGACAGGGATCCTCGCCGAGACCGATCCGGACGGCTGACGCGTATGCACGAAACCCAAATCCTGCTCGTCGAAGTCGGGGCGCTGCTCCTCCTGCTCGGTCTGCTCGGTCGGCTCAGCCGTCGCGTCGGTGTCTCGCCCATCCCGCTCTACCTGCTCGCCGGCCTCGCGTTCGGGCACGGCGGCCTGCTGCCGCTCAACGCCAGCGAGGAGTTCTTCGCGGTCGGCGCGGAGATCGGCGTGATCCTGCTGCTGGTCATGCTCGGCCTCGAATACAGCGCCAACGAGCTGGTGGGCAACCTCCGCTCGGCGGCGCCGGCCGGCCTGATCGACGCGGTGTTCAACGCGTTGCCCGGTTTCGCCTTCGCGTTGCTGCTCGGCTGGGGCTGGGTCGCCGCCGTGGTGCTCGCCGGTGTCACCTGGGTGTCGTCCTCGGGCGTGATCGCCAAGGTGCTCGGCGACCTGGGCCGGGTCGGTAACCGGGAGACCCCGGTGATCCTCTCCGTGCTCGTGATCGAGGACCTGGCGATGGCCCTCTACCTGCCGCTGGTCACCGCGCTGCTCGCCGGGGTCGGCCTGGTCAAGGGCGGCTTCGCGCTCGCCGTCGCGGTGCTCACCGTGGTCGTGGTGCTGGCCGTGGCGATCCGGTACGGGCACCTGATCTCCACCGCGCTCTCCGCCAAGGATCCGGAGGCGCTCCTGCTCGGCGTGTTCGGCCTGACCCTGCTGGTCGCCGGCGTCGCGGCCAAGCTCCAGGTCTCCGCCGCGGTCGGCGCGTTCCTGGTCGGCATCGCGCTGTCCGGGCCGGTCGCGCACCATGCCACCCAGTTGCTCTCGCCCCTGCGGGACCTCTTCGCCGCCGTCTTCTTCGTGTTCTTCGGGCTGGTCACCAACCCGCTGGACATGCCGCCGGTGCTGCTGCCCGCGCTGCTGCTGGCCGTGACGACGATGGCGACGAAGGTGGCCACCGGCTACCTGGCCGCCCGCCGGGCCGGGATCGCCGAGCCCGGCCGCTGGCGGGCCGGCCTGGCGCTCACCCCGCGCGGCGAATTCTCCATCGTCATCGCCGGGCTGGCCGTCTCGGCCGTCTATCCGGTGGAGCCCAAGCTGGCCGCGCTCGCCACGGCATACGTGTTGATCACGGTGGTGACCGGTCCGCTGCTCGCCCGGCTGCCGGACATGCCGTGGTTCAAGCAGTGGCTGCGCCAACGCGCCGCCGCCGCCCGGGCAGCGGCCCAGGTACGGGTCGGCGACTGACCTCAGCCGGGCCGGACCCGCGACTCAGCGGTCCGGCCCGGCCAACGGTTGTCAAATTGATCCCGGGAAGGTCTACCACTGCTCCACCCAACCGCGTTAACGTGGCGCCCCAGCAGCCAGCATCTGGGGGCGGCCAGCGCCCCCGCCAGCGAATGCGGAAGGTCGGCCGGTGAGCGTGCAGGAAGAGACGTTCCACGGCTTTGCCAATCCGGTCGACCCCTCGCCCGCCGAACTGCGGGCCTGGGCCTACCAGCCGGACTCGGTGCCCCTGACCTCCATGCCGCCGGACTGGGACCTGCTGGTCGCCGGTGACCACCTGGTGCAGACGTTGTTCGACCTGGCCGTGGACCAGAACTGCCCGGCCCGCCGGTTCGCGCTGCACTGCCTCTACATCTACGCCGCCGACGGCATCCGGACGAACTTCCGGGCGCACCCGAAGCGGCGCTTCCGGAAGCTGGTCGAGCACGCCGAGCGGGCCGGCGACGACCTGATGCGCAACTGGGCGCACAACAGCCGGGTCCTGCTCGCCCGCCCCGACCTCTTCGTCTACCGGGACTGGTGCGAGGGCGGCCTGGTTCGCGAGAACCGCCGCCTCTGAGCCGGCCCGATCCCGCCCACCTTGATCCACTCCACGTCGCCGAGGTGGCGGTATCGACACCCGCGCTACCCCACCACCTCGCCGATACGGTGTCGATCAAGACGAACGGGCCGGGACCCCCGCCCGGGCATTCCGCGTCCCGGCCCGCACCACACGGACGTGCGGGCCGGGACCCCCCGTGGGTCCCGGCCCGCACGTCGGCGGATGATCAGGTCGATCCGCCCTGCTTCTTGCGCCGTTCGTCGTCCCTGGCCTGATCCACCCCGTGGTCGGTCTGGTCGGCGAAGCGTCCTTGCTTGACCTTGTCGCTGAAGCGGCCCTCGGTGACCCGGTCGAATCGCTCCTTGACGTTCTCGGCCACCTTTTCCAGGCGTTCCTCGGCCCGTTCCGCCACTGACTTCGCCGGTTCCGCCATGGCTCCCCCCGCCAGCCCGGATTCCGTTTCAGGGCTTTTATCCCTGAGTGAAAGCGTAGTCGACCGCCCCCCACCGCGCCCCACTTTCGCCAACCTCCGGCCGGCACCCACGGGTGGAACACCATGTGTCCCGCAACGGCCCGCAGACACCGATGGCGGTCCACCCACCAGCCGTGCAGCCTCGGAGGCAGCAGGAATGCGAAGGCCGGCACCGCCCCCGAGCAGCGGGGCGTGCCGGCCTTCGGACGAGCGCGAGCAGCGGGCGTCAGCGGTCGGGAGTGCGGCGGGGACGCCAGACGACGAGCGCGGTGGAGGTGCGGTTGGTCGGCACGAGGTCGCCGCGCGGGAAGCCGCCCAGCGACTCCAGCTCGGCGATCCGCCGGTACGCGGCGTCCAGTTCCGCCTCCAGCCGGGCCACCCGCTGCTGCGCCTCCTCCAGCAGCCGCTCCAGCCCGATGATCCGCTTGACTCCGGCCAGGTTGATCCCGTCGTCCTGGCTGAGGCGCTGCACCTCGCGGAGCAGCACCACGTCCCGGACGCTGTACCGCCGGCCGCCGCCGGCCGCCCGGCCGGCCTGCACCAGGCCCAACCGGTCGTACTGGCGCAGCGTCTGGGGGTGCATGCCCGCCATCCGCGCGGCCACCGAGATCATCAAGATCTTGGCCTCGTAGGCCGGGTCACCCGACCCGACGTACTCCTCCGACATGCCCGCTCACCTCCGCTGCCGCCGTCAACTGAATCGACGTACCCGCGCTTCGAGATGTTCCCGCGCGGCGGGCGGGGTCTGCGCCGCGAAGGTCTCCAGCGCCGCCCGCGCCTCGTCCGACACCGTCGCCGGGACCACCACGTCGAGCGTGACCAGCAGGTCGCCGGCGCGGCCGTCCTTGCGTACGACGCCCTTGCCCCGGGCCCGCAGCACCCGTCCGGCGGGAGTACCCGGTGGCACCCGCAGGGTCACGGTGCCGTCCAGGGTCGGAACCCGCAGGTCGGTGCCGAGCACGGCCTCGGCGTACGTGATCGGGACGTTCAGGGTGAGATCGTCCCCGGTGCGCCCGAACAGCTCGTCCGGGCGGACCTTCACGTGCACGAACAGATCTCCGGCCGGGCCGCCCCGCTCGCCGGGCTCGCCCCGACCGGCCAGCCGGATCCGCTGGCCGTCGGCCACCCCGGCCGGGAAGCGCACGTTCAACGTGCGGGTCTTGGTGACCCCGCCGGTGCCGTGGCACTCCGGGCACTTCTCCTCGACGACCGTGCCGACGCCCTGGCAGTTGCGGCACGGCTCGGAGAAGCTGAACGACCCCTGGTTGCGGGTGGTGACCCCGGCGCCGTGGCAGACCGGGCAGGCCACCGGCTGGGTGCCCGGCTTCGCGCCGTTGCCGTGGCAGGTGTCGCACACCCCGGGCGCGCGCAGGGTCAGCGGCAGCGTGACGCCGCGGACCGCGTCGGAGAAGTCGAGGGCCACCTCGGCCTCGACGTTCCGACCCCGGGCCGGGCCACGCGGGCGGGCCGGGCCGCCGGCGCCACCCCCGCCGGAGAAGATCGTGCTGAACAGGTCGGTGAAGCCGCCCCCACCGAACCGGTTGTCGCCACCGCCGCCGCCACCGCCGCCGAACAGGTCGGAGACGTCGAACGGCGCGCCGCCCGGCTGACCCGCGCCCCGGGCGTTGCGCCGGAAGGCGCCCGAGCCGAACAGCGACCGCATCTCGTCGTACTCGCGCCGCTTCTTCTCGTCGCCGAGCACCGCGTACGCCTCGGAGACGGTCTTGAACCGCTCCTCGGCCCCGCTGTCACCGGGGTTGTGGTCCGGGTGCGACTCCCGGGCCAATTTCCGGTACGACTTCTTGATGTCGTCCGAGGAGGCGGACTTGTCCACGCCCAACGCGGCGTAGTAGTCCTTCTCGAGCCAGTCCTTGGAACTCACCGGTCCACCCCCTTCCACGGGTCGAATCCCGGTCGTCCCGCCCGCCCGGCAGGGGCGGGCGGGACGTCACGGGTCGGCACTACTCCGGGTCCGCGACCGCGACCAGGGCCGGCCGCAGCAGGCGCTCGCCGAGCTGGTAGCCCCGGCGCATGACCTGCACGCAGGTCGGCTCGGTCACGTCGGCGGAGGTCTGGTGGGCCACCGCCTCGTGCCGGGTCGGGTCGAACGGGTCGCCCTGCTCGCCGAACGCGGTCAGGCCGAACTTGCCCAGCGCCCCGGTGAGCTGCTCGGCCACGCTGCCGAACGGGCCCACCAGGTCGCCGTGCTCGCGGGCCCGGTCCAGGTCGTCGAGGATCGGCAGCAACGCGGTGAGCACCCCGCCGGTCGCCTGCTCCTGGACCAGGTTGCGGTCACGGTCGACCCGCTTGCGGTAGTTGGCGTACTCCGCCGAGACCCGCTGGAGGTCGCGGGTGCGCTCCTCCAGGTCGGAGCGGAGCGACTCCAGTTCGGCGCCGAGCGGGGCCGTCGTACCGCCGGTTTCCCCGCTCGGCTCGGCGGGCGAGTCGACCACGGGCGGCCCGGAGACCTCGGCCTCGCCGACGATCTCGTCGACCACGACCTCGGTCTCCTCGACCAGCCCTTCGGCGGGCGCGTCGGCGGCGGCGTCGGCCGCCGAGGCGTCGTTCGCCGGCTCCTCGGTCACCTTGCCGAGCTTGCGCTTGTCGCGGATGACGACCCGCGGTTCGTCGCCGGCATCCTTGCCGGCGCCCGCGGAGCCACCCGGCGCCGACCCGGTGGAGCCCGGGTCGGCCGCTCGTGGCTTGTCCGTCATGCGGTTACCTCATCCCTCTGCCGTGCGAGTCGTGTCCGGGACCGAAGGTCACTTCTTGTCCTCGTCCACGATCTCCGCGTCGACCACGTCGTCGGCGCCACCGGCCTGCGGGCCACCGGTCGCCCCGGCGCCCGCGCCGGCCGCACCGGCGCCCGGAGCGCCCTGGGCACCCGGCTCGCCCTCCTGCTGCTGGGCGTAGAGCAGCGAACCGGCCTGCTGGGAGACCTGGGCCAGCTTCTCGTGCGCGGCCTTGATCTTGTCGATGTCCTGCCCGCCGAGGGCGCTGCGCAGCTCGCCGAGCGCCTCGTTGAGCTGGTCACGGTTCTCACTCGGCAGCTTGTCGCCGCTCTCGGCGAGGAACTTCTCGGTCTGCCACTGGAGCGCCTCGGCGACGTTGCGGGTCTCCGCCTCCTCGCGGCGGCGCTTGTCCTCGTCGGCGTGCTCCTCGGCGTCCCGGCGCATGCGCTCGATGTCGTCCTTCGGCAGCGAGGAGCCGCCGGTGATCGTCATCTTCTGCTCCTTGCCGGTGCCCAGGTCCTTGGCGTGCACGTTGACGATGCCGTTGGCGTCGATGTCGAACGTGACCTCGATCTGCGGCACGCCGCGCGGCGCCGGCGGGAGGCCGGTCAGCTCGAAGGTGCCGAGCTTCTTGTTGTAGGCCGCGATCTCGCGCTCGCCCTGGAACACCTGGATCAGCACCGACGGCTGGTTGTCGTCGGCCGTGGTGAAGACCTCGGAGCGCTTGGTCGGGATGGTGGTGTTGCGCTCGATGAGCTTGGTGAAGATGCCGCCCTTGGTCTCGATGCCCAGGCTCAGCGGGGTCACGTCGAGCAGCAGGACGTCCTTGACCTCGCCCTTGAGCACGCCGGCCTGGAGGGCGGCGCCGACGGCGACGACCTCGTCCGGGTTGACGCCCTTGTTCGGGTCGCGGCCGGTGAGCTGGTTGACCAGGTCGGTGACCGCCGGCATCCGGGTCGAGCCGCCGACCAGGATGACGTGGTCGACGTCGGAGACCTTGATCCCGGCGTCCTTGACGGCCTGCTCGAACGGGCCCTTGCAGCGGTCCAGCAGGTCCTGCGTCATACGCTGGAACTCGGCGCGGCTCAGCGTCACGTCGAGGTGCAGCGGGCCGGCCGAGCCGGCGGTGATGTACGGCAGGTTGATGTTGCTGGTGGTGGCCGCGGACAGCTCGATCTTGGCCTTCTCGGCCGCCTCCTTGAGCCGCTGCAGCGCCATCTTGTCCTGCGAGAGGTCGATGCCGTGCTCGCCGCGGAACGTCTTCACCAGGTGGTCGATGACCCGCTGGTCCCAGTCGTCACCGCCGAGCTGGTTGTCACCGCTGGTCGACTTGACCTCGACCACGCCCTCGGCCAGCTCCAGCAGCGACACGTCGAAGGTGCCGCCACCGAGGTCGAAGACCAGGACGGTCTGCTCCTTGGAGCCCTTGTCCAGGCCGTACGCCAGGGCGGCCGCGGTCGGCTCGTTCACGATCCGCAGCACGTTGAAGCCGGCGATCTCACCGGCCTCCTTGGTGGCCTGGCGCTGCCCGTCGTTGAAGTAGGCCGGGACGGTGATGACCGCGTCGGCGATCTGCTCGCCCAGGTACGCCTCGGCGTCCCGCTTGAGCTTCATCAGCGTCCGGGCGGAGATCTCCTGCGGGGTGTACTTCTTGCCGTCGATGTCGACGGTCCAGTTGGTGCCGATCTCCCGCTTGACCGAGCGGATGGTCCGGTCGGGGTTGGTCACCGCCTGGCGCTTGGCGACCTCACCGACGAGCACCTCGCCGTTGCGGGCGAACGCGACGATCGAGGGAGTCGTACGCGAGCCCTCGGCGTTGGCGATGACGGTGGGCTCACCGCCCTCGAGAACGCTGACGCAGGAGTTCGTCGTGCCGAGGTCGATGCCGACCGCACGTGCCATGTTCGCTTCCTCGCTTCGTAACGGTTGAGCAGGTCAGACGACCTGCCCGGCGGGGTCACCCGGAGGCGACCGCACCACAAGTTGAGTGAACTTGACTCAATAGTGCCACGCCCTCGGCAAACCGCAAGTCGAGGTTGAGCCGACTCGGCGCAACCTGACCGTTATTACCGTCCGGTTGTCTTACCTTGCGTCGGTCGGGCACGCTTTAGCGGTGACGACGCATGGCGATCCCGCCACCCGTGCCGGCGCGCCCGCCGTCGCAGCCCGCACCGGAACCACCCACGGCGAGAACCAGCCCGGCGGAGACGCCGCGGGCCTGCCCGCCGCGCTCGCCGGCCTGCGGTCCGCGATCGACACGGCTCGCTTCCCGCTGACGCTGCCCTCGGCCGAGTCGGCCCGGCAGGCCGCCCGCAGCCTCACCGACCAGCTCGACGACTATCTGCTGCCGCGGCTGGCCCGGCTCGACGCCCCGCTGCTCGTGGTGGTCGGCGGCTCGACCGGCGCCGGCAAGTCGACGTTGGTCAACAGCCTGGTCCAGGCGCGGGTCAGCGCGGCCGGCGTGCTCCGCCCGACCACCCGCTCCCCGGTGCTGGTCTGCAACCCCGCCGACGCCGCCTGGTTCCGCCAGGGCGAGCTGCTGCCCGGCCTGACCCGCACCAACGATCCGAGCGAGCACCCCGGCACCCTGCAACTGGTCACCGCGCCGGCGCTGCCGCCCGGCCTGGCCTTCCTCGACGCCCCCGACATCGACTCCGTGGTCGACGCCAACCGGGCGCTCGCCGGGCAACTGCTCGCCGCCGCCGACCTGTGGCTGTTCGTCACCACCGCCGCGCGGTACGCCGACGCGGTCCCCTGGGAGCTGCTGCGCAGCGCCCGGGCCCGGGGCACCGCCGTGGCGATGGTGCTCGACCGGGTCCCGCCCGAGGCGGCCGACGAGATCGCCGCCCACCTGTCGCAGATGCTGGCCAGCCAGGAACTGGGCGCCGCGCCGCTGTTCGTGCTGCCGGAGACGTGGGTGGACGGGCAGGGGCTGCTGCCCGACCGGATGACCGCCCCGCTGAGCGGGTGGTTCGCCCGGCTCGCCGGCGACGCGGAGGCCCGCTCGGCGGTGGTCCGGCAGACCCTCGACGGCGCGCTGGCCGCCCTGCACCCGGTGGTCGAGGCGCTGGCCGACGCCGCCGACGAGCAGGTGGCCGCCGCCGAGGCGCTGGACGAACGGGTCCGGGCCGCCTACCGGGGCGCGGAGCGCACCGTCGACCAGGGGCTCAAGGACGGCCGGCTGCTCCGCGGCGAGGTGCTGGCGCGCTGGCAGGAGTTCGTCGGCACCGGTGAGTTCTTCCGCAGCCTGGAGGCGCGGATCGGGCGGCTGCGCGACCGGGTGGTCGCGGCGGTCACCGGGCGACCCGCGCCCGCTGCGGAGCTGCGTACGGCGATCGAGTCCCAACTGGTCACACTGCTGCGTGGGGTGGCCGCCGAGGCGGCGGAGAACGCGTACACCGGGTGGAAGGCGCATCCGGCCGGCGCGGCGCTGCTCGAACCGGAGCTGGCGCACGCCTCGGCCGACCTGCCCACGCGCGGTGAGCAACTGGTCCGCGACTGGCAGCGTGGGGTGCTGGAGCTGGTCCGCGTCGAGGGCGCCGACAGGCGTTTCGTGGCCCGCACGGCCGCGTACGCGGTGAACGCCACCGGGCTGGCCGTCATGATCGGCGTCTTCGCCTCCACCGCCTTCATCCCGACCGGGCTGGAGGTCGCCGCGGGCACCGGCACCGCGGTCGCCGGCCAGACCGTGCTCCAGGCCATCTTCGGCGACCAGGCGGTGCGGAACCTGTCCCGCAAGGCGCGGGTCGACCTGCTCGACCGGGTCGGCGCGTTGATGGCCGAGGAGGCCGCCCGCTTCCTGGCCCGCACCGAGGCCGCCCGGCCGGCCGCCGACGCCGGCGGGACGCTGCGCCGGGCCGCCGGGACGGTCGAACGGGCCCGGCACCGCAGCGGCCTGTCCGCCGGCGACGCCCCGCTGCCCACCACCGAACAGGACGGTCGCCCGTGAGCGCGAGGAGCGAGCCGGGCTTGCGAGCCCCGCAGTCGCGAACTGAGATGGCACCGTGAGCGCGAGGAGCGAGCCGGGCTTGCGAGCCCCGCAGTCGCGAACTGAGATGGCACCGTGACGAACATCGTGGGGCGGGTGCGCGAGGCGTTCCGGGCCGACCAGCGGGTCGACCCGGACGTCCTGATCGCGCGTCTGGAGGCGGTCCAGCGGTTCCTCCGGGCGGTGGACGGCCAGGTGCCCGACGCCCAGCTGGTGGCCGGGCACACGGTGGTCGAGCGGGCCGGCGACCGGCTCGCCCTCTCCGGCCGCCACACCCTGGTCGCTCTGGCCGGCGCGACCGGCAGCGGCAAGTCGAGCCTGTTCAACGCGCTGGCCCGGATGGACCTCTCCCCGGTCGGTGTGCGTCGGCCGACCACCGGCGTGGCCCATGCCTGCGTGTGGGGTCCGCTCGACGGCGCGGTCCGGCTGCTCGACTGGGTCGGCGTGCTGCCCCGCCACCGGTTCGTCCGGGAGAGCCCGCTGGACGGCGACGACGAGTCCACCCTGCACGGTCTCGTCCTGCTGGATCTGCCCGACTTCGACTCGGTGCAGCACCACCACCGGCTGGAGGTCGACCGGCTGCTCGGCCTGGTCGACCTCGTGGTCTGGGTGGTCGACCCGCAGAAGTACGCCGACCGCGTGATCCACACCAGTTACCTGCGTGAGTTCCACCGGCACAAGGACGTGACCGTGGTGGTGCTCAACCAGGCCGACCGGCTGCACCCGACCGAGCTGCCCACGGTCCTCGACGACCTGCGCCGGCTGCTCGACGCCGACGGGCTGGGCGGGGTGCCGGTGCTGCCCACGGTGGCGGTGGACCCGGCCGGGCTGGCCGGGTTGCGGGCCGAGCTGGAGCGTACGGTCGCCGAGCGGCAGGCCGCCCTGCGCCGGCTCTCCGGCGACGTGGACGCCGTGGTGGCCGATCTCGAACCGCTGGTCGGGCCGGAGCCGCCGCGCACCCGGCCGGGTGACGCCTCGGCCCAGGAGCTCACCCGGGCGCTCGCCGGGGCGGCCGGGGTGCCGACCGTGGCGCAGGCGGTCGAGGGCGCCTACCGGCACCGTGCGGTGAGCAGCACCGGCTGGCCGCTGGTGCGGAGCTGGCGGAAGCTGCGTCCGGATCCACTGCGCCGGCTGCACCTGCCCGGGCGCGACCCGGAGGCACCGGCGGAGAGCCTGATCTCGGCCACCTCCGTACCCGATCCGACCGCCGCGCAGCGTTCCTCGCTGCACCTGGCCATCCGCGCGGTGGCCGACCGCAGCAGCACCGACCTGCCGGCGCCCTGGCCGACCGCGGTGACCGCCGCGGCCCGGTCCCGGCTGACCGACCTGCCGGGCGCGCTGGACCACGCGGTCGCCGCCACCGACCTCGGCATGGACCGGCGGCCCGCCTGGTGGCGGGTGGTCGGCGGGATCCAGTGGCTGGTCACCCTCGCCGCGCTGGGCGGGCTGCTCTGGCTGCTCCTGGGCTATGCGCTTCGCTTCCTCGGCCTGCCGCCGCTGGAGCACCCGAAGCTCGGTGACGTGCCGTGGCCCACCGTGCTGCTGCTGGGTGGCCTGCTGGCCGGGTTGCTGGTCGCGGCGCTGACCCGGCCGGTGATCGGGTGGGCGGCCCGGCGGGCCCGGCGCCGGGCCGAACAACGCCTGCTCACCTCCGTGGGCAGTGTCGGCGAGAAGTACGTGATGGACCCGGTCTGGGCGGTGCTGACGTGCTACGGCGCGGCGCGGGACGCGCTGCGGGAGGCCGAGCGGCGCTGAACCCGGCGCGCTGACCGGTGTGGTGGCCGACGGCGCGGCGTAGGGTCGAGTGCATGGCCACGCCACAGACCCCTTACGACGCGGTGCTGCACGCCGCGCGCGACGTGACCAGGCTCGACTCCGCGCTGGACGCGGAGATGCTCGGCACCGCACTGCTGGGCAGCGTCTACGCCGTCGCCGAGCACGACCGGGAGCAGGCCGTCCGCGAGTTCGTGGCCGGCTTCCTGGCCGCCACGTCCCGCCGGCGCAGCGCCGCCGCGACCACCATCCGCGCCGTCTTCGCCACCCTCGTGCCGGACGCCGTGGGCGCCGCCCGGGTCCGGCCCGGCACACACGCCCCGGCCTGGGCCGGGCAGCTCGGCCGGGTGCGTCTCACCGGCACCTGGGCCTACGGCGACGTGTACGGCGACCAGACCTCCTACCTCGCCACGTTCGCCTACGACGACGAGGAGCAGGGCGGGCCGGAGCACGCCCTGGTGGCCCTCGTCGACCACAACATCGGCATCACCAAGGACGTGTTCGTCGGCGGTCCGGCGGGCCGGATCGTCGAGCAGGCCCGGGAGATCTGCACCGAGGACGAGCTGACCTGGTTCCGCACCGAGGACCCGGCCCGGATGCACGCGGAGGTGAGCCGTCATCTGGCGGTCACCGACGACCTCGGCGAGCTGCCCGCCCAGGGTTCGCTCGCCACCGACCGGGCCCTGGTGGGCGCCCGGCTGGCCGTCCTGCCCGGGGCGGCCCCGTCGGCCGGCCCGACCGACGCGCCGCCGCCCACCGACGAGGAACGGACCCGGCTGGTCCGCGCCTTCCTCGACGCGCCCGAGGCCAACCGGTTCGGCCTGCCCGAGGTGGCCGACGGCGAGCTGGCCTCGCTGCACTTCTGCCTGGGCCTGTTGCTGGACCACGCGGCGAGCTTCCCGGACGCCGACCCGATGCGGTGGAGCCCGATGGTCGCCGAGCTGTTCCTGCTCGACTGGGTGCACCGCCGCGCCGTGCTCGACATGGACGACGCCGCGATGCTGCCCCGGGTGCTGCGCGCCTGGGCGGCGTACGCGGCCCGGCAGCGAGGGCTGTCGCAGCCGGCGGCCGACCGGACGGACGAGGCGATCACCGAGATGGTCCCGGAGTTCGCCCGGCTCTACAGCACCGGTGAGCGACGCAGCCCGGCTACCGCGGCGGTGGCGCAGCTGATGGCGGACGGCGTGGACCCGGACGACCCGGAGGCGCTGAACGCCTGGATCGAGGCGAACCGGCACCGCCTCACCGACGACCCCGCCTGACGTCGACCGCGGTCCCGGCCCGGCGGGGTGGGGTGGGGCCGTCACACGGATTGATCAACACCAGCGCGGCGAGGTGGCGGTATCCGGGCGAGTTGATCGCGCCACCTCGGCGTAACGGTGTGGATCATCGACCGGGCACACGGTGGGCGGAGCGGCTCGGTGCCACCGTCTGAGCGGGCGACCCTGTTGCGGTCGGCACCGGGTCCGGCTCGCCAGTCGGCGACGGTCCGGAGGTAGGCCCGGACGTAGGCTCCGGCGGAGTGCCGGAAGGGTCCGGCGTGGTCGACGGATCAGACGGGTCCGGCGTCGTCGAGGGGTCGGAAGGGTCCGGTGTGGCCGAGGTCGTGGTCGGCTCCGGCGTCGGGCTCGGGCCGGGAGGGGTCGTGGGGGAGGGTGACGGCGACGGCGACGGGGACGGACGTGGTGGCGGGACCGGCGTGGATCGGGTGGGTACGGGCACGGGCGGGGGCAGCGGCGGGGGCGCCGGCACGACGGACGGCCGGGACCGGCGGCCGGAACCCAGGTCGCTGTCGTCGGGCAGGGACGGGGCGGCCGGGAGCACCGGTCGCGGAGGCTCGGTGATTGGGGTGCCGACCACCGGCGTGGGTGCGAGGAGTGCCGGGCCCTGGGTGGTCTGGGGCAACGGGATGACCACCGGCCCGACCGAGGGGGTCGGGATGAACCGGGCGCCGGCGTCGGGCAGGGCGCTGTTCCCGACGGAGGCCGAGCCGGTGCTGATCGCGGCGAGGATCGGCATGGACGCGGTGCCGGCGAGCAGCGCCACGGTCAGCAGGTAGCCGCGGCTCGGGCCGCCGGCGCCGGGAGCGCGGTGCGCGCCGACCACCCGCCGGTAGCCGGCGGCGGACATCGCCCGGTGCCGGCCGAGGAAGGGAGCACCGGGAGGACCCTCTGGCTCGGACACCGGCACACTCCTCGTACGCGTCGACGGGACGGACGAGCACGCGCAGATATTCGGACAAATGCCGCGCGACGGCTCTCCGTCAGCTTGACCCAGTGACGCTCAGTTCACCAGCCGCCACCGCGTGTCGACACACAATTTGTCCGACGGCCCGCTGCGACCTATCCGACAAAGGCATCTATGCGTCGCGGAACCGATGAAACCTCACCGGCAGGGGAGGCCATACTGTGGGCCCGCTCACCTCCTCTGCAATCATTCAGGCACGACGGCAACGCAGCCGCCACCTCCGCGCACCCTGCGGCTGGTGCGGAACGGCGCCGACGCTCCCGGGCCTGGGTCCCCCGACGGACCCCGGCTCACGCCGCGCGGCAACCCTCACCGGGGCTATGGCGCGGCCGCCAGGGACCGACCCGGCACCTGCCGGGCGGGCGCACGACGTGCGCGGCTCGGGTCACCCCCGGCGCGGCGCAGACAGACAGGGAGAGACGGATGGCAAAGGGCGACCCCGGGGGCGCCACCCGCAGCAAGCGGGCCGCACCCCGTACCAGGCGCGCCGCCGCGACCGGCGAACCGGAACTCGTACAGCTGCTCACCGCGGAGGGCGAGCGGATCGAAACCGCACTCGGTCCGGACGGGACCGAGTACCGCGTCGACTTCACCGACGACGAGTACCGCGGGCTCTACCGGGACCTCGTCCTGGTCCGCAAGCTCGACGCCGAGGCGACCGCCCTGCAACGCCAGGGCGAGCTGGGCCTGTGGGCCAGCCTGCTGGGCCAGGAAGCCGCGCAGGTGGGCTCCGGCCGGGCGCTGCGCGCGCAGGACATGGCCTTCCCGACCTACCGGGAGCACGGCGTCCTCTACTGCCGCGGCATCGACCCGATCATGCCGCTCGGCCTGTTCCGCGGCGTCGACCAGGGCGGGTGGGATCCGAACGAGTTCAAGTTCAACATGTACACGATCGTGATCGGGGCGCAGACCCTGCACGCGACCGGGTACGCCATGGGCGTCGCGATGGACGGCAGGACCGGCGGCGAGGACGGCGAGGCGGTGATCGCCTACTTCGGTGACGGCGCCACCAGCCAGGGCGACGTCAACGAGTCGTTCGTCTGGGCCAGCGTGTTCAACGCCCCGCTGGTCTTCTTCTGCCAGAACAACCAGTACGCCATCTCGGAGCCGCTGGAGCGGCAGACCCGCGTCCCGCTCTACCGGCGCGCCGGCGGCTTCGGCTTCCCCGGCGTCCGGGTGGACGGCAACGACGTGCTCGCCTCGTACGCGGTGACCCGGCACGCGCTGGACACCGCGCGCAATGGGCAGGGCCCGTCGCTGATCGAGGCGTACACCTACCGGATGGGCGCGCACACCACCTCCGACGACCCGACGCGTTACCGGATCGCCAGCGAGGTCGAGGCCTGGCAGGCCAAGGACCCGATCGCCCGGATGAAGGCGTTCCTGACCAAGCAGAAGATCGCCGACGAGTCGTTCTTCGCCGAGGTCGACGAGCAGGCCCGTACCGAGTCGGTGCACCTGCGCGAGCGGGTTCTCAACATGCCCGACCCGCAGCCGGTCAGCATGTTCGACCACGTCTACCCGCACGGTTCCGCGGAACTGGACGAGCAGCGGGCCCGGTTCTCGCAGTACATGGAGTCGTTCGAGGGGAGCGCCCACTGATGGCCACGGAGACGCTCACCCTCGGCAAGGCGCTCAACACCGGCCTGCGGCGGGCCCTGGAGAACGACCCGAAGGTCGTCATCATGGGCGAGGACGTCGGCAAGCTCGGCGGCGTGTTCCGCATCACCGACGGCCTGCAGAAGGACTTCGGCGACCAGCGGGTGATCGACACCCCGCTGGCCGAGTCCGGCATCATCGGCACCGCGGTCGGCCTCGCCATCCGCGGCTTCCGGCCGGTCTGCGAGATCCAGTTCGACGGGTTCGTCTACCCGGCGTACGACCAGATCGTGTCGCAGGTGGCGAAGATGCACTACCGCTCGCAGGGCAAGGTGCGGATCCCGATGGTCATCCGGATCCCCTACGGCGGCGGCATCGGCGCGGTCGAGCACCACTCGGAGTCGCCCGAGGCATACTTCGCGCACACCGCCGGCCTGAAGGTCGTGACCTGCGCGAACCCGCAGGACGCCTACGTGATGATCCAGCAGGCGATCGCCTCGGACGACCCGATCGTGTTCCTGGAGCCGAAGCGGCGCTACTGGGAGAAGGGTCCGGTCGACCTGGACGCCCCGCTCGCGGACGCGTACCCGCTGCACAGCGCCCGGGTCGTGCGGCCGGGCGCGGACGCCACCGTGCTGGCGTACGGCCCGATGGTGCGCACCGCGCTGGACGCGGCCACCGCCGCCGCCGAGGACGGCCGTGAGCTGGAGGTCATCGACCTGCGTACGCTCTCGCCGCTGGACCTGAGCGCCGCGTACGAGTCGGTGCGGCGCACCGGCCGCTGCGTGGTCGTGCACGAGGCCCCGGGCAACCTCGGCCTCGGCTCGGAGATCGCGGCCCGGATCACCGAGGAGTGCTTCTACTCCCTGGAGTCCCCGGTGCTGCGGGTGACCGGCTTCGACATCCCCTACCCGGCCTCCCGGGTGGAGGAGGAGTACCTGCCCGACCTCGACCGGGTGCTCGACGCCGTCGACCGCACCTTCGGCTGGTGAGCGACATGTCACGGGTCAAGGAGTTCAACCTGCCCGACCTGGGCGAGGGCCTGACCGAGGGCGAGATCCTCGCCTGGTTGGTCAAGGTGGGCGACGACATCGAGCTGAACCAGCCGATCGTCGAGGTGGAGACCGCCAAGGCGGCGGTCGAGATCCCGGCGAAGTGGGCCGGCCGGGTGCAGGCGATCTTCCACCCGGAGGGCACCACGGTCGAGGTGGGCAGCCCGATCATCGCGATCGACACCGACCCGAACGCCGGGCCGCTGGAGCAGTCCACGACCGGTGCGCCGGCCGAGGCGCTGCCGACCCCGTCGGCCGCGTCGCTGGCCGCGGTGGAGATCGCGCCGGCCGAGGGCATGGTCGAGCCGGGCCTGATCGGTGGCGCCGCCCCGGGTGGGCGTACCGCCGTCCTGGTCGGCTACGGCCCGCGCAACGCGCCGGCCAAGCGCCGGCCGCGCAAGGGTGACGTACCGGCGCAGGCGGTCACGCCGGCTCCGGTCGCGCCGGCTCCGGTGGCCCCGGCGCCGGTGACGCCCGCGCCGGCGGTGAACGGCAACGGCCGGGTCGGCGGTCCGGTGCTGGCCAAGCCGCCGGTCCGCAAGCTCGCCAAGGACCTCGGGGTCGACCTGGCCACGCTGACCGGTTCCGGTCCGCTGGGTTCGATCACCCGCGAGGACGTACAGCGGGCGGCGAGCGGGACCCCGGCGGCGGCCGAGCCGCTGACGGTCGCGGCCCCGGCCGCGTCGGCCGCGAGCTTCGGCGCGGACCGCGAGCAGCGCATCCCGGTCAAGGGGGTACGCAAGCTGACAGCCGAGAACATGGCCCGTTCGGCGTTCACCGCCCCGCACGTGACGGAGTTCCTGACCGTCGACGTGACCCGGGCGATGAAGGCGCTGGACCGGCTCCGCGACCGGCGCGAGTGGCGGGACGTGCGGGTCTCGCCGCTGCTGCTGGTCGCCAAGGCGGTGCTGCTGGCGGCCAAGCGCCACCCGATGGTCAACTCGACCTGGGCCGGCGACGAGATCGTGGTCAAGGAGTACGTCAACCTGGGCATCGCGGCGGCCACCGAGCGCGGCCTGATCGTGCCGAACATCAAGGACGCCGGCCGGCTCACGCTGCGCGAGCTGGCGGACGCGATGACCGGCCTGGTGCAGACCGCGAAGTCGGGGAAGACCTCCCCGGCGGACATGTCCGGCGGCACGCTCACCATCACCAACGTCGGCGTCTTCGGCGTGGACACCGGCACGCCGATCCTGCCTCCGGGCGAGTCGGCGATCCTGGCCTTCGGCGCGGTACGCGAGCAGCCGTGGGTGCACAAGGGGAAGGTGAAGCCGCGCCTGGTCACCACGCTCGGCCTCTCCTTCGACCACCGGATCGTCGACGGTGAGCTGGGCTCGAAGTTCCTGCGCGACGTGGGGGACTTCCTGGCCGACCCGGAGGCGGCGCTGCTCGCCTGGACCTGACGTACCACCGCTCCGGCGACGGCCGGTGTGCCACGGGTGAACGCCCGGCACACCGGCCGTTGCCGTTAGGGAGCTAAATCGTCGGCCCGAAGGGGCATTGGACCTACGATCCTTAGGCACGTGGCTCAGCTCACCTTCTAATCGATGGCAATCGGCCGCGCGATGCGCTTAAATAGAGACATCAAGGGCTGACAACCGAATAGCCAGGAGGAGAGACCCGAGATGAGCATGATCGAGCGAATCCGCACCCGCCGCGACGCCAACCGCCGGGCCCGTGCCATCGAGCACGCCCTGCGTTCCGCCAACTCGCCCGCGGTCCGCGAAGAGCTTCTCGCCATCGCCCAGCGTCACATGAGCTGACGCCACCGACCTTCCTCACCTCCTCCAGTTCGAAGACCCGTCCGGCACGCCGGGCGGGTCTTCGACGTTCCGCGTCGTTCGGCACCGGGATTCCACCTCGCCGCACCGCCCGGTACGGTTGGCACGGTCGCCAACCGGCTGCCTCCGGACCGACGCGGGAAAGCGAAACTCATCGACGTCGACCGGTGACTTTCGGTGATGGCCAAGGCTCCCCCGAGCGCCCCCGGGCGACCACCGGATAACGTGCGGGGAGCCCGTGCACGGCCGGTACCCGCCGGCGACGCCGGCAGCCATGCCGACGGTCCCCGACCGGCATCGGCGGCCGACCTGTGATGGAGGAGGCGCACCCATGACGTCCGAGGCTCCGCACCGCCCCGGCCAGGAGCCGGGCGAGGTGTCGCCGGGCACCGGCGGACCGGTGCCGTACGGCGATCAGCCGGCGCAGCAGGACAACGGGTACAACGGCACGCCCGACCTCGGCTGGGCCCCGCCCCCGCCGGCCGGTCGGCCCGCCCCGCCGGCCCCGGCCTGGGCCGCGGCGGACGACCAGCCACCCGCCTGGGCCCCGCCCGCGGGTCAGCAGGTCACCGGCCGGGCCAGCGCCCAGGTGCCTCCGCCCGCCGACCCCGGTGGGCGCGGCCAGCAGCCCGCCTGGGGCGCCCCCGAGCAGGGCGCACCCGCCTGGGCCAACCCCGGCCATGGCGCGCCCGCGTGGGCCGCCGCCGAGCAGGCCGACCCGGACCGGGCAACCGGACCGACGCCGCCGTCCTGGGCCGCCGCACCGCTGAACAGTCCCCCCGAGCCCGCACCGCCGGCCTGGGCCGGCGAGCAGAACCGCCCCGCCTGGGGCGGCGGCCAGGCCGGCGAGCAACCCGCCTGGGCGCAGCCCGGTGAGGCAGGCGCACACGGCACCGGTTACGTGCCCGCGCCGGCCACCGTGCCGAACGAGACCTGGGTCACCCCCGCCGGCCCGGACGACTCCCACCGGTCCGGCGGCGCCACTCCCGCCGCGCAGCACGGCGACGACGCGGGCCACTCCGGCGGCTGGGCCGTCGGCGCCGGCGCGCCGCCGGACGCCCCCCACCGCTCCGGCGGCTGGACCCCACGCGACGAGCAACCCGACGACCCCCACCGCTCCGGCGGCTGGACCCCACGCGAATCCCAGCCGGCGTGGGCCCCGCCCGGCCAGCAGAGCGGCGCCACCTGGCCGCCGGCCGAGCCGACCGCCCGGGCCGCCGCCAAGGTCTCCGTGCCCGGTGCCGTCCGCCCGGACCAGGCATGGTCCACTCCGGAGCAGTCCGACCAGGACGGTCGACCCGAGGACGACCCGCAGCGCTCCGGCGGCTGGAACCCGGCCGGCGGGCAGCAGCACGACGACCCGGCCCGCTCCGGTGGCTGGCCCGCCCCGCAGGCCGAGAACCGGGCCGGCGGCTGGGACGAGTCCACCCGGGACGACGACCCCGACCGTTCCGGCGGTTGGTCGGCCGGCGGACGCGCCGCCGGTTCGGTCGAGGCGCCGCAGGCGAACGCCTGGGGCGAACCGGAGCAGCCCCGAGCCACCGGCTGGAGCGGCGCCGCGGCGCCGCCGCAACGCCAGGGCGACGAGCAGGCCGACGGTTGGAGCGGTGCCGCGGTGCCGCCGCAACGCCAGGGCGACGAGCAGGCCGGCGGCTGGAACAGCGCGGCAGCCGGGCCGCCGCAGCAGGAGCCCGAGCGGCCGGCGGACGAGCCGGCGCAGACCGGCTGGGGCGGCGCCGAGACGCCGGCCCGGGCGAGCGCGTCCGTGCCGACTCCCGACGCGCCGTCCGGCTGGGGCGCCAACCCCGACGAGCGGGCACCCGAGCGTCCGGCGGTGCCGGACGCCGAGCCCTGGTCCCCCGCCGAGGCGTGGGGCCGAACCGACGAGGCCGAGTCGGTGCCCTCGCGCGGCTGGCAGCCGGCCGACGACGCTCCGGCCTACCAACCCGCGCCCGCGCCGGGCTTCGCCCCCGGCAACGCGGTGCCGCTGCCCGCGCAGGGCCAGCGTGTGCCGGGCGCCGCCCTGGCCTCCTCGCCGCCCGCCGACCACCCGGCCGCCGGCCAGTTCGGACCGGCCGAGCGTGAACCCCAGGCGTACGAGCCGGAGCACGGTGACGCCGGCTGGGGCACCTCCCGGTCCGGCCACGAGGAGCCGCAGTCGCCGGCCGGCCCGGTCGTTCCCGGCCCGCGTACGTCGCCCGAGGCAGGCTCCGCCGGCGCGGTCTCGGCCAGCGCGTCGGTGCCGGTGGCCAGCCGGGTCACGCCGCCGTCCGACCAGCCGGCGCACCCGACCGGCACCTCGGCGCCGCAGCCCCGGGTGTACGGCCGGCCGGCCCGGCCGGAGCCCGATGAGGCGGACGGCCCCGACGACGCGTACGACCACCCGGGCCAGGACGGTCCGGTGGCCTTCGGTGGACCGCAGTCCCGGCCCGACGACGTGCACGGCTTCGCCGGGCCCCAGTCCCGGTCGGACGACGCACACGGCTACCCCGGGTCGCAGTCCCGACCCGACGACGCACACGGCTACCCCGGTCAGGACGGCCCGCCTGCCTTCGGTGGGCCGTCGTCGCGGTCGGACGACCCGCACCGCTACCCCGGCCAGGACGGTCCGGGTGTCTTCGGTGGGCCGCAGTCGCGCCCGGACGACGACGAACCGCGCGGATACGCCGAGCCGTCGTCGCCGGCCGGCCCGTCGGCGTTCCCGGTCGGCGTGCCCTCCTTCGTCGAACCGCCCGGCAACAACCGACCGGCCAACGGGGTGCACCCGCACGACGGCGAGCAGTCCGG
Organism: Micromonospora sp. NPDC049282; assembly: GCF_043197045.1. Taxonomy (NCBI): domain Bacteria; kingdom Bacillati; phylum Actinomycetota; class Actinomycetes; order Micromonosporales; family Micromonosporaceae; genus Micromonospora; species Micromonospora sp. NPDC049282. The sequence continues at coordinate 210,411 of NZ_JBICSL010000006.1, forward strand.
AGGGCCGCGCGACCCGTTCGGCGCGCCGGGCGGCCAGCAGAATCCGTTCGGTGGCCCCGACGGTCACCAGGACGCGTTCCACGGGCGGCCCGGCCCCTTCGGTGGCCCCGGCGGCCAGCCGGACCCGTACGGTCCGCCGGCCGGTGGACGCGCCTCGGTCGCCGTGCCCGGTCAGGGCCCGGCGGGTGCGCCGGGGGGCTTCCCGCCCGCGTTCCCGCCGCCGCCGCAGCAGGCGCCGCCGGCCTGGTCGCCCGACGGGCAGTCCGGCGAGTCGGACCAGGGCCGTTTCGACGCGTTCAAGCCGGACGCCGAGCCGCAGGCCGAGGCGCCCGCGCCGAAGGTGCGCAACGGCCGGGTGCTGGCCGCCGTGCTGGTCGCGGCCGTGCTCATCCTCGCCGTACCGCTCGGCCTGCTGACGCTGCTCGGCAAGATCAACGGTGCCGACAAGCCGGCGGGCTTCGACCCGGCGGTCGGCTCGTGCATCAAGCAGTCCGGTTCGACCGCCGTGGCCACGAACTGCGGCGAGCAGGGCGCGTTCACCGTGGTGTCGAAGGTGGACAACAAGGACAAGTGCGCCGACCTGTCCCAGCCCACGGTCGTCCTCCAGGGCGGCGGCACCAACCGGGTGCTCTGCCTGAAGCCGGCCGGCCAGTAACGCCCCCGCGAAGCGCCCGTCCCCGGTGGGGCGGGCGCTTCGCGCTGCGGTGTGCGGCTCTTCACCCGGCGGTCTCCGAGCTGCCGGACGGGGGGTGCGGCACGATGGGGGGATGAGCGCACGAGTACGGGCACCCGAGCTGCGGGGTCGTGGCTGGCTGAACACCGGCGGCAGGGCCGTCACGCTGGCCGACCTGCGCGGCAAGATCGTTCTGCTGGATTTTTGGACCTTCTGCTGCATCAACTGCCTGCACGTGCTCGACGAGCTGCGCCCGCTCGAGGAGAAGTACGGCGACGTGCTGGTGGTCATCGGCGTGCACTCGCCGAAGTTCGAGCACGAGAAGGACCCGGACGCGCTGGCCGCGGCCGTCGAGCGGTACGGCGTGCACCATCCGGTGCTCGACGACCCCGAGATGGACATGTGGCAGCAGTACGCGGCGAAGGCGTGGCCGACGCTCTCGGTGGTCGACCCGGAGGGGTACGTCGTCGCCACCATGGCCGGCGAGGGGCACGCCGAAGGGCTGGCCCGACTGGTCGACGACCTGATCGCCACGCACGAGGCGAAGGGCACCCTGCACCGGGGCGAGGGCCCGTACGTGCCGCCGGCCGAGCCGGAGACGGCGCTGCGCTTCCCCGGCAAGGCCGTCGCGCTCGACCACGGCAACCTACTGGTCTCCGACTCGGCCCGGCACTCCCTGGTCGAGCTGGCCCCGGACGGGGAGACGGTGGTCCGCCGGATCGGTGCGGGCGGGCGTGGCCGGACGGACGGCCCGGCGACCGGGGCCACCTTCGCCGAGCCGCAGGGCCTCTGCCTGCTGCCTCCGCACGTGGCCGAGGTGGCCGGCTACCACGTCGTCGTCGCGGACACGGTCAATCACCTGCTGCGCGGCGTACGGCTGGAGTCCGGCGAGGTGGTCACCGTCGCCGGCACCGGGCGGCAGTGGCGCTCGACGGTCGACGACCACGCGCACGACGCACGCGCGGTCGACCTCTCCTCCCCCTGGGACGTGGCCTGGTACGACGACCGGGTGGTCGTGGCGATGGCCGGCATCCACCAGCTCTGGTGGTTCGACCCGATCAAGCGGACCGCCGGCATGTACGCCGGCACCACGGTCGAGGCGCTGCGTGACGGTCCGCTGCCGGACGTCTGGATGGCCCAGCCGTCCGGGCTGTCGGTCTCGGCCGACGGTTCCCGGCTCTGGGTGGCCGACAGCGAGACCAGCGCGATCCGCTGGGTCGCCGACGGCGAGATGCACACCGCCGTCGGTCAGGGCCTCTTCGACTTCGGCCACGTCGACGGCCCGGCCGACCAGGCGTTGCTCCAGCACCCGCTGGGCGTGTGCGCGCTGCCCGACGGTTCGGTGCTGATCGCGGACACGTACAACGGCGCGGTTCGCCGCTTCGACCCGGAGACCGGCCAGGTCGGCACCGTGGCCGACGGGCTGGCCGAGCCGAGCGACCTGGTGGTCACCGCCGAGGGTGAGGTGCTGGTGGTCGAGTCGGCCGCGCACCGGTTGACCCGGCTGGCGCCCGGCGCGCTGAGCGCGGCCGGCGCGAGCACCGTGGCGGGGCCGAGGCACCGGCTGGAGCGCAGGCCCACCGACGTGACGGCCGGCGAGCTGACGCTCGACGTGATCTTCACGCCGGCTCCGGGGCAGAAGCTGGACGAGACGTACGGGCCGTCGACCCGCCTGGTGGTCTCGGCGTCCCCGCCGGAGCTGCTGGTGGAGGGCGCGGGCACGACCACCGACCTGTCCCGCCGGCTGGTGGTCAGCGGTGACGTGGCGCAGGGGGTGCTGCAGGTGACCGCCCAGGCGGCGACCTGCGACGCCGACGTGGAGCACGCCGCCTGCCACCTGACCCGCCAGGACTGGGGCGTGCCGGTCCGGGTGGTCACCGGCGGCGCCACCCGCCTCCCCCTGGTGCTGCGCGGCCTCGACGAGGCGTGAGCTGACGAGTGTTGAGCGGGCCCCCTCCTATGCGGAATGCGTCAAGAGGGGGCCCCGCCTTTCACGCGAACGGAGTGAGCGTGACCCCCGCGTCGACAAGCGCCGCACGCACCAGCTCCGCACAGCGCACCGCGCCGGGGGTGTCCCCGTGCAGGCAGATCGACTCCACCGCGCAGGGCACAACGCTGCCGTCGACCGCGACCACGGTCCGCTCGACGGCCATCCGTACCGCCCGGACGGCGACCTCGTCGGGGTCGGTGACCAGCGCGTTCGCGGCGCCCCGGGGCACCAGCGTGCCGTTGGGCAGGTAGTTGCGGTCGGCGAAGCCCTCGGCGACCACCCGCAGGCCGGCGCCGGTCGCGAGCTGGGCGAGCACCGTGCCGGGCTGGCAGAGCACCGGCAGCTCGTGGTCGTAGCCGCTGACCGCCGCCACCAGCGCGGCGGCCTGCGCCTCGTCGCACGCGGCCGCGTGGTAGAGCGCCCCGTGCGGCTTCAGGTAGCGCACCCGGGTGCGGTAGAGCCGGCAGAACGCGTCCAGCGCCCCGAGCTGGTAGATCGTCTCGTCGCGCAGCTCGGCGAAGTCGTAGTCGATGTGCCGGCGGCCGAAGCCCGCGAGGTCCCGGTAGCCGACCTGGGCGCCGACCGCGACGCCGCGCTCGGCGGCGCCGGCGCAGACCCGGTGCATGGTGGCCGCGTCACCGGCGTGGAAGCCGCAGGCCACGTTGGCGGAGCTGATCAGCCCGAGCAGCGCCTCGTCGTCGCCGAGTCGCCAGCTGCCGAATCCCTCGCCGAGGTCAGCGTTGAGGTCCATGGAACCTCACCGTAGTCCCTGGGCGGGCCTGGGCGAGCGGGGTCACGTCGTCCACCACGCCGATGACCGGGTAGCCGCCGGTGGTGGGGTGGTCGGCCAGGAAGACCAGCGGTTGGCCGTCCGGCGGCACCTGCACCGCGCCGAGCACCAGGCCCTCGCTCGGTAGTTCGCCGACCACCGCGCGGGGCAGGGCGGCGCCGGCGAGTCGCGCGCCGACCCGGTTGCTGGCCGGGGCGACCGTGTACGCGGCGCGGCGCAGCAGGTCGAACGCGTCCGGGTTGAACCAGTCCTGCCGGGGGCCGGGCCTGACGGCCAGCCACAGGTCGGTCGGCAGCGGCGGGGCGACGGCGAGGTCCACCGGCGGCGGCGGGCCGGTCGGGGCGCCCAGGGGCAGCCGGTCCCCGTCGCGCAGCGGCGGCGGCCCGAGCCCGGAGAGCGTGTCGGTGGACCGGCTGCCGAGCACCGGCTCGACCGCGATCCCCCCGCTGACGGCCAGCCAGGTCCGCACCCCGACGCGGGCCGGCCCGATCCGCAGCACCGCCCCGGCGGGCAGCGACAGTGGCCGCCCCACGTCCCCGGGCCGCCACCCGACGGCCGAGCCCACCCGCGGCGGGTGCTCGACCAGCACGTCGGCCGGGGCGCCGGTGAGCGCGACGGTGACCGCCCGGGTGAGACGCAGCACACAGCCGGTGACCGTGATCTCCAGGCCGGCGGCGTGCTCCGGGTTGCCGACGAGCCGGTTGGCCAGGCGCAGCGCGGCCGGGTCGAGCGCGCCGGAGCGGGGGACGCCGAGGTGGGCCCAGCCGGGCCGGCCCTGGTCCTGCACGGTGGTGAGCGCGCCGGCCCGCAGCACCTCGATCATGAGGACGCCACCAGCCGGACCCGGGTGCCGGGGGTGAGCCGGGCCGGCGGGTCGGCACGCACGTCGAAGAGGGGCATCTCCGTCCGTCCGACCAGCAGCCAACCGCCGGGCGAGGCGGCGGGGTAGATGCCCGCGTACGGGCCGGCCAGCGCGACCGAGCCGGCCGGCACCCGGGTACGCGGGGTGGCGAGCCGCGGTACGGCCAGCTCCGGCGGGAGCCCGGCGAGGTACGCGAACCCGGGCGCGAAGCCGCAGAACGCGACCCGGAACTCGGTACGCCGCAGCCGGTCGATCACGGCCGGCACGTCGACGCCCCAGTGGCCGGCGACGGTCGGCAGGTCCGCCCCGTCGTACACGGTGGGCACCTGGACCTCGGCGGGGCCGGCTTCGGACGCGGTGTCGCGGGGCTGCCAGCCGGCGATGCGCGCGGCGGTCGCCTCCGGGTCGGGTACGCCGTCGAGCAGCACGGTGACTGCGGCGGGGACGATGTCGACGGCGGCCAGGTCGCCGGCCGCCCGGCGGCGCCACAGCTCGGCGCGCCACGCCTCGACCTGGTCGGGGTCGTCGCAGTCGAGCAGCAGGGCGTGCGCCCCGACGGGTCGGATCCGCATCCGGCCATCCTCGCGCCGCCGGACGTGACGGTCCACACTACTTGCAAGTAACCTACGGTGTCGTAACCTGATGAGGTGACCACCTCCGCACCGCTCCGGCTTCGGCCGGTCGACATCGGAAAGCCGCGCATGCGCGGCTGGCTCCACGCGTACGCGTTCTTCGCCGCGCTCGTCTGCGGCATCGTGCTGTGCTCGGTCGCCGCCACCCGACCCGGGTGGGCGCCGCTGGTGAGCTGTGTCATCTACAGCTTCACCGTGTGCGGGCTCTTCGGCACCAGCGCGCTCTACCACCGGCGGGTCTGGTCCGAACGCGGCTACCAGATCATGCGCCGGATGGACCACTCGATGATCTTCGTGTTCATCGCCGGCACCTACACGCCGTTCTGCGCGCTGCTGCTGGACACCCGGCACGCCACGATCATGCTCGCCCTCGTCTGGGGCGGCGCGCTGGCCGGCGTAGCGGTCAAGATGATCTGGCCGCACGCGCCGCGCTGGGTCTCCGCGCCGCTCTACCTGGCGCTCGGCTGGGTGGCGGTGGCGATGCTGCCGGAGATCCTGCACGTCGGCGGCGTCACCGCGTTGGTGTTGCTAAGCGTGGGCGGCGCGATCTACAGCATGGGCGCGGTGTTCTACGCGCTCCGCCGGCCGAACCCGTGGCCCACCGTCTTCGGCCACCACGAGTTCTTCCACGCGTGCACGCTGCTCGCGGCGATCTGCCACCACATCGCGATCTACTTCGCGTTGTTCGCCTGACCCGAAGCGGACGCGACCCGGCCCCGGACGTGCGCGAGGGCCCCGCGCCGTTGCGGGGCCCTCGGGTCTCGGGGGGATGGGTCAGGCCGGGTAGCCCGAGTCCGGGCGGCGCACCTCGCGGTACTCCTCGCGCACGACCCGGTCGCCCCGCACCGGCACCACCGGCTCCGCGACGACCTGCTCGCGCACCGGCGCGGCGACCACGCGGCGGCGGCTGTTCCAGAAGTAGAGCGTGGTGAGCAGGCCGGCGAGCCCGGCGAGCATGAGCACCCAGCCCACCACGTTGAGGTTCAGCCATCCCAGGTTGGCGTCGACGGCGAACGCGAAGATCGCGCCCACCGCGATGAGGAAGATGCTGGCACCGATGCCCATGACGTCGCCTCCTTGGCGTCCTGCTGGCGTTTCCTGCCCGCCGCGGCCATGGATGAGGTAGCGGCACGCATCGACATACCCAGGCGCTCTGATCGTCAATCAGGCAAGCTGGGCGCATGACGGACGGCAGGAACGGGCAGCGGACGTTGGTGCTGCTGCGACATGCCAAGGCCGAACAACCCCGGGAGGCCCTGGACGCGGAGCGACCGCTGACCGTCCGTGGTCACGCCGACGCCGCGGCGGCGGGCGCCTGGCTGGCCCGGCACGAGCTGCTGCCCGACGTGGTGCTCTGCTCACCGGCCCGGCGCACCCGGCAGACCTGGCACGGCGTGGCGATGGGCATGACGGGCTCCCCGGCGGAGGGTGGCCCGGCCGGCTCGACCCCGGCCGTGCGGTACGAGCCGACCGCGTACGAGGCGCACCCGGACGAGCTGCTGGAGCTGGTCCGGACCGTCGACCCGGCGGCCGGCACGGTGCTGCTGATCGCGCACAACCCGGGCATCTCGCTGCTCTCGGCGCTGCTCGACCCGGAGCGGGCGGATCCGGACGGCCTGCGCACCACAGACATCGTGGTGCACCGCCCCGTCAGCGCATGGCCCGCCCTCACCCACGCCCCGCTCGCCACCCGCCACACCGCCCGCAGCTGAGGCGCAAGGAAGGGCCCCTTCTCAACGCCTCCGGTAGAGGCGGGGCCCCCTCTTAACGCCCGCCCGACGCGGACGCCGCCCGACGGGCACGCCGCCCGGCGGGCACGCCGCCCGACGGGCACGCCGCCCGACGGGCACGCCGCCCGACGCGGACGCCGCCCGACGGGAACGCCGCCCGACGGGCACGGGCGTCAGGACGGCGGGGCCGTCGGCGGCGGCGGGTCGGGCGGCGGCGGCATCATCGCGGTCGGGTGCGAGAGCCGGTTCTCCTCCACGATGAGCGTGCGGGCCCGCTTGCGGCGGTCCTGCCAGAACCACAGCGTGGTCAGCAGGACGCCCAGTCCGGCCAGGATGAAGACCCAGCCGACGGCGCGCAGGTCGATCCACCAGACGTTGGCCCGGATGGCGAAGGTCATGATCGCGCCGAGCGCGATGAGAAAGATGGCGCTGCCAATGCCCATGTGCGCTGCACTCCCCCGTGCGATGGCCCTTGGGCGTACTCCGGTCGTGGTCCGCGACGGTTACCCGCCCACTGGCCCGCCTATCCACCTCCGGGCCACCAACGACGACGGCCGGCGGGCTGTCGCCCACCGGCCGTCGGGGTGAAGGGGAGAAAGAGCCCGGAGAGGCTTAGAACGCCTCCTCCGGGAGGTCCATGATCTCCAGGTCGGCACCTTCGATGATCCGCCGGTCCGCACCGATGCGGGGCAGCACCTCGCGGGCGAAGAACCGGGCCGCGGCCACCTTGCCGGTGTAGAACGCCTTGTCGGTGGCGGAGACCTCACCGGCGAGCGCCTTCAGCGCCACGTCCGCCTGCTTCTGCAGCAGCCAACCGACCACCAGGTCGCCGATCGCCAGCAGGAACCGGCGGCTGCTCAGGCCGACCTTGTAGAGCGCGCGGGCGTCGCCGGCCTGGGCCTCGCCCAGCCAACCGGTCATCACACCGAGGATGTTCTGGATCTCGGCGAGCGCCTTGCCGAGCGCCTGTCGCTCCACCTTGAGCTGGCCGTTGCCGGCCTCGGAGGTGATGTGCTCCTGGATCTCGCCGGCGACCGCCATCAACGCCTTGCCGTTGTCCCGGACGATCTTCCGGAAGATCAGGTCCAGGCTCTGGATGGCGGTGGTGCCCTCGTAGAGGGTGTCGATCTTGGCGTCCCGGACGTACTGCTCCAGCGGGTAGTCCTGCAGGAAGCCGGAGCCGCCGTACGTCTGCAACGACTCGTGGCCGAGCAGCTCGTACGCCCGCTCCGAGCCGACGCCCTTGACCAGCGGCAGGAGCAGGTCGTTGACCCGCTTGGCCAGCCTGGTGGCCTTCTCGTCGCCGGCCGCCTCGGCGATCGAGACCTTGTCCTGCCAGCCGGCGGTGTAGCAGACCAGCGCCCGCAGGCCCTCGGCGTACGACTTCTGCATCAGCAGCGAACGGCGCACGTCCGGGTGGTGGGTGATGGTCACCCGCGGGGCGGTCTTGTCGGCCTGCTGGACCAGGTCGGCGCCCTGCACCCGGTTCTTGGCGTACTCCAGCGCGTTCAGGTAGCCGGTGGAGAGCGTGGCGATGGCCTTGGTGCCGACCATCATCCGGGCGTACTCGATGATCATGAACATCTGGCGGATGCCGTCGTGCTTGTCGCCCAGCAGCCAGCCCTTGGCCGGTACGCCGTGCTCGCCGAAGGTCACCTCGCAGGTGTTGGAGACCTTGAGGCCCATCTTGTGCTCGACGTTCGTGGCGTAGACGCCGTTGCGCTCGCCCAGCTCGCCGGTCTCGGTGTCGAAGTGGAACTTCGGCACCACGAAGAGCGACAGGCCCTTGGTGCCGGGGCCGCCGACGCCGTCCACGCCGACCGGACGGGCCAGCACGTAGTGGACGATGTTGTCGGTCAGGTCGTGCTCACCCGAGGTGATGAAGCGCTTGACGCCCTCGATGTGCCACGAGCCGTCCGGCTGCTGGATCGCCCGGGTGCGGCCGGCGCCCACGTCCGAGCCGGCGTCCGGCTCGGTCAGCACCATGGTCGAGCCCCACTGCTTCTCGATGAACAGCCGGGCCCACTTCCGCTGCTCCTCGTTGCCCTCGACGTGCAGCACATGCGCGAAGGACGGGCCGGAGGCGTACATCCAGACCGGGGCGTTGGCGCCGAGCACCAGCTCGGCCAGCGACCACCAGAGGGTGCGCGGCGCGTTCGTGCCGCCGAGGGCCTCGGGCAGGTCGAGCCGCCAGAACTCGGAGTCCATGAACGCCTGGTACGACTTCTTGAACGACGCCGGCAGCGGCGCGGTGTGCGTCGCGGGGTCGAAGACCGGCGGGTTGCGATCGCTGTCCGTGTAGCTGGCGGCCAGGTCCTCGCGGGCCAGGCGGTCGACCTCGGAGAGGAAGCTGCGGGCGGTGTCGACGTCCAGATCCGTGTACGGCTCCTGGCCGAACGTCCGGTCCGCCCCGAATACCTCGAACAGATTGAACTCGAGGTCCCGAAGGTTGCTCTTGTAGTGGGTCATGCTCGCTGGCCCCGCTTCCGGACTGGTGTTACCGATCAGTAACTCCAGACTGTATTACTCACCGGTAGGCAACGACAAGCCGATCTCGGAAGTGACAGCGATTACACAGTTCCGGTTCATCCGTCGGCGGCGCCGACCTCCCAGCTCGGAACCGGTGCCGCGGCGGCGCTACGCGGGCCGGTGTACTCCATCAGAACCAGGGCGATGTCGTCGTCGAGGCGACCGTGCACCCACTCGACCAGCGCGGTCTCCAGCGAGGCGAGCCCGTCGCCGACGGTGCCGTGACCGAGCAGGCGCCAGGCCCGGTCGGCGGTCGGGAAGAACTCCCCGTCCCGCCGGGCCTCGCCCAGCCCGTCGGTGAACAGCAGCAGCCGGTCGCCCGGCTCCAGCCGCTCCACCCGCGGCCGGACCACCGGCATGAAGCCGAGCGGCGGCGCGGGCGCCGGTGGCTCCAGGGGGATCACCTGGCCCCGGCGCAGCAGCAGCGGCGACGGGTGCCCGCAGTTGACGATGGTGAGCGTGCCGCCGCGCTCCTCGACCAGGGCGGCGGTGACGAAGTCCTCGTCGCCGACGTTGCGGGCCACCGCCCGGTCCAGGTCGGTCACCACGGCACGCAGGTCGGCCCGCTCGTACGCCACGTGCCGGTAGGAGCCGAGCACGATGCTGGCCAGCCGGACCGCGTCCAGACCCTTCCCGCGTACGTCGCCGATGATCATGCGGACGCCGTACGGGGTGTCCATCACCTCGTACAGGTCGCCGCCGATCTCGGCGGTCGCGGTGGAGGAGATGTAGCGGGCGGCCACCGCCAGCGTGCCGACCTGCGGACCGAGCGGACGCAGCACCGCCTGCTGGGCCACCGAGGCGAGCCGGGACAACTCCGCGATCCGTTCCGCCTGGCGTTGCCGCACCGCCGCCGTGGCGGCGGCGATCGCGGTGACCAGCGCGATCGCGGCCACGTTGACTGCGGTCACCAGCGAGGCGCCCCGCTCGACGACGGCGAAGGCGATGCCGGCCGCGGTGGCCAGCGCCCCCACCGCGAGCACCACCCGCCAGGAGGCCAGCGCGGCGGCCAGGACCGGCGCGGCGGCCATCAGCGCGAGGTAGTGCGCCTTCCGACCGTCGCCCGCCTCCAGAGCCGAGACGATCGCGAGCAGCGCGAGGGCCGCGCCGAGGCCGGCGCGGGATCCGGGGCTCAGCGGGCCGTGGCCCGGCTGGAAGGGTCGAGTGCGTACATCGGACAGCATGCCTGATGGATGTGAGACGGAGAATGAACCTGGCCCGTCCGTCGCGGAAGTTCTGTCTGACGGGCCGGTCAGCCCAGCACCTCGTAGCGGACGTCCACCTCGCCGAGACCGGTCGAGGCGATGGCCGCGAACGCGGCGCGGGACAGGTCCAGGCAGCGGCCGTCGATGTACGGACCACGGTCGTTGATCCGGACCACCACGGACTTGCCGTTGGCCGGGTTGGTGACCCGGACCTTCGTGTTGAACGGCAGCGTCTTGTGCGCGGCGGTCAGCGCGTCCGGGTTGAAGGTCTCGCCGTTCGCGGTCATCTGGCCCTCGTCGTAGAAGGACGCGCCGCAGGAGCCGCTGTCCACGACCTTCGCGGCGGTGGACTTCTTCTTCGTGACGGTCGGCTTCGGCGCCGCGGTCCGGGCCTTGCCACGCGACGCGGCCTGGGTGCGGCTCGGCTTCGCGCTCGGGGTGACCTTCGCCGACGGGCTGACACTCGGCGAGGCGGACGCGCTCGGCGACGGCGCGGCCGAGGTGGGGGCGAGCGTGCTGGGCAGCGCCTCGACGGCGGCCGGCCCGGCCGGCGGCTCGGCGGAGGTGAGCTGCACCGCGCCGACGGCGCCGCCGACCGCGAGCGCCACGCCGACCGCCGCGGTGGCGGCGATGCCGGCGGGCGAGGAGAACAACGTGCGGGTACGAAGGTGCCTAGCAGCCACCGGCCCGGTCCTTTCGTCAGCTGAACAAACCGGCTCGGACCGTAACGAGAGAAGCACTTCCGAAGTCAACGTGATCATGGTGGTATGCCCGCATTTACCCTGGTACGTGTAGCCGATCAAGCCATCCCCGCTGGTCCGAACGGTGGAACGTGTGCAGGATGGAACGCGTGCTGAACCGTCGCCTGGTCGAGCTGTTCCGATGGGCCGACCCCGGGCCGGCCAGCAGCCATCTGATCAGCGACCTCTCCGGCTGGTGGCGCGATCCCGACGTGCTCGCCGAGGTCGGTCCGGCGCTGGCCGGTCTCCACCCCGACGCGCGGCCGACCGTGGTGATCGCCCCCGAGGTGACCGGCCTGCTGCTCGGCCCGCTGGTCGCGGTGGCCGCCGGCGCGGGTTTCCTGCCCGCGTACAAGGCCGGCGGTGAACGGCGACGGATCGGGCCGACGCGGTGGGCCGAGACCCCGCCGGACCACCGTGGGCAGCGGCTCCGGGTCGGCGTGGACGGCCGGCGCCTCGGCCCGGGCGACCGGGTGCTGCTGGTGGACGACTGGGTCGACACCGGCGCACAACTGGACGCCCTGCACCGGCTGGTCCGGGATGCCGCCGCCGAGCCGGTCGGCACCGCCGCGCTGGTGTCGACCTGCCCGCCCGCCGCCGCCGAGCGGCTACGGCTGCGCGCCCTGCTCACCGGCGACCAACTCCCGGCCGCTTGACCTCAAGCAAGCTTGAACCCGGACGATCCCCGGATGGACGACATCCTGGACGAGGCGTACCAACGACTGCACCGCACCGGCCCCGAGTTCTCCGGCTGGCTCTCCAACCACGGGCCGATGGCGGCCGAGGCGCTGGTCCGGCACGGACAGGGCGCACGCGTGCACCGCTGGCTCGACGGCTACCTGCGCCGGCTGGACGAGCTGCCCCGGGGGCTGCGGCCGATCGACGACTGGCGGGCCGCGCTCGGTGACCCGAAACGGGCCGGCGACTGGCTCCACCACTTCGACCGCGAGCTGCGCGAACGGCCGTGGCGGGAGGTGCTCGGCGAGTGGTGGCCCCGACTGCTGCCCGGCATCGCGGCCGGCGCCACCCACGGCGTGATCCGGGTCGGGCACGCGGTGCGGGTGCTGCGTGTCGACGGGGAGACTCCGGACCGCCGCGTCGAACTGGGTCAGGCGCTCGGCTACTGGGCGGCCCGCTGGCAGCCGGTGCCCGGCGCCGGCCCGCTCACCGGCCGTTCCGACGTCGCGTCGGCGCTGGCCGGGGTGCCCCGGATCGCCGAGCGGACCGGCGGCATCCGGGAACGGCTGGGCCGGCTGACCCGCGTACCCGGATGGTCCGGGGCGGTGACCGCGCTGCGACCGCCGGCCGACCCGGACGAGGCCACCCGCACGCTCGCCGAGATGGTGCACCGGGCCGCGCTGGACTACCTACGGTTCGGGCACGGCGAGCCGGTCATGCTGGTGCACGCGGTCACCGCGCCGACCGCCGTGCTGCGTACCCTGCCGGCCCTGGATCCGGCGCTGCGAGCCCCGAGCGTCGCCGCGGCCTGGTCCGCGACGGCGGCCGTGACCTCGGTGTACGCCGCACCCACGCCGGCCGCCGCGGCGCCGGTCGGTGGGCCCGCCGACCCGGTCGAGGTGTTCGCGCGCGCGGCCCGGCACGGCGACGAACACGTGGTGAAGCTGGCCGACGCGGCGCTGGAGGCGTACGCGACGACCGGCGACCGGCGGGTGCTGGCCGCGCCCGGCCACGCCGGCCGCCTGATCTGAGCGGTGGGGTGCCGTAGCCTCGGTGCGCATGTGGCCCCGCATCGGTGGACTGCGCGCGCTCGCTCTCGGCACCCCCGGCGGGCTGCGCGCCGACCTGAACAACCTCGTGCTCGCCGGCGTGAAGACCGCCACCGCCGGGCTGATCGGCGAGTACGCCGAGGAGAACGAGGAACTGGAGCACGTCGGCGAACGGCTGGCCCTGGTCGACGACCGCGACGCGCTGGTCGGCGTCGTCGAGATCACCGGCGTCGAGGTGGTGCGCTTCGCCGACGTGCCGTGGGACTTCGCCCGCGCCGAGGGCGAGGGGGACCGGTCGATCGAGGAGTGGCGGGCCGGCCACGGCGCCTACTGGGCCCGGCAGGGCACCCCGGTCACCGACGACAGCCGGATCGTCTGCCTCCGGTTCCGGCTGCTCTCCACCGAGGGCAGCGTCGGCACCTGAGGTGCGATGCGGGTGCCCCTCCTTACACCTGGCGCAGCTCCGGCAGCAGCGCCGCCGCCTCGGTGAGCACCGTCTCGTCGCCGGCGTACCAACTGCTGGCCCGCGGCCAGTGCGTCACCACGTCGGTGAAGCCCAGCCGGCCCGCCCGGGCGACCTGCTCCGCGAACTTCTCGGCGCTGGTCAGCGAGAAGACCGGGGCCGCGTCGAGCGAGAGGTAGCGGTCCAGCGTGGCCGGATCCCGGCCGGCCTGCTCCAGCGTCCGGGTCATCCGGTCGGACAGCTCCGCCACGGTGCCCCACCAGCTCTCCAGGTCGTCGCCGCCGAGGCCGGTGGTGACCCAGCCCTGCCCGAACCGGGTGACCAGCCGCATCGAGCGGGGTCCGTTCGCGGCCATCACGAACGGCACCCGGGGCTGCTGGACGCAGCCGGGATTGTTGCGGGCGTCCACCGCGGCGAACCACTTCCCACGCCAGGTCGTGCCGTCCTCGCGCAGGATCAGGTCGAGCAGCTCGGTGAACTCGGCGAACCGGTCGACCCGCTGCCGGGGCGGCAGCGTCTCCCCGCCGAGCACCGCCGAGTCGAAGCCGATGCCACCCGCGCCGAGCCCGAGCAACACCCGGCCGGTGGAGACGTCGTCAAGCGCGGTCACCTGCCGGGCGAACGCCGCCGGGTGGCGGAAGTTCGGCGAGGCGACAAGCGTGCCGAGCCGGACCCGGGAGGTCACCGTCGCCGCCGCGGTCAACGTCGTCCAGGAGTCGAACCAGGGCCCGTCGACCAGGTCACGCCAGCCCAGGTGGTCGTAGGTCCACGCGTGGTCGAAGCCCCACTCGTCCGCCTGAGTCCACCGCCGGCGCGCCTCCGACCAGCGCTGGTCCGGCAGGATCACGATGCCAATTCGCATGATCGCCAGGGTACGACCCGGGCCGGACACCCCGGCCCGGGTCCGGCGTCACGCCGTCACGTCGGCCACCACGCAGGCGACGTTGTCCGGCGCGCCCGCCGCGTACGCCACGTCGACCAGCCGCCCGACGGCCGTCTCCGGGTCGTCCGCCCCGGCCAGCGCGGCGTGCAGCGCGCCGGGGTCGACCACCGCCGAGAGGCCGTCCGAGCAGAGCAGGTAGCGGTCGCCGGGCAGCGCCGTACGCAGCGCCAGGTCCGCCTCCACCTCGCCACCCGCGCCCAGCGCCCGGGCCAGCAGCGCCCGCTGCGGGTGCGCGCCGGCCTCGGCCAACGTGAGCCGCCCCTGGTCGACCAGGGTCTGCACGTACGTGTGGTCCTGGGTGAGGCGGGACAACTCGCCGCCGCGCAGCAGGTACGCCCGGGTGTCCCCGACGTGCACCAGGGCGAGCCGGGTGCCCCGCCCGACGATCGCGGTGAGCGTGCTCGCCGGCCGGTCGTCGCCGGTGGCCTGCGCGCGTACCGCCCGGTCGGCGTGGGCCACCGCGTCGGCCAGCGCGGCGAGCAGGTCGGCGGCCGGCGCGTCGACCCGCTCCAGCGGCCGCAACGCGTCCACCGCGGCGGCGCTGGCGGCGGCGCCACCCGGACCGCGTACGCCGTCGGCGACCGCGAGCAGCGTGTCGCTCGCGTACGCGGTGTCCTCGTTGGAGTCCCGGACGTCGCCGGTCTCGCAGCGCGCCGCGTACCGGAAGGTGGTGTTCCCGGACATGGTGGTGCCCCTCTCGGTGAGCTGGTCGACGAGGAGCGCGACGGTGCGACCGCGGGCGGCGGTGTCCGCGCTTTCCCGCCGCCACCAGGCGTCGAGCGCCTCGGCGGCGGCGTCCGGCGGCAGCCCGCAGACGGTCCGGATCTCCGCCAACGGCATGCCGGCCCGGCGCAGCGCGGCGATCAGCCGCGCCCGGTCGAGCTGCTCCGGCGCGTAGTAGCGGTAGCCGGAGTGCGGGTCCACGGCGGTCGGCGGCAGGAGCCCGCAGTCGTCGTAGACCCGCAGCGCCTTGGCGGTCAGGCGGGCCGCACGGGCGAACGCCCCGATGGTCAGCAGCCGCACGGTGCCCTCCTCCTCGCGCCGGCCCCGGTGGCCGGCAGGGAGCACGCTCGGCCTTGCCGCAGGGGCCGGGTCAAGCCATTGACGATACATCGACGACTTATATATGTTGCCTGCATGAACCAGATGCGGGAGCCGACGTTCCTGATCCTCACCTCGCTCGCCGGCGGGCCGAGGCACGGCTACGGGATCACCCAGGAGGTCGCCGCGCTCTCCGCCGAGCGGGTGAGCCTGCTGCCGGGCACGCTCTACACCGCACTGGACCGACTCACCGCCCAGGGTCTCGTCGAACCGGACCGTGAAGAGGTGGTGGACGGCCGGCTGCGTCGCTACTACCGCCTCACCCCGGCCGGCCTCGACGGCCTCAAGGCCGAGACCGCCCGACTTCGGCAGCTCGCCACCGTCGCCGAGACCCGGCTGCGGGCCCTGCGCCCGCGCACCGCCTGAACCGCGTCCCGCCCCCAGCCGCAGACCGTAGGGGAGACCATGCCGCTCGACCACCGTTACCGACGGTTGCTCCTCGCCTATCCCCGCGCCTACCGGCGGGAACGCGGCTCGGAGATCCTCGGACTGTTGCTGGACTCGGCACCACCGGGCCGAACCCGGCCCACCGTCCGCGAGGCCGCCGACCTGATCCGCGGCGGGCTCCGCTGCCGGCTCGGCCGCCCGGCCAGCAGAACGGTCGGTGTCTGGGCAGCACTCACCGCGCTGATCTGCGGACTGTTCACCGCCTCGCTCGCCGCGCGGCTCGCCTGGGAGACGTCCCGGCCGCAGCCCGACCGGGCCGAGTTCACCGCCGTCTTCACCGAGGCGTTCCCCGGCCACCGCCTCGGCGACGACGTGTCGACCGCACCCGCGCTCTTCGTCTACTACAACCACCCGCTGCGGCTCAGCCAGTGGCGCGGAATCCTGCTCGGTGACGGTGGCGAATACCAGGAGGGCTCCGCCTCCGGGTTGACCTCCGGCCCGATGCCGGTGGACCAGGACCGCGCGCTGGCCACGGCCGTGCAACGGCTGGAGGCCGACGGCTGGCAGGTGTACGGGCCGACCTCGACCGTGCTCCAGACCTGCGCCGCCGCCCGTTGCGAGCGGACGGACGAGCCGGTCGAGACCACGCTGGTCGCCCGGCGTGGCGACACCGTCGTGCGGGCCACCTTCGAAGACCCCGACACCTACGGGTCGTACCTCGAGGTGGAGTTGCAGCGGGCGACGCCGCCGGCCGTGCTTCCCGCCGCCGTCCTCGCCGGGGTGGTCGTCGGCGCCCTGGCCTGGCTGGTCTTCGGCTGGGTGAGCCGGCGCACCCAAGGGCGGCGCGGCGTGCCGCTGCTGCTCGGGGGCGTTCTCGTCCTCTGGTGGGCGCCCGCCCTGCTCGCCGCCCCCTCCCTGGCCGGGCATCACCTGGACGAGCCACATCCCAGTTGGCACCCGCTGTGGGAATGGCTCGGCCAGCCGACGCTCTCGCTGTTCCTCCTGGTCGGCCTGGCCTGCTCGGCGACGCTGTTGGCGATCGCGCTCGCGCCCCGCCGCGAACCGCGTCCGCTGACGGTCAAGCCGGGGTGAGCTTGGCCAGCATCCGGCCGAGATGCGGCTCGACGGTGCCGGCCGGCGCCCCGGTCACCTCGGCCGGCGTCCACCACCGGACGCCCCGGAACTCGACCGGGTCGGGGGTGAACCGCTGCTCGCGGTCGGCGGTCAGCAGATACCACAGGCTGACGTCGGTGTGCCGCTGCTCGGGCGGGCCGACCGTCTCGGTGACGGTGAGGAAGGCCGGCCGCTCCCCGTACGGCGGCGCGAAGACCGCCGGCACGCCCAGTTCCTCCCGCAGCTCGCGGCGGACGGTGAGCACCGGATGCTCGCCCGGCTCGACGTGGCCACCGCTGGGCAGCCACATGCCGGCGTTGCGGTGGTCGACCAGCAGCACCGCGCCGTCGGACGGGTCGCGGATCAGGAAGTAGGCGACCAGGTGCGGCGAGGGCGTGCGTGGCTTGACCCGGCGGAAGATGTCCTCCGTGCCGGCCAGCCAGGCCAGCGCCTCCTGCCGGTGTCGCGCCTCCTGCTCGTCGCCCGGGGTCAACGCCTCGACCAGGGCCCGGATCTCGTCCCGCATCCGCTCGATGCTGCCAGCCGGGTACGACGCCGTCAGGCCGCCGGGGACGGGTTGGCGTCGACCGCCGCGCGGACGAACTCGCGTACCCGGGTGGTGGTGTTGCCGGGCAGCCACACCGGACCGCGACGGATCGGCGGCGCGTCGTGGATCGGCACGTAGGCCAGGTCGGGCCGGGCGTGGTAGTGCCGGGTCTGCTCGCCCACCGGCAGCACCCCGCGCCCGAGCGCGACCAGCGCGAGCATCTCGGAGAAGCTGCCGCCGGCCGGCCCCTTCGGCACCGGCCGGCCCGCCGGTGTCCGCTCCGGCGTGCGGTCCTGCTTGAACGCAGTCGACGTGACCGCCGGGTACTGGATCACCGGATGGTCGCCGAGCACCTCCAGCGACACCGACTCCTCACCGGCCAGCGGGTGGCCCGCGGCCACCGCGAGCAGCCGGCGTTCGTGCAGCAGCGCCGGGCCGTTCGCCATCCCGTCGAACGGGTACGAAGCGATCAGCACGTCGATCGTGCCGTCGACCAGGCTCGACCGGGTGGTGGCCAGCGGCGCCTCGTGGACGTGCACCTCGCAGTCCGGGTGGCGCTCGGTGAACCGGGCCACGGCCCGCAGCAGCGCCGGCGCGGTCGACTCCCCGACGTACGCGACCCGCAGCTCACCGGTGCGGCCGCGCCCGGCGTCCACGGCCCGCCGGACCGCGTCCTCGATGCCGGCCACCAGCGGACGCATCTCCCCGGCCAGGCGCTCGCCGATCGGGGTGAGCCGGACCACCCTGCTGGTCCGCTCGAACAGCGGCGCGCCGATCCGCCGCTCCAGCCGGCGCACCACGTGGCTGATCCGCCCGGTGGTCACCCGCAGCCGCTCGGCGGTGCGCCCGAAGTGCAGCTCCTCGGCCAGGGTCAGGAACGCCTCGATCTCGTACCGCTCCAGCACCCGGCGCTCCCGTCGTTGACTCCCGGTCAACGATGGTAAAGCGATCGCGGCTTGGTCCGGCCGCCGCCTACGACCAGGGTTGACGGTGTTCCCAACCTGGTCAGGAGGACCTGATGACGATGCGTGTGACCGGTTTCGACCACCTGGTGCTGACGGTGGGCGACGTCGAGCGCTCCCTCGACTTCTACTGCGGCACGCTCGGCCTGGCCCCGGTGCGGGTCGACCGCTGGCGCGCCGGCGAGGTGCCGTTCCCGTCGGTACGCGTCGACGCCGGCACCATCATCGACCTGGTGCGCGGTGAACCGGACGGGTCGAACGTGGACCACTTCTGCCTGGTGGTGGCGCCGGTCGACTGGCCATCGGTGGTCGGTTCGGGGCGGTTCACGGTGCTGACCGGCCCGGTGCCGCGCTTCGGCGCCCGAGGCACCGGCACCTCGATCTACGTACGCGACCCGGACGGCAACACGGTCGAGCTGCGCACCTACGATTCGTTAGCCTGACGCGATGCCGGAACTCGAACGACTCACCGCCGGACACGCCCCCGCGGTACTGCGGTTCGAGCGGGAGAACCGGGCATACTTCGCCCGATTCGTGCCCGATCGGGGCGACGAATACTTCGCCGGTTTCGCGGCCCGGCACGCGGCCCTGCTCGACGAGCAGGAGCGCGGCATCTGCCACTTCCACGTGCTGACCGAAGACGACGGTGCCGTCCTCGGCCGGTTCAACCTGGTCGACGTGGTCGACGGCAACGCCGAACTGGGCTACCGGGTCGCCGAGCACGCCGCCGGACGCGGCCTGGCCCAGCACGGCGTCCGACGCGTCTGCGACCTGGCCCGCGACGAGTACGGGCTGCGCCGGCTGGTCGCCTCGGCCGCGCTGGCGAACCCGGCGTCGCTGGCGGTGCTGAGGCGTATCGGTTTCGCGCCCGACGGCGAGGTGGAACTGAACGGCGAGCCCGGCGTGCGGCACATCCTCGACCTCACCGCTCAGATCTCCACCGGCGGCTCCGCCCGGTAGGCCCGATGCAGCGTCGCCAGGAACGCCGGCGCGTCCGGCAACGTCGCGGAGCCGATCCGGGACACCCCCACCCCGGGCGTCCACGAGTTCATCACTGCCGCCCCGGCGTGGTCGGGCAGATCATCGAGCGTGATCGGGTGAGTGCGCTGCGACACACCGAGCTGGGTCAACTGCCGCCGAAGGACGCCCATCGTGGTGCCGGCCAACATGGGCGCCTCCGGCCAGACGACGGAGTCGCCGTCGAAGAACGCCAGGTTCCAGATGGTCGCCTCGGTGAGCCGGCCCGTCCGGTCGACGAACGCCGCGTCGTCGAAGCCGTCCCGGATCGCCTGCCGGGCGAGATGGCTCTTCGCCAGCTCGCCGACGTGCTTCACCGCGGGGAGGAACCGCTCGTACTCGTACGCCGCCAGCGCCAGCGGCCCGGCGGGCGGCGACGCGGCGGCCCGGGTCCGGACCAGCAGGTCCGGTTCATCCTCGTCCGCACCCGAATAAATGGTGGCGGTCAGCGTGACGTCCGGTGGGCCGGCGTTGATCGCGACCCGCAGCGCGGTGCGCACCCGGTCGTCGGGCAGCGCGGCGCCGAACAGCTCATGGGAGGCTTCCCGCAGGCGGGCCAGGTGCAGGTCGAGGCCGCGTACCCGGCCGCCGCGCACCTGCATGGCGGTGAAGTGGGCGTTCCCGGCGAAGGCGAGCGGCGCCAGGTCGTCGACGGTCGCCGGCCGGCCGTTGCGGTGTACGGCGAAGAAGGCCATGCCGGAACTCTAGAGGCGGTCCTGGCCGCCACCGTTTCGAGGAGCGGTCACCCCCTCGTCGCGCAGCTCCGTGGCGACGGTCAGGACGTACCCCTCGCCATACGGATCCACCGGGGGATGGACCACCCAACGAGGGCTGGTGCCACGACCCAGGACGCAGGGCTCCGCCATGCCCGAGAGTCTGCGGTGGCAGGCTCCCGACCGTCCACCGGATTCGCGGCCGGTGGCGGTAGCGAATGTGCGGGAGACTGGCAGGCGTGGAAATCACTTCCGGCGGTACCCCCGGACCGCGTCTCGCCGACCACCTGGCCGTCCTGGACAACAACGTATACGGCAGCCTCACCGATGCCCCGCCCGCACGGGAACTGGCCGAGATGTTCGTCCGGGCGGGCTGGCGCGCTCGCGCAAGTTCGTGGACCGACTACGAGGTCAAGCACGAGTGGGCGTGCATCGAGTTGATGGAGCCGCGCATCTTCAGCGGTGTCGTCGAGCCGTCCCGGACGGAGGAACTCGGGGCCGTGCTCGCCGGATTCGGCCTGCGCTACTCGATCGAGCTGTGGAGCGAGGACCGGACGACCCTGGTGCGGGAACTGACCGGCTGAGCCGTCAGCTCATGGTCGATCTCACCCGTGCCCACTGCGGGTAGCAGCGAGGCCCTGGCCGGGACTCTCATCCTGGGCAGGGCCTTCGTGCTGGAGCGGGTGACGGGAATCGAACCCGCACTGTCAGCTTGGGAAGCTGATGTTCTGCCATTGAACTACACCCGCGGGCGGCACCACTGTACCTGAGGTCACCACGCCCGTGCACCCAGGTACCTCCGCCGGAGCGGTCGGGCCGGTCGATCAAGCAATTTGCCCGCCGGCAACATATGGCCGTTCTCAAATTCGTCGATGGGATGTAACGTCTGCTCCACGTTTCCGACCCGGCGTGACACACCCCCGGTCACGTCGTAAGAAAGAGGTGGGCCCATGGGACTCCGTCCCAACCTGCTGACCCGGCGTACCGCCGGTGTCGCGACGTCGACTCTCGCGCTGCTGCTCAGCACCGCGGCCGTCGGCGTCGTCCCCGCTGCTTCGGCCTTCTCGGCCGCTCCGGCCGGCGTCTGCGCCGAGCCGGCCGACG
Organism: Micromonospora sp. NPDC049282; assembly: GCF_043197045.1. Classification (NCBI taxonomy): domain Bacteria; kingdom Bacillati; phylum Actinomycetota; class Actinomycetes; order Micromonosporales; family Micromonosporaceae; genus Micromonospora; species Micromonospora sp. NPDC049282. The sequence goes on from NZ_JBICSL010000006.1 coordinate 231,639, forward strand.
CCCACGCCGACGCCCGCGTCGCCAAGGGCGGCAACGCCAAGCTCGACCCGAACGAGCTGACCGCCAAGCAGGTACGCGAACGCGAGGCCGACCTCGCCGCCGCGCAACGCGCCCGGGCCAGCTTCCGGACCGGCGCCGTCGCCCCGCTGGCGACCGTGACCATCCCGGTTGTCGTGCACGTCATTCAGAAGAGCAGCACCCGGGCCGGCGGCAACATCCCGGACTCGCTGATCAACCAGCAGATCAGCGTGCTCAACCAGTCGTACGCGGGCTCGACCGGCGGCGCGGCCACCGCGTTCTCGTTCCAGCTCACGAAGATCAACCGCGTGACCAACACGTCGTGGTACCCGATCGTGCAGGGCTCCTCGGCGGAGCGGTCGATGAAGACCTCGCTGCGCACGGGCGGCAAGAACACGCTCAACATGTACCTGGGTGAGCTGAGCGACGGCCTGCTCGGCTGGGCCACGTTCCCGAAGCAGACGCTGGACAAGATGGACGGCGTGGTCGTGCTCAACGAGTCGCTGCCCGGCGGCACGGCGACCAACTACAACCAGGGTGACACCGGTACCCACGAGATCGGCCACTGGCTGAACCTCTACCACACCTTCCAGGGCGGCTGCTCGGGCTCGGGTGACAGCGTCTCCGACACCCCGGCCGAGGCGTCCCCGGCCTACCAGTGCCCGACCGGCCGGGACACCTGCTCCACCACCGGCAAGGACCCGATCACCAACTTCATGGACTACACCTACGACTCCTGCATGTACCAGTTCACCGCCGGCCAGGCGAGCCGCATGCTCACCGCGTGGAACGCCTACCGCGCGGCCTGACCTGACGCACCACGCACGGTGCCGGCCCTGTCCTCGGACAGGGCCGGCACCTGTCGTTTCCGGGCCGGGCCAAGCGGGCGGCCTCGTCCGACCAGCCGGGCGGCGGCCTCGCGGCCCGGCCATCGGACGGCCTCTCGGCCCGGTCAGGCGGCCGGGCGGCGGGTGTCGAAGCCGTGCCGGCCGCGCCGCCCCTCCGCAACGAGCGGTTCGCGTCGAAGGGCCGGCGTGGCGCCCCGCGGGTCGAGCCAGAGCCGCACCTGCGGCCGACCGGCACCGGAACGGACCACCGGATCGCGCCGGGTCAGCATCGCCACGTCGACGGTGAACTCGAACAGCCGCCAGTCACCCCGTGGCACCGCCCGGCCGAGCCCGGCCAGCCGGGCCACCGTGGCCGGATCGACCACCGGGCGAGCCCGGCCCGCCACGTATGCCTCGTCGTCGCTCTCCTCCGGCGGGAAGGAGTGCAGCGCGAAGCGGCCGTCGCGTTCGAGGTCGCGCCGTTTCGGTGAGTCGATGACGAAGCACCAGAGCCCGTCGTCGGTGATCAGCGGGGAGACCGGGTGCACCCGGGGGCCCCCGTCGGCGCGGACCGTGGCGAGGTAGCCGAAGCCCGGCCCGTACTGCTGGATCAGAAGGCGGATCTCGGCGGCGAGGCGGGGCTCGTCGGCGGCGAATTCGGACCAGGAAGCCATGCGGACATTCTATCGAACAGGTGTACGAAGAAGTAGTCCGACACGCAGGTCACCGATAGCGGTCGCTATGGTGTTCCGATGCTGCTCTCCGACCGCGACCTGGTCTCCGAGATCAAGGCGGGCACGCTCGCGCTGGAGCCCTTCGAGCCCACGCTGGTGCAGCCGTCCAGCATCGACGTACGCCTGGACCGGCTGTTCCGGGTCTTCAACAACCACCTTTACACCCACATCGACCCGTCCGTGCAGCAGGACGACCTGACATCGATGGTGGAGGTTCCCGAGGGGCAGCCGTTCGTGCTGCACCCGGGCGAGTTCGTGCTCGCGTCCACACTCGAGGTGATCTCGCTGGGCGAGGAACTGGCCGGCCGACTGGAGGGCAAGTCGTCGCTGGGGCGACTCGGTCTGCTCACCCACTCCACCGCCGGCTTCATCGATCCGGGCTTCTCCGGCCACGTCACACTGGAGCTGTCCAACGTGGCCAACCTGCCGATCACGCTCTGGCCGGGCATGAAGATCGGTCAGTTGTGCATCTTCCGGCTCTCCTCGCCGGCCGAGCACCCGTACGGCTCGGCCGTCTACGGCTCGCGTTACCAGGGCCAGCGCGGCCCGACGCCGAGCCGGTCCTGGCAGAGCTGGCGCACCTGGCCGACCCGCTGACGCTCTCCGCCGCTGTTGAGCGGGGCCCCCTCCTATGCGGAATGCGTTGACAGGGGGCCCCTCCTTGCACCTCAGCCGGGGCGGCCGTAGCTGTTGATGTCGCCGTCGTCGACGCGCTTCATGGTGATGGGCTTGCCGGACTGGGAGGCGTGCACCACCCAGCCGTCGCCGACGTACATGCCCACGTGGTGCAGGTCGCCGTAGTAGAAGACCAGGTCACCGGCGCGCAACTCGGCGCGGCTGACCCGCCGCGTGACGTTGTGCTGCTGGCGGGCGTTGTGCGGCAGCGAGACACCGGCCTTGGCCCAGGCGGCCATGGTCAGGCCCGAGCAGTCGAAGTGGTCCGGGCCGGCGGCGCCCCAGACGTAGATCTTGCCGATCTGGGCGCAGGCGAACTTGACCGCCACCCCGGCCGCGCCGCCGGGATATCCGGCCGGGCAGGGGGCCGGCCGGAGCGGGCCGCCGCCACCGTTGCCGTACACCTTGAGCCGCAGTTTCTGGAGCTTGGCGATCTCGGCGTCGATCTGCTTCTTCTTCGCCGCGAGCTGCGCCTCGGTACGGCTCAGGTCGGCGACCATCGCGTCCAGCGGCTTCTTCTTCGCGGCCAGCTCGTCGCGCAGCTCGGCGATGTCGCGTACCTGCTCCTGCTGGTGGTGCGCGAAGCGGTCGAGCATCTCCAGACCGCTGACCAGCTCGCTCGGTGAGCGGCTGCCCAGCAGGGCGTTGACGGTGGAGAGGTTGTCACCCTTGTAGGCGTCGGCGGCGAGCCCGCCGACCTGCCCGAGCGCGGCGTCCACCCGGGCCTGGAGCGGGGCGATCTGCTTGCCGAGCGCGTCGGCCTGCCGGCGTCGCACGCCGAGCTGCTCGCGTACGGCGTTGACCTGCTCGATGACGGGTTCGAGCTTGTTCCAGTCGCGGTCGATCTGGGCCTCGATCTCGGCGACCGAGGGTTCGGCGCGGGCCGCCGTCGCGCCACCGGTCAGAACGACCGCGGCGCCGACCAGGGCGGCGAGTGTGGGGGTGAAGCGGGACCAGCGGGAACGCGGCACGACTGCGGACCGGTCCGTGGACCGGCTCGACGTCGGCCGCGGGGCATGGTGTGCCACCGGGCGTCCGTACTCCTTCGTCTGACCGCCTACCGGGTTAGCTGACGGGTTCGGGCGGGAAGGGAGCCGCCCTACCGCAGTGACTGCGGATTCACCCCAGGTACCTGGGTCCCCGGTTCGCCCGTGGGCGACTCGGCGGTGTCGGACCGTCACCGCCCGGGTTGGACGATGAAACTGGCGGCCGACGATTGACCAGAGTAGGGACCTCTGTTATCGATCCGCAACCCGAACGGCAGTGACACTCCGTACCGGATGTGCCGGTCGGACGCGAATGAAGCTTTCTTTCACATCAGATTACCCACCGGAAAGGCATTGACCCTCCCGGGCCAACGGAGTGAGGGTGGGGGACGCAGTGACCCCCATCCCTGTCCAGGAGGTTCGATGCACCTCTCACCCCCGCCCTCGGGCGGACGGATACTGCTCGCCGCCGCCGTGGCGACCGCCGCCGCGCTGGCGACCACCGGCCCGGTGACCGCCGCGCCACAGGCCGCCCCACCCGCCGGAGACCGGCAGCAGCAGTACGCCGCCGCGGCGGCCGAGTACGGCGTGCCGCAGAACGTGCTGCTCGGGGTCTCCTACCTGGAGTCCCGCTGGGATGCCCACCCGGGCCAGCCCAGCACCAGCGGCGGCTACGGCCCGATGCACCTGACCGACGCCACGCACGTGCTCGCCACGCCGGGCAGCGCGCACGTCGACGAGGACGAGGACCCGCGCGGCGACGACTCACGCCCGCTCACCCTCGACCCGGCCACCGCCGCCGCGCCGGCCCGGGAGACACCACTCCCGACGGCCTCGCTACAGACGCTCGACGCCGCCGCGACGCTCACCGGGCTCGACGCGCAGAAGCTGCGCACCGACCCGGCCGCGAACATCCGTGGTGGCGCGGCGCTGCTCGCCTCGTACCAGAAGGCACTGGGCGGGCCGGTCGGCGCCGGCAGCGACCCGGCGGCCTGGTACGGCGCGGTGGCCCGCTACTCCGGCGCGGACACCTCCGACGCGGCGGCCGCCTTCGCCGACGAGGTCTACGACCAGCTCGGCCAGGGCGCGACCCGCACCACCGACGACGGGCAGCGGGTCACGCTGGCCGCCACCGCCGCGCGCCCGGACCGCGCCGGCCTGGCCCGGCTCGGGCTGCGCCACGCCGCGCGGCCGGACGGGCTGGAGTGCCCGGTGCGGCTGGCCTGCGAGTGGATCCCCGCGCCGTACGAGCAGCTCAGCGCGGACCCGGGCGACTACGGCAACCACGACCTGGGCAACCGGCCGAAGCAGCAGAAGATCGAGTACATCGTCATCCACGACACCGAGGGCTACTTCGACCCGAGCGTCGACCTGGTGAAGCGGGCCGACTACCTGGGCTGGCACTACACGCTGCGCTCGGTGGACGGTTACGTCGCCCAGCACATCAAGGCCAAGGATGTCGGCTGGCACGCCGGCAACTGGTACGTCAACGCCAAGTCCATCGGCCTGGAACACGAGGGCTTCGCCGGGCAGGGCACCTGGTACACCGAGGCGATGTACCGCAGCTCGGCGAAGCTGGTCCGGTACCTGGCGCAGAAGTTCGGCATCCCGATGGACCGGCAGCACATCATCGGCCACGACAACGTGCCCGGCACCACCGCCGGCACCGTCCGGGGCATGCACTGGGACCCGGGGCCCTACTGGGACTGGTCGCACTACTTCGACCTGATGAAGGCGCCGTTCCGGACCACCGGCACGTCGCGTACCGGGCTGGTCACCATCGACCCGGACTTCGCCACCAACCGGCCGGCGTTCGTCGGCTGCAACCAGCAGCCGCCGGGCGTGCCGACGCCCACCCCGCCGGCCGAGACCTGCCCGTCGCGCGGCTCCTCGGCGGTGATCCTGCGGAGCGCGCCGAGCGCGGACGCCCCGCTCGTCAACGACCTCGGGCTGCGCCCGGACGGCACGCCGGACACCATGTACATCTCGGACCACGGGGCCCGCGCCTCCGCCGGACAGACGTACGCGGTGGCCGGCCGGCAGGGTGACTGGACGGCGATCTGGTATCTCGGCCAGAAGGCGTGGTTCCACAACCCGGCCTCGGCGCCCACCGGGAAGTGGGCGACCGGCTTCGTGGTGACGCCGCGGCCCGGCAAGGCCACGATCCCGGTGTACGGCCGCGCCTACCCGGAGCAGGCCGCCTACCCGGACACCATCCCCTACCAGGCCATCTCCCCTCTCCAGTACACGCTCGCCGCCGGCCAGCGGTACGCGGTCGGCGGCGTGCTGCCGGGCGAGTACTACCGGGCCGTCTCGTTCGACGGCTCGGCCCCCGGTGACCAGACCGTGGTGCGGGGCGAGAACCGCTACGTGCAGGTCCAGTTCGGCCACCGGATCATGTTCGTGAACCTCGCCGACGTGCTGATCCTGCCGTCGCCGGTCGGCGCGCCGCGCTGACCCGGAACGGCGGAAGGCCCCCGGTCCAGGTGGACCGGGGGCCTTCTCCGTCGTGGCCGGCTCGGGTCAGCTGACCCGGATGAAGCCGGCGAGCGGTTGCGTGCTGATGCTCGACACCTGGACCGGTTTTCCGGTCCGGGGCGCGTGCACCATCACCCCGTTGCCGAGATAGAGCCCGACGTGGTGCAGGTCGCTGCCGAAGAAGACCAGGTCACCGGGTCTGGCCTCGGAGCGGGAGACCTTCCGGCCCTCGTTCCACTGGGCGCCGGTGAAGTGGGTGAGCGAGATGCCCGCCGCCTTGTAGGCGTACTGCGTCAGGCCGGAGCAGTCGAACGAGTTCGGGCCGGTGGCGCCCCACACGTACGGGTCGCCGACCTGGGCGCACGCCGTCTTGATCGCGGTACGCGCGGCGCTGCTCACCACGCCGTCGATGTTCGGGCAGCCGGCCGGGCGGATCGAGGTCACCGGCAGCATCGCGGTCAGCCGCTTGATCTCCGAGTCGATCTGCTTCTTCTGCGAGGCCAGCTGGGCCTCCTGCTTCTGCTCGGTCACGATCAGCGCGTCGAGCTTCTGCTTCTCCCGGTTGTACTTGTCGCGGGTCGCGAGCACACCGGCGATCTGCTTGCGCTGGTCGTCGGCAAGCCGGTCCAGCATGACGAGCTGCTCGGCAAGCGTGCCCGGCTTGGTGCTGACCAGCAGCGCGCCCATCTCCTGCGACGGGCCCCGCATGTAGTAGCGGGCGGCGATGTCGCCGACCTTGTTCATGGCCAGCGTCGAGGCCAGCTCCAGCGGCACCATCTTGTTCTGGAGGTCCGCGGACTTCTTCTTGTTGACCTTGAGCTGGGAGCGGACCTTGTTGTACTGCTCGATGGTGGGTTCGAGCTTCTCCCACTGCTTGTCGATCTGCGCGTCGATCTCGTCCACCGAGGGCGCCGCGTGCGCCGGGGCCGTCAGCATCCCGGCGCCGACCGCGACGGCCGCGACCAGGGTGAGGAGACGGCGTACCACCCGGTGGAACCCGGCCGACCGGCCGGGTGGGGCGCTCGGGGCGTGACGTCGAGGGGGCATGGTTGCCACCGGCACGGACTCCTTTGCAAGCGACCGGCGGGCGCCTCGCGAGAGGGAAGATCGAGGCGGACGACCCACAACGGTCGGTGCATCACATTAGGGAAGGCACCGGGGTGGAATCAAGGCGGACCGTTGTTCAATCACGTGTCCGCAATCAGTTGCACACCAAGGGTATTCATTCACTTGCCGACGATAGCTGTCAATACATCGTCGAGCGTGACCACGCCCAGGGGCCGGCGACCGTCGCTGACCAGCACCATGTGCCGGCGCTCGCGGCGCATCGCGAGCAGCAGATCGGCCAGCGTACGGTCCGGCGGCACCACGGCCAGCGGCCGGTAGAGCTCCGCCGGCACCGGGCCCCGCCGGCTCGCGCCGGCGTACCCGAGCACGTCCTTGACGTGCACGAAGCCGAGCACCCGGCGGGTGGACCGCTGTACCACCGGGAAGCGGGACCGGCCGGTACGGGTCGCCAGCACCTCCAGCGAGGCGGGTGAGACGTCCTCGGCCACGGTGGTCACCGTGGACCACGGTTGCAGGGCGTCGGCCGCGGTGCGGGTGTGCAGGGCGAGCGCGCCGGTGATCCGGGCGTGCTCCTCGGCGTCCAGCAGCCCCTCGGTGCGCGCCTGGGAGACCAGCCCGGCCAGCTCCTCGGCGGTGAACACCGTCTTCACCGCGTCGGTCGCCTCCACCCGCCACCACCGCAGCACCTGCCGGGCCGACCACTTCATCGCCAGCAGCAGCGGCTTGGTGGCCAGGCAGAAGACGAGCATCGCGGGGCCGAGCCACAGCGCCGACGGTTCCGGACCGGCCAGCGTGATGTTCTTCGGCACCATCTCGCCGACCACGGTGTGCAGGAACACCACCACCGCCAGCGCGATCACGAACGCCACCGGGTGCACCGCGGAGGCCGGCAAGCCGATCGCGGTGAACGGCGCCTCCAGCAGGTGGGCCAACGCCGGTTCGGCGATCGCGCCGAGGCCGAGCGAACAGACGGTGATGCCGAGTTGCGCGCCGGCGATCATCAGCGGGATCTGGTTCATCGCGGCGAGCGCCCAGCGGGCCCGCTTCGACGTCGCCGCGAGCGGTTCGATCACGGTACGGCGGGACGCGATCAACGCGAACTCGCTGCCCACGAAGAAGGCGTTGCCGAGCAGCAACACCAGGGCGACAAGCAGTTCAGGCACCGTCGTCGGGCTCCTCGGGGCGAACCACCCGGACCTGCTCGATCCGGTGCCGGTCGACCTCCACCACGGTGAACTCGTACCCGGCCTCGTCGACCGACTCGCCGGGGACCGGGATGCGGCCGAGCCGGGCCATGAGGAAGCCGCCCAACGTCTCGTACGGCCCGTCGGGCAGCCGGAAACCGGTCTGCTCGATCAGCTCGTCGGCGCGTAGCACGCCGTCCACCAGGACGGTCCGTTCCCCGCCGGGCACGGTCAGCTCCGCCGGCCCGAGGTCGCCCACCGCGGCCGGGTCGAACTCGTCGGCGATCTCCCCGACCAGCTCCTCGACCAGGTCCTCCACGGTCACCACGCCGTCGGTGCCGCCGTACTCGTCGACCACGATGGCCAGGTCCGCGCCGGCGTCCTTGAGCGCGGCCAGCACCCCGTCCAGGTCCAGGCTCTCCGGGACGTACACCGGTTCGCGGGCGACCGAGGCGACGGTGGTGGCCGAGCGGCGGGCCAGCGGCACACCGAGCGCGTCGGGCACCCCGACGACACCGGTGACCAGATCGAGCGTCTCCTCGTACACCGGGAACCGGGTCCGGCCGGTCTGCCGGGACAGGTCCAGCAGCTCGGCCACGGAGGCGGTGGCGCGCAGCGCGATCACATCGACGCGCGGCGTCATCGCCTCCGCGGCCCGCTTGTCGCGGAACCGGATGGTGCGGCGCAGCAGCATCGCGGTGTCCGGTGGAAGCGCGCCCGCCCGCGCCGAGATCGCCGCCAGCAACCCCAGCTCCTCCGGGGAACGGGCGCTGGCCAACTCCTCCTGCGGCTCCACGCCGAGCCGGCGGACCAGCCGGTTGGCCGAGTCGTTGAGCAGCCGGATCAGCCAACCGAAGGTACGCGAGAAGGCGCGCATCGGCGCGGCGGTGGCCAGTGCGGCAGGCATCGGGCGGGCCAGCGCCAGGTTCTTCGGCACCAGCTCGCCGAAGAGCATCGAGAGGAGCGTGGCCAGGGCCAGGGCGAGCAACCCGGAGAAGCGGTCCGCGCCGCCGAACGGGCGCAGCAGCGGCGCGACGAGCCGGGCCAGCGCGGGCTCGGCGAGATAGCCGGTGAGCAGCGCGGTGATGGTGATGCCGAGCTGGGCGCCGGAGAGCTGGAAGGAGAGGTCCCGCAGCGCCCGGCGGACCGTGGCGGCCCGGCCGTCCCCCTCGCCGGCCCGCCTGTCGATCTCCGCCCGGTCGACGGTGACCAGGGCGAACTCGGCCGCGACGAAGAAGGCGTTGCCGGCGGTCAGCAGCACGAAGCCGACCAGGGGCAACAGCGTCAGAACCAGCAGGCCGTCGATGGGCGTGATTGTGGCACGCGGGCGCCGCTGGTGCGCCACCCGTAGCGTGGCGGGTATGGACGGCCTGCTGCTCACCGACGAACTGCTCCTGCTCGCGTACGACGACGGCGGCACGAACCGGCTCGGTCGCCCGCACCTCGACTACGGCCTCGCCGGTGCGCTGCTGCTGGAGCTGGCTCTCGCCCGCCGGGTGGAGGTGGCGGACAAGCGGCTGGTGGTGACCGATCCCACCCCGACCGGCGTGCCGCTGCTCGACGAGGCGCTCGGCACGGTGGCGGCCAGTCGGCCGCGCAAGCCGAAGGACTGGATCGGCAAGCTGGCCAAGGGCCTGCCGGACCGGGTGCTGGACGGGCTGGTCGGCGCCGGGGTACTGCGCCGGGAGTCCGACCGGGTGCTGCTGGTCTTCCCGCGTACCCGCTATCCCTCGCCGACCGGCGCGGAGCCGGCGGCGGAGACCGCGGCCCGGGCGCGGATGGTGGCCGCGCTGGTCGGCGACGGGCCGGTCGACGCGCGGACCGCCGCGTTGCTCGCCCTGGTCCGGGCCGTCGGCCTGGACCGCAAGCTCTTCCGGGAGCTGCCGAAGGATCGGGTCAAGGCCCGGCTGAACGAGATCGCCGCCGGCGACTGGGCCTCCGCCGCCGTGCGGAAGGCGATCGACGAGATGCAGGCCGCGCTGATCGTCGCGACCACGGTCGCCAGCACGACGGCGATCTCCGCCGGCAACTGAACGACGGCGGCGGCACCGCACGGGTGCCGCCGCCGTCGTTGGTCCGGCTCTCCTTGGGTACGCCTCAGCCGGCTGCCGGCGCGGTCTCCGGCTCGCCCGCCGGGGCCTCCGGCTTGACCGAGCGCAGCAGCACGCTTGCCACGTCGACCACCTCGACGTCCTCGCCGGCGCCCTTGCCGTTCACGCCGTCGTTCAGCATGGTCGAGCAGAACGGGCAGCCCACCGCGATGGTCTTCGCCCCGGTGGAGATGGCCTCCTCGACCCGGTCCACGTTGATCCGCTTGCCGATCTTCTCCTCCATCCACATCCGGGCGCCGCCGGCGCCGCAGCAGAAGGAGCGCTCGCTGTTGCGCGGCATCTCGGTCAGCTCGCCCTGCATCGAGTCGCCGAGGACCTCGCGGGGGGCGGCGAAGATCCGGTTGTGCCGGCCCAGGTAGCACGGGTCGTGGTAGGTCACCCCACCGTCGACCGGCTGCACCGGGGTGAGCTTGCCGGCGCTGACCAGATGGGCCAGCAACTGGGTGTGGTGCACGACCTCGAACTCGCCGCCGAGCTGGCCGTACTCATTGCCCAGCGTGTTGAAGCAGTGCGGGCAGGTGGCGACGATCTTCCGCTTGGCCTTCTCCCGACCCTCGAACGCCTCGTTCAACGTCTCGACGTTCTGCTGGGCGAGCATCTGGAAGACGAACTCGTTGCCGATCCGGCGGGCCGGGTCACCGGAGCAGGTCTCGCCCTCGCCGAGGATGGCGAAGCTGACGCCGGCCTCGTTGAGCAGCGTGGCGACGGCACGGGTGGTCTTCTTGGCCCGGTCCTCGAACGCGCCGGCGCAGCCGACCCAGAACAGGTACTCGAAGTCCTCGACCTCGCCGACCCGGGGCACCTCGAAGCCGAGGCCCTTGGTCCAGTCCTCGCGGGTGTTCTGCGGCGCGCCCCACGGGTTGCCCTTGTTCTCCAGGTTGCGCAGCATCACGCCGGCCTCGGAGGGGAAGCTCGACTCGATCAGCACCTGGTAGCGGCGCATGTCGACGATGTGGTCGACGTGCTCGATGTCCACCGGGCACTGCTCGACGCAGGCGCCGCAGGTGGTGCAGGACCAGAGCACGTCCGGGTCGATGACGCCGCCCTCCTCGGCGGTGCCGATCAGCGGGCGGTCGGCCTCGGCCATGGCCAGCACGTCGACGCCGGCCAGCTGCTCCTCGGTGCCCTTCTCCTCGCCGGTCAGGTCCTTGCCGCCGCCGGCCAGCAGGTAGGGCGCCTTCGCGTACGCGTGGTCGCGCAGGCTCAGCACCAGCAGCTTCGGCGACAGCGGCTTGCCGGTGTTCCAGGCCGGGCACTGCGACTGGCAGCGGCCGCACTCGGTGCAGGTGCTGAAGTCGAGCAGGCCCTTCCAGGTGAACTGCTCGACCTGGGCGACGCCGAACTGGTCCTTCTCCGGGTCGGCCTCCTCGAAGTCGAGCGGCTTGCCCTCGCTTGTCATCGGGCGCAGCGGGCCCAGGCCGGAGCCGGCCGGCTTCTCCGGGTCGCGCTTGAAGAAGATGTTGGGGAAGGCCAGGAAGCGGTGCCAGGCCACGCCCATGGTGACGTTCAGCGAGATCACGATGAGCCAGGTCATCGAGATCATGATCTTGATGAGGGCGGCCACGCTGACGCCGGCCGTCCAGGCCGGGAGCGCGGCGCCGACCGCGTGGCTGAGCGGGGTGGCCCAGACCGGGTACTCGAAGTGATCGGTGGCCACCTTGAAGCCGCGGATCACGAAGCCGAAGATCAGGACCAGCAGGACGACCCACTCGACGAAGTAGCCCTGCCACATGGTCGACCCGGTGAACCGGGACAGGCCGCCCGGGCGGGTCGGCCGGTTGCGCAGCCGGATCGCCATCAGCACCACGATGCCGACCAGGCCCAGGATGCCGATCCACTCGGTGGCCAGGCCGAAGACCGTCCAGTGCCCGATGATCGGCAGCCCGCCGCCGGGCGTGACCACCTCGAAGTACGCCTCGAGCACCAGCAGCGACAGCACGATGAAGCCGACCATCACGAACCAGTGCGCGGCCCCGACCACGCTCCACTTCAGCATGCGGGTGTGGCCGACGGTCTCCACCAGCATCTTCGTCGTGCGGGCGCCCTTGTCGGCGAACCGCTCGGGCGCGGGCTGCCCGAGCCGGATGACGGCCGTCATCTTCATGACCGCGCGTACCGCAAGCCACACCGCAACGGCGGTGATGGCGGCCGCGAGGATCGTGGTGACGATCTGGACGCTGCCCATCGAGTTGGCCTCCCGGTCTGCTGCTTGTCAGTGCAGCCTACGCGGAAGGTTACTCAGCAGTAACGTGAGTCTTCTCGCATCGGCCACGCCGCCCTGCGGACACCTTAGGTGGACCGAGACCCGGGTGCCGGGCAGGGGCGGCGTGGCGTGACGTGAGTTGGGGTGCGAACGGGCCGATCAGCGCCAGCGGGAGAGCAGGATCAGCGAGGAGACCATCGCGCCGAAGCCCACCGCGAGGTTCCAGTAGCCCCACGAGGCGACCGGGTACGCCTGCTCGGAAAGGTAGTAGACGACCAGCCAGCCGATGCCGACCACGATCAGCGCGACGGCCGTGACCGGCAGCCAGATCGGGCTAGGCTTGCGCGTCGACGCCGTCGCCGTCGGACGCACGTCCGTCGGCGGGGTGTACACCTTCTTCTTGCGGACCTGAGACTTGGGCACGACGCTCTCCAGAGGGGGGTACGACCTCGTCCGGCCTGACAACCGGGCGCGGGGGCGACGGTCCATGGCCAATAATGTTCGACAGTTAGCGTAGTCCGGAAGGACCGTCCAGGCCACGAATGGGGTCGGGCCGGTGCACGGAGTTACCGAAAAGAGCGGACTTTTCGGGTCGAGCAGGGTGGTTCGCGTCGACGCGGGCCGGAACGAGACGACGGGAAAGGGAACGCCCGGTGGAGTACACGTCCGGCGCCGCCTCCTGGCAGAAGGCTCTCCGCCGCGCGGTGGCCGGTCTGCTGCCCCGGCGAGCGCGCCAGCGCCGCCCGGGCTGGTCGATCGGCGTGCCGCTGATCGCCGCCGCGGCCGGGCTGCTGTTCACCACCACCGCGACCACCGCCGGCGGCACCTCGCTGCGCGAGGACCGGCGCCCACTACTCACCCAACTGATCGAGGACCGACGCGAGCAGGTGGCGGCCAGCGAGGCGAAGGCCGCCCGGCTGCGCGACGAGGTCGAGGAACAGACCGAGGCCCTCGCCGGCACCGACGGGCCGGTGAAGACCCAGCGGGACAGGGCCGCCGCGATCCGGCAGGCCGCCGGGTTCACCGCGCTCACCGGCAGCGGGATCACGATCGAGTTGAACGACGCCGACTGGGGTCCCGGCCAACCGCTGCCCAAGGGCGCCAGCAACGACGACCTGGTCGTGCACCAGGGCGACGTGCAGGCGGTGGTGAACGCGCTCTGGGCCGGCGGCGCGGAAGCCATGTCAATCATGAACGTCCGCGTGCTCAGCACCAGCGCGGTACGCTGCGTCGGTAACACCCTGCTGCTGCACGGCCGGGTTTACTCCCCTCCTTTCAAGATCGTGGCCATCGGCGATCCCGCCGAGTTCCAGCGGGCGCTCGCCGCCTCTGAAGGAGTCCGGGTGTTCAAGGAAGTGGCGGACCACTACCAGCTCGGCTACCGCGAGCAGGTCTCCACCGTCACCGTGCCGGCGTTCGAGGGTTCCACCGCACTGCAGTCCGCGACGGTGCCCAGGTGAACGGCGACGGCCCCGGCGAACGCGACGGTCGCGGCCGGGCCCGACCGGAGGAGCCGACCGCGTTCCTCCCGCAGGCGGGGCGCCCGGCGCCGCCGAAGGCCGAACGCCCGACATCGCCACCCCCGCTCGATCTGCCCTGGCCGGACGCCGGCCCGGCCCACTCCGCCCCGGCGCGACGCGGCCCCGCCCGACCGACCGCCCCGCCGCCCGCCTGGCCGGGCAACCAGCCTCGCCCGCCGAGCGCCGCGTCCCGCGCCGAGGCGTACCCGCCGTCGCGCCACCCCGGTCGACCGGCGGCCGGCCCGGAGAGCCGGAACACGCCCGGCGCCCGGCCGGCCGCCGGTCCACCCGGGCCCGCTGCCGCCGGGCCGGAGGCGCGACTCGCCGGGCCCCTCGGGCCCCGGGAACGGCTGCCCGCCGGACCCGTCGGACCGGAGACACGACTCGCCGCCGGACCGCCCGCCTCCGAAGCCCGGCGGTTCGCCGACCCGCCCGGTCCCGCCGCCGGCCGGCGGTCCGACTCCCCCGGGCGGGGAGCGCATTCCCGCCCGGCCGACGACGACACGTCCGACCGCCGCTCCGGCCCGGACCGGGCCGTCGCCCCACCCGGTCGGCCCGTCGCCACACCGGACCGCGCCGCTGCCACACCGGACCGGCCCGGGGTCACACCGGGACGGCCTGCCGCCGCCCCGGGTCGGCCCGGAGCCATACCGGGACGGCCTGCCGCCATCCCAGGTCGGCCCGAAGCCACACCAGGTCGGCCCGAAGCCACACCAGGCCGGGCCGGGGCCACACCAGGCCGGCTCGGAGCCACACCAGGCCGGACGGGGGCCACACCGGGCCGGCCCGAGGGCAGGCCGGGCCGAGCCGGGGACGCGCTCGCGGCCGGCGTGCGACCGGCCGCACCGGGCGACGGACCGACCCAATTCATCCCGCCGGTGGCGGAGCGGTCCCAGCGGCGCGCCGACGTACCCCGATCGGGTGGCCCGACCGGACGCGGGCCGGACGCGACCGTGCCGGCCGACCCCGGGGCGACCGCGGTGCTGCCGGCGGTCCCGCGCCCTCCGGCGGATCCGCGGCTCGACGCCACCGGGCTGATGGGCGCGGTGCCCCCGGTGCCCGACACCGGCGACGACGACGGCGCCGAGCCGCCCGCCGAGCCGCCGCGGCCGCGACGCGGCGAACGGGTGGTGCAACTCCGGCCGGAGCAGACCGGTGAGGGCTACAAGAGCGTCTACTCCGAGCTGACCCGTCCCACCACCGGCTCCCGCGTGCGCACGCTCGTCCGGGGCGCCGGGGAACTGCTGATCACGTTCGGTCTGGTGGTGCTCCTCTTCGCCGGCTACGAGATCTGGGGCAAGTCGGTCATCGTCGACGCTCACCAGAACGATCTGAACGGCCAGCTCGCCCAGGAGTGGGCGGCGGACCCGACGGTCGGTCCGACGACCGGCCCGAGCACGAAGCCGAAGCCGCCGGCCGAGGGAAAGCCGGTCGCCGGCCTCTACATCCCGAAGCTCGACAAGCACTGGGTGGTGGTCGAAGGGGTCAGCCCGGACGACATCCGGTACGCCCCGGGCCACTACCCGGACAGCGCCATGCCCGGCCAGGTGGGCAACTTCTCCGTCGCCGGGCACCGCATCCGGTCCACGTTCTGGCGGCTGGACGAGCTGAAGACGGACGACACGATCCTGGTCGAGACCAAGACCGAGTGGCTCGTCTACCGGGTCTACCAGCAGCGCATCGTCAAGCCGTCCCAGGTCGAGGTGGTCGCGCCCGTGCCGGGCAGGCCGGGCAGCAGGGCGACCGAGAAGCTGCTCACGCTGACCACCTGCAACCCCAAGTTCGACAACTACCAGCGGCTGATCATCCACGCCCGCTTCGACCACGCCCAGGCGAAGTCGGCGGGCCGACCGGCCGAGCTGGAGGGCTGAGCCGTGTACTCGTGGATCTGGCGGAAACTGCCCCTCGGGCTGCCCGGCAAGCTGATCGGTTCGGTGCTGCTGGCCACCGCCACGGTCGCCCTCCTCTGGCTGGTGGTCTTCCCGTGGGCCGAGCCGCTGCTGCCCTTCGACGACGTGCAGGTCGAGCAGCCCGCCGGCGTGCCGGGTGGCAATCCCGGAGAGCTGACCGACCCGACGGGACAGCCCGCCGAGGACGAGGAGCTGCCCTACAGCACCGAGACGAACAACGCCCCGCCCTCCACCCCGAACAGGTGACCCCGATGCGCGTCCTGGTGATCGACAACTACGACTCGTTCGTCTTCAACCTGGTGCAGTACCTGGGCCAGCTCGGCGTGGACTGCGACGTCCGCCGCAACGACGAGATCGACGTGGCCGAGGTGGGCCGGGCCGGCGCGGCGGGCGTGCTGCTCTCACCCGGACCGGGCAGCCCGGACCGGGCCGGCATCTGCCTGGACGTGATCCGCGAGTACGCCGGCAAGCTGCCCCTCTTCGGTGTCTGCCTCGGCCACCAGGCCATCGGCGAGGCGTTCGGCGCCACCGTGACCCGGGCGCCGGAGCTGCTGCACGGCAAGACCTCCGAGGTACGCCACCACGGCGTCGGCGTGCTCGCCGGCCTGCCCGACCCGTTCACCGCCACCCGCTACCACTCGCTCGCCGTGCTGCCCGAGACGCTCCCAGACGAACTGGAGGTCACCGGCCGGACCGCCTCCGGCGTGGTGATGGCGATGCGGCATCGGACGCTGCCGATCGAGGGCGTCCAGTTCCACCCCGAGTCGGTGCTGACCGAGGGCGGCCACCTGATGCTGGCGAACTGGCTGGCCACCTGCGGCTTCCCGGCAGCGCTTGAGCGGGCCCCGGAGCTGGCCGCCGAGGTCGACGCGCGGCGTCGGGCCGCCTTCGCCACGGCCTGAGAGCCCGGATACGCCACGTGGCGGCACCCCGGTCGGGGCACCGCCACGTGTGGGTCGACAGCCGTCAGCCGTTGCTTCGCGCCGGCGGGACGGTCGGGAACGGGAAGCCGCCACCGCCGCCGCCCGGCGTGGTCGGCGTCGCGCTGGGGGTACCGCTCGGCGTCTCGCTGGGGGTCTCTTCCGGCAGCGGTACGTCGACCTCGATCGTGACCCGCTGGCCCTTGGCCAGCTTCTTCCCGGCGGACGGGTTCTGGCCGCTCACCTTGCCCGCCTGGGCCGGTTCGACCTGCTCGCCGTCGACCACCCGGACGTCATAGCCGGCTTCCTTGAGCCGCTTCTTCGCCTGGTCCTCGGTGAAGCCGCGAACGTCCGGCACCTCGTTGACGTCGCCCTTCGACACCTCGAGGGTCACCTCGCTCCTCGGCTTCACCGTGCTGCCGCCCTTGGGTGACACCCGGACGACCTGCCCCGCCGGAGCGCCGCTGCTGACGTCCTTGCGGACGACGGTGAGCCCCATGCCCTCCAACTGCGCCTTCACGGCGGTGTAGTTGCCGCCCTCCAGGTCCGTCGGGATGGTGACGTCATCCGGGGCGGCGCAGACCTGCACCGTGACGGCGCTGTTCTTCTCCACCCGCTGGCCGAACGGCGGGGTCTGCCCGACCACGGTGCCTTCCTTGCACTCTTCATTCTTCACCGGAGCGCCGGCCACGAAGCGCAGCCCGGCCTGGGTGAGCGCGGCCTGCGCCTCGGCCTGCGTGCGGTCCACCAACTGCGGCACGGAGACCTTCTCGTTGCCGGCCTGGTTGAGCCAGAGCGCGGTGCCCAACGCGATCACCGCGAGCACGCCGAGCGCGGCGAACGTGGCGATGACCCAGGAGGAGCTCTTGCGCTTGCGCGGGTCACCGACCCGGGCCGGCGCCTGCTGGCGGGTCTGCGGGCCCATCATCTGGGTCTGCTGCGCCGCCTGGTAGCCGCCCGCGGCGGCCCCCATCGGCATGGTCTCCTCGGTGGGCATCACCGGGGTGGCCAGCACCGGCCGGCCGGCGGCGGCACGGAGCAGGTCGGCCCGCATCTCGCCGGCGCTCTGGTAGCGGTTGAGCGGGTTCTTGGAGAGCGCCTTGAGCACGATGGCGTCGACCGCGGGGTTGACGTCCGGGTTGATCGTGCTCGGCGTCGGCGGCTGCTCCCGCACGTGCTGGTAGGCGACGCTGACCGGGCTGTCCCCGACGAACGGCGGGTGCCCGCAGAGCAGCTCGAACAGCACGCACCCGGCCGCGTAGACGTCGGACCGGGCGTCGACCGCCTCGCCGCGCGCCTGCTCCGGGGAAAGATATTGTGCGGTGCCGATGACCGCGCTGGTCTGCGTCATCGTGGTGGCGCCGCTGGCCAGCGCCCGGGCGATGCCGAAGTCCATCACCTTGACCTGGCCGGTCTGGGTGAGCATCACGTTGCCGGGCTTGATGTCCCGGTGGATGATCCCGTGCCGGTGGCTGAACTCCAACGCGGCGCACATGTCGGCGCAGATCTCCAGCGCCCGGCGCGGCTGGAGCCGCCCCTCGACGCCGAGGACCTCCTTCAGGGTCCGCCCGTTGACGAACTCCATCACGATGAACGGCAGTGTCTCGCCGGTCGGCGCGGTCTCCTCGCCGGTGTCGTAGACGGCGACGATGGCCGGGTGGTTGAGCGAGGCGGCGTTCTGCGCCTCCCGGCGGAACCGCATCTGGAAGGTGGCGTCGCGGGCCAGGTCGGTACGAAGCATCTTGATCGCGACGTCCCGCCCGAGCCGGAGATCGCGACCGCGGTGCACCTCCGCCATGCCGCCGTAGCCCAGCAGCTCGCCGACCTGATACCTGCCACCGAGCAGGCGGGCCTGCGCTGTCATCGCGTCTCTCGTCCTTCGCTCGTCGTCGTACCGCCGCCGGCCGGCTGGAGGCGTACCTCACGACGGTACGACGTGCGGACCGGATAGTCGCCCCCGTACGCCCGCACCGCGCCGGAGGTCACGCTCACACTCACGGAACCGGGTGCGCCGGCGGCACCGGCCACGTATTTCCGGTACCAGAACGAAATCACGCCCGAGCAGAGGATGACCAGCACGGCCACCAGGATCGCGGTGGTCCAGAGCCCGGAGCGCGAGCGCCGGGGTGGTGCCGGCGGCGGCGCGGCCGGCGGGCGAGCGTACCCCAGGGGGTTGTGCGGGGGTCGCGGTTGCGGGACGGGCGCCGCGCCGCGCGGACCCACCGGTGGGCGGGGCTGCGGGGCGGGATGCGCGACCATGGTCGGGCGCGGCCCCACCGGTGGGCGGGCCGGCGCCACCGGCGGCCGGGGCTGCGGGCGGGGCGTCGCGGTCGGCACCTGCGCCCGCGCGGCGGGCGCGGCCGGCGAGGCCGGTACGCCCGAGATCGGACGGCCGCCGCGCGCCTGCTGGGACAGGGTGAGCTTCGCCTGCCGGGCGACGCTCGCCAATGCGGCGGCACTGGGCCAGCGGGCCCCCGGATCCTTCGCCATCGCCCGGTCGACGATGGCCCGCACCTGCGGCGGGATGTCGCCGGGAAGCGCCCGGGGACTCTCCCGCACGTGCTTCATGGCGATCTCGAGGGGATTGTCCCCCTCGAAGGGACGCCGACCGGCCAGGCACTGGTAGGCGACCACGCCGAGCGCGTAGACGTCCGAGGCGGGGGTGGCGACCGCGCCGGTGGCCTGCTCGGGCGAGATGTAGGAGGCGGTGCCGAGCACCGAGCCGGCGGCGGTGAGCTGACCGACCAGCTCCGACCGGGCGATGCCGAAGTCGGTGAGCACCAGCGTGCCGTTCGGCCGGACCAGCAGGTTGCCGGGTTTCACGTCGCGGTGCACGATGCCCTTCTCGTGCGCCGCGTGCAACGCGTCGGCGGCCTGGGCCAGCAGTGCCATGGTGCGGGCCGGGGTGAGCCGGCCGACCCGGCCGAGGGTGGCGGAGAGCGCGTCGCCCTCCACGTATTCCATCACCAGGAACGCGATCTGCTGGTCGCTGCCGAAGTCGTAGACGTCGACCACGCCGGGGTGGTTGATGGTGGCCATGGTCCGGGCCTCACCGCGGAACCGCTCCGCGAAGCCCGGCTCGTCGAGCAGCGCGGGAAGCAGGCTCTTGACCGCGACCGTCCGGCCCAGCACCTGATCGGTGCCGCGCCAGACGTCGCCCATGCCACCGCTGGCGATCCGCTCGTCCAGCCGGTAGCGGTTGCCGAGCTGAACCCCCGGGCTGAGCACGTCAGCGCCTCCCGGAATCCTGGATGGCCGCCGCCATGATCCGGCCGGCGATCCGGGCCGCCTCGGCGCTGCCGCCGCTGCCGGCCTGCTCCAGCTCCACGCAGACCGCGGAGAGCGGGGTGCCGTTCTTGTCCAGGGCGAAGCCGATGAACCAGCCGTGGTCCGGCGTGTCCGGGCCGGACTGGGCGGTGCCGGTCTTGCCACCGACCACGTAGCCGTCGATGTCGGCCCGGCGACCGGTGCCCTCCTTCACCACGTTCTGCATCATCGAGCGCAGGTCGGCGGCGACCTGGCCGCTGACCGGGCGGCGCAGCTCGCGCGGCTTGGCGGCGTCGTAGACCGTGGTGCGGTCCGGTCCGAGCAGCTGCTTCACCAGGTACGGACGCATCTGGCTGCCGCCGTTGGCCACCGCGGCGGCGATCAGCGCGCCCTGCAACGGCGTCATCCGCACGTTGTTCTGGCCGATCGACGACTGCGCCAGCGCGGCGGGGTCGGTGCTGCCGTCCGGGTTCTGCATGTCGCCCGTGCGGCTGGCCGCCACCGGCAGGCCACCCTCGCCGGTCTGGCCGACCGTGAGGTCCTCCTGCTCGAAGCCGAACTGCTTCGCCTTCTCCTTGACCTTGTCCGCGCCGAGGCGCACCCCGAGCTGCGCGAAGCCGGTGTTGCAGGACTCGGTCACCGCTTCCCGCAGGGTCACCTGCGACTCCGGGCAGATCGACGGCGCCGCGTTCTTGATCGGCGACCCGGAGGTCGGCGGGGTGTAGCTCGACCCGGCCGGGATCTGGGTCTGCTGGCCGATGCCGTTCTCCAGCGCCGCGGCGGCCATGATGACCTTGAAGGTGGAGCCGGGCGGCAGCGTCTCGGCGAGCGCCCGGTTGGCCAGCGGCCGGTCCTTGTCCTTCTCCAGCGTGTTGTAGGCCCGGTCGGCCTCCGCGCTCGAGTGGCTGGCCAGCGGGTTCGGGTCGAAGCTCGGCATCGAGACCAGCGCCTGCACCGCGCCGGTACGCGGGTCAATCGCGATCGCGGCGCCCTTCTTCGCCCCGACCTGATTGTCGTTGAGCTGCTTGAACGCCGTCTCCTGAGCCCGCTTGGAGAGAGTCAGCAGCACATTGCCGCCACCGGTCTCGTCACCGGTGAACATGTCCTTGATCCGGTTGGCGATGAGCGCGTCGCTGGTGCCGGCGAGGAAGTCGTTCTCCACCCGCTCGATGCCGCTCGCGCTGCCGTTCACCGGCTTCCAGCCGAGCACGTGCGCGTACATCTCCCCCTCGGGGTAGGTGCGCAGGTACTTCAGCTCGCCGCCGGTCTCCTTGCTCAGCGCGTACGCGGTGCCGCCGACCTCGATGTTGCCGCGCTTGCGGTCGTACTCGGCGACCTGGACCCGGCCGTTGTAGTCGCTGGTCCGGTATTCGTCGGCCTTGTAGGCCTGGATCCAGTTGAGGTTCGCGAAGAGCAACCCGAACAGGATCATCACGACCACACCGACGCGACGCAGGGGTGCGTTCACGGCCGGATCACCTCCGTGGGGGCGCCGTGCAGCTGCTCGGGCGGGCCACCGGCGGGCCGGGCGGCCGGACCGCGACCACCGGTCGTCGGCTGGCGGGCGCCGTCGGAGACCCGCAGCAGCACCGCGATCAGCAGCCAGTTCGCCATCAGCGAGGAGCCGCCGGCGGAGAGGAACGGGGTGGTCTGGCCGGTCAGCGGGATGAGCTTGCTGATGCCGCCGACGATGACGAAGACCTGCAGGCCCAGGGTGAACGCCAGACCGCCGGCGAGCAGCTTGCCGAACGAGTCCCGCACCGCCAGCGCGGCGCGCAGGCCCCGCTCGACGATCAGCAGATAGACCACCAGCAGCGCGGAGAGCCCGAACAGGCCGATCTCCTCACCGATGCCGGCGAAGATGAAGTCGGTCTGCACCTCGGGCAGCAGCGTCGGCTGACCACCACCCGGCCCGGCCCCGAAGAGGCCGCCGGTGCCGAGCGTGAGCAGACCCTGGACGAGCTGGTAACCCCGGTCGTACGGCTCCGCGAACGGGTCGAGCCAGATCTGCGCCCGGTCGTAGAAGTTGGCGAACGGTCCACCCACCGTGCTGCCCAGCAGATAGGCCAGGTAGGCGCCGCCGAAGAACAGGAGCAGACCGATGAGCAGCCAGCTGACCCGCTCGGTGGCGATGTAGAGCGTCACCACGAACATGCCGAAGTAGAGCAGTGAGGTGCCCAGGTCCTTCTCGAAGACCAGCACCAGGATGCTGATCAGCCAGACCACCAGGACCGGGCCGAGGTCCCGCCCGCGCGGGAAGTCGACGCCCAGCACCCGCCGGCTGGCCAGCGAGAGCACCTCGCGCTTGCGCACCAGGTAGTAGGCGAAGAACGTGAGCAGGGCAAGCTTGGCGAACTCACCCGGTTGGATCTGGAACCCGCCGACCCGGATCCACAGCTTGGCGCCGTTGATCTCGGAGAACCGGCCGGGCAGGATCGCCGGGATCATCACCAGCACGATGCCGGCCAGCCCCAACGTGTACGCGTAGCGCGACAGCGTGCGGTGGTCACGCAGGATCGCCAACAGCGCGGCGGCGAGCACCACCGCGGCGAGCGTCCAGGCGAGCTGACGGCCACCGGTGCCGGCGAAGATGGCCAGGTCGGCCCGCTCCGCCGGCGCGGCCTGGGCCAGGTCGTACCGCCGCAGGAAGCCGACCCCGATGCCGTTGAGCAGCGCCACCGCCGGCAGCAACGCCGGATCGGCGAACGGCGCCAGCCACCTGATCACCAGGTGCAGGCCCAGGAAGACCAGCCCCAGCGCGGCGGCCGGGATCCAGAAATCCGGTGTGATCGTGTCCAGCGCCTTCGCCTCGACCATCGCCGCGTATGCCGCCACCAGCACCATGGCCAGCAGGAGCAGGGACAACTCGGCGTTACGCCGGGACCGGGCCAGGCGTACGCCGGACTGCTCGCCCGTCGAGGCGGGCGAGGCTGCCGGTACGGCGGCTGCGGTCACGGATGCGTCCTCGGGATCGAGCCGGCGCTCACTCCGGCAACCGGCAACCGGCGGGATCGGCCGGCGCGTCGGTGTCGGAGGGTACGGCGTCGGGCGTGATGGTCAACGTCGGCGCGGGCGTCGGCGTGCCCGACGCCGGGGTCGGCGGGACGGGCGTGCCGGTGGCCGCCGGGCTCAGCGCGCCGGCGGTCGCCCCCGGGGTGGGACCGGGCGTGCCGGGCGTCGGGCCGGGCGGGCAGAGCGGCTTGAGGTTCGGGTTGGCCGGGTCGTCGCTCGTCAACTCGGCCAGCCGGCGCTCGGCATCCGGTTCGCTCTTGGCCTGGATGCCCTGCTTCACCCGCTCCTGGGCGGCCAGGGTGAGGTCGTCGAGCCGGGATCCGCTGCGCGCGTGCACGTCCGACAGGTCGAGCCCGGCGACCTGGCCGGGGACCCCGCGGAAGACCGCGAGCTGGCCGTCGTCGGTGGCGCCGACGTAGTACTGCCGCTGGGTGTAGGTCCAGCCGCCGAAGACGCCGCCACCGACGATGACCGCCAGCGCGAGCACCATCGCCACCGTCCGCAGTGGCCGGCGTCGACGCTGCTCGGGCTCGTCGTCGCGGTTGTCGGCCGGCTCCTCGGGAGCGGGCGGACGCGGCGCGGACAGCGCCGAGGCGCGGGCCGCCGGGGTGGAGTTGTCGGCCGACGTGGCCATCCCCCGGTCGCGGGCGGCGGCGCCGCCGACGATCGGGGACGCCTCGACGATGTCCTGGTCGGTCGCGTCGGCGATGATCACGGTGATGTTGTCCGGGCCGCCGCCGCGCAGCGCGAGCTGCACCAGACGCTCCACGCACTGCTGCGGGTCGGGGTATTCCCGCATGGTGTCGCCGATGGTGTCCGCGCTGACCACGCCGGAGAGGCCGTCCGAGCAGATCAGGTAGCGGTCACCGGGCAGCACCTGGCGGACGCTGTACTCCGGGTCGACGTCGCGGCCGTCGAGCGCGCGGGTGAGCAGCGAGCGCTGGGGGTGGCTGCTCGCCTCCTCCGCGCTGATCCGGCCCTCGTCGACGAGCATCTGGACGTAGGTGTCGTCCTTGGTTATCTGCGCGAACTCGCCGTTGCGCAGGAGGTAGGCCCGCGAGTCACCGATGTGCACCATCCCGAGCTTGCTGCCGGAGAAGAGGGTCGCGGTGAGCGTCGTGCCCATCCCCTCCAGCTGCGGGTTGGCGTCCACGGTGTCGCGGAGCTGCTGGTTGGCGGTGCCCACGGCGGATCGGAGCGCGTCGACCAGGGCGTCACCGGGGACGTCCTCGTCGAGCGGCGCCATGGCACCGATGACGATGTTGCTGGCGACGTCACCGGCGGCCATGCCGCCCATGCCGTCGGCAACGGCGAGCAGCCGCGGTCCGGCGTAGACGGAATCCTGATTACCGTCTCGGATCAGACCGCGGTCGCTGTGGGCCGCGTAGCGCAGGGTCAGAGTCATGGCCGTAATTCGAGGGAAGTGCGGCCGATCCGGATCGGCACGCCGAGGGGGACGGGGGTTGGTCCGGTGACCTTAGCGCGATCGAGGTAGGTGCCGTTAGTCGATCCGAGGTCCTCGACGTACCACTGCCCGTCGCGCGGGACCAGCCGGGCGTGTCGGGCCGAGGCGTAGTCGTCGGTGATCACCAGCGTGGAGTCCTCCGCCCGACCGATGGTGATCTGGGCCTCCCCGAGGGTGATCCGGGTGCCGGCCAGCTGACCGGCGGTGACCACCATCTGGTGGGCGGCGCGACCCCGCTTGACCTTCGCGGGCTTGCCGCTCGGCGGCTGGCTGGTCGACGCGCCGACCCCCCGTGGCGCGGCCACCAGCCGACCCGACCTGGCCCCCGCGAAGAGGTCCCGGCGGATCACGCCGACCACCGTGAAGACGAAGATCCACAGCAGGATGAGGAACCCGAACCGGGCGACGGTGATGACGAGCTCCGGCAACGGGGATCAGCCGTCCACGCGGAAGGTCAGCGTCGTGGTGCCGAGCTGGATCATGTCGCCCGGGTTGAGGGCCACCGCCGAGACCCGCTGGCCGTTGACCATCGTGCCGTTCGTGGACCCGAGGTCGGTCAGCACGACCTGGCCGCCGTCGAAGTCCAGCCGGGCGTGGCGCCGGGAGATGCCGACGTCGGGCAGGCGCAGGTTGGCCTGGTCGCCGCGGCCGATCACGGTCGAGCCCATCTGCAGCGGGTAGGTGCGGCCGTCGCCGGAGACCAGCCGGACGTTGCGACCGCCGCCGTGGCCGGGCGGGGGGCCGTAGCCGCCGCCCTGGTCGTAGGCCGGGTACGCCGGGCCGGCGTCGTAACCGCCGCCCTGGTCGTAGCCGCCGGGCGCGGAGACCGGGGCGACGTCGCCGCCGGTGTAGACCTCGGCGGTGACCCGGAACATGCCGGTGTCCAGCCCCTCACCACGTTCGACCTCGACGATCACGTCGCCGTAGACCGTCCAGGCCTGCTCGCCGATGAACTCCGCCTGCGACTGGGCCAGTTCCTGGGCCAGCGCGGCGGCGTACGGCGCCAACCGACTGTGGTCGTAGGGCGAGAGATCGATCACGTAGCGGTTGGGCACCAACGTGCGCCCACCGGCCAGGATCGCCTTGTGCGCCTCGGCCTCCCGCTGCATGGCGTTGAGGATCTCCACGGGGTGGACCACCCCTTTGAAGACCTTGGCGAAGGCCCCCTCGACCAGGCCTTCCAGACGCTTCTCGAAGCGTTGCAGCACGCTCACCGGCTCCTCCTCGGGTCCCGAGGCAATGATGGTATCCGGACACCGCCTCCGCAGCTCACACGCCGCTCGGCCGGCTGCCGTCGGCCCGTTCGTGACCGGGCCCGCGAGCGTGCTACAGTTTCGTCCGCCACGGACGGTGACCGCTCGTGGCGTGACCAGTGGACAGCGTAATATGTCCCGGCACCCGCCGCAGAAGGCGGGCACGGGATGGGATACGGTATTCCGGGTCTTGCCACGGGGATGTGGCGGAATGGCAGACGCGCACGGTTCAGGTCCGTGTGTCCGAAAGGACGTGGGGGTTCAACTCCCCCCATCCCCACCAGAACGAGGGCTCCGCAGGCTGCGGGGCCCTCGCGCCGTATCGGGGCGTACCGGACGTCACGCTATGCTCCGATGGTTTCCCTGCCTCCCATGGACCAGGAGTGGCGTGTGAGTGTCGCGTTGGTGACCGGTTCCGGCGGTCTGATCGGCTCCGAGGCGGCCCGGCACTTCGCCGGCCTCGGCCTCGACGTGGTCGGCATCGACAACGACATGCGGCGATACTTCTTCGGTGAGGACGGCTCGACCGCCTGGAGCCTCGACCGGCTCGCCGCCGACCTCGGACCGGCCTACACCCACCACGCCGTGGACATCCGGGACCGGGACGGCCTGGAGAAGGTGTTCACCCGCTACGGCCGGGACATCGCCGTGGTGATCCACAGCGCCGCCCAGCCAAGCCACGACTGGGCCGCCAAGGAGCCCTACACCGACTTCGACGTGAACGCCGGCGGCACGCTCAACGTGCTGGAGAACACCCGGCGGCACGCGATCGACGCGCCGTTCATCCACTGTTCCACAAACAAGGTCTACGGCGACCGGCCGAACTCGCTGCCGCTGATCGAGCTGGAAACCCGCTACGAGCTGCCCGAGGACCACCACTGGTACGGCGGCATCACCGAGGACATGTCGATCGACGAGTCGCTGCACTCGATCTTCGGCGCCTCGAAGGTCGCCGCGGACGTGATGGTCCAGGAGTACGGCCGCTACTTCGACATGAAGACCGCCTGCTTCCGGGGCGGCACGCTGACCGGCCCGGCGCACTCCGCCGCCGAACTGCACGGCTTCCTGGCGTACCTGATGCGGTGCGTGATGGAGGGCCGGACGTACAACCTCTTCGGCTACCAGGGGAAGATGGTCCGGGACGCGATCCACTCCCGTGACGTGCTCACCGCGTTCGAGGCGTTCTTCCGCGAGCCGCGCTCCGCCCAGGTCTACAACCTCGGTGGCGGCCGGCACTCGAACACCTCGCACATCGAGGCGTTCCGGATCGCCCAGGAGATCACCGGCCGCGAGGCGCAGATCAACTACGTCGAGCAGGCCCGCACCGGCGACCACCAGTGGTACGTCAGCAGCATGGCCCGGTTCGAGGAGCACTACCCGGCCTGGAAGATCACGTACGACGTGCCGATGATCCTCCGCGAGATCTACGAGGCGAACGTCGAGAAGTGGGTGCCGAAGCCATGACGGCCGACACCAAGCGCAACGTGCTCGGCGTCGGGGTGGACGCCACCGACTACGCCCGGGCCACCGAGGCGGTGGTCGACGCCGCCCGCGAGCGTCGCCCGCTGGCCCTGACCGCGCTGGCCGTGCACGGCGTGATGACCGGCGTGCTCGACCCGGCGCACAACGCCCGGCTCAACTCGTTCGACGTGGTCACCCCGGACGGGCAGCCGGTGCGCTGGGCGCTCAACCTGTTGCACGGCGCCGGCCTCACCGACCGCGTCTACGGCCCGGAGCTGACCCTGCGGGTGCTCGCCCGGTTCGCCGACGAGGGGCTGCCGGTCTATCTCTACGGCTCCACCGAGGAGACCCTGGCCCGACTGATCCCGGCGCTGGAGCGCAAGTTCCCCGCGCTGAAGATCGCCGGGGTCGAGCCGTCCAAGTTCCGGGCGGCCACCCCCGGCGAGGACGTCGAGATCGCCGACCGGATCCGCGGCAGCGGCGCCCGCCTCGTCCTGGTCGGCCTGGGCTGCCCCCGGCAGGAGGTCTTCGCGTACGCCATGCGGCCGCTGCTGGACATGCCGCTGATGGCCGTCGGCGCGGCGTTCGACTACCACGCCGGGCTGCTGCGCAACCCGCCACCGTGGATGCAGCGGGCCGGGCTGGAGTGGTTCTGGCGGCTCGGCCTGGAGCCGAAGCGGCTGTGGCGTCGCTACGTCATCCTCAACCCGGCCTACCTGGCCCGGCTGGCGGCGCAGAAGACCGGCCTGTGGAAGGCCACCCCTCCGCCGCCGGCCACCGAGCGCCTCACCACGTTCGACGTCTGACCGACGACGTCCCCTACGGGAGAACGTTCCGGGTCGATAGGGGTGCCGTCCCCGATCCGGTAGACGTCGAACTGGGCGAGGCTGGGGCCATGGATGACCGTCTTGCCGTGCTGCTCCCCGTCGCCGCCGTCTGGCTGGCCGCCGCGCTGGTGGCGGAGGGCCTGCCCGGGCTGGACCGCGCCCGGGCGCTGCGCCGGCGTACCGGATGGTTGTCCGCCCTGGTGCTGACCGGCCTCGCGCTCACCGCGGCGGCTCTGGTCGCGGGCCTGCAGAGCGCCGGCGACACGGCGCTGGACCGGGCCGCCGCCGGGCTCGCCGTCGCGGCGGCCCCGGCGGCGCTCGTCGCGGGCTGCACGGTACGCCGGGTCCGGCGGCTGCGGGCCGGCGCGGGCGCCTTCGCCGCGGCGCCCGGCACCCCGGCCCCGCACGGACTGCGGGCGGCCGCCGCGCACCCGCTGATCGCGCTTCCACTCCAGGCGACCGCGCTGGCGGCGCTCGCGGCGATGCTTCCGGCGGTCGGGCTCGACCTGTTCGCCGCGCCGGGGGTGGCCGGGCCGACGATCACCGTCGCGGTGCTCGGTGTCGCCGCGATCGGGGTACGCCACGCGCTGCGGCACAACCGGCTCGCCGAGCGGGCGATGCCGCCGGCCGGCGCGGCGCCGGCGGTGTCAGCGCATCCGGCTCGCGCCCTGCACGTATAGCAGTTCCAGGATCGCCCGGGTCGCCTCGAACCACCGGTCCAACCAGCCGGGCGGGGGCACGCTGCCCTTCGGGGGCAGCTCCAGCAGCAGCCCGCGCAGCAGCGGATGGTCCACCAGGGACTCCTGCTGCTCCATCGGCCACCCGCTGGGCGGGAAGGACGGCTCGGTGAGCGGGTTCGGGTCGAGCGACGGCAGGGAGAGCGCCGGGGCGGCCTGCTCCGGCGCGCCCGCGTCCCGGCCGGCGAGTTCCTCGCCGTCACCGGCGACCACCTCGGTCAGGACGGTGTCCCGGCGCGCCCCGCGATACTTGCCACCGAACCGCTCGGGCTTGCCCGGGCCGTTGGTGAGATTCTCTGAACCGATCGTCGTCATCCGTCTCGCCTACCTCGTTCGGTTGCCGATCCGTGCGGTTCAACGAGGCGGAACGGAACTGGCGACGGGTGTCGGGCTCCGGTGGTACGGGGGGACGAAACGGTCCCGTCCGGCGACGCTGCCGGGCGGGACCATGCTCCGGTGGTGCCGATCAGCTCCGGCCGAAGGCCTCGCCCCTGGCGCCGACGACGAAGGCGTGCCAGTCACCCGGGGCGAAGACCAGGGCCGGGCCGGCCTTGTCCTTCGAGTCCCGGACGCCGACCGCCCCGGTCACATAAGCGACCTCCACGCAGTTGTCGCAGTTCGGCCCGCTCTTCGAGCTCTTGAACCACGTCGCCTGCGTCAGGTCCACGGGGAACTCCTTGGTCGCCATTTCCACAGCGGCTCCTCTGCCAGTCTCGCGATGTGTGCGACGGACTCCTCCGGTCGTATGGCCGCTGCTCGAATGTGATCGAAGATGAAGCTGTACTTCTGCAGTTCGTCGCTCTTCTCCAGGAAGAGCCCACCCGTGGCGTTCTCCGCGTACACGACATCCGGATCACTCGGTTCGGGGAAGCTGAGGATCGTGAAGGTCCCGTCCATGCCGGCGTGCGCACCCACCTCGAAGGGCAGGACCTGCACCGTCACGTTCGGCAGTTCGGCCACCTCCACCAACCGCTTGAGCTGACCACGCATGACCGCGTCGCCACCAACCGGCCGGCTCAGCACCGCCTCATCGAGCACCACCCACAGATCGACCGGATCGTCCTGCGTCAACAACGACTGACGGCCCAGTCGGACACGCACCCGTTGGTCGATCTGTTCCGCGGTGAAGTCCGGCCGGGCGGCGCGGATCATCGCGCCGGCGTACTCCTCGGTCTCCAACAGGCCGGGCACGACCTGCTGCTCGTACGCCCGGATCGAGCTGGCCGCCGCCTCCAGGCCGACGTACGCGCCCACCAGCACCGTGCTGTACGGATGCCACCAGCCCTTCTGCCGCGCCTCGCGGGCGATCTGCACCAGCTCGTCGCTCTCCGCGCCGACCACCCCGTAGATGCGGAGCATGTCCCGCACGTCGCGGGGCGTGGCGGTGGTGTGCCCGGTCTCGATCCGGGAGACCTTGGACGCCGAGCACTCCAGTTGCTCGGCGACCACCTCGATCGTGATGCCGGCGGCTTCCCGTTGCCGACGGAGTTCGGCCCCGAGACGGCGCCGGCGGATGGTCGGGCTGCGCCGTTCGCTCACGAGCACTCCTCGGTACGCGGCTGCGGGGGCCGGCGGGTAAGCGTTCGCGGCGGGGGTGGTGCCGGTCGTCGACCGGCCGCGACGGGCGAAACCGGCGTCCAGTGTGCCGTCCCGACACCTGAGGCTTCAAGCGTCCCGTTCACGTGTCCCACTCATCTATCGGCAAAACTCGACGTGCAACTTGCATGACGCACGCCGCTGATGCAGTCTGTCCGTATGGCACGGGTTACTCACCGTCTTCGCTTGATCTCCGGGCGTGGTGACACCACGGTTCGCGGGACGGCCGGAGGGGAGCCGTCCCGCGCCGTGAGACCTGCACCGGAGTGAAGACCCCGCCGCTGCACGCCGGCTCGGCTGCGGCGGCGGGAGCGGTAACCGGGAGCAGCCGGGTGATGGTCGGGTGGCGGT
This sequence comes from Micromonospora sp. NPDC049282, assembly GCF_043197045.1. Lineage (NCBI taxonomy): Bacteria > Bacillati > Actinomycetota > Actinomycetes > Micromonosporales > Micromonosporaceae > Micromonospora > Micromonospora sp. NPDC049282. The sequence goes on from NZ_JBICSL010000006.1 coordinate 262,242, forward strand.
TCGCCACCGCGGGTACGGCCCGACCAGCACCGACCCACCGACCGTCGGTCCACGAGGCAGCACCCCCGTCACCGGACCGCACCCGACCCCCGATCAGCCTCGCCGGCCCCGCCGCCGGCCGAACCTTCCCAGGAGCCCATGTGCTTCCCCGCTCCGGTGACGTACTGCACGTGACGCGCGCGGCGAGTGTCCAGTTCCTCCGACCGATCATGTTCCGGGTGATCCGGGTGCTCGACTGGCCGACCTACGACGGTTGGCTCTGGCTCGACGGCTACGAGTTGAACGCGGCGGGGGACGCGGTCAACCGACGGTCGATCTTCGTACAGCGGGAGGGGCTGCGGCAGGTCCAGGCCGCGCCGGTCCCTCGTCAGCACACCGTCCGCACGGCCCGGCGGCCGATCGCACGGACCCCGGTCCGGGTGGGCTGACCTCACGATTCCCGGCCGGGTGGGCGTGCCGTCGCCGTAGAATCGGTACGCCCACCCCGGCACGTTCCACCCCGCGCGCCCCGGACCCTGAACCAGGGATGGTCATGGTCAATCTGCCCGCCGCGCGGCGGCACCACCGGTCCCGCATCGGCTACGCCCTCGGGCTCTTCCTCTTCCTCGGGGTCGCCATCGCGCTCGCGGTCGTGGTCCGCCACCCGGCCTTCTCCGCCACCCAGCAGCTGGCCGAACCCGTGCCCGCTCCGGAGATCACCGTGACCGAGGAGGACGCCCGCTCGGGCGCCGAACCCGCGCAGGACCAACCCGCGCAGGACCAACCCGCGCAGGACGGATCGGACGTGGACGAGCCGGCGGCCGACGGAGCCGAGGCACCGCCCGCGCCCGGTACGGCGGGCCTCGGCGCCGGGGAGGGCTCGCTCGCCTACCGCGCCACCGACCCGGTCGAACCCGGCCGGTCGCTGTTCTACACCGGCCTGCTCGGACTCGCCATCTCGCTGGCCGGGCTCGGCCTGGTCGGCACCCGCCGCCGTCAGTGGTGAACGTCAGGGCGTGGCGCTGGTGGTCGGCGCGGAACCCGGAGTGGTCCGGGCGGTCGTCGGCGCACCGGTGGTGGGCTCCGCCGGCTCGGCCACCACGAGGGTGACCCGCTCGCCCTCGCTCACCGAGTAACCGGCCTCCGGATCCGTGGCGATCACCGTGCCGGCCGGCCGGTCCGACGGCCGGCGCTGCACCCGGTAGTCGATGCCGAGCCGGTCCAGCGCCGCCCGGGCGGCCGTCTCCGGCAACCCCACCAGCGGGGGCATCGGCACCTCCGCCGCCGCCGTCGTGGTCGGCGGCGTGCTCGGCGGTGAACTGCTCGGCGACGCGCTGGTCGGCGCGGCGCTCGTCTGCGCCGAGGTGTTCGGCGCCGCCGACGGTGACGTGCCCGGACCGGAGTCGCGGTCCGCGGCGCGCAGCGCCAGCCAGACCCCGGCCGCGATCAACCCGATCAGGATCAGGGCGAGGATGCCCAACAGGATCGGCATCCACCAGCGGCGGCCGGCCTGCTCGTCGCCATACCACTCGGAACCCGGCTCCGGATAGCCGGCCGGTCGTGGCGGCGGCACCCCGGCCCGCCCCGACCAGGCCCCACCGCCGACCGGCTCCTGCCGACCGGTGGCATCCAGAGGTCGCGACGTTGCACCGGGCAGCGGCCGGGTCGCGTCCTCGCCCGCCCCGCCGGGCTGGATCCGCGTCGCGTCCCCGCCACGGTCACCCGGCATCGCCTGGGTGGCGTCCGAGTCACCCGCGCCGCCGGCCGCGTTACGCGGCATCGCCCGGGTCGCGTCCGCGTCCGCACCGCCGCCGGCCGCGTCACGGGGCATCGCCCGGGTCGCGTCCGCGTCGCCGGCCGGTGGCTCCTCACGGTCGTCGCTCATGGCACACGTCCTTCCCCACCCGGGACGGGGGCACGCGGCCCTCGAACGTCCACGGTAACGGGCCGCGGCCAGGCCGGCCGGGATCAGCGCGCCGGCCCGCCCTGCCCGCCGGCCCGCCGGCCCGCCCCGTCGGCCGTCAGGGCGTCGGCAGCTCGCTGGCGGTGGGCGGGGCGGACGGCGCGGCTCCGCAGGTCAGCCTGACCTGATCGTTCCAGCGGGCGGTGCCCCCCGCGACCGGTTCCTGCGCGGTGACCGCCCCCTGGCGGCCGGTGCGGTAGCGGGGATAGAGCCCCGCCTCCACCAGGTCGTCGGCCGCGTCGGAACAGGACCGGCCGCCCAGGTCGGGCACGGTGACGGCCGGTGCCGGCCCGACGACCCAGACGGTCACCGTGACACCGCGCCGGACCGGCGCGCCGGACCGCGGCGAGGTGCGTTCCACGGCGCGGCCCGAGCCGCTGCCGAACACCAGCCGCCAGCCGAGCTTGCGGTCGCGCAACTCCTGCCGGGCCCGCTCGAAGTCGGTGCCCACCAGCTCCGGCACCGTGAGCCCGGTCGGGGTGGTCGAACGCGTACCGGTCGGGCGGTCCTCGCCGGGCCGGTCCTCGGTGGGCGTGACCTCGGCGGGACGGGACGACGGCGCGGCCGGCGGTGGCGCGGCCCCGGACGAGGCGGTGGGCCGGTCCGGCTCACCGGCCAGCACCCAACCCGCGCCGGCGCCGATCACCGCCAACAGCACCGCCGCCAGGCCGCCGCCGACCAGCAGCCGGGTCCGACCCGGACCGGTCTCGTCGCGTACCGGCTGCCGATCGTCCGTCATCGCGTCCACCGCCTCAGTCATCGGCGACCGTAGCCGGTGCCGCCAAGCCACTCACGCCCGGCCGGTCGCTCCCACGACTCGCCGGGCCGACCTCGGGACGCTACGCTGCCCCGCATGGCCAGACGGGGCTGGGGAGGGTCGACCGCCGCCGCGCTCGGCGTGGCTGCCGGCGCGGGCGCCGCGCAGCTCGGCTTCGGCTACGGGCTCGGCATCATCAACTGGGCGCCCACCGGCGCCGTGCGGGTCGAGTCGGCCTGGGTGGCGAGCCTCGCCTGGGCCACCTGGATCGCCGCGACCTCGGTCATCGTCGGCGCCGTGTGCGCCCAGCGCCTGCGCGGCGGCGACGAACCGGTCGGCGCGCTGCCCCGGCTCGGGCTCGCGCTGGCCGCCGGTGTCGGCGCACTGGTCACCGTGCTGCTGGTGGCGGTGCCGGCCCGGGCGGCCCGGGTGCCGGACACCACCGCGCCGCAGACCGTCGCCGCCGCGTACGCGGCCGCGGGGCTGGTGCTCGGCGTGCTGCTGGCGACCTGGGCACTGCACACCCGCGCCGCCGCCACCAACCTGATCGCCACCACCGGCTGGCTCTGGCTGCTCGCCGTCGTGTCGGTGGTGGACGGGGTGCTCTCCGGCCGCGGCCTGACCACCGCCCAGCTCGGCATCTGGCAGATCAGCGCGGACAGCGCCCGGTTCTGGATCCGTGACTACTTCTACTGGCCGGGTGCGCTGCTCTCCCTGTGCGCCGCCCTGCTGATCGGAGTGCTGGCCGCCCGGCGTGCGGTTCGGTCGCCTCAGGCACGTGTCGGCGCGACCGCCTCCGGTGCGGCCGGTCCGCTGCTGGTCGCACTGGCCTATCTGCTGGCCGTACCGCGGCTGGCCGGGATCGCCGCCGAGCAGCTGTCGGCCCACCTGATCGCCCCGTACGCGGTGATCGCCGGCGTGGGCGGCTCGGTCCTGATGGCCGCGCTGGCCCAGCGGACCGACCGGCGGGCCGCGGACCGCGCTGCGCCGACCGGGCCCGGCCAGCTCGCCGGGGCGCCGGAGCCGGCCGACGAAGAGGCGGTGGCCGGCGAAGAGGCGGTGGCCGGCGGGCAGCCGGAGCCGGTCGGGGCCGCGACGAAGCCGGCGGGGCGGTTCTTCCGCCGTCACGCCGGGTCCGACACGGCACCCGTCCTCGGGAAGCGGCCGGGCGGCGAGCCCGGCGGGTCCGGCGGGACCGGGACGCCTGACGGAACCGGGACGGCCGATGCCGCGGCTTCCGCCGGTACCCGACCGGACGCTGGCCGGACGCCGACGGAGGTGTCGGGTCCGCCCGGCGGACCGGCACGTGCGGCCGACCGTGGCCCGGAGGCGACGCCGGGCTCGGCAGGCGAGACGGTGACCGGCTCAGGTCGCGACGCGACGCCGGGGCAGGAGCAGGCCGCGCCGGCGGGTGGCGCCGCGCGGACGACCGCCGCCCGTCGGAGCAGAGCCGTGCCCCAGCAGCGGCAGCCCGAGGACGCTCCGCAGGTCGCCGCCGCGGACCGGCCCGGTGTCGACGGACCGGAGGCCGGGGACGCCACGGTCGTGCCGCCGTCGCCCGCCACCGAACCGAAGGCCCGCCGCCGTACTCGCTGATCCCGCCGGCGCGTTGAGCGGGGCCCCCTCCTGTACCGAAGGCGTTGAGCGGGGGCCCCGCCTTACACCTCAGTCGACCGGCCAGGTGTGGACGGGCTCGTTGGTGCGCTGCAGTTCGGCGTAGCGCTGAACCATGTGGTGCAGCGCGGCCTTCCGGTCCATGCCACGGTGCCGCTCGGCCGCCCACACCGTCTCGGTCTGCCAGACCGCGCCGTTGCGGGCGGTACGGCAGCGTCCCTCGATCACGCCGAGAAGGCGGTCACGCTCGGCCGGGGCGACGCCGAACCCGTCCAGCCCCTGCGCGGCGACCGGCAGCAGCGTGTCGAGGACGAGTCTGGTGACCGGCACGTCGCCGAGCCGCGGCCAGTGCAGCACCGCGTCGATGCCGCGCCGGGCCGCGGCGTGGAAGTTCTCCTCGGCCGAGCTGAACGTGAGCTGGCTCCAGATGGGGCGTTCCGCCTCGGCGAGGCCGCGGGCGAGGCCGAAGTAGAGCGCGGCGTTGGCGAGCATGTCCACCACGGTCGGGCCGGCGGGCAGCACGCGGTTCTCCACCCGCAGGTGCGGGCGGTCGTTCATGATGTCGTAGACCGGGCGGTTCCAGCGGTAGACGGTCCCGTTGTGCAGCCGCAGCTCGCCGAGCTGGGGCACGCCGCCGGCGTGCAGCACCTCGACCGGGTCCTCCTCCTCGCAGATCGGCAGCAGCGGCGGGAAGTAGCGGACGTTCTCCTCGAACAGGTCGAAGATCGAGGTGATCCAGCGCTCGCCGAACCAGACCCTCGGGCGTACGCCCTGGGCCTTCAACTCGTCCGGCCGGGTGTCGGTGGCCTGCTGGAACAGGGCGATCCGGGTCTCCGCCCAGAGCTGACGGCCATAGAGGAACGGCGAGTTGGCGCCGATGGCGACCTGGACGCCGGCGATCGCCTGGGAGGCGTTCCAGTGGTCCGCGAAGCTGTCCGGCGCGACCTGGAGGTGGAACTGGAGGCTGGTGCAGGCGGCCTCCGGCGCGATCGAGTCGGTGTGCGTACGGAGCCGCTCGACGCCGTTGATGTCCAGTTCGATGTCCTCGCCCCGGGCGCCGACTATCTGGTCGTTGAGCACCCGGTAGCGCTCGTCCGTGGAGAGGTTGTCGGCGACCAGGTGACGCTCGGTGAGGGTGGGCAGGATGCCGACCATGACGATGGTGGCGTCGGACTTGGCGGCCCGCTCGTCGGCGCGGCTGAGGCTGCTGCGCAGATCCTGCTCGTAGTCGGTGAACCCGGTGCCCTCGATCAGCCGGGGCGACGCGTTCAGTTCGAGGTTGAACTGGCCCAGCTCGGTCTGGAAGAGCGGGTCGGCGATGTCGGCCAGGATCTGGTCGTTGCGCATGGCCGGCTCGGCGGCGGTGTCGACCAGGTTCAGCTCGATCTCCAGGCCGGTCATCGGCCGGTCGGCGTCGAAGCCGAAGTCGTCCAGCATCAGCGCGAAGACGTCCAGGCACCGACGCACCTTCTGCCGGTAGCGGACCCGATCCTCGCGGGAGAAGGCGCCCTGCTCGACGTCCCTGCCCATGTGTCCTCCCGGCGCCGGCGCGGCGGAACCGTTGGCGTTCCGCAACGCATTGTGAACCATCCACGTGATCTGCGTAAGTGCGTCCGGCCCTGGTGAAGCAGGGGTCGGGTGCAGGTTTGCACCTGTACCCCGCCGCCACCTCGCGCAGCGCGTGTAACCAGCGAACATCACGTGACAATCCGCACGGCCCCGGATACGAGGGCGGGCCCGCGCCGTCGGGTTCGACGGTGCGGGCCCGTGGGCCTGGCGACGGCTCAGCCCTGGCGGATGGCCTCGCCCTCGATCTCGATCTTGACCTTGCGGCCGACCAGGACGCCACCGGTCTCCAGGGCGACGTTCCAGGTCAGGCCGAAGTCCTCCCGGTCGATCTCGGTGTGCGCGGAGAAACCGAAGATGTCCTGCCCGAACGGGCTGCGGCCGACACCCTCGAACTCGACCTCGAGGTCCACCGGACGGGTCACGCCCTTGACGGTCAGCTCGCCGGCGAGCACGAACTCGTTGCCCTCGCGGGACTTCACGCCGGTGCTGCGGAACTCCAGCGTCGGGAACTGCTCGGCGTCGAGGAACTCCGGGCTGCGCAGGTGCGCGTCCCGGTCCGCCTGCGCGGTGTTGATGCTGGCGGCCTGGATGCTGGCGGTGACCGCGGACTGCAGCGGGTCGTCGGTGACGGTGATGGTGGCGGTGGCGTCGGCGAACTCACCCCGTACCTTGCTGACCATCATGTGCCGCGCGACGAAACCGACCCGCTTGTGCGCGGCGTCCAGGAGGTAGGTGCCGGGGGCCGGGATGGTGAGGCCCTCCCAGTCGCGGGTAGTCGCCTCGGTGCTGCTGGTCATGATGCTCTCCTTCGGAGAAGATTGTTTAGTAGCCCAACGGCTGACTGAGCAACTATAACTACAACAATATTCCCCGTGTCAAGTGCTGCTAGGATGGTGGCGTGGATCAGAACGTGTTCGACGACCCCCGGATCACCGCCGTCGGCCTCCTCTACGAGGCGCACGCCGGGCTCTCCGCCCGGTTCGCCGCCCAGTTCGAGGAGCACGGGCTCTCCCCGGTCGAGTTCGAGGTGCTCACCCGGCTCGCCCGCTCACCCAACAACCAACTGCGGATGACCGACCTCGCGGCGCAGACCTCGCTCTCCACCAGCGGCGTCACCCGGGTGGTCGACCGGATGGAGCGCGACGGCCTGATCCGCCGCCGGGCCTGCCCGTCGGACCGGCGCAGCTCCTTCGCGGTGGTCACCGCCTCGGGCCTGGGTCGGCTGGACGAGATCCTCCCCGGCCACCTGAAGATCATCGAGCAGTGGTTCACCGGCCAGCTCGGCCCGGCCGAGCTGGCCGGGCTCCTGGACGGGCTGCGCCGCGTTCGGGACGCGGTCCACCCGGGCGCCACCGCCGGCAGCACGGAACCGGCCGGCAGCGCCGCCTGCTGAGCCGGTCGCCTACTCGCGAGTCACCGGCAGAACGACCGGCAGAACCGTCCCCACCTAGGGACAAAAGACGACAAAACCGGATAAGACGCTCGGCGCGCCTGGATAGGCTGCCGAATGCGGGGGGCACCGGGGGGTGCTGGCGCGAGCGTGGAGCGAGGGGCAGCACCAGGGGGCTACTTCGCTCGCGCCACCCCCGCGCCCTCCTTCGCCCCGTCGGCTCCGCTCAGGCCGGCCGTGCGCGATCCCGCTGCGCCACCAGCGAGTAGAGCAGTTCCTCCTCCCGGGGCAGCAGGCTGACGCCGGTGACCTGCCGCGCCCGCTCCAGCCGATCCAGCACGGCGGTCTCCCCGGTGCTGGCAGCCAGCCCCACCAGCGCCTCGACCAGGTCCCGCCGGTCCGCGCCGCCTGCGACCTCGGCCGCCGCGGCGAACCACTCCGCCGCCAACTCCCGATCTCCCCGGTTCAACGCCACCTGGCCCTCGATCAGCCCACGGAGCGCGTCCTCGGCGTCCCGGCCCGCACCGGGCGGATCCCACCGCTCAGCCGCCGGCGGCCGGCGCGGGCCGGGCACCGGGCCCGACGGCCACAGCTCGGCCACCACCGCCAGCGCCTCGTCGTCCCGCCCCTGGAGCGCGAGCGCCAGCCCGACGCTGCCGATCGTCCGGCGGCGCCGACCCGGATCACCCAACTCGACGAGCGCGGCCGCCGCCCGCCGCCCCTGCTCGGCCGCCTCGGCGTAACGGCCCTCCAGCCGGGTCAGCTCGGCCAGGTCGGCCCGCGCCAGCAGCCGGAGCCGCTGATCGCCGCACTGCGCGGCCAACCGGTCGACCGTGGCCAGCCGCCGCCGGCCACCGGCCAGCTCCCCCACGCGTACGTCGTGCCAGGTCAGGTGGTGCTGGGCGACCGCCATCTCGCGTACCCGGCCGTGCCGGGTGGCCAGCGCCAGCGCCGCGTCGGCCTGCTCCCGGGCCTCGGCGTGCGCGCCGAGCCCGCGCAGCACCGCGCAGAGCACCGACCGGGCGGACAACTCCCCGGTCACGTCGCCGGCCGCGGCGAAGACGGCCAGCGCGGCCCGCGCCGCCGGCAATTCCTCCGGCCCCGCCCCGTGCTCGGCGGCCAGCCGGACCGAGCCGAGCAGCGCCCAGGCCCGCAGCACCGGCGGCGCGCCGGCGGTACGCGGGTCGGCCAGCAGCCGGCCCAGCCACCGGCGACCCGAGACGTCCCGCCCCCGCAGCCGCCACCACCGGGGCAGCGCGGCAGCCAGCAGCAGCGCGATCGCCGGCGCGTCCTCGGCGGCGTACGCCAGCGCGGCGCTGATGTCCCCGGTCGCCTCGTCGAGCAGGTGCACCGTGCCCGGCAGCTCCGCACCGACCAGGCCGGGCGCGGTGCGCCGGACCAGCCCGGCGATCACCGAGGCATGTCGCAGCCGGATACCCGCCGTTTCGAGCTCCAGATCGGCCTGCTCGGCCGCGAAGTCGCGAACCGCGTCCAGCAGCCGGAACCGGAACGGGCCGGCGCCCCGGACGCTGAGCAGGCCCAGCTCCCGCAGCCGGTCCAGCAGCGGGACCGCGTCCCACCGGTGGCCGCCGTCGGCGAGCAGTTCCTCGGCCAGCTCGACCGACCAGCGGTTGCGGAACGCGGAGAGCCGGCGCAGCGCGGCACGCTCGGCGGGGGCGAGCAGGTGGTAGCTGGTCGCCACCGCCTCCCGCAACGTCACCGAGCCGGCGACCGGACCGGCGGGCTCCCAGCCGGGACGTACGCCGGCCAGGTCGAGGACGCGATCGCCGTACCGGTCCAGCAACTCGGTGACGTCGAGGATGCGGCCCCGCGCGGCCATCAGCTCGATGGCCAGGGGCAGCCCGCCGAGGCGGCGGACCAGCGCGGCGAGCGCCGGCAGCTCGGCCCGGGTGGGCGGCGCGTGCCGGGCCTGGGTGAACCGGGCGGCGAAGAGCGCCGCGGCGGGCCAGTGGTCCAGCTCGGCCCGGTCGGCCGGCTCCACGCCGGCCGGCGGCACGTCGAGCGGCGCCACCGGCCGGACCAGCTCGCCGGAAAGCCCGACCGGCCGGCGGCCGGTCACCAGCACCCGCAGGCTCGGCACGGCGTCGGTCAGGGACCGCAGCGCCTCGGCCACCGGCCCGGGCGCCCGGTCGACGGCGTCGACCAGCAGCAACGCCGGCCGGCCGGCGAGCCGGCAGGAGAGGTCCGCGAGGCGGCTCACGCCGAACACCGACGTCGAGGCGGCGAGCACGTCGGCGGCGTCCGAGCCCTCGCCGATCAGCACCCCGGCCACGCCGGCCGGGTGCCGGGCCGCGACCGCGTGGGCGACGGTGAGCGCGAGCGCGGTCTTGCCGACCCCGGCCAGCCCGACCAGGCTCACCACCGGATGCGCGTCGAGCAGGGCGGACACCTCGGCCGCGTCGCCCTCCCGGCCGAGCAGCGGTACGGGCTGGGGCAGCGCGATCGGCGTACCCGGATCGGGTGCGGCCTCGACCGGCGCGGCGGCCGGCGTGGGCCGGGCGGTGGCGACGAACTCCCGCCGCGAGGCGCCGGTCAGGTCCAGCGCGTCGGCGAGCAGGTCGACCGTGGTGCGTTGGGGCCGGGTCGCGCGGCCCCGCTCCAGATCGCGGACGGTCCGCACGCCCACGCCCGCCCGGTCGGCCAGCTCGGCCTGGGTCAGGCCGGCGACGAGCCGGTGCCCGCGCAACAGATCGGACAGCGGCGTCCGGTCACCCGGGCTCCGCGAACGATCATGATCGGGAGTCATGGGCACGTAGAGTACGGAGGGGATCCGACGCTCCACAGCCGATCGTCAACCACCCGACCGTACGACGCCGATATCCGACAGACGGTCGAGGCGGGTGTCGTTCACATACCGAGGTCGCGCGCGATGATCATGCGCTGCACCTCGCTGGTGCCCTCGCCGATCTCCAGGATCTTGGAGTCGCGCCAGAAGCGGGCGACCGGGTACTCGTTCATGAAGCCGTACCCGCCGTGGATCTGGGTCGCCTCCCGGGCGTTGTCCACCGCGACGGTGCTGGCGTGCAACTTGGCGATCGCCGCCTGCCGCTTGAACGGCTCGCCGGCCAGCATCCGGGCGGCCGCGTCGTAGTAGGCCAGCCGGGCGGTGTGCGCCTTCAGCTCCATGTCGGCGATCTTGAACTGGATCGCCTGGTAGTTGCCGATCGGCTGGCCGAACGCCTGGCGCTCCTTCGCGTACTTGATCGACTCGTCGACGCAGCCCTGGGCCAGGCCGACGGCCAGCGCCGCGATGGCGATCCGGCCTTCGTCCAGGATGCGCAGGAACTGGGCGAAGCCCCGGCCGCGCTCGCCGAGCAGGTTGGCCGCCGGCACCCGGCAGTCGTCGAAGGTCAGCTCGTGGGTGTCCGAGGCGGTCCAGCCGACCTTCGAGTAGCCCGGCGCGACCGTGAAGCCGGGCGTGCCGGACGGCACGATGATGGTGGACAGCTCCTTGCTGCCGTCCGGCCTGGTGCCGGTGACCGCGGTGACGGTGACCAGCGCGGTGATGTCGGTGCCGGAGTTGGTGATGAACGCCTTCGAACCGTTGATCACCCACTCGTCGCCGTCCAGGACCGCACGCGTCCGGGTGCCGGCCGCGTCCGAGCCGGTGCCCGGCTCGGTCAGCCCGAAGCCGGCCAGCGCCTCACCGCTGAGCAGTTTCGGCAACCACTGCGCCTTCTGCTCCTCGGTGCCGAAGCGGTAAATCGGCATCGCGCCGAGCGAGACCGCCGCCTCCAGCGTGATGGCCACGCTGGAGTCGACCCGGGCCAGCTCCTCCAGGGCCAGGCAGAGCGCGAAGTAGTTGCCGCCCATGCCGCCGTGCTCCTCGGCGAAGGGCAGGCCGAACAGGCCCATCTTGCCCATCTGCCGGATGATCTCGTAAGGGAAGGTGTGCTTCTCGTAGTGCTCGCCGATCACCGGGGCGACCACCTCACGGGCGAAGTCCCGAACGCTCTCCCGCAGCGCCTGCTGCTCCTCGTCGAGCCGGAAGTCCATGTCGATCCTCCTGGAAGGGACGGGCCGCCGGGCGCTCGTGACGCCGGGAGCGGCTGAAGCGTCAGGAGGGGCCCCTTCCTATGCACCAGGCGTTGAGCGGGGGCCCTTCCTTACCGGTCAGACGGGGGTGACGCCGTGGCGACGGTGGGAGAACTCGCGGTTCTTGGTGCGGGCGGCGGCGAACCGGCGCACCAGCTCGGCGCGCAGCTCGTGCGGCTCGACGATCGCGTCCACCACCAGCTCGCTGGCGAGCCGGACCACGTCGATGTCGCGCTCGTACTCCTCGCGCTTCGCGGCGACGAACGCGGCGCGCTCGGTCTCGTCCTCGATCGCGGCGATCTTGTTGGCGTAGACGGCGTTGACCGCGGCCTCGGCGCCCATCACCGCGATCTTCGCGGTGGGCAGCGCGATGGTGGCGTCGGGCTCGAAGCCGGGGCCGGCCATCGCGTAGAGACCCGCGCCGTACGCCTTGCGGACCACCACGCAGATCTTCGGCACGGTCGCCTCGGAGATCGCCGTGATCATCTTCGCGCCGTGCCGGATGATGCCCTGCTTCTCCACCGCGCTGCCGACCATGAAGCCCGGCACGTCGCTGAGGAACAGCAACGGCACGTTGAACGCGTCGCAGAGCTGCACGAAGCGGGTCGCCTTGTCGGCCGAGTCGACGAAGAGCACACCGCCCTTGAACATCGAGTTGTTGCCGACCACGCCGACGACCTCGCCGTTCAGCCGGCCGAAGCCGATGGTCAGCTCCTTGGCCCAGAGCGCCTGGATCTCGAAGAAGCTGCCCTCGTCGACCAGGCCCTTGACGTACCGGCGCATGTCGAACGCCTGCCGCTCGCTGGCCGGGACCAGCGCGGCCAGGTCGGCCTTCTCCGGCGCGGGCCGCGCCTCGGCGGCCGGCGGCGTCTCGGTCCAGTTGGCCGGCAGGTAGGACAGGTAGGTCCGCACCACGTCGAGCGCGTCGGTCTCGGTCTTGCAGAGGAAGTGGCCCACGCCGGACTCGGTGCAGTGCACCTTGGCCCCGCCCATCGCCTCCAGCGTGGTCTTCTCGCCGGTGACCATCTCGACCATCCGGTCGGAGCCGAGATACATGCTGGCGTTGCCGTCCACCATGGCCACCACGTCGCAGAACGCCGGAATGTACGCCCCGCCGGCCGCGCTCGGCCCGAAGAGCGCGCAGACCTGCGGAATCGCGCCGGAGGCCCGGACCTGGTTCCAGAAGATCTTCCCGGCGCCACGCCGGCCGGGGAAGAGGTCGACCTGGTCGGTGATCCGGGCGCCGGCGGAGTCGACCAGATAGACCATCGGGACGCGGGTCGAGTAGGCCCGCTCGATGATCCGGATGATCTTCTCGACGGTGCGGGCGCCCCAGCTCCCGGCCTTCACCGTGGAGTCGTTCGCCATCAGGCAGACCGGCCGGCCGTCGATGGTCGCGGTGCCGGTCACCACCCCGTCGGCGGGCAGACCGTCGGCCATGGCGTTGGCGTAGAGCCCGTCCTCGACGAAGGAGCCCTCGTCGACCAGGTGCGCCACCCGCTCGCGGGCGAAGAGTTTGCCCTTGGCCGCGTTGGCCGCGTGGTATTTGTCCGCACCGCCGGCACGGGCACGTTTTCGCAGCTGCTCCAGAGCCTCACCGTCGAGCGTCACGCCGACTCCCTCGCCACCCCACCGACCTGAACGATCGTTAGGCTACCCCACCCCCGCCCCCTCCGGCGACCCCGGAGGGAGCGGACCGGCGAGGTCAGCCCGGCATCGGGGTGAGGCGGGTACGGGGGCCGGCGCGCAGCACGCCGGAGGGGAGCTTCTTGCCGACCAGCCGCTCGGCCAGCTCCGCCGCCCCGATCAGGGCGTCCAGGTCGATGCCGGTGTCGACCCCCATGTCGTGCAGCATGTGCACCGCCTCCTCGGTGGCCAGGTTGCCGCTGGCGCCCGGGGCGTACGGGCAGCCGCCGAGGCCACCGACGCTGGCGTCGAACTCGGTGACGCCCAACTCCATCGCGGTGAGCATGTTGGCCAGGGCGGTGCCCCGGGTGTTGTGGAAGTGCAGCAGCACCGGCAGGTGGGCGTTGCGGTCGCGGACCGCGGTCACCAGCTCGCGGACCCGCCGGGGCGTACCCATGCCGGTGGTGTCGCCGAACGCGACCCGGTCCGCGCCGTCGCGGGCGACCCGGTCGACGATCGCGGCGACCCGCCGCGGGTCGACGTCCCCCTCGTAGGGGCAGCCGAAGCTGGTCGCCACGATCACCTCGGCGGTCGCGCCCGCGCCGTGCAGCAGGTCGATCAGCTCGGCGATGTCGTCCAGCGACTCCTCGGTCGAGCGGTTGACGTTGCGCCGGTTGTGCGTGTCGCTTGCCGACACCACCACCTCGATCTCGGTGAATCCGGCGGCCAGGGCCCGCTGCGCGCCCCGGGTGTTCGGCACCAGGGCCGAGTAGCGCACCCCGGCCACCTTCTCCGCCCGCTGCCACACCTCGTCGGCGTCGGCCATCTGCGGGATCGCCTTCGGGTGGACGAAGGAGACGGCCTCGATGCGCCGCACCCCGGTCCGGGACAGCGCGTCGAGCAGCCGCACCTTGGCGTCGGTCGGGATCGGCTCCTCGTTCTGGAGCCCGTCCCGCGGACCGACCTCACGGATGCTCACGGAGCTCGGCAGTTCCGCCATCAGATTCACCTCACTTGGGTCGAGCGGTCGGGTCAGCGCATCCGGCCGACGATGCCGGTGTCGTAGTCGCCGGAGAGGAACTCCGGGTTCTCCAGCAGCTCGGCGAAGAACGGCAGGTTGTTCTTCGGCCCGGCGATCTCGAACGCCGCCACCGCCGCCCGGGCGCGCTCCACGGCCTCCTCCCGGGTGGCGCCGCTGACGATCAGCTTGGCCAGCAGGCTGTCGTAGAACGGGGTGACCGTGTTGCCCTCGACGTAGCCGGAGTCCACCCGGACGCCCTCGCCGGTCGGCTCCACCCAGGTCCGGATCGCGCCCGGGCCGGGCAGGAAGCGCTTCGGGTCCTCGGCGTTGACCCGCAGCTCGATCGCGTGCCCACGCGGGGTGAGCGCGTCCGGGTCGAACGTCGGCGCCAGCCCGGCCGCCACCCGCAGTTGCTCCTCGACCAGGTCGACGCCGTAGACGTACTCGGTGACCGGGTGCTCGACCTGCAGCCGCGTGTTCATCTCCAGGAAGAAGAATTCTTCGGCGGCCGGGCTGCCATCCCCGAGGTCCCGCTGGCGCGGGACCAACAGGCACTCCACCGTGCCCGCGTTGCGGTAGCCGACCGCCTCACCCGCGCGGACCGCCGCCGCCAGGAACCGCGACCGCAGCTCCGGGGAGACCGCCGGGGAGGGTGACTCCTCGACCAGCTTCTGGTTGCGTCGCTGCACCGAGCACTCGCGCTCGCCGAGCGCCACCACCCGGCCGTCGGCCAGCCCGAGGATCTGCACCTCGACGTGGCGTACCCGGGGGAAGTAGCGCTCGATCAGCACCGAGCCGTCACCGAACATGCGCTCCGCGAACGCGCGGACCTTGTCGTACTCGGTGCGTAGCCCGGCCTCGTCGGCGGCCACGCCCATGCCCATGCCGCCGCCGCCCGCCGCGGCCTTGACCATCACCGGGTAGCCGATCCCGGCGGCGGCCGTGACGGCCGCGTCCAGATCGGCCGCCGGCTCGGTGGTGCCGGGCGCGACCGGAACGCCGGCCGCCGCCATCAGGTTGCGGGCGTTGATCTTGTCACCCATCGCGGTGATCGCGTCCGCGCCGGGCCCGACCCAGATCAGGCCGGCCTGCTCGACGGTACGGGCGAAGTCGGCGTTCTCCGACAGGAAGCCGTAGCCGGGGTGGATCGCCTGGGCGCCGGTGCTCCGGGCGGCGGCGAGGATCGCCTCGACGTTCCGGTAGCTCTGCGCCGGGTTGGCCGGGCCGACGCAGACCGCCTCGTCGGCCTCGGTCACGAACGGCAGGTCGGCGTCGGCCTCCGAGTGCACCGCGATCGCCCGGATCCCGAGCCGACGGGCCGTGCGGATCACCCGCCGCGCGATCTCCCCACGATTGGCCACCAGCAGCGAATCAAACATGTTCGGCAAGGAAGGGCCCCTTCTTAACGCCTGATGTATAGCCGGGGCCCCTTCTTAACATGTGTTAAGGCGCGCGGGGCGGGTCAGGTGGGGTCGGTGGGGGCCAGGAGGGCCGCCAGGGTCGCGCCGCGCAGCAGCTCGGCCCGGCGCCGGCGGTCCACCTCGCCGCCGAGGAACGGGGTGGAGTTCATCAGGCCGAACGCCGCGTGGGCGAGCACCCGCGCGGCGCCGTCCGGCAGGCCCGGGTGCAACGCGGTCAGCACGACGACCCACTCCTCGACGTACATCCGCTGAAGCCGGCGGATCCGGCGGCGCGGCTCCTCCGGGAGACGGTCCAGCTCGTGCAGGTGCAGCGCGATCACCGCCGGATTGGCCAGCGCGAACTCGACGTGGAAGTCGATCAGCGACTCCAGTGAGCCACGCGGGTCGTCCGGGTGGTCGGCGGCACGCTCCCGGCCGCCGGCGAGCAGCCCCTCGCTGACCGGGATCAGCGCGGCCGCCAGCATCGCCTCCTTGCCGGCGAAGTGGTGGTAGAGCGCCGGCCCGGTGACGCCCGCGGCCGCGCCGATGTCATCCATCGACACCCCGTGATAGCCCCGCGCCGCGAAGAGGCCGACCGCGATCTCCAGGATCTCGTCCCGCCGGGACCGGCGCCGGGCCGTGCCCGCCGCACCCCGCGCCTGCTGTTCCACCGCCACCGGGCCAGCCTAGACCTCACCTTCCAGGTGAGGGAGCCATGGTTACCCGTCGGTTCGCGGCCCACCCGCACCCCTCCTCGCCGATCTTGCGCTGCCGGCCCGGGCGGAACGGCAGAAAGCGGACCGGACGGGGGCCGCAACCGCAAGACCGGCGAGGGTCACGAGGTCGGAGCGGGCTCGAAACCGGCCAGCCGGACCGCCAGCCGTCGCCGGGCCGGAGGCAACACGGAGGCCGTGCGGAGCAGGAGGTTCCGCAGGGGGCGCAGGGGCGGCGGGGCGGCGGCGAGCCGGGTGAGGCCGGCGGCGAAGCCGAGCACCTCCTCGGCCAGCGGGCGGCGCTCCGTCGCGTACCGGTCGAGGGCCTCGGTGCCCGCGGCGAGCGCGTCGCCGAGGGCGACCGCGTCCCGCAACCCGAGGTTCATTCCCTGCCCGCCGGCCGGACTGTGCACGTGCGCCGCGTCGCCGGCGAGCAGCACCGGACCGGACCGGTAGCTGCTGGCGATGCGGTGGTGGATCCGGAACCGGGACGCCCACGCCATGCCGGTGACCCGGTCCGGCCGCCGGGCCGGGCCCCGCTCGTCGAGGAGCGCCTGGAAGTGCCGTGCCTGCGGCTCGCGCGGCGCGTCGGTGACGGTGGCGACCAGCCGGACCGTGCCGTCGGGAAGCGGCGCCCAGACCAGCGGGCCTCCGCCCGACAGGAACAGGTTGACCTGGTCGCGCGGGAGCACGCTGTCCACCCGCACGTCGGCCAGCAGGAACGACTCGCCCGGGTCGGCCGCGCCACCGAAGCCGATGCCGGCCAGTTCGCGGACCCGGCTGTGCATCCCGTCCGCGCCGACCACCCAGCGGGCCCGGACCGTGCCGCCGTCGGCGAACCGGGCGGTGGCGCCGGCGCCGTCGAGGTCGAGGTCGGTCAGCTCGTACGGCCGCAGCACCCGCCCGCCGAGCGCGGAGAGGCGGTCGGCGAGCACCGCCTCGGTCTCGGCCTGCGAGATCAGCAGCGCGTACGGGTAGCGGGACGGCAACCGGTCGAAGGGGACGGTGACCAGCAGCCGGTCCCGGTCGCGGACGGTGAACCGGGCCGAGTGCAGCCCTCGGTCGGCGAGCGGTTCGGCGACCCCGATCCGGTCGAGCACCTCGAGCGTGCCGGCGTGCACCACCGCGGCGCGCGAGGTGATCGGCGGCTCGGCCAGCCGGTCGACCACGGTGGTGGTCACCCCGTGCCGGGCCAGGGTGACGGCCACGGCCAGGCCGGTCGGCCCGGCCCCGACCACCAGGACGTCCGTGTGTTCGGGCAGCATCGCTCCACCTCCGTTTGGTCAACAACTGTTTGCCAACGCTTGTTGACTCGACACTAACGTCGATGTCAACGCTTGTTGGCCTACAGTCGTGGACATGACCGGACCGCCCGCCCGCACCCGCCGCTCCGACGCCACCCGGGCCGCCATCCTGCGCGCCGCCCGGGAACGCTTCGCCGCCGACGGCTACGACCGGGCCACCATCCGGGCGGTGGCCGCCGACGCCCAGATCGACCCGTCCATGGTCATGCGCTACTACGGCAGCAAGGAGGGGCTGTTCGCGGCGGCGGCCGAGTTCGACCTGCACCTGCCCGACCTGGCCCAGATCCCGACCGAGCGGCTCGGCGAGACGCTGGCCCGGCACTTCCTGCGCCGCTGGGAGGCCGACGGCACGCTCGTCGCCCTGCTCCGGGCCGCCAGCACCAACCCCGGCGCGGCCGAACAGATGCGCGGCATCTTCGCCGGGCAGCTCGCCACGGCGGTGGCCCGTTCCGGGGCCGACCCGGGGACCGCCGCCCGCCGGGCCGGCCTGGTCGCCAGCCAGATCCTCGGCCTCGCCCTCACCCGGTACGTGATCCGGCTGCCCCCCGTGGTCGAACTCGACCCGGACGAACTGGCCGAATGGGTCGGCCCGACGATCCAGCGCTACCTCACCCAACCTTTTCCACCGTCCCAGGCGTCTGCCGGGTGACGGAGGGAGAAGCCGGATGGGGCGTGCCGCGGATCACGGGCGGTCGGACTACCTCGCCTTCGTCGAGGCGCACCAGCATCGGCTGCTGCGCGCCGCGTATCTGGTCTGCGGCAACCGCCACCAGGCCGAGGACCTGCTCCAGGACGCGCTGCTGAAGCTGGCGCTGCGCTGGCCCGCGGTGCGCGACGGCGACCCGGCCGCGTACGTGCGCGCCATCCTCTACCGCGACGCGGTCTCCTGGTGGCGACGCCGGCGGCGGGAACGGCTCAGCGCGTACCCGCCGGACCGGGCGGGCGCGGACGCCGACGAGGCGCTGCGGCTGACCGTACGGGCCGCCCTCGACCGCCTGCCACCGCGCCAGCGGGCGGTCCTGGTGCTGCGCTACTTCGAGGACCTGACCGAGGTGGCGACCGCCGAGGCGCTCGGCGTCACCGTGGGCACCGTCAAGAGTCAGTGCCACGCGGCACTGCGCCGGCTCCGCGAGGTGGCACCCCACCTCGGCGACACCGACGACGGCCTGGTCACCGGGATGGAGGCGAAGCCGTGAACGAACCCCAACTGACCCGGCTGCTGACTCGGGCGGCGGAGGACGTCCGGCCGACCCGACCGGCCACCGCCGGCTGGGAGCGGGCCCGGCGGGTCCGCCGCGCCCGCCGGGCCGCGGGCGCCGCCGCCGTGGCGGTCGCCCTGATCGGCGGCGGTACGACCGCGCTCCTGCACCGCGCCGGCCCGCACCCGGTCACCCCGGCGCACCCCACGGTGAGCCCGGCCACCAGCGCGCCACCGGTGCAGCGGCCCCCGGCCACGCTCGACCGGTTCGACGACCCGCTCGACCGGATCGGTGACCGGGTGGCCGCGCCGCTCTCCGCCCGGCCGGTCGGACGGGCGCTGGCGCTGCTCCAGCCGATCAACCGGGACACCGGCGAGGCCGGCGTGATCCGGGTCCTCGGCGACGACGGCGTGGTCCGGGACCTCGACGTGGTCACGCTGAAGCCCACCCGGGACGCCGACGGCAACCAGGCGATCCCGCTCAAGGCGGGCAGCCTGTCACCGGACGGCCGGACCGCCGCCTTCGCGCAGACCGGTGAGGTGGTCGTGGTCGACCTGACCGACCCCGCGGTCCGCCGCTACCCGCTTCCGGGCTACCTGGAACACGTCGTCTGGGCCGGCGACCGGCTGCTCGTCGGCGACAACGACACCACGTACGAGGTGGACCGGCGCACCGGGAAGGCCCGGAAACTGCCGGTCGACCCGTGGGGGCTCGTCGTGCCCGAGCCGACCCGCGCCGGCGACCTGCTCGCCCTCGGCGGCACCGAGGAGAGCCTGGCCGTACGCCGGTTCCCCGCCGGCGGCGGGACGCCGGAGCGACGGCCGGTGACCACCGGCGAACTGCCCCCGGGCAACCGGCTGAACGAGGTCTACGGGCGGGGCTGGCAGCGCGGCGACCGGATCGCCCAGGCCGGCTGGACCACCACCGGCACCATGGGCGGTGGCGAGGGGGTCGCGGTGCTGGACGCCCGCACCGGCGCGGTGACCCGCCTGCTCGACCTGGGCCGCGACGGCCTGGCGAAGGCGTGCTGCGAGGTGCTCGGCTGGTCGGCCGACGGCGCGGTGCTGTTCCGCTACGACCTCGGCGGACTGGCCCGCTGGCGGCCGGAGACCGGCGAGGTGGCCTGGGTGGCCCGCGACGTGCCGGGCCAGGTGGCGCTCCCCGCCGGCTGACCGGCCGGTCCGCACCTCGCGGCGGGACCGGCCGGGACGCTCAGCGGGTCAGGCCGCCGGGCTGGTCGCCCTTGACGACAGGCGCCCGGACCAGGTTGCCCCACTCGGTCCACGAGCCGTCGTAGTTACGCACCTGCGGGAAGCCGAGCAGGTGGTGCAGCACGAACCAGGTGTGGCTGGACCGCTCGCCGATCCGGCAGTAGGCCACCACGTCGTCGGCCGGACTCAGCCCGAGCTGGTCGGCGTAGACGGCCCGCAGCTCGTCGGCGGACTTGAACGTGCCGTCGTCGTTCGCGGCCGACTTCCACGGCTTGCTCACCGCGCCCGGGATGTGCCCGCCGCGCAGCGCGCCCTCCTGCGGGTAGTCCGGCATGTGCAGCATCTCGCCGGTGTACTCGCCGGGCGAACGCACGTCGACAAGTGGCCGGCCGGCCGCCACGTGCGCCATCACCTGCTCCCGGTAGGCCCGGATCGGCGCGTCGTTGCGCTGCGGCACCGGGTAGTCGGCACGGGGCCGGGTCACCTTGTCGCGGGTCAGCTCCCGACCTTCGGCGATCCACTTCTGCCGGCCGCCGTCGAGCAGCCGCACGTCGGCGTGGCCGAAGAGGGAGAAGACCCAGAGGGCGTACGCGGCCCACCAGTTGAAGTTGTCGCCGTAGAAGACGACCGTGTCGTCACGGCCGATGCCCTTGGCCGCGCACAGCTCGGCGAAGCTCGCGGCATCCAGGTAGTCGCGGGTGACCTGGTCGTTCAGCTCGGTGTGCCAGTCGACCTTGACGGCGCCGGGAAGGTGGCCGGTGTCGTAGAGGAGCACGTCCTCGTCGGACTCGACCACCACGAGCCCGGCGTCGCCCAGGTGCTCGGCCAACCACTCGGTGGTGACCAGGCGCTGCGGGTCGGCGTACGACTGGAGGCGGGGATGCGGATCGCTCGGCACAGGCATGATCCCTAAGGTACGCCGGGTCGCCGGTGCGCGGCGGCGGGAATCGGATGCAGCGGATCCGGCCGGTCGCACGTGACAGTTGCGAACGCCGCCGACCGCAGAGGACCGCGATGACTCCACGGCAACAGGCCCGGCCGCACCGGGACGGGACCGCACCGGTGGACTTCACCGAGTTCTACCGGGCGCACTTCCACCGCATCGCGGTGCAGCTCTACGCGTACCTGGGCGACCACGGCGAGGCGCAGGACCTGACCCAGGAGGCGTTCTGCCGAGCGCTGGAACGCTGGTCCCGCATCGCCGCGTACGACGACCCGTCCGCGTTCGTCCGCCGGGTGGCCTGGAACCTGGCCACCAGCCGGCTGCGCCGGATGCGTACCGCCGTGCGGCACCTGGCTCGGCAGCGGGAGGAACACACGCCCGGCCCGGAGCCGGACCGGGTGGTGTTGCTGGAGGCGCTGGCCACCCTGCCCGCCGACCAGCGCCGCGCGATCGTGCTGCACCACCTGGCCCACCTGAGCGTCGCCGAGATCGCCGCGCAGGTCGGCGCGCCGGAGGGCACCGTGCGCTCCCGGCTGTCCCGGGGGCGGGCCGCGCTCGCCGGCCACCTCACCGAGACCGGATCGGAGCTGCGCCGTGCCTGACGTGGATGACCTGTTCGTCGAATTCGAGACGGCCGCGGCGACCACCTTCCGGCCGCCGGGCGTGGCCGACGCGCAACGCCGGATCCGGGGCCGCCGCCGGCGGCGCGGCCTGCTGGCCGGCCTGCTGGCGGTGGCGCTGGCCGGGCCGGCCTCGGCGTTCGCGGTCGCCCACCGCGCCGACCGGCCGGAGCCGCAGCCGACGCCGTCGGTCTCGCCGAGTCCGACCGGCAGGCTCACCGTCCGGACGGTCACCCTGCCCGGGGTGCCCGGTGAGTTGGCCGACCTGCGCTTCGTCTCCGCCCGCGCCGGCTGGGCACTCTTCGACACCTGCGCCGACGCCGACGAGTCCGCGAGCGGTTGCCGGCGTACCGTCGCCCGGACCGTGGACGGCGGCGTGACCTGGCAGCGGTCCGGCCTGCCCTCGGTGCCGGACGGCCAGGTGCAGCTCCTGCCCGTGGACGCGGACACGCTGACCGTGACGACCCGCGCGGGCTACCTCGTCACGACCGACGCCGGGAACAGCTTCGCCAGCCACCCGTACGAGGCGCTCCCGACGGCGGTCCGGCGCGTCTTCGCCACCCCGAGCGGGCTCTACCTCGGCTGCCCCCCGGACGGAGTCCGGTCGAACTGCGACCGGCAACGCGTGCTGCGGGTGACTGGCGGCCTGCACTTCCACCAGCCGCCGGTCACACTCCGGTCGGACACCGAGAACGCCCTTGTCGAGGGCGCCGACGGCCGGCTCTGGTTGACCGTCGGGGACGGTGCACGGCTGACCGTGGTGACCAGCGCCGATCAGGGCACCACCTGGCGGAAGGTGCCGGCGGTCCCGGGTGCCCGGCAGCTCGCGCTCGCACCTGACGGGCGGGACGTCTGGCTGGTCCGGACGGAACAGCCGAGCGGGGTGTGGCGGCTGGCCGGCGACCGCTGGCAGGCCGGGCCGAGCCTGCCCTCCGACACCGAAGGGGTCGCCGCGCCCGGGGCCGGCCTGCTGGTGGTCACCAGCGCGTACGGCGGGTTGGGCTTCGTCACCGACGGTCGCTACGTCGAGGTGCCCGAGCTGCGCGGGCCGTTGCGGACCTCGGACAACGGCACGTCGGTGGGGGTCCTGCCGGACGGCACGGTCGTGGTCCAACACGGCCGGTCGTGGTTCCTCGGCATCGGTCGGGGGGTGGACCGGAGCTGGCTCCAGCTCTCCTGATCGCCTCGGCGGCGGTCAGGAGCGACGGTGCACCAGCCGGCCGGCGACCACGGTGGCCCGGCAGGAGCCGTCCGGGTCGAACACCGCGAGGTCGGCCCGGCCGCCGACCACCAGTGCCGCCGGCCGGGCGGCGGGCAGGACCGCCACCTCGTTGCGCGCGGCGGCGGCGCGCAGCGCCGGGTCGGTGACGTGTGCGTCGAGCACCGCGGCGGCGCCGAGCCGGAACAGCGCGTGCACCCGCTCGCGCGGAGTCGGCGCCGGGGGCAGCGGGCCGTCGTGCACCGGCGCCGGCCCGAGCGTGCCGGCCCACCGTCGCACCCGCACCCCCG
This sequence comes from Micromonospora sp. NPDC049282, assembly GCF_043197045.1. Lineage (NCBI taxonomy): Bacteria > Bacillati > Actinomycetota > Actinomycetes > Micromonosporales > Micromonosporaceae > Micromonospora > Micromonospora sp. NPDC049282. The sequence goes on from NZ_JBICSL010000006.1 coordinate 285,116, forward strand.
GGTACGCGGCGGTCAGCTCGTCGAGTGGCGCGACCGCCTCCACGCGGTCGCCGCCGACCAGGACCGCCAGCCCGGCGTGGGGCTCGTCGTCGAGCGTGAACCGCAGCAGGTCGGCGGTGTGGACGGTGCGCACCGGTCAGCCGTCGACCGGACCGAGGACCGGCCGCTTGGCGGTGACGAAGTCGCCGGAGGAGCGGCCGGTCAGCCGGCGCTTGACCCACGGGGCCAGGTGCCGGCCGGCCCAGCGCAGGTCGGCGGCGCGGGCGGAGAGCCACGGGGTGGGCGCCGGGTGCGGCGGCACCATCAGCCACTCCTCGTCGCAGCCCACGCCGAGCGCGGAGAGCACCTGCGCGGCGACCCGCCGGTGCCCGGCCGCCGACAGATGCAGCCGGTCGGTGCTCCAGAGCATCGGGTTGAGGTAGGCCTCGTCGGAGTAGAGGTCGACCAGGATCGCCCCGTGCCGCTCGGCGACCTCGCCGACCACCCGGTTGAGCAGCGTCACCCGGGGGGCCACCAGCCGCTGCCCGGGCAGCCGGGCCATCACGTCGGCGAACCGGAACAGCACCACGTCGCTGCCGCCGGCCCGCAGCCGCTCGACCACCTTGTCGAATCGCGGGACGAAGACGCCCGGGTCGAAGGCGCGGCGCAGCACGTCGTTGCCGCCGGCCGCGAACGTGATCAGGTCGGGCTTCATGGCCAGCGCGGACGGCACCTGCTCGGCCACGACGTTCGGGAACAGCCGGCCCCGGATGGCGAGGTTGGCGTAGCCGAAGTGGGGACCCGCCTCGGCGGCGAGCCGGGTGGCGACCAGATCGGCCCAGCCCCGGTAGCTGCCGTCCGGATACGCGTCGTCCATGCCCTCGGTGAAGCTGTCGCCCACCGCCACGAAGCTGCGCCAGCGCACGGCGTCTCCCCTCCGACGTCCCCCGCGGAAATGCGTCGCTCAGTCTTCCACCGTCCGGGCCGGTCCCGCCCGCCCCCCGGGGCCGGACGTGGCGGACGTCTCGACGTCCGGTTCCCGACAGCCGTCCGAGCGGACAAACCCCCCGGCACGTGCGGGCGGGGCAGAATCCACCGGCCGGACCGGGGATGATGTCAGCCGTCATCCGGTCGGGCGCGCGGCCCGGCCGGTCCCGCGTACCGCACGAGCGAGGATCCACATGACGCAGGGGCACCCACCCGGCCCGCCTCCCGCACCCGGGCAACCGTGGCCGGCGTACCCGCCGCCACCGCCACCGCCACCGCGGTCGAGCCGGAAGCTCTGGATCGGGCTCGCGGCCGGCGCGCTCGCGCTGGCGGTCTGCGCCGGCACGCTGGTCGGCGTCGGGCTCGGCCTGCGCGACGACGAGGAGGGCCCGGCGCGGAAGGCAGCGGCCGCGGCCAACGGCGTCACCGTCACCGACGCCGAGCTGACCGCCCTGCTCGACCGGCACGGCAAGGCGCTGGCCGCCAAGGACCTCGACGGCTGGCTGGCCACGTTCGACCCGGCCCGGAAGGACCTGGTCGCCTCGCAGACGCAGCTCTTCCGCAACCTCGCCAAGCTGCCGCTGTCGGTGGCCCGGTACGAGACCGTGGAGAAGCAGGGCCGGGCCAGCGACGCCTTCGGCCAGGGCGTCACGTTCCAGCTCGACGTCTCCTTCGTGCACCAGTTCGACGGCTTCGACCTGGCCCCGGTCACCGAGTGGTACCGCTGGACGGTCGTCCGCCCGAGCCGGGACGCGCCGATCCGGGTCACCGCGGTCACCGGCGCGCCGGCCGCCGCCAACGGCAGCTCGAAGACGGTCTACTACCCCGGCCCGTGGGACAGGTGGCGGGAGATCCACGTCGAGCGCACGCCGCACACCCTGCTCATCGCCGACTCCACCCGGGCCGCGCTGGCGAAGCGGTACGCCCCGACCGCCGAGGCCGCGGCCGTCCACGACCTGGCCGTGTGGCGGGCCGGCGGGCTGCCCGGCCCGGTGCCGAACGGTTTCGTCGTGGCGCTCGCCAAGGGCAAGGACGAGGTGGGCTCGCTCTACCGGATCGGCACCGCGGAGGCCACCGAGGCGGGTTTCTCGCTGGGCATGGTGGCGGCCGAGCGCCGGGACGGGAAGTTCACCATCGGCGGCACCCGCGTGGTGGTGGACACCGACGAGCGATACTTCACCCGCCCCGGCGGCGGCAACGACGCCGGCATGGTGTTCCGGCACGAGGTGGCGCACTCGCTGATGACGCCACGGACGAGCCTGACCGAGGTGGACGCGTTCGACAGGCTCGACGAGTGGGTGGTCGAGGGCTTCGCCGAATACGTGGCCTTCCACGGCCGGCCGCTCGGCGACAGCGGACGCACCGCGGCGGCCCGGCGGTTGCTCCGCGGGTGGAACGGGAAGCTGCCGGACAACGGCGACTGGGGCAACCCGGATCTGATCAGCTTCCACTACTGGCTCGGGCACACGGCGATGAACCACCTCGCCGAGAAGTACGGCGAGCCGAAGCTGTTCCGTTTCGTCGACGCCGTCTACGCGGGCACCCCGACCGACCGGGCCGCCCGGGACGTGCTGGGCGTGTCGCTCGACGAGTTCCAGGGCGGCTGGGCCGACGACGTCCGTACGCGGGCGCGCTGAGCGGGATCGGAGACGAACGGATGACGTACCAGCACCAGCAGCAGCCGCCCGCGTACCCGCCGCCGGGCTGGCCCGGACCGGCGGGCGTGCCGCCGACGGCGCCGAGGAGGCGCGGGCGCCTCGCGCTGCTCGCCGCCGGTGGCCTGGTGGCCGTGCTGGCGATCGCCGCCGGCACCGCCTACGGCGTGTCGCGACTGGTCGGCGGCGACGAGGACGGGCGGGCACTGCGCGCCGCCTGGGTGCTCGACTTCCCCGAGCGGCAGCGCAACGGCCTGAAGACGTTCGACGGGCAGGACATGTTCGGCGCCTGGCTGGTCGGCGACGCGGTGGTCCGGGCCCAGCCCGACGGCATCATCGCCTACCGGCTCGACGACGGTGGGCAGGCGTGGGGGGTGCCCGCGCCCCAGGGCAGTTCGCTCTGCGGCGCCGCCCGGGCGCTGACCGAGGGGCGCGGCGTGGTGGCGCTCGGGTCCGCCGACTCCTGCGGCACGCTTGTCGGCTTCGACGCCGCCACCGGGGCCCGGTCCTGGCAGGTGGCGTTTCCCGCCGAGCGGCGGGAGGGCCGCGACACGCTCGCCGCGCCGGACCTGTCGGTGGCCGGCGGTCAGGTGGTCGTCCGCGCCGACCAGCGCGTCCTCGGCTACTCGCTGGCCGACGGCAGGCGGCTGTGGCAGAGCGACGCCGACCGGCTGCTGCCGGGGCGGGACTGCCGGCTCTCCGACACCCAGGCCGAGGGCGAGCTGGCCGTGGTCACCGCGCGCTGCGACGGCGACCGGGGCACGCTGCTCGGCCTGGACCCGGCCACCGGCAGGGTGCGCTGGCAGCAGCGGCTGCCGACCGCGAGCGCCGGCGTGCTCAGCGTCGAACCGCTGGTCAGCCTGCCCGGTCTGAACGACTCGACGTTCGCCGCCCGGGACGCCGCCGGCAGGCCGCGGGCCACGTTCGGCAACCCCGTCGACGGTACGCGGTTCAGCGACCTGCCGGTCAACCGTTCCAACTCGGTCGAGGGCCCCGCCGTGCGGCCCTACCTGGCCGACGCCGACACGCTCTACCTGCCCACCGAGGCGGCGAACGTGCCGGGGAAGATGCGCCAGGCCAACCAGGTGGTGGCGATCGACCTGGCCACCGGGAAGCGGCGCTGGGTCTCGGCCGGGCACACCGACAGCGAGGTGGAGCTGATCCGCCTCGACGAGACGGGTGTGCTCGCCTGGGAGGTCGGCGACCATCGGGACCTCGCTCCCCGGCTGGTCCGGATCGACCGGGCGACCGGGACGGTGTCGACGCTGGCCGAGGGCCCGAGGTCGGCCGGCACCGAGGGCAGCGACGCGACGGTGCTGGAACGGGACGGAACCGTGGTACTGGTGCCGTGGAAGCACGTCGGCGCGGACGCCGCGATCACCGTGCTGCGCTGAACGATCGGGGGGGGGGGCCCCCCCCCGGGGGCCCCCCCCCCCGGGCCCCGCCCCCCCCCCCCCGCGCGGCGGGGGGGGGCGGCCGCCGCCCCCCCCCCCCCCCCCACCCGGGAGTTGGGGGCGGCGCGCCCCCGCGGCCGCCCCCCCCCCGCCCCCGGGGGGGGGCGGGCGGGGGGGGGGGCCCCCCCCCCCCGCCCCCCCCCCCCCCCCGCGGTCGACCGTCAGCCGACGACCTGAAGGATCTGCTGGCCCTTCAACGTCGCCGGCTCCCGACTCTCGCTGATCTTGCGGCCGTCGGCGCCGATCAGCACCAGCACGTTGTGGTCACCGGCGCCCACCCGGGCCACCAGCGTGCCGTCGTCCCGGAACGCGGCCTGGAGCAGCGGCCGGCCGCCGAGCGGCAACTGGACCTGCCGGCCGGTGCGGGTGTCGATCACGGCGTTCGCGTCGAGTTCCCGCGCCACGTCACCCGCCGGCTCGTCCGGCTTCCGCAGCAGAAGCGCCAGCCGGGACCCGTCCGGCGAGATGCTCGCGACGTCGAAGGACGAGCGGGCGCCCGGCACGCCCAAGCCGGGAATCAGCTTCTCCGCGGTGCCGTCCGGTCGGTTCACCGCCACCCGGCCCTCCCCGTCCGCGTAGGCGAGGACCTTGCCGTCGGCCGACCACACCGGGTGGCAGCCCTGGATCTCGCTGATGGGGGTGTACTTGCCCGTGGTCAGTTCGACGACGCCCTTCTCCCATGTGAGAGCCGGCGCCGTCGGCAGGAGGACCGAGATCGCGAGCCGGCGGGCGTCCGGGGACCACACCGGCGTCCAGCAGTCCTGTTCCACCTGACGGTGGCCGCCCGGCGTGAGTTTCCGCGGGTTGCCGCCGTCGACGTCGGCCACCCAGAGGTTCTCGTCCGGGTCGACCCAGGCGACGCGGCTGCCGTCCGGCGAGACGACCGCGTTGAGGATCGCGGCGAGACGGGGAAGCTTCGCCAGCCGGGTCGGCTGCGAGCCGGGCTGGAAGGACCAGAGATGACCGGCGGTCGAGGTGTCGTCGCCGGTCGGCGACGGGCCGTAGAAGAGCCGCCCGAACGTGGCCCCGGCCGGGCCGCCACCGGTGGTGGTGCTCGGGCCGGCGCTCGGCGTGCGGGACGGCGTCACGGTCGGCGTCGGAGTGACCTGGGGCGGCGGCGGGGTGCTGGTCACCGACGGGACGGCCGGCGCGGGCGCCTGGCCGTCCGGCCGGATCGCGAGCGCGGTCCCGGTCGCGGCGGCCAGCACCAGCAGCGCGGCGGCGGAGGTGACGACGGCCCGCTGGATGCCGAGCCGGCGGGAGGTACGCAGGGCCCGGTCCCGCAGGTCGACCGGGGTGACCTCGTCGGCCAGGTCGGCCAGGTCGAGGCGCAGGCGGTCCTGGTTCATCGGGCGGATCCTTCCGTGGCGTACAGGTCGGCGAGTTCCGGGGCGACGGTGCGCAGCTTGGTCAGGGCCTTCGAGGTCTGGCTCTTGACCGTGCCGACGGTTACGCCGAGCATCTCCGCCGCCTCGACCTCGGTGCGGTCCTCGAAGAACCGCAGCACCAGCACGGCCCGCTGCTTGGTGGAGAGCCGGGCCAGCGCGGCCCGGAGGGTGAGCCGCAGCGTGATCTGCTGGGCGTGGTCGGGCCCCGAGTCGCCTCCGCGTGACTCGGGCAGGTCGCCCGGCATCGACTCGGCCACCCGACGACGTCGCCACCAGGAGACCTGTAGGTGGTACATGATCTTGCGGGTGTACGCCTCCGCGTTGCCGCTGTCGTGCAGCCGGCCCCAGGAACGGTGGGTCCGGGCCAGGGCGGACTGGACGAGGTCCTCGGCCAGGTGCTGGTCACCGGTGAGCAGATAGGCCGAGCGCAGGAGCGCCGGTGTGCGGGTGCGCACGAACGAGTCGAACTCACTCAGGAGAGGGTCCACACGAGCCGATCCTTCGGGTCAGTGGTGCGTCAGTTGATGCCCTCCAGACGTCACCTCGTCGCTCGATGGTTGCCGTCGCCGAGCGTCGGCTTTTCCTCGGCTCAACAGTCGAACACCGACCAGCAGATGTCGTTGCGCAACCGCTGGTCGTCGAGGACCAGGTCGCGGATCGCCGGCGGGAGCTGTTCGCGCTGCCACCGGCACTCCGCACGGCCCGCCGCGTCGCCCTGCCCGTCCGGCGCCGCCGCCCGTACCGCCTTGATCGCGTACGCGGCCGCGCCGAGTTCGTGCGCGGCGACGTGGGCGACGGCCCCGGCCTGGCCGGCGGCGTACGCGGCATGGCGCGCCGCCCCACGCAGGTCCCGGGCCGCGCCCATGGCGTGACCGCCGGCCGCGCGGGACACCATCATCGTGACCTCGCCCCGCACCCAGGCCCGGATGTGCGCGATCGCCTCGCGCGGACGCGGGTCGCCGGGCCGGACCGCCTCGAACAGGCCGAGGACGTGCTCCGCGCAGTCGGCGGCCCAGAGCGCGAGCAGGCGGTGGTGGTCGTCGGTGAGCGTCCCGCCGCGACGGATCGTCACGAAGCGGGGATCCCGAACCTTCGGCAGGATCACGAGTCACCCCTCCTCACCTGCGGCGGGGAGTCCGCCGCAGGGCATCGTCGAGCGTGCTCATCAGCCGCGCGACCCGGCTGCCGCCACCGGTCACCGGCGGGTAGCGGCGGAGCACGTCGACGAGCACCGGATTGGCACGCCGCCGCGAACGCTCCAGCAGGGCGTCACCGACCGCCGGGTCATCGCCCGCCGTCAACTCGCCGATCCGCGCCGCGCTCGCGGCGGCCCGCAGGATGTGACCGACCTGGCTGGCCTGGGCGAGCGGATGCAGGTACGCCGCGGCGGCTGCGTCACCGGCGGATCGTGCGGCCAGGCGCGCGGCCTCCGAGGGCGCGGACCGGGCCGCCCGGTGCGCGTCGACCGACGCGACCCGCTGCAGTTTCGTCCGGTCGGCGCCGTCGGCGAACGTCCGCGCCGCCTCGATCGCCGCCCGGGGACGCGGATCGTCGGGTACGGCCTGCTCGAAGACCGGCAGCACGCTCTCGGCGTCCTCGACCACGTAACGCGCCACCACGCGCAGCTCGTCCATGGTCAGGTCGAAGTCCCCGGACACGACCTGTCTACGCGCTGCCATGGCGGTGGATCCTATCGACGCGGACCGCCGCCGCCGCTGGGCGACGGTCAGCCCGGCCCGGTGACACCGCGTCGGTACGGGCCCCAGCCGACGAACCGGTCGAACAGGTCACGGGGCGTCGGCCCGTCCTGCGGGTTGAGGCGGAACAGGTCGTGGGTGGCCTCGTGGTAGAGCCCGGAGAGATAGACGGCCAGGTCGACCGGGTGGTCGCCGTACTCGGCCTTGAGCAGCAGGCGGGCCTGGGCGCAGGGCCACGGTGCGCCGCAGGCGCGGCAGAGCCACAGTGGCCGGATCGGCAGGTGCGCCGGGTGGTCCGGCGGGTAGGGGCGCGGCCGGTCCGGGTACGGCCCGAGTCGGGGCACGGGAAGATTCATGCGTGACATTCTGCTGATATCGCCACTACGCTCGGAAGTCGCCGGGGTCGGTCCGGGAAGGGGCCGAGAAGCCAGCTTGCGACCGAGGAGACCGGGTGGAGAACGAGCCGACCGCCGAGCTGATCCGCGCGCAACTGCGGCGGTTGCGACTCAAGGCCGAGCTGAGCCAGGAGGAGTTCGGGAAGCTGGTGCACTTTTCCAACTCGCAGGTGTCGGCGGTGGAGCTGGGCCAGCGCCCGTTGGACCGGTTCTTCCTGAAGCGGGCCGACGAGGTGCTGGGCACCGGCGGGCTGTTGACGTCGCTGCTCAAGCTCGCCGAGCGGGACGGCCAACCGAGCTGGTTCCGCCCCTGGCTGGAGGCCGAACGCCAGGCCCAGCAGTTGCGCACCTACCAACCGACCCTGGTGCCCGGGCTGCTCCAGACCGAGAACTACGCACGGGCGATGATCCGCACGGATGACCTCATCAGCGACGACGACGTCGAGCGGCGACTCGGGGTGCGGTTGGACCGACAGTCGATCCTTTCCAGCCCGGACCATCCGAAGTACATCGCGGTCATCGAGGAATCCGTCCTACGCCGGGCCGACGAGGCATTCCACGGGCTGATGACCGAACAGATCACGCATCTCATCGAGTGCAGCGAGCACCCTCACATCGACATTCACATCGTGCCGACCATGGTCACCATGCATGTCGGACTGGTCGGTCCCTTCGCCCTGGCCCGCGGCACCGACGGCGGGTGGGTCGGTCATCTGGAGAACCAGCTCGGCGGCGTGGTGGTCGACAATGACGAGGGCGTCGCTATCCTGCTGTCCAGATGGGAGAGCGTCCGCAGTGAGGCCCTTCCGCGCCAGCAGTCGGCCGATCTGATGAAGGAAGTGATGTCGTCATGGAGCTGATCGACGCGATCTGGCGGAAGTCCACCCGCAGCGGGACCCAGGGCGACTGCGTCGAGGTGGCGGACAACCTGGTCGGCCTGGTCGGGGTGCGCGACAGCAAGGACCCCGCCGGGCCGGTCCTCACCTTCGCCCCCGACGCCTGGCGCGCCTTCGTGCGGGTCAGTGGGAGTCGCGCACCGCGCTGATCAGCACCGTGTGCTTGCGTACCCGGAAGGCGCCTTCCGCGTCGATGCGGGCCTGGACCACGTCGCGGGCGGCCGACTCCTGCGCGGCGGTGAGTGGCCCGACCATGCTGGCGACGTTGGCGAGAACCGGCTCGACGGATCTGCCCACCTGACGCCACAGCTCACCGGTGCCGGGCAGACCTCGGCAGACTACTGCCAGGGCCCTCGACTCACCGCGTGTGCATGCATAATGAATGCATGGTTGCTCTACAGATCCGAGACGTGCCGGAAGACGTTCGGAACGCGCTCGCCACCGAGGCCAGGGCACGTGGTCAGTCGCTCCAGGCATACCTGCTGGAACTGGTCGAGACCCAGGCCCGACGGCTGCGCAACAGCGCGATCCTGGACGGCTTCGGCGGACGGTCCGACGGCACCCGGTCGCTGCCCGGGGAGAGCGCCGCCGACCTGGCCGACGAGCGTAGCCAGCGCGGGAGCGAGCGGAGCCGGCGCGAAGGCCGGGGCGACGCCGCATGATCGTGGTGGACGCGTCCGCCCTTGCCGACGCCCTCGTGGACGACGGTCCGATGGGTGACGCCGCACGGTCCGAGCTGATCGCCGACCCGCACTGGGCATCACCCGGTCACCTGCTGATCGAGGTCATGTCGGTCATCAGGGGGAAGGCCCTGGGGCGGAAGCTGGGAGCCGCACGCGCGCAGGAGGCGGTCGATGCCCTGCAATGGCTGGTCATCGACGAGATCCCGACCGCCACGCTGATCGAGCGGATGTGGCAGCTCCGAGCAAACGTCTCCACCTACGACGCGGCGTACGTCGCCGCGGCGGAGATGACGGCCTGCCCCCTGGTGACCGGTGACGCCCGACTGGCCAATATGGGCGGTCTCCGTTGCGAGGTCCGGCTGATCGGTCAGAGATAGAGGCAGAACGGATGGCCGACCGGGTCGAGGTGCACCCGCACGTCGTCCTGGGGCTGGTAGTCCGCCACCGTGGCCCCGAGCGACACCGCGTACGCCGAGGCCACGTCGAGGTCGTTGACCTTGATGTCGAGGTGGAGCATCATCGGCGGATCGTCCGGCCCGGCCGGCCACACCGGACGCACGTACGCCGGCTCGTCCTGGAACGCCAGCGTGGCGCCGCTGTCCGGCGGGGCCAGCACGACCCAGTCCGGCTCGTCCTCGCGTCGCGGCCAGCCGAGCAGCCGCTCGTAGAAGACGGCGAGTTCCTGCGCGGACGGCGCGTCGAGCACGGTGGACGTCAACGAGAATCGGGGACGCTGTTCCATTCGACCTTCATACCCCGTGAAGGCCGAAAGGGATCGCCCGCTCGCCGATGATCGCCGTACGCTGCGCCCATGTTGCTACGCGTGTCCACCCTGCTGCTCCGGACCCTGCGCGAGGACCCGGCCGACGCGGAGGTGCCGAGCCACCGGCTGCTGCTCCGCGCCGGCTACGTACGCCGCGCCGCGCCGGGCGGCTACACCTGGCTGCCGCTGGGCAAGCTGGTGCTCGACCGGATCACCGCGATCGTCCGGGACGAGATGGCGGCGATCGGCGACCAGGAGGTGCACTTCCCGGCGCTGCTCCCGGCCGAGCCCTACCGGACCAGCGGGCGGTGGACCGAGTACGGCGACGACATCTTCACCCTCGCCGACCGCAAGGGCGCCGAGCACCTGCTCGCGCCGACCCACGAGGAGATGGCCGCGCTACTGGTGAAGGACCTGTTCACCTCGTACCGGGACTTCCCGGTGACGTTGTTCCAGATCCAGACGAAGTTCCGGGACGAGGCCCGTCCCCGGGCCGGCGTGCTGCGCGGGCGCGAGTTCCTGATGAAGGACGCCTACTCCTTCGACCTGGACGCCGCCGGGCTCCAGGCCGCCTACGACCGGCACCGCGAGGCGTACCAGCGGATCTTCACCCGACTCGGGCTGGACTTCGCCGTGGTGCACGCGATGTCCGGCGCGATGGGCGGCTCGGCGTCCGAGGAGTTCCTGGCCGCCACGCCGGCCGGCGAGGACACCTACGCCGGCTGCACCCGCTGCGACTACGCGGCCAACACCGAGGCGGTGGTGACCCGGGCGCCCGCGGCCGGCGACCCGGACGCGCACCCGTCCATCGAGGTGCACGACACCCCGGAGACGCCGACCATCGCCTCCCTGGTCGACCTGGCGAACGCCCGCGCGCTCGCCGGCCGCACCGGCTGGACCGCCGCCGACACGTTGAAGAACGTGGTGCTGACCGTTCGCCGGCCCGACGCCGAACGGGCCGAGCTGCTGGTCGTCGGCCTGCCCGGTGACCGCGAGGTGGACCTGAAGCGGGTCGAGGCCACGCTGCACCCGGCCACCGTGACCGTCTTCGACGACTGGGCCGCGCACCCGGAACTGGTCCGCGGCTACCTCGGGCCGCAGATCCTGGCCAAGCACGGCGTCCGCTACCTGGTCGACCCCAGGGTCGTCACCGGCACCACCTGGCTGACCGGGGCCAACGAGCCGGGGCGGCACGCCACCGACGTGGTGTGCGGGCGCGACTTCGTCCCCGACGGCACCATCGAGGCGGCCGAGGTGCGCCCCGGCGACCCCTGCCCGGCCTGCGGCGACGGTGAACTCACCATGCGGCGGGGCATCGAGGTGGGGCACATCTTCCAGCTCGGCCGGCGGTTCACCGACGCGTTCGCGGTCGACGTGCTCGGCCCCGAGGGCAAGCCGGTCCGGCCGACCATGGGCTGCTACGGCATCGGGGTGTCCCGGGCGGTGGCCGCCGTGGCCGAGCAGCACCACGACGACCGGGGGCTGGTCTGGCCGGCCGAGGTCGCGCCGTGCGACGTACACCTGGTGTCGGCCGGGAAGGGGCCGCAGCTCGACGCGGCGCTTCAGCTCGGCGGGCGCCTCGCCGCCGCCGGCCTGCGCGTGCTGGTCGACGACCGCGCCCACGTCTCCGCCGGGGTGAAGTTCACCGATGTCGAGCTGATCGGCATCCCGCGCGCCGTCGTGGTCGGCCGCCGGCTGGCCGACGGGTACGTCGAGCTGCGCGACCGGGCCACCGGCGAGCGGACCGAACTGTCCGTGGAGGACGTCGTGGCGCGCCTGCTCGACGAGGTGGGCGCGACGCGCCGCGACGGGGTGTAGCGAGTGCGCCACCGGGTACCGCAGAAGGATCGACCGAGGCGTTTCGGAGGCTCTCATGTACCGCGTCAGTGACGTGATGACCAAGCAGGTGGTCTATCTCCCCGCGGAGACCCCGTTGGACGAGGCGGCCCGGGTGATGAAGGAGTCGGACATCGGCGACGTGGTGGTGACCGACGGCGCCACGCTCGCCGGCGTGCTGACCGACCGCGACATCGTGGTGCGGGCGGTGGCCGAGCGCGCCGACCCGGGCACCACCACGATCGGGGCCATCATCACCCGCGAGGTCGTCATGATCGAGCAGCACTGCACGGCGGGCGAGGCGGCCGCGTTGATGCGCGAGCGCAACATCCGGCGGGTGCTGGTCTGCGACAACGAGCGGAAGCTCGTCGGCATCGTCTCGCTGGGCGACCTGGCCATGCAGCTGGACCCCCAGTCGGCGCTGAGCGACATCAGCGAGGCCGCGCCGAGCTCGTGAAAGGAGGGGCCCCTTCTTGACGCCTCTGGTAGAGAAGGGGCCCCTTCTCACCACCAGCGATGGGTGGTGACGACACGGCGGATAGCCTCGACGCATGCCCGAGATGCCGACCAAGCTGGCCGAGATCGTCGACGAGTTCGCCGCCGCCCCGCGCGACGTCGTGCTGGAGATGCTGCTGGAGTTCGCCGACGTGATCCCACCCCTGCCGGAGGGAGTCGACCGGGAAGGGCTGGAGCAGGTCCCCGAGTGCCAGACCGCGTTCTTCCTGCGCGCCGAGGTGAACGCGGACAAGACGGTGAGCACGGTCTTCGACTGCCCGCCGGAGGCGCCGACCACCCGGGCGTTCGCCGGCATCCTCGCCGAAGGGCTGGCCGGCGCGAGCGCCGAGGAGGTGCTGGCCGTGCCGGACGACCTCTACCAGCGGATGGGCCTGGCCCAGGCGATCAGCCCGCTCCGGGTACGCGGCGGCACGGCCATCCTGGCCCGTCTCAAGCGTCAGGTCCGGGAACAGATCGCCTGACCTGCGGGTTGTCGATGGTCATGGAGATCGAGATCTACGCCGACGTCGCCTGCCCCTGGTGCTGGATCGGCAAGCGCCGCCTGGAGCAGGCCATCGAGTCGTACGACGGCAAGGTGACCGTCCGGTACCGACCTTTCCAGCTCGACCCGACCCCGGTGACCGAGCCGAGGCCGCTGCTCGACGCGCTGGGCGACAAGTTCGGCGGCCGGGACAAGGCCGATCAGATGGCCGCCCACGTCTCCGGGATCGCTGCGGGGGTGGGCCTCGACCTGCGGTTCGACCGGGCGGTGACGGCGAACACGTTCGACGCGCACCGGCTGGTGCGGTTCGCCGCCGAGCGGGGGCGCGGCGCCGAGATGGTGGAGCGGCTCTACCGGGCGCACTTCTCCGACGGTCTCGACGTCGGGTCGATCGACGCGCTGGTGGCGCTCGCCGCCGAGGTCGGGCTGGACGAGACCGAGGCGCGCGGCTCTCTGGAGTCCAACCTCGGCCGCCGCGAGGTGGCCGCCGAGCTGAGCGCCGCGCATCAGCTCGGCGTATCCAGCGTGCCGACCTTCGTGCTGGCCGGGAAGTACGCGGTCACCGGCGCCCAGGAGCCGGAGACGCTGCTCGCCGCGCTGCGCGAGGTGGCACAGCGGGAGGCGTCCGCGTGATGTTTCACGTGGAACAAGATCGATGCAGGTGAGGCCCTAGGCCGGCTTGGCCAGGTCCTCCACCACCCTCGCTCCGGGCAGCGCGCCGAGCGCCGGCCCGGGCAGGGCGATCTTGCTGTGCCGCACGCCTGATCCGATGATCACGTGCGGCGTGGCGATCACCCGCGCGTCGACCAGGATCGGCCACTCCTCGGGCAGTCCGATCGGGGTGATCCCGCCGTATTCCATGCCGGTCAGCTCCACCGCCTCGGCCATCGGCGCGAAGCTCGCCTTGCGGACGTCCAGCAGCTTGCGGATCACGCCGTTCACGTCGGCCCGGGTGGTGGCGAGCACGATGCAGGCGGCGTACCGGGTCTCGCCGCCACGCTTGCCGGCGACCACCACGCAGTTGGCCGACTCCGCCAGCCCCACCTCGTACGCCGCGCAGAAGGCGGCGGTGTCGGCCAGCTCGGCGTCGATCGGGGCGACCAGCACCTCGTCGACGTCGACCGGAGCCTCGTCCGGCCATCGCTCCACCGCCGCGGCGACCGGCGGTGCCAACAGGTCCAGCCGCACCCGGGCCGGCTCGGTCTTCAACGTTCCCATCACGGGCCGATCCTCGCACCCGCGCCGGCAATCCGCTCGCCTCCCGGTCAAGCGGGGCGCCTTCCGCTACCGAATACGTTAAGAGGGGGCCCCGCCTCACACCTCGGTGAGCTGGCGCCGTGACAGCGCCTCGGGGCGGTTCGCCTCGGCGTCCTGGATCCCGTGCCGGACGCCGACCCGGATCACGCCGTAGAGGAAGACGAAGCCGAAGACGTAGAGCACCACGGTGGTGACGAAGACCAGCATGAGGTCACGCTAGGTCGACCCGGAACCGACCGGATCTCATCTTCAAACGGTTCCCCCGTACGTGTCGGCGAGATGGTCCGCCCAGGTGCGGGCGCCGGTCGGCGTGGCGGTGGTGGTCAGGGCGCCGGCGCGCAGCTCCCGGCCGAGCCGGCCCGGGATCCGGACCGGCAGCAGCGGCCGGCGGGACCGTCGGGCTGCGAGCCACGCCCGGGTGGCCTCGTCGAAGCGGAGCACCTCGGGCCCGCCGAAGTCCTCCACCCGGTGCGACGGACCGGCGAGCAGCAGCACCGCGAGCCGGTCGGCGACCTCGCCGGGATCGACCGGCTGGGCGAGCACGGCCGGGTCCCCGATCACCGGACCCAACCGGCTCGCGCCGGTCAGCAACTCCGCCAGAAAACCGGGGAACTGGGTCGCCCGCAGCACGCTCCAGGGCACCGCCCCGGCGGCCACCACCTGCTCGGCCGCGAGTTTGTGCCGGTAGTAGCCGAGCGGCACCCGGTCGACACCCACGATCGAGACGTACACCAGGTGCCGCACCCCGGCGTGACCGGCGGCTACGGTCAGCCGGCGGGTGCCGAGCACGTCTGTCTCGTGGGTCCGCCGGTTCGGCGACGAGGCCAGGTGCAGCACCGCGTCCACCCCGGCGACCGCCTCGGCCAGTCCGGCCCCGGTGGCCAGGTCGGCGGCCATCCACTCGACGCCGTCGCCGGCGCCGGGCCGGCGGCTCACCGCCCGGAGGGTGAATCCCTCGTCCCGCAGCCGCGGCACCGCCACCCGCCCGAGCCGTCCGGTCGCACCGGTCACCAGCACCCGCATCGCCACATCCTCCCGCCCGTCGCCGCGCGACCGCCCCGTCGCCGCGCGACCGCCCGTCGAGCCGTTCCCCACGCCGGTCGAATCCGGCCCGCCGGGGAGACGGAACACCAGGAAGGATCGTGACCGGCTTGGCGGTCAGGAGAAGGGTCTACTTCTGGGCGCTATACCTCTCGGTCATAAATATGGGTCTTGTGACGTGTTTGTGGGTGGTTGGGCGCGTCGGTGATGGCGCACGCCGTTGTCCTGCCTAGGTTCTGGCTTGTCGAAGGTCAGAACGAG